>DASYXT010000125.1:0-28377 GCA_035934555.1 Verrucomicrobiia bacterium | reverse complement strand
TCACCGGCGCACAGAATGTCCTAGACATTCGCTGTCTCCTGGAGAACCGCCACTTCGGCCTGTTTTGGGAACAATATCGCAAACCCTTGCCAAAAGCCGCCTGAGAATAGCCCTCCCGGTAACTATTTTGTCCTGCACCCTCCGCGACGGTCGAGCGGAAAAACCGCTTGCTTTGGGCGGGCAGATGGCTATGTTCTGGCTTGCCTGGGCTCCGTGTGTACGGATGCCCACTAAGGCTGAGAAAGTGAAGTTAACGTAGAACCTAACCCTCAACCTCCGTTGCCCCAGCAACGTCTGGTCCGTTAGGCAATGGAGCTCGGAAAGCCCCCGCGCTGTCCCTGCCTCCCCTAGGTTCATCGAAAGGTAAATCGTTGGTTCGTCTATTATGCTAACAATGGAAGAGGCCATGAAGCAAACGGGCACACTGCCCTTTGCCGCTGGCAACATCGTCAAAGGCACTATCATCGAAGTCCGCCCCAAAGAAGTCCTGGTGGACATCGGATACAAAAGCGAAGGAGTCATCTCCGGCTCCGAATTCGAGGACCTCAAAACCGTCAAAGTCAGCGATGAAATTGACGTGCTCATCGAGAAACTCGAAGACAAAGACGGCATGGTCGTGCTGTCGAAGGAAAAAGCCGAATTCAAGAAGAACTGGGAACGTATCCTGACCATCTGCAATGAAGGCGGCACGATTGGCGGCAAGGTCAAGGCCATCGTCAAAGGCGGCCTGCTGGTCAATATCGGCGTCGAAGCGTTCCTGCCGGCCTCCCAGATCGACGTCACCACGCCCAAGAACCTCGCGCAGTACGTCGGCAACACCTACGATTTCAAGGTCGTCAAGATCAACCAGGAGCGGCAGAACGTCGTGTTGTCGCGGCGCGAACTCATCGAGCAGGAACGGCTCGAACGCCGCCAGAAACTGCTCGCCGAAATGACCCCGGGCGATATCCGCAAGGGCACGGTCAAGAACATCACCGATTTCGGCGCGTTCATCGACCTCAACGGCATCGACGGCCTGCTGCATATCACCGATATGAGCTGGGGCCGCATCGGCCATCCTTCCGAGTTGCTCAAGGTTGGGCAGGATGTTGACGTCGTCGTGCTGGACATCAACCGCGAGAAGGAACGGGTCAGCCTGGGCCTCAAACAGAAGCTCGCCAACCCCTGGGATAGCATCGAGCAGAAGTACCCGGTCGGCGCGAAGGTCAAAGGCAAAGTGGTTAACCTGGTGCCCTACGGCGCCTTTGTCGAACTGGAACCCGGTGTCGAGGGTTTGGTGCACGTCACCGAATTATCCTGGACCAAACGGGTCGCCAAGCCTTCCGACATGCTCAAGCAGGACCAGGAAATCGAGGCTCAGGTGCTGGGCATCAACCGCGAGGAGCAGAAAATCTCGCTGGGCCTGCGCCAGCTCGAAACCAATCCGTGGGACCGTGCCCAGGAGAAGTACCCCCCGGGCACCAAGGTCAAAGGCAAGATTCGCAACCTCACCAGCTACGGCGCCTTTATCGAACTGGAAGAAGGTTTGGACGGCATGATTCACGTCTCGGACATTTCCTGGACGCGCAAGATCAATCACCCTTCCGAAGTGCTCAAGAAGGGGGAGGAAGTCGAGGCGGTGGTGCTGGAAGTGGACAAAGCCAATCAGCGCATCGCGGTGGGCTTGAAACAGCTCGCTCAGGATCCCTGGGAGAACATCGACCAGCTTTACAAAGTCGGCGACCTGGTTACTGGCAATGTAACCAAGCTGGCGAGCTTCGGCGCGTTTGTCGGCCTCAAGCACGACATCGACGGGCTGGTCCACATCTCGCAAATCAGCGAGGAGCGCGTCGATAAGATCAAGAACGTGCTGAAGGTTGGCCAGGAGGTCACCGCGCGTGTGATCAAGATCGACAAGAGCGATCGCCGCATCGGCCTGTCGGTCAAAGCCGCCAACTACTCGCCTGAACAGCTCAAGGCCGAGCAGGCCATATTGGATGCGCTCAAGCCCGGCGAGGACCTGGTTGCGCTGCAGCATGCGTTCGATGCTGCCGACGAGGCCAAGCAGGAAGAAAAAGAAACGAAGTAAAACTTTTGCAGATCACAGGGGAGAGGATGGCAACGTCCTCTCCCCTCTTATTTATCGGTAGCAGAGGTCAGAGTCAGAAGTGAGAGAGCAGAGGTCAGCGGCTAAAGAGATCCTGCTCAATCGGCCTGGTCTTGCCGTTGCGCCGCAGCCAGGCCGCGAAGCCTTCGAGCTCACCGGCCAGATGCTCAGGCAAAGCGGTTGCGCCGACCTTGAGCAGCTCCCGGTTTCCTTGCGGCGCATGTTCGGACTCACGCACGAACACCGGGCACCAGCCGGCTTTCAGCGCTTCAACCGCTCCTGCCCAGGTACCGCCGGTTTCAAAATCGCTGCTCACAACGACAGCACACTCCGCCAGACCATAAATGATCTTGTTGCGCCCCATTGCGCCGCCGATGGAAAAGCCTGCCGTTGGCACATAGGGCGTCAGCAATGTCAGGCGGCCTTCGAGCACCAGGTCTCGCACATCAGGTTGACGAATCGTGCGTTCTAAACTATCGGCCAACACCCCGACCACAACGCCCTCCGCCTCCAACGCGCCAGTCATCGCCAGACGGTCGGAACCTTTCGCGCCACCCGAAATCACGGCCATTTTATCCAGGGCCGCCCGACGCCCAACTGCGCGGGCAAAGGCGATGCCCGGCTCGTCAATATTGCGCGAGCCGACGACCGCGACGCCACCCTGCCGAGCGCGGCTGAGGTCGCCGGCCCCGAACAGCACCGACGGCGCCTGATGCCTCAGCTTCTGCCGCAAACGCGGCGGATAGCCCTCGTCCACTTTGGTCACCGCCCACATTCCTTTGGCAAAGAGACTTTCCAGCTCCAGCGCGAGCCGGGCCGAACGTTCGAGCAAACGGCCGATGCGTTCGGCGAGTTCGGGTGCAATGGCCAGCTCCTTGAGCAATGATTCGCTGCCCAGGCCGTGCAGCGCCGCCGGTGTCTTCAACGAGGAGCCCTCGATTTGCCGTGCCAGTTGATTCCACTCGGATAATCGCAACGGTTCGAGCTCAGACGCCGCCGAGCCAAACGCCGAACAAAGCGCCAGCACGACCTGGCCGTCATCACTCAAAAAATCTCGAATCTCCATACGGCTGAATTAAAAGATGATTGAAAATAGACGATGCTCTTACCCCAACCGGTCCGCTGCACGACCAGCGATCTCTGCCGGCGGTTAGCCGTCAAATCGATTGCCTCCCATTGTCCATCGCGGAAATCGGTTCCCGCGCCGAGCATTTGTTGGAGAAGAGCCTGAGCCTGCTGCCGTTCCATGGCGGCGGCAGGATGCGGGCGGGCCAGGGCAAAGCCAAGACAAAAAACTTGTCGTAAGCGGAGCGCGGACATTCCTGTCCGCAGCAAGTTCCGAACGCAAGCGCGGCTCGGATTTACCGGGAATTTATCGCGTAACAGATTGCTGCGGACAGGAATGTCCGCGCTCGGCTGTCTTTAACGCGAGATGTCTGCTTGCCTTAACGTGCGGAACTGGTGCTGCCGCAGCGCCTGCTCCGCCATTTCATTGTCCTCCATGCTCAGGCCAAGAAGCGCTTTGCCCTCCGTGTGCGGAATGAACGAGTACAGGTAATTAATGTTCAACTCCGCCTCGAGCAGGACCGACATCAGCCGGCTCAACTCCGTCGAGATCACCTCCACCACCACCAGCGCGCTCTCCGAAAAGGGAAATTCTCCCTTAACCAGCAACTCGCGCGCGCGGTCCGGGTCATCGACCACCAGCCTGATAATGGCGCTGTCGGTGGTGTCCAGCACCATCAGGGCCAGCACATGCACGTCATGGGCGCCGAATAACCGGACCAGGTCGTGCAACCGGCCCAGCCGGTTGGGCGTGAAGATGGAAAACTGAATTACTAATTCCCGTCGCCGGGCAGTCGTTGTATCCAGCGGCATACCCGATCAAGGTAGCATACATCAGGCAATCGTAACCTCTTTGTTCAAGTACACATCCTGAATGGCATTCAGCAAACCAACGCCTTCTTTCATCGGCCGTTGAAAAGCTTTGCGCCCCGAGATCAGGCCCATGCCCCCGGCGCGTTTGTTGATGACGGCCGTGGTCACCGCGCTTTGCAGGTCCGCCGCGCCTTTGGATTCGCCGCCGCTGTTGATCAAACCCGCCCGGCCCATGTAACAGTTGGCCACCTGGTAGCGGCAGAGATCAATCGGGTGATCGCTGGTCAACTCAGTGTAGATGCGTTCGTCGTACTTGCCATAACTGGTCCCAGGCACGTTCAATGCCTTAAACCCGCCGTTGTTCTCAGGGAGTTTCTGTTTGATGATGTCCGCCTGGATGGTCACCCCGAGATGATTCGCCTGGCCGGTCAAGTCCGCCGAGACATGATAATCTTTGTCCTTCTTGAAGGCGTTGTTGCGCAAGTAGCACCACAGCACCGTCGCCAGGCCCAGTTCGTGGGCCATCGCAAAGGCCTGTGCGATCTCGACAATTTGCCGCCCGCTCTGGTCCGAACCGAAATAGATCGTCGCCCCGACGGCCGCCGCGCCCATATCGGCCGCTTCCTTCAGCGTGCCGAACAGGATTTGGTCGAACTTGTTCGGATACGTCATCAGCTCGTTATGGTTGATCTTCACCAGAAACGGAATCTTGTGGGCGTACTTGCGCGCGACGCTGCCCAGCACCCCGAAGGTCGATGCCACCGCATTGCATCCGCCTTCCATCGCCAGCTTGACGATATTTTCCGGATCGAAATAGTCGGGGTTCTTGGCAAAGCTGGCGCCTGCCGAATGTTCGATGCCCTGGTCCACCGGCAGGATCGAAAGGTAACCGGTTCCCCCCAGCCGGCCATGGTTCACCATCCGTTGCAGGTTCACCAGCACACGGTTATTGCGATCGCTTACCGCGTAGAGGCGGTCCACGACGTCCGGACCGGGCAAGTGCAGCCGGTCCCGGCTGATTTTCGGGTTTTTGAAGTTCAACAGATATTCGGCCTTATCGCCGAGCGCTTGTGTAATCGAGCTCATAATTTCAATGTCCAATTCCGGTTCAATTCAGTTCGGTTCGGGCGCCTGTTGGCCTGCCGTGGCGTTCCAGGAACGCCGCCCAGGGCAATCAGGGCGCGCGGATACTAGCGATAGCGGCCCTCCGGCGCTACTGCCAAGTCCATCCCGGCACGCAGTATTCAGGATCCTTCTACAACTCATTTTGGCTGACCGCGAACAAAATCTGACAGGCCCGCCGGTCTTGCCCATGACGGTCGTGTCAATTCATCTATTGCGCAGACGCGTTTTGGGGGTATGTTCGTCTTATGGATTGGCAGCAGTTGGTTTCACTGGCGATTGTCGCCGCCACGGCTTTCTTATTGTTGCGGGCAAAAGTTCGGCGCCCCCGCTTCAGCTTCGAACGCCAGACGCACTGTGGCTGCGGCGCGACGCATGAGGCCCCGCGGGGGTCGATCGTTTTTCGGGCTCGCAAAGGGCAGCGGCCCGAGGTGCTGGTGAAAATGACATGACGACCTTGCGTCAGCGCAAGGGCTAGGTTAAATATACTCTCGCTGAAATGGCCATGTGCAAAGTCAGTTCATCCGCGCATTTCGTGACCCGCTCAGTCGGCACGGGGCGCGACAGCGCCAAGGCGCACTGGGTTCCTAATACCGACGTCTATATCACCGACAACGGTCTGGTGGTTAAGGTGGAACTATCCGGGATGCGCAGCGAGCATCTCGAAATCACGGTCGAAGGCAATCGCCTGCGCATCAGCGGCAACCGTCCTGATGGCTGCCGCGCCGCCAAATGCTCTTTCCTGGTCATGGAAATCAATTACGGCCCGTTTGAAAGCGTGCTGGAAGTGCCGCCGGCTTATGACCTGAGCCAGGCCAAAGCGGCCTACCTGAATGGCTTTTTGCGCATAGACGTGCCCCTGGCGGTGCGGTCGGCCAAAAACACCAAGGTGCCAGTTGCCGAGGGGAATTCAAAACTCATCTGAACCTTTTCCGGGCGGCGGGCATCTAATCTGCTGATTGTCGCGATATGACTTCGCCCGACACCGAGTTCATTAGCATCCTCGGCGCCGCCGGAAGCCCGGAAGCGCCGCCGCGTGTCTCCTCCAGTGCCCTCCCAGAGACGCTGCCGATTCTGGGGCTGTCGGATATTGTCATTTTTCCGGGCATGGTGGCGCCGCTGTTGGTCGAAACGACGCAAAGCACCAAACTGATTGATGATGTTGTCGCCGGCGACCGGCTCCTGGGTGTCGCTCTCCAACGCAATGCCGAGGCCGAAAATCCACTCCCGCACGAAATGCACGAGGTCGGCTGTGCCGCCCGCGTGTTGAAGATGCTGAAATTTCCTGACAACACCGTGCGCGTGTTGGTCGAAGGTCTCTGGCGCATCCAGGTCCGCAACTACGTTTCTACCGACCCTTATCTGAACGCCCGGTTCGAGTTGATCAAGGATGTCACTGAGGATTCGGTTGAACTGACGGCGATGATGCGCAACGCCCAAAGCCAGTTCCAGGAAATCATTCGGCTCTCGCCCGCGCTTTCCGAGCAGATCAAGATCGCCGCGCTGAACACCGAAAACCCCGGACACTTCGCCGACTTGATCGCCGTCAATCTGAACCTCGGCCTGGAAGAGCGCCAGAAGCTGCTCGAGACCGCCTCGGTGCGCGAGCGCCTGACCCGCCTGCTGCCCATGCTCAATCGCGAGCATGAGGTCCTGACACTGAGCTCCAAAATCCAAACCGAGGTCGCCACCTCCATTTCCAAGACCCAGCGCGATTTCTTTCTACGCGAACAAATGCGCGCGATCCAGCGCGAGTTGGGCGAATCCGACCCCAACGCGAGCGATGTGCGGGCGTTGCGCGAACGCATCGAGCAAACGCCCATGCCGGCCGAGGCGCGCCAGGTCGCCACCCAGGAACTGGACCGCCTGCAGCAAATGCCCCCCGCGGCCGCCGAATATGCCGTGACCCGGCACTACCTGGATTGGATTCTCAGCTTGCCCTGGTCCAAAGAAACCGAAGATAAGATTGATCTGATCGAGGCGGAGCGCATCCTCAACGAGCAGCATTTCGGCCTGTCCAAGGTCAAAGATCGGTTGTTGGAATTCCTGGCGGTCATAAAACGTCGCAAACAGATTAAAGGGCCCATCCTTTGCCTGGTCGGCCCCCCAGGCGTTGGCAAGACTTCCCTGGGCCGCAGCGTGGCGGATGCCTTGGGGCGCAAATTTGTGCGCATTTCCCTCGGTGGCATGCGCGACGAGGCGGAAATCCGCGGGCACCGCCGCACCTACGTCGGCGCGTTGCCCGGCCGCATCATTCAAAGCTTGCGCCGCGCGGAAAGCCGCAATCCGGTCATCCTCTTGGACGAGCTCGACAAGGTCGGCGCTGATTTTCGTGGCGACCCGGCAGCGGCGCTGCTTGAGGTGCTCGACCCGGCTCAGAACAACACTTTTACCGATCATTATCTGGACATCCCCTTTGATCTGTCGCGCGTGCTGTTCATCACGACGGCGAATTGGCTGGAACCGATCCACCCGGCTTTGCGCGACCGGCTCGAGGTAATCGAGCTGCCCAGTTATACGGAGACTGAGAAGCTGGAGATTGCTAAACGGTATCTCGTGCCGCGCCAGCTTGAAGAACACGGCCTGGCCCGCGCCGAGGTCCGGTTCACCGACACCGCCCTGCGCCGGCTCATCCATGATTACACGCGCGAGGCAGGCGTGCGCCAACTCGAACGCGAAATCGCCGCGCTTACCCGCAAAGCCACCCGCCGCATCCTCAGCAACGGCCATATTCCCAAACCGCTCACTCTCAAGCCGGAGAGTTTGCAGGAATTTCTCGGCGCCGCGCGGTTCATGAATGAAACCGCCGAGCGGATCAAGGAATACGGAATCGCCACCGGCCTGGGTTGGACGCCCGTGGGCGGCGAGGTAATGTTTGTCGAGGCGACGCGCATGCCGGGCAAGGGCAATCTGCTGCTGACCGGGTCGCTGGGGGACGTCATGAAAGAAAGCGCGCAAACGGCCGTCAGCTATCTGCGCAGCCAGGCCGGCCTCCTGGGCATCGATTTCAACGATTACGCCAAGTTCGACATTCACATCCATGTCCCTGCCGGCGCCACACCCAAGGACGGCCCCAGCGCCGGCGTGGCGCTGGTTTCCGCCCTCGCCTCTTTGCTGACTCACCGCCGGGTCCGCTCCGATACGGCGATGACCGGTGAAATCAGTTTGCGTGGGCGCGTGTTGCGCGTCGGCGGTATCAAAGAGAAGGTCCTGGCGGCCGCTCGCTTTGGCCTTAAGCAGGTCATCCTGCCCGACCAGAACCGGTCCGATTGGACGGAAGTTCCCGAGGAAGTCCGGCAAAGGCTCGAAGCCCGCTTTATTCGACACATCTCTGAGTTGTTGCCGTTGGCATTACAGAATAAGTAGGCCTGCCAGAGTGCGCTGCCAGGGAGAGGAAGGAAGCCTGAAAATTCAAACCGCAAGCGGGAGCACAAAAGCAAACGGACAACGGGAAAGCAGCCTTTCCCGTCTGCCGCGGTTTGTTTCTTTGCATTCTTTACGTTTTTTTGCGGCACTTGGATTTATGTTGCTGACCTTGCTCGCCTTCGCTCAGCCCAAGTCCGAATTGGCCCCGCCCCCGCCGATTCCGCCCGCCGAAGGCGAACGACAAGCTCATGAATTGCTCGACCGGTTGCTGGCGCAGAAACCCGACCAAAGCCTCACCAACACCGGCACTCTGACGATCCGCGATGCCCAGGGGCAGCAGCGCACGATTTCCGCCCGGTTCGATATCGCCGTCGCTCCCACCCACTGGACCAGCGTATATGTCGCCGCGCCAGCCCCAACCTTCGGCGGCGAAGAATTTGCCGTGCTGCACTATGATCTGACCAATCAGTACCGCCTGGTGCTGGGCACCAATCGCCAGGCCCGCAGTCTCACCGGCGATCAGCTCATGGTTCCGTTTGCTCAGTCAGATTTTTGGCTGGCCGATCTGGGCCTCGAATTCCTGCACTGGCCGGCGCAGCGGATTGTGAAGAAGCAGATGCGAAAGAATCTCTTTTGTGATGTCCTCCAGAGCGCCAACCCGCATCCTGCACCGGGCGCCTATTCGCGCGTGGTCACCTGGATTGCCGCCAACCGGCCGGACGAAATCATCGTGGTCCACGCTGATGCCTATGATTTTGCCGGCAAGTTACTCAAGGAATTCGATCCGAAGCGGGTCGAAAAGATCAACGGTGTGTGGCAGCTCGAAGCGATGGAAATCCGCAACCGCCAGACCGGCTCCCGAACGCGTATCGACTTTAACCTGGAAAAGTAGCCAGGGAAGGTCATCCGTCCCCTTCCGCGTGACATTCCAGTCGTTTTCCGGTCTAATTGCCGGTGAGCGCGAATGTGAGTGAGCCGATGCCAATGCCGGAATGTTCCGCCGTCAGGCCGCCGGGCCTGGCCCCGTCCGTCTTTGCCGACCTGTACCAGGAGCACAGCCGCGCCATTTACTACCTGGCGCTGCGCCTGCTCAGCGACCCCCAAAAAGCCGAGGATGCGACCCACGATGTCTTCCTTAAGGCCTTCCGCAAGATGGACCAGTTCCGCGGTGAATCCTCCTGGCGCACCTGGCTGTATCGGATTGCGATCAATCACTGCCGCAACCTCCAGCAATCCTGGAACGAGCGCCACATGCTGTCCAACGCGGATGACTTCGTGTTCGAGACCGCCGCCGCTCGGACCGATTCCCCGCTGCGCGTGCTCGAGACCAAGGAGCTGGGCGAGCGCATTCAGAAAGCGCTCGACGGCTTGCCGCCCGAGTATCGCTTGCTTCTGTTGCTGGTCGCCGACGAACAGCTCAGCTATGAACAGGTGGGCCAACTCACCCAGCAAACGGCTGATGCCGTACGCGGCAAGCTGCACCGCGCGCGCAAAGCCTTCGCCGCGCTGTTCCAAAAAACCGCTTGAGCCCCTTTTATGAACCACCGCAAACGACTTTCTTCCCGACAAACTTCGGATGAGCAACAGCACACCGAAGCGCGCCAGCACACAGAATCGGCCGCGCGCGAGTTCGGCAGCGTCGAAGAGCTGCTGCGGCATGACGCCTTGCACACCCCTGTGCCGCCGGCCATCGCCGTGCGGCTACAGGATTCGCTCGCCAGGAACCCGCCGCCGCGCCCCTGGTGGCGCCGCTGGTTCGGCTCCCCCCAATAAGCTTTCTATGAGTTTTCAGGCTGAGATCGAAACCCTCATTCGGGCCCGTTACCCGATTCTCTATGTCATCACGAATGAGGAAACGCGCGTGCAGGACGTGCTGGTGGAAATCGCAGCCCGTCGGCAAAAGAAGGTGTTTGAATGGACCTGCAGTTCCGGCGTTGTTCCGGCCGGCGTCTCGATCCAGTCCCATAAAAGCCGCAATCCCGGCACCAAAGAACCCCTGGCGGCGCTGGACCTGGTCATCGAGCAGGTCGAGCCCGCCATCTTCCTGTTCAAGGATTTTCACCCGTTCCTCACACGCAGCAACTTCGCGGTCATTCGCCGGCTCAAAGACATCGCGCTGAACCTCAAGAACAGCTTCAAAACCATCGTCCTCATCTCGCCGGTGATGGAGATTCCCCCCGAACTCGACAAGGAAATCACCGTCGTGAATTTCCCGCAGCCGGCCAAAGAAGAACTGGCGGAGTTGCTGGATAGAATCATCGCCGAAGTGCAGGAACTCAAGCAGGTGCAGGTGGATCTGGCGCTGGCCGACCGCGAGCGCCTGTTGCAAGCGGCTTTAGGGCTGACTTTGGGCGAAGCGGAAAATGTCTTTGCTAAAATCATCGTCAAGGATCAGCGGCTGAGCGGCGCGCACGTTCAGGACGTGTTCGCCGAAAAGCAGCAGATTATTCGCAAGAGCGGCTTGCTCGAGTACTACGCTGCTTGCGAGGATTTCGCCGATGTGGGTGGTTTGGATGTGCTGAAGGACTGGCTGACCAAGCGCACGCTGGCCTTCACGCCCGCGGCGCGCGATTTCGGCCTGCCCGCTCCCAAAGGCATCCTGCTGTTGGGCGTGCAGGGCTGCGGCAAGAGCCTGTGCGCGAAAGCCGTCGCGCGCCTTTGGGAATTGCCCTTGCTGCGCTTTGATATGGGACGCATGTTCGGCAGTCTCGTCGGTTCATCCGAGGAAAACGTCCGCCGCGCTATCGGCGTCGCTGAATCCATTGCGCCGACCGTGTTGTGGGTGGACGAAATCGACAAAGCGTTTGCCGGTTCCCAAAGTTCCGGCGCGACCGACGGCGGAACCACGGCCCGCGTTTTTGGCACGTTCCTGACCTGGCTATCGGAAAAGACCGCGCCGGTCTTTGTGGTCGCCACTGCCAACGAGGTCACGCAGCTCCCGCCCGAGCTGCTGCGCAAGGGCCGGCTGGATGAAATTTTTTACGTGGACCTGCCCGCGCCCGATGAGCGCGCGGAAATCTTCCGCATCCATTTGGCCAAACGCCGGCGCGATCCCGAGCAGTTCGATTTGCACGCGCTGGTGGCCGCCAGCCCGGACTTCAGCGGCGCAGAGATTGAGCAAGCCGTCATCAGCGCGCTCTTCGACGCGTTCTATGAGCACCTCGAGCTGACCTCTGCGCATATTCTGACCGCATTGGGCCAAACCGTGCCGCTGGCCAAGACTATGTCTGAACAGATCACCGCCCAGCGCACCTGGGCGCACGGCCGAGCCCGCAATGCCAGCCTCGTCGTGGCGCCTGCGCGCAATGGGCCGCTGATGGAAACTGAAGGGATTGCTCGGCATTCCAAGTGAGCGCAAGTGAGCTCGCTCGCCGATTTCCTTCTTTCCTTAGCCTCCAGATTCAAGCATCTTCTCAACGAGGCATGAGCCTGGTATGAGCCGGTTCAACAACCTTGAGTTTGACGGCGAGTTTAGCGACCAGTCGCAGCGCCAACCCGTTACCAAGGACGAGGCGCACTATCTTGCCGAAGCCCAGGCCGCTTTTGCCAATGGCGATTTCGATGCCGCCCTGCGCCGCTTTTCCAAAGTGCTCGAATTCAATCCCAATAACACCGCCGCCTGGGCCGGCCAGGTGCGGATGCTCATTGAGCTGGGCGAATTTCGCGAAGCACGCCTCTGGGCCGACAAGGCCCTCGAACGTTTTCCCCACGAGGTGGAATTGCTCGCGGCCAAGGCGGTAGCGCTGGGCCGCAGCGGCGACTTGGAAGGGGCGCTGGCTTTTTCTGATGCCGCTATTGAGGAACGCGGCGATACGCCCTATATCTGGCTGGCCCGGGGCGATGTGTTGCTGGCGCGGCACGAGACGCGCGCGGATTATTGTTTCCAAAAAGCCCTGCTGCTGGCGCCCAAAGATTGGTTCGTGGCCTGGTTGGCGGCCCGCATTCGCCTGTTTTATGAGCAATTCTCCCTGGCGCTGAAGTTACTGCAGCAGGCGCTGGAGTTGAACGCCGCTCATTTCCTGCTGTGGCTCGAACTGGGCCGTTGCCAGCAGGCGGTTGGGCTGCTCGGTCCAGCCAGGCACTCGCTCAAACAAGCCCGCGAGCTCAATCCCCGCTGCCAGGCCGCCGTCCAGGAGCTAGCCCACCTGGGCCACGCGGGCCTGCTGGCACGCGTGCGCGGGTGGTGCCGCCGCCTTTTTTGGCTGGTTTAGCCGCCGAGCCTCGGGTAACCCGTATAGCACATGAGTGCCCCGATGCTTGACCGCCTGCTCACAGCGGCTGCCGAATTTGATGCTTCGGACTTGCACTTGGTTGCCGGGGTCCCGCCGGCCTTCCGCGTCAACGGCGAGATCATCCTCGCCGATGAGGATGCCCTTAGCGAAGGCGAGGTCGAAGAAATGGCTTTCTCTTTGCTCAACGAGCAGCAACGCCGCAAGCTCGATCAGGAATGGGAGTTGTGCATCTCTCTGCGCCACCAGGTCAGCGGCAGGCTGCGTGCGACCTTTTACAGGCGCAACGGGCACCCGGAACTGAGTTTCCGGTTTTGCGGTGATCGGATCGCCACACGCGAAGAATTGGGTCTGCCTGAGAAACTTGACGAGCTCGCCCGCAAATCCAATGGGCTGGTGCTGATCACCGGGCCCACCGGCGCCGGGAAAACCACCACCCTCAATTACATGGTGGACCTGATCAATTCGGAGCGACGCTGCAAGATTGTCACCATTGAGGACCCGATTGAGTTTGTGCACGCCAACAAACGCGCCATCGTCGTCCAGCAGGAAGTCTTGACCGATGTTCGCTCGTTCAACCGCGCGTTGATTCATGTCTTGCGCCAGGACCCCGATGTGATTGTTGTGGGCGAAATGCGCGATTTCGAGGCCATCTCGACGGCGCTCACCGCCGCCGAAACCGGGCACCTGGTTCTGGCGACGATGCATTCGCCCAACGTGTCGCACGCCCTCGAACGCATTGTCGGTGTGTTCGAGGGCAGTGCGCAACGGCAGATCATCCTGCAATTGGCCAATGCGCTGCAGGGCATCATCGCGCAGGAGTTGTTGCCGGCGGCTGATCGCACGCGGCGCGTGTTGGCCTATGAGCTGATCGTCGCCAATAGCGCCGTGCGTAACCTGATCCGCGAAAATCAGTTGCATCACCTGGAAAACACCATTCAAACCGGACGCAAAGAAGGCATGACCCTCATGGACAATTGCCTGTACGACCTCTACTGCAAATGCCTGATCACCTATGACACCGCTCTGAGCCGCGCGCGCCATCCGGAGCATATCGTGCACCAGAAGGAAGGCTGAGCGCCCCGCGTTTGATCCACGGAAAGCGCGATGAGTAACCTGAGGCTAATTTCCACCGACTTCGACGGCACGCTCTTTGCCGAGTTCGAAAACCCGCCTATTCCCGCATCGCTGCAGCAACTCCTCGGCGATCTGCAACAACGCGGCGCCAAATGGGTCATCAATACCGGCCGGGAAATGGCCAGCCTCATGGAGGCCCTGGCTCGGGCGGGTGTCGAGGTCGAACCCGATTACCTGATCCTCGTGGAACGGGAAATCTACAGCCACCAGCAGGCGCAATACGTCAGCGTCGAACCCTGGAACACCCGCTGCACACAGGTTCACAAGCAACTCTTCGCTGCCATTCGCCCCGACCTGCCCCGCATCATTAAGTGGATTCAAGAGCGCTTCCACGCCCATATTTACGAAGATCCCTTCTCTCCGTTTTGCCTCGTCGCATCCAATACCAGCGATATGGATGTCATTCATCAGTATCTGGAACAGTACAGCCGCACCATGCCGGGCTTGACGGTCGTCCGCAACGATGTCTATTCCCGCTTCTGCCACGTCGATTACAACAAAGGCACCGCCTTAGCGGAACTGTCCCACCGCTTGAATGTCCAACCGGCCGAGATCTTTGCCGCCGGCGATCATCTTAATGATCTCCCCATGCTCTTCCAGAAATTCGCCCAGTGCCTCGCCGCCCCCGCCAATGCGGTTGCGCCTGTCCAGATACAGGTCCGCCACCAGGGCGGCTATGTCAGCGCTCTCTCCCACGGCCGCGGCGTCGCCGATGCAATAAAATATTATCTTGCCAGGGCATCCGCCTGAAGGTTGAGTTTGATTCATGATGTGTGCGGAATTAGAATTAATAATTTTATTACGACCTCTCCTGATGATGTGTGAGTTGCGTTGTCGCAAGTTCCTATGTCACAAGGCAATAACACAAACATTAGAAATTGACACAAACGGCCTCCATGATAGATTTTGATGGTAGCGGTTATTGGCGCTCATGTACGAGCGCGCCAACGCCACCTTGGCCGCCGGACCCGGTAACCGGTTCCGACACGCGGTTTAGAATAGATGTAACATGAGCGACGCAGTAGAACCCCCCCAGGCGCGCGGCGCCGGGCCTAGAATTTCAACCGTCAACGAAGCGGTCATTCGCATCGCCGGTAACTCGCAGGATGGCATCCAGGCCATCGGCGGGTTTCTCGCGCGATTAGCCGGCCGCAGCGAGCAGGAGGTCATGACCTTCATGACCATTCCTTCGACCATTTCCGGCGGGCCGAGCATTTTCCAGGTGCGGATCGGCTCGGGCGAGGTCGCCAGCGCCGGTGATGACGCCGATGTCCTGCTGGCGTTTTATCAACATTCCTACGAGGACCACATCGATTCGGTGAAGAAAGGGGGGATTGTGCTGTATGACAGCGATCACGTCGAGCCCAAGCCCGAGTGGCAATCAACCTATCACCACATCGGCGTGGCCATCTCCAGTTTGACCGTCGAAGCGATTGGCGGCACGGCCAAAGATAAGGGCAAAAACATTTATGCCTTGGGCTTGCTGGCCAAAATGTTCGATTTGAACCTGGCGAAGCTGGAGAAGCTCATCGGCGAACGTTTCGGCGGCAAGGACGCCAGCGTCGTCAACAACGCGCTGGCCGCCTTCCATGCCGGCTATGCCCATTCGCTTGGCCAGGTACTCGAGACGTTTAAGTTTGCCGAGAGCCACCACAAGGATCGTCCGCAGGTGGTCATGACCGGCAACGATGCGCTCGCCTACGGGATTATAGCTGCCGGCGTCCGGTTCGGCGCCGGGTACCCGATCACGCCCTGGTCGGATGTGATGGAGATCCTGCGGCGCGAATTGCCCAAGTACGGTGGCAGCTTCGTGCAGTGCGAGGATGAGATTGCCGCGATTTCGATGGCCAACGGCGCCAGCTTCGCCGGGCGCATCGCCGTCACCGGCTCCAGTGGCCCGGGCGTTTCCTTGAAAATGGAGTCGCTGGGCTGGGCGGTCATGGCGGAAAATCCGCTGGTGGTCATTGACGTCCAGCGGGGCGGCCCCTCCACCGGCATGCCCACCTCGGTTGAACAATCGGATCTTTTGCTCGCCTGTTTTGGCAGCCACGGCGACGCGCCCCGCGTCGTTCTTGCTCCCGCCGATGTCGAGGATTGCTTTTACACCGCGATCGAGGCGGTGAACATCGCCCGCCGTTACAACGTGCCGGTGTTCATTCTCAGCGACCAGGCGATCGCCACGCGCATCGAGGCTTTTGCCGTCCCCGACCTCGAAAAAGTCTGCCAGGACCTTACCCCGAATCTTGCGCCCGTTGCGGATTATAAACCCTATGATCTTTCGTCGCCCGATGGTGTGACACCGCGCGTAGTGCCGGGCACGCCCATTCTCAGCGGGCGTTATCCGATTGCCGGCGGCCTCGAGCACGATGAATTTGGCCATCCCACCGGCGCGCCGAAGCTGCATATGCAGATGACCGCCAAACGACGTCGCAAACTCCAGGCGCTGGCCGCGACCTTGCCCACACCCAAAGTTTATGGGCCGCCCGAGGGTAACGTGTTGCTGGTCGGCTGGGGCTCCACTCGCGGGCCGATCCAGGAAGCCGTGGACCGCGCCCGGGCAGCCGGGGACAGCGTGTCCGCTTTGCATTTCCGCCACATCAATCCGCTGCCCCCGGGCTTGGAGGACATCTTCTCCGGGTTTAATACCATCCGCGTCGTCGAGATGAATGATGAGGGCCTGTACGGCTACGGCCAATTTGCCGCCCTGCTGCGCGCCCGCTTTTGCGATCCCAAAATCCGCGGCATCAACAAAACCGACGGCTTGACCTGGAAAGTGCGCGAAATTCTCGACCGCGCCCGGGCGGATATCGCCACTGGCCTCCGCAAATTGTAATCCGCGCTGCCACTCTAAGTTCGAATCTGGAATTTTGTTATGAGTTCTCCAACTGTCGATCTCCCTCGCCCCAACAACGGCAGCCCGGCTCCCGGGCTTCCGACCGACCGCAAACCGCTGACCAAGAAAGAACTGGTAGCCGATCACCCGACCTGGTGCCCGGGTTGCGGCGACTTTTCCGTTCTGGCACTTTATTTCAAACTGATCGAGCGCCGCAAATTGTGGCAGGAGAAAATCGCCACCATCTCTGGCATCGGTTGCTCCAGCCGGTTCCCCTATTTCATCCAGGGTTACGGCGCCCATTATATTCATGGCCGCTCGCTGGCCTTCGCCAGCGGCATTTCCCTTGCCCGTCCCGACCTCCACGTATTCGCCTTCGGCGGCGACGGCGACATGTTCTCCATCGGCGGCAACCATTTCAACCATACCGCCCGCAAGAACATCAAAATGACCTGCGTCGTCATGGACAACTGGGTCTATGGCCTGACCAAAAAGCAGACCTCGCCCACCTCGCCGATTGGCTTCAAGAGCAAGACCGACACCTGGGGTGCGGTGGATTACCCTATCAACCCCATGAAGCAGGCGATTGCCGCCGGCGCCAGCTTCGTCGCCCGCACCACTCATACCAATCCCAATCACGTCCTGCAAATGATGGAAGCGGCCATGGACCATGACGGCTTTAGCTTCATCGAGTGCCTCAGCGAGTGCGTCGAGTTTTACGAAGGCGCTTTCGACGCATCAAACCCGCGCAAAGGCGGCGTCTTTAAGACCGTTCCTGCCGACCACGACGTCACGGACGAAATTGCCGCCTACCGTTTGGCCGATGATCCATTCCCTGGCTACTTCGGGATTTTTTACAACGTCAATAAAGCCACCAAGAACGCGAAAGAAGCCGAGTTGGTCGGTCGCGCCCGGCAAACTGTGGCTGGCCTCAAAGATTGGCAGATCCTGCAGAAAACCTTCGAGCGGATGAAGTAGCGGCAGGCTTTGGGGAGCGTTTACCTCCCTCGCCTGCAGCATGAAACCGAACGGGCGCGGGATGTTCTGATTCTATTGGGAAGCCTGGCGATTTGGCTCCGCGCTCTACGCGCCCGGCCCTGCCGCGGCTGGGGGAGTTGGCCGGGTTGGCGGGGCTTTGGGCGGCGGGGCCACCACCACGGGAATGGGGTAACGCAGTTTCATCACATCATCCACGAGCACCTCGATAAAATAAGTGCCGGCGACCTTGAATTGAACCTGGCCAAAGATGGTGAAGGTGGTGGCGTTGACGGCCGCGTCCGGCAAGGCGAATTTGCACTCGCCTTTGTGCATTACAGTGGTTTGGTCCGGCGCAATGAACCGAACGGTTTCCGTGAACTGACCCAAGCCGGCGGTCCAGCGGTTAAACAGGCACAAGCGCCAGGCGACGATCGGCAGTTGCGGCAGTCGAATCGCGTCAATGACACCAATCAAAAGGAAATTGCCCGTGATCTCCTGGCGAATTTCTTCGCAGAGGAGCGAGCACTGGAGGTCAGGGAGAATCCGGGTAGCTTGCATGGAGGAGGTTCAGGAAGCGGTGGCACGTTCGGCCGCCAGGACTGTATTACGCATGAGCAACGCGATGGTCATCGGTCCGACCCCGCCGGGGTTGGGCGTGAGCTTGCCGGCGACCGCCTGTACCGCCGCAAAATCAACATCGCCCACCAGGCGCGAACCGGACTTCGCCGCCGCGTCAGCAACGCGGTTGACTCCGACATCGACGACCACGGCTCCGGGTTTAACCATGGCCGCCGAAACAAAATGCGGCACGCCCATTGCCGCAACCAGGATGTCGGCGCGCCGGCAGTGGGCTTCCAAGTGGCGGGTCGCTGAATGACAGAGCGTGACGGTGGCATTGGCGTGTTTGCTCTTCTGGCATAACAAGGCCACCAGCGGTTTGCCGACGATATTGCCCCGGCCCAACACGACCACGTCGGCGCCGGGTAACTCCACACCGCTGCGCGTCAGCAGTTCCTGAATTCCCGCCGGCGTGCAGGGCACAAATCCAGTCGGATCGCCCAGCAGCAGCTTGCCCATGTTTACCGGGTTAAACCCGTCCACATCCTTATTGGGGGAGACACGGGCATAGATGCGGGTGGCTTCGATGTGCGGAGGCAGCGGCGCTTGCACCAGGATACCATGAAGGTCGCGCTTGGCATTAAGCTGGTCCACCAATTTGAGTAGCTGCTCCTCGGGTGTTTCAGCCGGCAAAACCTGCGTTTCTGAGGCAATCCCCAGCTCGAGGCAGGCCTTTTCCTTCCTCCCGACGTACACCTTGGAGGCTGGATCTTCGCCGACCCGCACAAAGGCCAGGCCGGGTTGGACCCCGCGCCGCTTTAGGTCGGCCACGCGCGGCCGCAACTCCTCAAGCAATCGGCCGGCAAGGCCGCGCCCATCAATGAGGCTGGCGCCGGCCATTTACTCGATCACCTGGATTTTTTGAATAGTGATGATGGGTGTATTGCCCCAACGCTCGTCCAGGCCTTCTTCGCCGGTGACGACAATGCGCAAGCCTTTGTAGCGGCGCAGATCGAGAGTCGGCGCGCTGGTGTAGAGGTAATCGATGGTGTGGCCGTTGTCGGCGCTGATCAATTCAAATTTCGTCGGAGCCTGGATGCTGGTCGTGCCGCGCACCAACCCTTCCCGTTCGACAATGCGCTTGGGCGGCGGTTCGTCAACCGGAGTGGAGACGGCGGGGGTGCCAGTATCTGCGACGGCATTAGTGGAAGTGGCGGAGTCGGCCGGCGCCGGAGTAGCGGGTGCATCTGTAGGGGCGGGGGCGACGGTGGGGGACTCAGCGATGGTGGTGGCAGGCGGCACCGGCTCAGTGGCGGCAGGCGTATTGGTTCCAGCGGATGCCAGAGCTCCGGGAGCCTCTTGTTTTAAGTATTGCGCGGCCACAAACGCGTAAGCATTTGTTGGCGCCTCGATTTCGGTCCATTCACCTTTGGTGCCGATTTCGTTCACCGCGTCGCCACGCTCCAAGCGGCCCAGGACGCTGAAGCGCTCCGCCGGGCCGGCGCGCAGGTTGAGGTGCCGCGGCCGCACGGTTTTGTTGGTCGCATCAATGAAGGAAGTATTAACCCAAACATGGCTGCCGGGAGGGAGAAGGATTTTGGCCCAGGCCGAGGGTTCATCCGCCGCGGAGTTGTTACGCGTGATCTCCTGGAGAACCGTGACGGGCTGACCATTGGTGAGCTGGCCCACGACCTCGCTCTTCAGCCGCGGTTGGCCGCGCACATTAACACGCGTGGCAACCACCACGGCTGGTCCGGGCATCAACGGCACCGTTTCCAACATAGCCGCCGCAGGCTTTTGGGTGTGCTTCGGTTTGCGCGACGATTTTTTCTTCTTAGTCGCGGGCGCCTTGGCGGGTGTTTCGGAGGTGGCGGAATTGGTCGCCATGGGCGCCGGAGCGGGGGTGGCGATGGGCGGGCTGGCGAGTGCATTGGTGTCGGCCTGCTGGGCCAACAGGCTGGTAGCAAGCATCGCCGCCAAAAGTAACCAACAGTTCAATTTCATAACTCAGCACAGTAGAGATTTTATCTCGGTGTCTGTCAATGTCCGCCATCGGCCCAGGCGCAGTTCACCGAGTTTGATTTTGCCGATCTGAATTCGCTGCAACCGCTTGACCATTCGCCCCTGCGACTCGAAAAGCCGCCGCACCTCGTGGTATTTCCCTTCGGCCAGGTCCAGTTCCACCACACTTTGCCCGGCCCCGGCCGACACCAGGCGCGCGCGGACAGCCTGGAGTTTCTCGCCTTCATGCCATACGCCCTGGACCAGGCGCCGCAGCACTTCCGGCTCGACCCGTCCTTCGACGGTGGCGAGGTACTTCTTGTGTACTCCGTACCGGGGATGAGTCAAGCGCAAGCTGAACTGGCCGTCATTAGTCAGGAACAGCAGACCTTCGCTCTTGAAGTCGAGGCGGCCGACCGAATGCAGGTGCCGCCACTCCTGCGGGAGCAAATCATAAATGCTCGGGCGTTCCTGTTCATCTTTCCGCGAGCAGACCAGGCCGGGAGGTTTATTTAATGCCAGGTACAGCTTCCGCCGTGCTTTCACCGGCTTGTCATCGACCGCGACAGCATCGTGGACCGGATCCACTTTGACCCCCATCTCCTGCACCGTCCGGCCATTGACGGTCACCCGGCCGGCGAGGATCATTTGCTCTCCAGCCCGCCGCGAAGCCAGGCCGGCATCGGCCAGGAATTTTTGCAGGCGCACCATGGAGGGCGGTCGTGGCGCGAAAACGGGAACGACGAAGGCCAGGTGAAGCACAGGCCCGGCAAAGTCTCCATGCCCTCGCGCGAAGGTCTCCTGTTCTAGGCTTCGCCTTTAGTCTTGCGCAGGCCGGTGATGCGGTCTCCGGGTTTCCACTGACCGCGCTTTTTGAGCAGTTCGAGGCGCTCAAAGCGCTTCAGAACATTGCGTTTGCCCCCCAGGGTGGCCGCCGCCCGCAGACTCCGATGCTGTGACATAAGAAATAAAATGGTTGCTTTAAACCCGCGCTCGCTCCGAGGCGGACGCGGTATGTAACACGCCCCAGGCCCCGAACGCAAGGCCAAAGAACTCCCCCTTCTTGCTTCATTTCCAGCTTAGAGGCCGTTAGCTTTGGTTGTGACCGAGAGTCGCTTGAAACGAGGGCTGCGGGCGACCCTGACCGGGTTGGCGCTCAACGCCTTGCTTGCCGGGGGAAAGCTGGCCGCGGGGATTCTGGGGCATTCGCATGCGCTTACAGCGGATGCGGTGGAATCGCTCACCGACATGTTCAGTTCTTTGGTGGTGTGGCGGGGGCTGGTGGTTGCCGCCGAACCTGCCGACCAGGATCACCCCTACGGGCATGGAAAAGCCGAACCGATCGCCGCGGCGACGGTTTCGGCGCTGCTGCTGATTGCGGCCGTGTGGATTTGTGTGCGCTCAAGCCTGGAAGGGTTCCGGCCACATCCGGCGCCGGCGCCGTTCACGTTGGGCGTGCTGCTCGTCGCGGTGGGGATCAAAGAAGGTTTGTTCCGCTATATCCGCGGGGTGTCGCAGTCAGCCGACAGCAGCGCGTTGCGTACCGATGCCTGGCACCACCGTAGCGACGCGCTAACCTCTCTGGCCGCGGCGTTGGGCATTGGGATTTCGCTCGCGGGCGGTCCCCGCTACGCGGTTGCAGATGACATCGCCGCGATTGTTGCGGCCCTGATTATTGCCTGGACGGGCTGGCGGCTGTTGCGGCAAGCGCTAAACGAGTTGATGGACCGGTCGCCCAGCGAGGAGATGCTGGAGCAAGTGCGGCAGACGGGCGAATCGGTGGCAGGGGTGACTCGAGTCGAAAAATGCCTCGCGCGCAAGATGGGTTATCAGTTCTACGTGGATATGCACGTGCAGGTGGACCCGCAGATGACAGTCGAGCGAGCCCATGGGATTGCTCACGAGGTGAAGGATAGGGTGCGCAAGCGCATGCCTGCGGTGCGCGATGTGCTGGTCCACATCGAACCAGCGAGCAGCTAAGCGCAAAGGGCACGGCAGCCAGCGCGGCCCGCCGGCCAAGGCGACACCGCTCTCCGA
Organism: Verrucomicrobiia bacterium; assembly: GCA_035934555.1. Lineage (GTDB taxonomy): Bacteria > Verrucomicrobiota > Verrucomicrobiia > Limisphaerales > UBA8199 > DASYXT01. The sequence continues at coordinate 6,152 of DASYXT010000125.1, read as the reverse complement.
GCCGCGCCTGGGAATAGCGCCAAGCGGTGCGCCGGATCAAACCGCGAGCCTGAACCTACGGGTTGGCGCGCTTGACGTTTTCGGCTTTGGGGCCCTTCTCACCGCTGACAATCTCGAAGATGACTTCCTCGCCTTCACGCAGAGTTTTAAAGCCATCGCCGAGAATAGCGGTGTGATGCACAAACACATCCTGGCCGGCATCTTGTGCAATGAATCCCAAGCCTTTTTTATTGTCCCACCATTTCACTTTGCCTGTTGCCATAACCACGCTCCTGACGCCTTGGGCGCGCGCACCGAGCACTTGAGGGACTCCGGCTGACCTGACCGGGTTCCAAATCGCATCTCTGGAGCCGCCTGCGCCGCAAAGTCGCGCGCAGTATGACTCTCAACCCCAAAGGGTCAAGCCTTGTTTTACAAATCCGTTACAGCGACTTACAGCGATTGGCAGGAACTGGCATCGGAGCGGACTTTAGTCCGCAGCAATATCCAAATGCTAGATCCGGCCGGTTCACAAGCATGCCTGGCATTGTGCATTGCTGCGGACTGAAGCAAAAGTCCGCGCTACGCTAGTTGGTCGTTGCTGCGGACTAAAAGTCCGCGCTCCGCCCGCCTTCACACGATTAAGATTTTCTGAGCACCACGATCCTATTGGTATTGGTTCCGCGGGCCATGTTATCGACGCCCCAGCAGTTCGCCGTCTTGGTAAATTTCTGGTCGTTGATCATCACCAGGAGGGGCTCGAGTCCGACGGCGGTGGCGCATGGTAAAACAGCTTCTTCGAGCCGGGTCGCGCCGGCGTGGACCTCGCCAACCTCAAAGGCAATGTGCCCACCGGGTTTCAGCACGCGGTAGAGTTCGGCGAACACTCGCGTCATCTCCGCTTGCCAGGTATCCACCCGCGTCGGAGTGGTTAACTGAACCGCTTCAGCATCGACACCCACGAACCAGCAGCGCAGCCAATTATCGATCGCATACTGCACAACATTAAGGAACGGGGGCGAGGTGACGACGAGCGCGACGGAGGCGGAGGGGATTTGCGGTGTCGCGTGAGCGGGAGCGGTGATCAGCAGCGCGTGAGCCGCGGAGCGGGCGAGGGTCTGGCGGGTGCTGGCATTAACGTCGGCAAGCAATTGGCGGGTCTTTTTCAATATGAGCTTCACCACGTCGCGCGGAGGTGGTGTCTGTTTGCGTTTGGCGTTGATCTTTGCCTGCGACCGGGCGGAGACGGCCTGGTTGGGCGGCAGCGTATAAACCGAGAAGAAGCCCGGCGAATGACCCGTCAGGCGGTTCAAGGATACCAGGGCAATCCATTCATCGGTGGTATCGAGGGCGCCGCCGGCCGCGCGTTCGAGCAGGTACCGTTTCAACGAGGAAATCGCGCGGAGGGTGTCCGGATGGAAAAAGACCAGCAGGTCGGCGGGAGTATCAGCAGGGCGAGCGAGGGTGATTTGCTGTAAGCGCGCGGCGACGGCGTCCAGCGACGGCGGGTTAAGACGTGGGCGGGTCAGGACCACGCTCAACGGGTTGACGTCGTTGCCGACCGGGACGCGCCCGAGCAACGCGGCTTCGAGTGGGGTCGTGCCGCGGCCCATGAAAGGGTCGTACACAGATTCTCCGGGCTCGGTGAGCCGTTCGATGAAGAAGCGCGGCAGTTGCGGCTTGAAACAGGCGCGGTAGGAAACCTCGTGAAGCGAACTGGCCTGGCGCTGGCGCGCGGTCCAGAACTCGTTGACGAAGGTGGGGACTTCGCGCATGGCGCCTGGCGGTGCTGGGGGCAATCCGGTGTCCGTTTGATTATTGCTGCGGACTAAAGTTTGCGCTCCGCCGGCCGAAGCGCACGGAAATTGCGTTTTGAGGACGCGGGTGGGTTGACCGAATTCGTGAAACGCGGCGAGTTCGTCGGCGAGGCGGGCTTTGGGGCGCGCGGGGGAACGGAACGCAAGCGGCAATTCAAGGTTCTCAGCGGGCAAGGATGAACAGGAATTCATTGGGCTTACAATGAGCAGTGAATGGGGATCAATGCAAGCGGCGGTTCGAGCAACCGACATACCGCGAGGTTTTGGACTGCGCCAGCCCCCTGGCGCTTTTGAAACAGGAGCTTTAGACCGAGCGCCAGGGGACTGGCGCAGTCCGAAAAGCGCCAGAGGGCTGGCGCAGTCCAAGACGCTGGCGCGCCAATACCACAGCCCAGATCCAGTTCATGGTCCCAGCACGGCCTTTCTAAAGGGAGGTTCTCGTCAAACGAAGCGGACGGTAAGCCGGACTTGAGTGCCCTTGCCAAGCTGGCTCTTGATGTCGAGGGTTGCGCCAAGAGTTTCGGCGCGGGCGCGCATATTGCCGAGGCCCTGGCGCTTGCCCGGCCTGGCCGGAGCGGCGGGGAATTGGAAGCCGCGTCCGTTGTCCTGGACCAGCAGTTCGAGGGTAGCGGCCGTGGCCCGCGCCTGGACGCGCACTTCCGTCGCGCCGGCGTGCTTGAGGGCGTTAGTGAGAGCTTCCTTCACAATGAGGAAGAGATTGTGGCGCATGTCGGGGGGCAAGGAGCGTTCGGGCAAATCGCGTTGCAAATCGAGCCGGCACCGGGCCTGATCGCTCTCGAAGAGTTCATTGGCAAAATGGGCGATGTACTCGATGAGGCTCTGCAGGGAATCGCTGCCGGGGCGCAGCGCCCAGACGATCTCTTCCAGCGCGCGAACGGTCTGGCGGGCGGATTGGGAGATTTTGACGGCATGGGTTTCGACCTGGCCGGGGTTGTCCTTGTCAGCGCGGAGCAGATCGCTGAGCAGCGAGACGCGTGTCAATGAGGCGCCGAGGTCGTCGTGCAGGTCCTGGGCAATGCGCGCGCGTTCCCGTTCCAGCGTCCGTTCCTGTTCGAGGTCCTGCAACCGGCGGTGGAGCTTGCGTTTTTCTACCAGGCGGGCCGCGCCGCCGACCGAGCCCAGCAGGCCCAGCGTTGCCAACCCGACGAACCACCAGGTTTGCCACAGATGCGGCCGGACCAGCAAACGCACCGCCGCGCCGGTCGGGTTCCACACCCCTTCGCTGTTGCAGGCGGTGACACGGAAAACGTATTGCCCGGGCGGCACATACGGGTAATAGGCCGCGCGGCGGGTCTCGGCCTCGAGCCACTCCGAGTCGAGGTTCTCGAGCCGATAGCGGAAGCGAACCCGCTCCGGCGCGGTGAAACTCAAACCGGTGTAGTGGAATTCGAGGCGATGCTTGCCGGGCGCGAGGGTGAGTGAGGGCAGGGCGGTTGGGGTATCATTGGTTTGGTCGGTGGCCCAGGGCCGCGTTGCGGGGGGCGCGGGGAGCGCATGGGAACGCGGGTGATTTTCGGGCAAAATGTTATCGAGCCCGCTTTGAAACGGCAACGGCGAGCCATCGACGACAATCTCTTCCAGAGCGACGCGCGGGGCAGGGGTGCCGGCACCGCGCGGTTGCGGTTCGGCGACCAGGACACCTTTCATGGTGGAAAACCACAACTCGCCGGACGCGGTGATCAGGCCGGCTGGGCAGTAACCGCCCGTGCATTCTTCCGATAACATGCCCTCGGCGCGCCCATAGACTTCGGGATAAACGACCGCGGTTTTTCCCGCAGCCAGTTCTTCGAGCGCATGCTCGGCAACGCGCGCGATGCCGTGATCCGTCCCGAGCCAGAGCCGGCCGGAATCATCGTCGAGAATTTGCGAGACGGTGTTGTCGGGCAAGCCGTCACGCATGGTAAAGGTGGCGAGATGCCCCTCGCGCCAAAGGCTCAACCCGCCGCCGGCGGTCCCGATCCAGAGTGCGCCCGCGGCGTCGAAATGCAGCGCGCGGATAAAATCACTCAGCAACCCGTTTTTCTTGTCGAGGTGAAGCTGGACGTGGTCGCCGAATTGGAACAAACCAGCCCCGCGCGTGCCCAGCCATAGCAGCCCGCCCTCGGTGGGAAGCAGACAGGTGATGGGGGCGCCCGGGCTAAAATTGGTTTGGGTTTGCCAGCCGGTTACGTTCTTCACCCAAAGTTCCCCTTCGCTGGTGCCCGCCCAGAGCCGGCCCTCCGCATCCTCGGCCAGCGCGAGCACGTTGCGTCCTTCCAGCACCGCCGGGCCCGGTTCGGGCGCGTCTGCCAAAGGGTTGCGGAAATGCCACAAGCCATTGCCGCCTGCCACCCAGCAACTGCCGTCACGCGCCTTCAGCACGGTGTTGATGGCCGGCGCGCGCAGCGCGAAGTCCGTGCCCCCGACCGGCTCGAACATTCTACCGTGCCAGCCGTAGAGGCCGCCACTGGGTTTGCCGGCCCAAATGACGCCCGGGGCCAATTCGGCCAGGCCTTGGACGGCGCCGTAACCCAAGCCCTCATTCTGTGCCAGGGCGGTCAGCCGTTTGCGCCGCAGCCGATTCAGGCCCGCCGAGGTGCCGACCCACACGTTGCCTTCCGAATCGACTAACAGCGAGCCGATGGCGTTATCGGAAAGGCCGCTGCTCGTGTTGAGCGGCAACAATTTTCCGTCCTGGAATTGGAACAACCCTTCGCTAACGGACCCGGCCCAGACGGTGCCGTCCTGGTCCTCCACGAGGGTGCTGATGAACGCGCGCGCGCGATGGCGCGGCATGCGGTAATGGCGCCATTGGCCGGAGTCGCGGCACAGCAGCAGGTCATCGCTTGCGCCGAACCAGATGCGCCCCGAGTGGTCCTCGAGCAGGCAATGCGGTTCCAGCAGCGACGGGCCCAACGCCGGATCGCTCAAGGGGACGAACTTGTCGCCGATGAATCGGAAGACGCCCAGGCCGGAGGCCCCCAGCCACATCACCCCTTGCCGATCCTTGAACAAGGTGGTGATGTTCCGGCCATCGAATTGGCTCAACTCAGCAGAGTGTGTCAGCCGGCCGCTGTTCCACAGGGCCAGCCCGGCTTCGGTCCCAACCCAAACCCGGCCTTGCGCATCCTGTGCCAGGGCGGTGATGCTGTCAGCGGGCAACCCCTCCGCCTGGGTGAGCCGGGTGAAATCGCCGTCCTGCCAGCGCACCAGACCGCGACTGGATGTGCCAATCCAGAGCGCGCCCGAGCTGTCTTGGAGCAACGCGCGGACCTGGCCGGCGGGCACGCCCTCACGCAAACCGAAGGAAGTGAAACGCACCCCATCAAAGCGAGTCAGGCCGTCCTCGCCGCCGAGCCAAAGATAGCCGTCGCTGGTTTGTGCCAGCGCGTGGATGGAATTTTGCGGCAAGCCTTGCTCGCGTTGCCACACCCGCACCGAGAGCGGGACCGCAACGAAATCGCCGAAGGCGGTGGCGATCTCCATATCGCTGAACACCCACCCGTCCCCGCCGCCGCCATGCCGTAAGTGAATCTCATCGAAGCACGCATTGGCGGTGAAGTGAGTTGTCAGGCCCTCCACCTGGCCCATTTCCGTCGCCCCAGGCGCCAGGTCGGGATTTAACCAGACGGTTACCCGCGCGTTGGTGCCGGCGACATATTCGGCCTTGAACACAATGGTGCAGCCAACGCCGCGGCGCGGCAATTCGTAGGGCATCGAACCGCCGACCACCCGCGCATCTTCCAGCGCCGCGTGCAGGTCAATATCCCCTGCTACCTCGTTCTTCTCGCCCTTTTCATCCGTATTGAATGCGCTGTAAGCCCAGGCTTTGAGCGAATTTCCCACCGCCAGCCGTTCGTGCTGGCCTTCGTAAAGCTGAAACGCGGCGAAATACTCCTCGGTGCGGAAGTCCGACAGCGGTTCGACGTGGAATTTAAAATAGAGAATATCGGAGGAGGTTTGGTCGCGTTTGACCGCGCCGTTGAGGATGTCCTCTCCCGGGCCGGTTGCTTGAACGAGGCGCTGGCCCAAATCGCTCCACAGGACCACCGCCGGGGCAGGAGAGGGCCGAAGGACCAGCCAAACAAACAGAGTGAGACTGATGCTGGCGGCGCCGGGACCTGGTTTCCTCGCGCGCAACGAACTAGACATCACTGCCAGTATGACCCTCAAATCTGTGCCGGGACAATCCTATTATGAAAGAGTTTGCAACACGATATGGTCGAGTCAGAACTCTGGTAGCCATTTTGGTTTAGAGACAGTTACGAGGCTGAGCGCTTTTTTTCCGCCCTGAGCGGACATGAAATCGTAAAAGCCGCTCATGCTGGCCCGGCGTCGATCCCTGCAGTGCCTAAT
>DASYXT010000103.1:0-1513 GCA_035934555.1 Verrucomicrobiia bacterium | reverse complement strand
TGCTCTGGGTTCAGTCATCGGCGGCCCCGTAGCTTCAGGCGGCTTCAACTGGTGGAACATCAATTACGATACCGGCGTCGATGGCTGGAGCGCCGAGAATTATCTCGTGAAGGCGCCGACGGTCACGCCACCACCGCCACCTCCTCCGCCGCCATCCGCCACCACCGGTTTCGTCCAGGGAAGTGTCGCTTCTATCTTTAGCGCATCGTCGATCCGCGCCACTTTTTCAAGCAACGTCACCGCAGGCGATGTGATCGCCGTAGGCGTTCTCGCGGTAGATCCTACCGCAACCGTAACGAGTATCACTGCCGGGTGTGTGAGCGGAAACTTCACGCTTCTCGATGGATCTATCAAGAGTTCGGCTGGTTCAAGCGGCGCCCAAGGATATGCGGTGATTTCGAGTTCCGGTCCTTGCACGGTCACGGCGAATTTTTCGGCACCGGCTGCGGGCGCCGCCATCACCGTGCATGAGATAAGCGGGATAAATACAAGCAGCCCGCTCGACGGGCACGCCATGGCGGCCCAGAATTCACCAGGAACGGCGACAAATGCCGTCACGAGCGGCAATATTACCACTACGCAAAGCGGAGATTATATCTTTGGCATTGCACTCGATAGCAGCAGGGTTGGCGCTGTATTCACAGCCGGAACGGGTTATGCCGCGCGCGTTACCAGCGCCAGTTGGCTTGAGACCGAAGACAAGATCCAAACGTCATCCGGAGCGGTGGCCGCCACTTTTAGCGCAACCCCTGGTTATACGCAGCCCATTACCGGCATCATGGCATTTAGGTCAGCGGGAGCTGCAGTCATGCCCCCGCCTTCCACAAAATTCGTGATCGGTGATCGGGTCCAAGTGACGGCGAGCCTCAATGTCCGTTCGGTTCCCTCGACCTCGGGAACATTGCTCGGTACCCAGCCGGTTGGCGCCTTAGGCACCGTGACTGGCGGCCCCACGAACGCGAACGGCTTCAACTGGTGGAACATCAATTACGATACCGGCGTCGATGGCTGGAGCGCCGAGAATTATCTCGTGAAGGCTCCGGCTCCTCCGCCGCCCTCCGACACCACCCCTCCCTCCGTCCCAATAGGTTTCTTTGCTACACCGGTCTCCTCAAGCCAGATCAATCTTGCGTGGATGGCAAGCACGGACAATGTAGGCGTCGTGGGATATCTGATATATAGGGGTGGTACCTTGATCGCAACGACGGCAAGCACGAACTACAGCGACACCAATCTTACGGCAAGTACGAACTACTCCTACGCCGTCTCAGCCTATGACGCGGCGGGGAACACCTCGGCGCAGTCCACGAGTGCCAATGCGACGACGCAGGCGACGACGGTCACGCCTCCTCCACCCCCGCCTCCAACGGGTTGTTACCAATCAAATGCATCGTCGTGGCAAAACGTACCATTCGCGGTTCAATCGAGTTCCTTCACGGCAACCTATGACGATACGCCGAACGGAAACAACATGGATGGTGTTACGGGTCTTTCCCTCAATGCCGCAAGCGGC
>DASYXT010000100.1:0-2021 GCA_035934555.1 Verrucomicrobiia bacterium | reverse complement strand
GCCAGCTACCTGCACTTCGGTATGTTCAAAAACGACGGGGCCAATGACGGCCATAATAATGGCGTGAGCGGCACCTTTGGACGTTTGCAGAAAACCGGCCTCGGCTATGCCTTCGACGAGACCTTTAACGGCACCAATCTGACGGCCAATTACAATTGGCGAGTCAGCCGGCCCTCGGCGGTTCACTGGGTTCCGGATGGGGTTGGCAAATGGCTTAGCCTAACTTCCCTTACGCACACGCGTAAGGGATTGATTTGCAAGGTTCGTCCCTAAATTCACTTGCTACAAACCTCAGCCGCCCACGCTGGCGGCTGCGCGAATAGTGGCAGCAGACCTAAGGTGCTCAAGGTAACATTTAGCTCCTTGGGAACCTGAGTGACCATTGTTTTGAAAGCTTTGCCGTCGAGTTCCAGACAGCCAAGCCGGATCGTTTGCAATTGGCGCAGCAGATTATGCACTTCGATGGTCTGGTCCTCCTGACGCCATTGTCTTTCCAACCTGGCGCTCAGCCAATAAGCCAAAAAGCAAATCCGCACATGATTGCGGACTCGATCAGCTCGGCGATGAAATACCGGTCTGACCCGCAAGTAGTCTTTGAGGTGGCAGAAGGCATCCTCCACCTCCAGCAGGTTTTTGTAATGACTGAGCACACCCGCGTTAGGGATCTGCTCGGCACGGGCGTTGGTTCCTAGCAAATAGAGTCCATCGCGAATGCCCTCGGCCTTGATTAAGTTGGCGCGGCGGCTCCATTGCAATTGGCCGGCCTGGTCCACGGCGTAATCAAAATACTTGTGCGCCTTAAGTCGTTGCAAGGTGCGGCCGACCTGGCTGGCCAATTTCTGTGGATTGACTTTCTTGCGCTTCACTGCCGCCAGGCGCTTGAGTTCTTCTTCGGCCTTGGCCAAGCGCGCTTGACGCCGCTGCTGATCCCGCTGCTGACGCCATTGCCCACCGGCAATCACATAGCGTTTGCCTTCGCGCACGATTTCCATGACCTGGGTGCGGTCCCATAACTCGGGCGACTGCTCGGCGGGTAATTGAGCTAATAACTCATCGAGGGTGCTGGCGCAAAGTCGCGTCACATATTTCAGCCCCAGGTGGTCCATCGCGTCCAGGTTGACTTTGCTGCTCATGCCGCCATCAAACACGAAGACGGCCTCTTTAATCCCAAAACGACGGCGCAATGTGCTCAATAAGCCTTGCAAAGTGGTCGTGTCACCCCGGTTGCCACGCAACACCTCCAGGTGCAGTGGCACCCCGTGCTCGTCGGTGGCCACGGCCAGCATGATTTGGGGGCGATCCGAACGATGGTCGCGGCTGTGACCATAGCGGCTGATGCCCGCTGGCCCGTCGCCCTCGAAATACACGCTGGTCAGATCGTAGAGCACCAGCGAGACGCCCTGCGCAAAACTCTCTTTGTAGAGTTGCCGTTCGATCGGCACCCATTGCCCAGTCAGTTCATCCATCGCCGCATAAAGATCGTCTTCATCAAAATCTTCGCTCTGCTGATCCAATCCGCACGCCGCAGCGAGCAGTGTCCCCCGCGCATGGTCGGTGAGCGCCAGCTTGGCGCTGGGAAACAGAATGCGGCCAAACACCATTGCCTGCAGCAGACCGGCGGTTCGGGCATTTTGCACAAACCCGAACAACAGGCCCAAGCCGAAGTCATTCCACGCCTGATGAAGCACGGCTATGCCTCCAAAGCTCCAAGCCGCCGCCAGCACTAGATTTTCCGAGGCAACGAAGCTTTGGCCCCGCAGTGACTGGCTGATGAGTTCACGCGTTTGAGGCGGCAGGGCCGTGATGTTGCAGATCGTACGGGAACGGGGACCGTGGGCAGTGCGGAAGGATTCGCGCACCAAATAAGTGAGGTAAGTAGAGCTGCCGCGCTTGGATTTGGTCGCCTGGACAAACATGCGTGCTACAATCAAAGCACATCTATCCGGCAATGCAAGCGGATTATAACATTATTACTTGCTACATTTTCGTGAGAAATCTCGGTTTTTCCGAGGTTTCTTTTG
>DASYXT010000091.1:0-2186 GCA_035934555.1 Verrucomicrobiia bacterium | reverse complement strand
TGATTTGCCGCAAGGCTGGATCAAGCTCGAATCCGGACCGCGAGCCGGCCCGGCTCGCCGCACGCACGAACACCAGAAATGCGCGGCAAAGCGGGGAATGCGGGTGCGCTGGTCGCCGCTGCGAGCCGGGACGGCTCGCGGTCCGGACGAGGAAGAGAAAGAGGAAGAGGACGATTGGCAAAGGCGGGCAAGGCCACCGCGCGCCTTTGGCTCTGGCCCCAAAGCGGACCGAACTTGCACGAGTTTCCGGATATCGTCACGGATTGGCCTGGCAGCGGATTTGACTTATTATACACAATCGGCCCCTTCCCGGGACAGAGAATTCTTCAGACGGTGGAAAGTGCGGGTGTGATTAAAAGTGGGTGAAGAAAAGTGGGATTTGTTGAAGAATAAGGTGTACAAATTTAGCCACTTCGCTATTTACAGTGGGGATGACGAAGAAGAACTCACAACTGAGCGCACAGGAACAGCAACTGATCCAACGATTGCGGGAGCACCCGGAGTTGATGGAGCGCTTTCAAAGCATTCTGGAGATTAGCGCCAACACCGATGGCCCCATCAAGAGTGCCGACGAGGTTGAAGCGCTCTTGATTGAAGAGATGCGCCGCTTGGGTAACACGACCATGGGAGACTGGGCCAGCAGTGCCGAAAGGCGTTTGGGAGAGCAATTGGAGCAAAAGGATGCTGCGGCCCGCGCGCGTAAAAAAAAACGCTGAAGTGGTGGTGCGTCTTTGGGTTGGTGAAGGTGCAGGAGCGGATCTGGCGCACGGGTGCAAAGCCGTATCTGCGTCTGTTGCCTGCGGCCATTGGGGTCAAGCCGCGAGGCCGGTCCAGGCGTTTGGAGCGGGTACTGACCGATTTTGGTTGCGAGCATTCCTTCGGACACGCAGCGGCCCGGGTGCTGGAACATTACGGATTTGAGATTAGCGCCAGCGCCGTGCGGGATACGACCTTGGCGCATGCGCAAAGGGCGTCGCGGAAGCTGGAGGAACAATATCAGCAGCCCTTTCGCCTGTTGCCTGCTCTGGGGGCCAAGCGCGTCATTGCTGAGGCCGATGGGACCATGATCTGCACCGTGGCGTCCGGGAAACGCAAGGGTAAAAGGCCGCGGGATTGGAAAGAAATACGCCTGACGGCGGCGCAAGCTCAGGGCCAAGAGCAAACCTTCTATGCGGCCACTTTCGGCGGGGTCGATGAGGTGGGACGCCGCTGGGGCCATTGTGCGCGCAGTGCCGGCTGGGGGTTGAACAGCGAGATTCACGCGCTGGGCGACGGCGCCGAGTGGATTCGGTTGCAAACCAAGGAAGTGTTCGGGCGGCAGGGCAGGTTCACGTGCGATTTCTTCCATGTCAGCGAGTACTTGGGAGCGGCAGCCCAGACCTGCAGAGCCAGTGCTCCGGAGCGGTGGCGCCGAACCCAACAGGCTCGTCTCAAGCGGGGCGCTTCGGAAAAGGTTATTGAAGCACTGGCCGAACATCTGGAACCCGCAGCCACGCCGGACGAGGAGGCCCCCGTAAGGAATGGGCATCGTTATCTGACAAACCGAACCGACTGCCTGGATTATCCACGAGCTCTGAAACTGGGATTACCTATTGGTTCAGGAATGATTGAGTCTGGACACCGCCATGTGTTACAGGCGCGGCTCAAGAAAGCGGGAGCGGCCTGGCTGGTCGAACATGCCGGTCGCATCGCCAATCTGCGCGTCCTGCGAGCCAATGGCCAATGGCTCAGCCTGTGGAACTAAGCTCACCCACTTTTAATCACACCCTACGTTGTGCTCCAGCCTTGAAAAGTGCGCCTGGCGCGGGCACTCTGCGCGGGCGTGCAACTCGCGCTGAGAACCTGGCTGGCGGCGCTGCTGTGGGCGCTGGCCGCGGGCTTGGCCGGCGCCCGCGCTGCCGAAACCACCCACCTCAGCGGCCACGAGTACCTGCGGCTGACCGAGTGGGCCCGGGCCAACCATCTCGCGGTCGCCTGGCTTAAGCGGGACGAACTGCTCCAGCTCGGCAACGGCTCCACCAAGCTGCTGCTCACCATCGATTCCCGCGAGGCCCAGTTCAATGGGGTCCATCTCTGGCTCTCTTTCCCCATCGTCCAGCGCGAGGCCAAACTCTTTCTGGCGCGCATCGATGCCCAGGAGACTTTTGAGCCGCTGCTGGTCCCCCCGCGCAATGCTCGTGGCGCCG
>DASYXT010000083.1:0-3254 GCA_035934555.1 Verrucomicrobiia bacterium | reverse complement strand
TCGATACGAACGGCAACCTATATGTCGCAACGTCGATAGGTGTTCAGATCTGCGACCAGGCGGGGCGTGTGACGGGGATCATCTCAAAACCGCAGGACAAATGGCTGGCCAACGTCGTCTTCGGCGGACCTGGCCTCGAGTATCTCTACGCGACCTGTGCGGACAAGGTGTATCGACGCAAGACCAAGGCGCATGGGGTCCTTTCGTTCCAAGCGCCATTCAAGCCGCCCGCGCCAAGACTCTAGCGAGGCGCGCCTCAGACCACAACACGCTCATCCAACCATTCGACCTTTCGGTTCCAATCCACCTCTCCTGCCGCCGCCTCGCTGATAGAGTCCTTGAGGACCGGAACGCAGGAGCAAGCTGCTTTCAGCTCGGGAGAATCTGGACGGCACAGGTTGGGATACCCCGATCTATCCCGAAGGGATCGAATCCGTCAGCCCAGGGTCGCGAGGAACGAGCTACCCTGGGCCTGGAACGCCGACCCCATCACCAACCCTGCCAGGGTTGAATCCATTCCCTCCCAACGGACGATCGCGTAGGGACGATGCCGGACGCGGTGAGGCAACCCATTCAGGGTTTGTAACTGTTCAGGTCTTTTGGCACTGACTGGCGGTCAGTGTGATCCTTGCCGAGGACTGGAGGCGAGTCGAAAAATAGTTTCATTTTGGGCTGGACTCTGGTTGGGCGAGGGTGCAGCGTCCGGGCGTGGATCAGTGTGTGATCATTCAGGGTCGGCCCATTGGCCCGGCCCAGTTGGAGCAAGTGCGCGGACTGCTGGGGGCGCATGCCGATTGGAGCCGGTATCGGCTCTCGCGCGAACTGTGCCACCGGTGGAACTGGCGCAGCCTGACGGGTCAAATCAAGGACATGGCGGCCCGCACGCTGCTGCTCAAACTGGAGCAGCGGGGCTGGGTGGCGCTGCCCGCGCGCCGAGGTCTTTCGCCCAACCGGATGCGCCACAAACAAATCCGGCTCCTGGATCACCGGACCGATCCGATCACCGGCCCTTTGCGCCCACTGCAGCCGCTGCAAATCCTGGAGTTGAACGAGCAACCCGCCGCGCAGGGCGTCTTCGACTCGTTGCTGCGTCAGTATCATTACTTGGGCTACACCAGCGCCGTCGGGCAAAACGTCAAGTATCTGGTGCGGGATCGACAGGGGCGGGATTTGGCCTGTGTCTTGTTTGGTGCGGCGGCCTGGAAGACGCGGGGACGGGATGACTTCATTGGTTGGACGGCCGAGCAGCGTCAGGCCCAGTTGGGCCGCATTGCCAACAACAGCCGGTTTTTGATTTTGCCCTGGGTGCGCGTGCCGGAGTTGGCCAGCCACATTTTGGGGCGGGTCGCGCGGCGCCTGGCGGCGGACTGGCAGCGACGCTACGGCCATCCGGTGGCGCTGTTGGAGACGTTTGTGGAACGGGGCCGGTTCCGGGGCAGTTGTTATCGGGCGGCCAATTGGATTTGCGTGGGGCAGACGCAGGGGCGCACCCGGCAGGATCGCCGGCACGTTCTGCAAGCGCCGGTGAAGGACGTTTGGGTTTATCCCCTGCAAGCCGATTTTCGAGAGGTCTTGTGTCCCTGAAACTTTTCACGCGCGAAGAACTGTTGTCGTTGGTTCACGCCAATCCCGAAGCGTTGGTGGATTTATTCCTGGCCTTGCAGGAACGCTTGGTGCAACTGGAGAACCGGGTCAAGGAATTGGAAGCCCAACTGGCGCGCAACAGTTCCAACAGCGGCAAGCCGCCTTCCAGCGACGGGCTGAGCAAACCCAGCCCCAAAAGTTTGCGCGCACCCAGCGGGCGCAAGCCGGGTGGCCAACCCGGCCATCCGGGCCAGACCTTGCAGCGGGTCAAAAATCCCGATCACCTGGAGGTCCACCGGCTGGAGGACTGTCCGCGATGCGGCGGGCGCGGCCTGGGCCGGGAGCCGGCGCTGGACTATGAGAGTCGCCAGGTGTTCGACCTGCCGGAGCATCCCTTGGTGGTGATCGAACACCGGGCTGAGATCAAGGGTTGTCCGCATTGCGGCCACACCGTTCGCGCGGAGTTTCCGGCGGGCGTCAGTGCGCCGGCGCAATATGGACCGCGTTTTCAAAGCTTGATGGTGTATTTGAACCAGCAACAGTTGCTGCCCTATGATCGGCTGGCCCAGTTGTGCGCGGATTTATTTGGGCAGCCCTTGAGTGTCGCCACGCTGGCGGCGGCCAATGAGCGTGCCTACCAGCAGTTGGCACCCTTCGCGCAGGCGGTGGTGACTCAAGTGCCGCAAGCAGCGGTGGTCCATCTGGATGAGAGCGGGTTGCGCGTGGCCGGGACGCTCCACTGGCTGCATCTGGCCTCGACGGCCACGCTGACCTGTTACGGCGTCCATCCCAAGCGCGGCGCCGAGGCGATGGCGGCTTTGGGCATCGTGGGCGCTTGCCGCCAGTGGGTCGTGCATGATCACTGGAAGCCCTATTTTTCCTATCCGCAATGCCAGCACGCCCTGTGCAACGAGCATCTGTTGCGGGAACTCAAGTTCCTCTGGGAAGAGGACGGCCAGGTGTGGGCGCGGCAACTGAGCGATTTGCTCTTGTCCTGCCATCGGCGGCGGCAGAAGCGCGGTGAATTCAACGAGCGCCAATTCAAGCGGGCGCGGCAACGCTACCGCAACGTGGTGCGGTGCGGACGTTACCGGCACCCGCGCCTGGCCTGCGGCCAAGGACGACGTGCGCAAAGCAAGGCCGCCAATTTGCTGGATCGGCTGGAGGATTTTGAATGGAGCATCCTGGCCTTCCTGTGGGATGGACGCGTGCCCTTCACCAACAATCAGGCCGAGCAGGACATTCGCATGATCAAAGTGCGCCAGAAAATCTCCGGCTGTTTTCGCACCTTGAAGGGAGCGCAGATCTTTTGTCGCATCCGCAGTTACCTGAGCACCTGTCGCAAACAGGGCCGCAATGTTTGCGAAGCGATCCAGATGGCCGTGGTGGGCAGGCCATTCATTCCCTCAGCGCCTCCCGCTGGCCCCTGAGACGTGAATAGTTACCTCCTCTCTATGGTCGTGATAATAAGAGAGCGCCGCGTGGATCTGCGCCAAAGAAAGGTGAGGATGGGCCGCGTGGATTTCTTCCGCGTCCCAGCCATACGCTGCTTGGTCCATGGCTACTTCAATGACTTTGGTTTTAGTGTCCGCGATCCACGCCACTCCGCGCTCATCGCGCTGAATATAATTGATGGGCTCGACAATCATGGCCTAAATTAAATCTGGGTG
>DASYXT010000079.1:0-2056 GCA_035934555.1 Verrucomicrobiia bacterium | reverse complement strand
TCCAGGATGTGGCAGTGCCAAACATAGCGGCCTGCATAGCCGGCAAAGGGGATGATGATGCGGGTTACGGTTGCGGGCGGGCACTGCACAACGTCCTTCCAGCCCATTTCATGCGGCTCGGGAGGCTGGGCCGGGCCGGTGTAGCGCAGAGGCAGCGCGTTCGTGGCAAGGTAATCGTCCACCGAGAAGCTTCGGCGGTCCAGCACCTGGAAGCGGACCATGTGCAGGTGGATGGGATGGGTATCCTGCGTAAGGTTGGCGAGGCTCCAGATTTCAACCGAGTTCAGCTTAACGCGTTCCGTGACGGGATCGCTCCAGTGTTTGCGGTCGAGCAGCATCACCATCGCCATCCCGTTGTCGTAATCATATTCATTCAACGTCATGACGCGCGTGCGCACGGCCTGGGATTCAGGAAGGCGCTGGATGGGCCGCAGCGTCTGTGGCAGAGAGCTCGGGTCGCTTACCGGATTATTACCCACGCGGAACTGCATCAACTGCAGTTCATCGCTGGCCAGGACCAGGCGCTCGCCGCGGGCGCCGCTGAAATCGACAATCAGATCGGCGCGCTCGGCGGGAGCGAGGACGAGCCGCGTCACCTCAACCGGCGCGGCAAGGAATCCCTGGTCTGAGCCGATCACGTGAAAGCTTTGCCCGTTCGAAAACGAGAGAGAAAAAAACCGCGAGTTTGCGGTGTTGGCGATGCGCAAACGATATTTGCGCGGCTCAACTTCATGATAGGGCCGCACTTTGCCATTCACCAGCATCGCGTCGCCCAGAAACTCCTGCGCCCATACGCCTTCATCCGGAGGGTTGGGATAGTACAACTGGCCTTGCGGCGTAAAACTGCGGTCGTAGATGAGCATCGGGAGTTCATACTTGCCGGAGGGAAGGTTGAGCGCCTGCTCCAGCCGGTCGCGGATGAGGTACCAACCCATGAGGCCGGCAAAAATGTTGAAGACGGTGGCGCCCATGGCGTGATCGTGGCACCAGAGCGCCATCGCTTCCTGGGGGTTGGGGTAATAGCTCAGCCGGTGTTCGCCCGGGGCGTACCAATTGTCAGGATAGCCGTCGCTCACGGCGGGCACCCGCGCGCCGTGCAGATGCGTGGACAGGCGCGTAGGCGGCGCGTGCTCCATGCCGGGCCGGGGCGGGTTCAGCGTAAAGATGTGCGCGGGCGGCAGGTCGTTGATCCAGTCGATCAGAACACCCTGCCCGCTCGACGCCTCGAACAGCACCGGGGCCGATGTGGTTCCGTAGCCCCAGAGGCGCGAAGGTGGAAGGTCGCGATGAAGTTTGCTCTGGATGGCGCGGATGTGGACCGGATAATAGGGCGCATCGCTTGCCCCGAGCGCAATCGAAGACCTTCGGCCCTGCGGGGTTTGCAGCGCCGGCAGCGGCAGGGGATCCACAAACGATGCCAGCTTCATGGCATCGAGCGTCTTGGCCCGCGGGCGGCGGCTGCCCGAAGGGGAATTCTGCATCGGGCAAGCCTGTGCCCATCGGCGGGCGCCCACGAGGCCGGCGCAAGCCAGGCCGCCCTGCCGCAAGAATTTTCTGCGCGTCCATCGCCCCACGGCGGCACCCTACTTCTGGTCCCGGACCAATCCCGTATCGGGATCAAGAATCAGCTTGGCCGTGTTCTGCGGCTTGCCCTGGCTGAAGTCAAACATGCCGAGCAGTGACCCGGACTGCTCGTCAAACGAGCCTCCGCCAATTCGCTGGCCGTTCAGATAAAGGTCTTCAATCAGACGCAGGATCGAGGTCTGGTCCGTCTTCGTGTGATCAACATAATTTGCCTTCGCCCAGGGCGAGATGACCAGCAGTGGCAGCCGCGGTCCTGGCCCGCAGCGCCCTTGTGCGTGCGCTGTGCCCGGATTGACGCCGCCCAGGGCTGTCGCTCCGTCACCGCATTTGCCGATGCCGTCGAGCGCATCCTTTAGCGTTGCAGAACCGTTCACGATTTTGCCCATGACATGGTCATACCAGCCATCGGAGTCGTCATAGGCAATGATGACGGCGGTATGCTCCCATTCCGGCCGCTGTTCGAGGAAATTGA
>DASYXT010000044.1:0-129716 GCA_035934555.1 Verrucomicrobiia bacterium | reverse complement strand
CTGAATATTGGTCCAACCAATGGCCGGAATATCGAGCTGATCGAAGAGCGTGGTGCCGTTCCAGGCCACGCTGAATTCATTGGGTGCCTGCCCGTCCGGGCTGTCCATCCAAAGCGAGATGAGGTAGGTTTTTCCGGGCGTAGTGGGCAAGACCTGCGAAAGGTAGCCCAGGGCGCCGACCGGTCCCAACTCCACGCCATAGGTGCCGGAGTGGACGTAGAGAGGATCGGTGCTAATGACGGCATTTCCAGAGTTGCCGGATTCGGTCCAGCCAGTCAGATTGCCACTCTCGAACCCGCCGTTGACGACCAACCCGGAGCTCGGGAGGGTCGAGATTATGGGACCGACGCCCGCCACGCTGCTGCCCGCGCTGTCGGTAGCGACGAGCGTAGGCGAGAAAGATCCCACAGTGAGGTAAGTATGCGAGGGGTTTTGTTGGGTAGCGGTCGAGCCGTCGCCGAAATCCCAACTCCAGCCGGTGAGGGCAAGTCCCAGGGTGTCGGTGGAGGGGCAGTTGAATTGGACGGTAAGCGGTGGCGAGCCGCTGGAAGGGGTGGCGGTGAACTGGACGGTGGGCATGACAATGGCCGGCCCGGCACCGACGATGGTGTTGCCCAAACTGTTGACGACCGTCAGGTTTGGAAAGAAGGTGCCGGGGGCGTTGTAGGTATGGGAGGGAGTTTGGCCCGTGTCTATTGAGCCATCGCCGAAGCTCCAATTCCATTGAATGATGGCATTGCCACTGGTATCGGTGCCGGGGGCGTTGAACTGGACGGTGAGCGGCGCCGAGCCGTTGGTGGGCGTTGCGGTCCACGGGCAGAGGTTGGTAAACGGTTGGGAACTGAGACTGGCAGCGCCCAGGTTGACCTGCAGCGGCACCATGCCGCCAGGGGCGATTGAGCCTTGGAAGGTTAGAGGTGTCATCGGGGCGCCGGTCGGGCCAAAGGAGCGGAAGCGCAGCTTGTAATTGCCCGGTTTCTCCCCCAGGACGAAGACCTGATAAGTGCCCTGCATCGGCTCGTAAAAGTCCACCTGGTGAGCGGTATCGGTTCCGGGCGCGCCGGTCGCGTCGCTGTCTTCGAGGGTGTCACTAAAATGAAATGCTTGCGGGCTTTCTTCCAAGACCAGGCCGGAAACCAAGCCCGTGCGCCGTCCCAGCGGGTCCACGACCAACAGGTCGGCGGGGTTATCGACGCTAATGACCATGCCACTGACATCGCCCGGAGGGTCGCTCACATAACCGCGTGTCTCGAACTGGTTGTTGTAAGCCGCCAAGGTGGTGGCGTCGGCGTGTCCCGGATCGTTGATGAGGAATTGGCCGTTCTGGTACCCGATCACGAGCACAAAATGTGAGGGCTCCCCCTGGTCGTTCAGGTTGACCCCCACGATAATGGGGTAACCGTTGGCCAGGGTCTGGCTCAGGTACTGGGTGTCGGTGGTGCGAAAGGCATGGAACTCGAGGGAATCGCCGGAGGCATCGCGCGTGGCGGCGGTCCAGTTGACGCCGGTTCCGACAAAGTCACCATCGTTGTTCATCAAAGTATTGAGGGCGCCCGGGTCGGTGGAAACACCTGCGAAGTTGAGGGCCATCGCCAGAGAAGAAAGGGCGCAGCCCTTTTGCTGGATGGTGTAGGTTGAGTTGGCGTAGGTGTTGGCGGCCCAGCGGGGATCACCCTGGCTGAAACGCGTTACATTGAGCACGGTGTTGGACAGGTTAATGATGGGAATGACATACCGGCCCAACACGGTGGAGTTGAGGCTGCGATGGATTAAACCGCCCGGATTGCTGTCGAGGAATTGTCCGGGGATGAGCGAGCCATGCAACTGGAATGAGGTCCCCGGCAGCCCGCTGCCATTGGAGAAACCCACCACGGCAGAACTGCCGCCCAAGCCGGCGGTGCCGCCGCTGGCATCGCCGGTCTCCCACTGAACCTGGTCGTAGTTGAATTCGATGTCAAAATCACCGGCGTTCCGGTCCGAGCGGTTGATGAGAATGAGCTGGAAACTGTTGAGCTTATCGATTTCCTGGCTGAAGTAACCCACCCCGATCCAGTTCACACCGAAGGCCGGGTGCCCATCCACCGTGTCGTTGCCGAAGGTGACCAAATTGCCTGCCCGGGTGTCCACGTCGGCAAAGTAGGGAGCAATGATCTGGGTGGCGGTGGCTGGCAGGCCGAAGGGAGTATATTCGCTCAACGGGCTGTCGAAGGTCACATTGCCATTGTTGTTGAGGTACAGGTCGCTGACGGTGTTGCCGTAGAAATTGAGGCTAAAGCCAATCGGCACAGTGGTTGGGGTGCATCCGCCGGGCACGCCGGCGCCGGTGCCGGTGCACGGATAACTGCCATCATCGTTTGCGCCGTAGGTATTGGCGCTAAAGCCGGGCAGGTTCCGAATGGCGGCAGGGGCGCTGCCCAAGCCGAGCAACAAAAGAGCGGAGCAGGTCCATAGAATAGGCGCTTTCATAAAGACGTTCGAATTGTGTCGTTTAACTACAGATGGCGGCTTTGAGGGACATTGAACGCCAAGTGCGTTCGCAAGTCAAGGCAAATGCGCTGACTGTTCATGGCAACGAATGGCAAGGGGGCGTCGAGCTTGACTTCTAGCCTAAGTTATTGTCACTATAAGTCATGCCAATTCCTCCTGCCCGGCGCGAGCGGCCCACCAGCGCCATGAAAACCATGAGAATCACTCCATGCTTGAACGCCCTGTGGCTCGGTTTCGCCTTGGTGGCGCTGCTTTCAAGTCTCCCCGTATGGGCGGCTGCAAACTACAGCCTCAACCTGGCCGCGGGTTCCGCTCAATACGTTTTGGTCCCCGCCAATCCGGCCCTCACTCCGACCCAGCTCACTTTGGAGGCTTGGGTCAACATCCCGGCTGCGGGCCAGTTGACCATTGCGTCACGAGGCGACGGCGACTACGGAAACATCACCGATTATATTTTCCAACTCGGCGATGACGGCTTGGGTTCGGGCACCCTGATCAGCTTTTTCGGGGCGGGCGGCTGGGATGTTTCCTCTTCGAGCATCCCCCTCAACACCTGGACGCATGTGGCGGTGACCTATGATGGCACCAATAAGCAGTTTTACATCAATGGGCTTTTGAACGGGACGGCCTCCCGGCCGGGGTCGCTGTACTCAACCTCCGGTTCACCGCTTTACATTGGCCGGCAAGGTTCCGTCTGCAATTGCAATTTCTTCAACGGGCAATTGGCCGAGGTGCGGCTCTGGAGCACGGTACGCACCGCCAGTCAGATTCAGACGGACATGAATCTCTCGTTTGTAGGTCCTCAGCCGGGCCTGGTGGCGTACTATCACCTGAACGCAGGGAGCGGCGTCACGGCCATGGATTCCAGCGGCAACGGCAACACGGGCACGCTGATGAACGGCGCCACGTGGGTGAACGCCACGCCCGCGTTCCTGGGCGCCAGCGCGCGTTGGGAAGCACCGGCTGCGGGCACTGACAGCGTGGTTTTGGCAGTATCGCCTGCAAGCTCGGCTTGGACGGTGACCCCCAACGCCTCGTGGTTGCACCCGGGCGCAGGGATGGCCAGCGGCACCGGCAGCGCGGATGTGATCTTTTCCTTTGATGCGAACACGGGGGCGACGCGCTCGGCCACGCTCGCCATCGGGGGGCAGCTTCTGACGGTGACTCAGGCCGGTGCAACTTATGTGGCGACGCAGCCGCCGCTGGCCACGCTGGTCACGGGCTTGAACCAACCGCTCAGCGTGGCTGTGGACGGGACCGGTAATGTTTACATTGCCGATTACCTCCACATGGCGGTCAAGGAATGGATAGCGGCCAGCAACACCGTTAGGCAACTGCCCATTCCCGGCCTGTTCAGACCTGTGGGCCTGGCGTTCGACGGAGCAGGCAATCTCTATTTTACCGACGAGTACTATGGCGCGCTGAATGAGTGGATCATGGCGAGCAACACCTTGGTTACGCTCTCGGGCTTTTATTATCCGGGTCACGTGGCGGTCGATGCCGCGGGGAACGCTTATGTGGTTGACCCACAAACGTTCCAGATAGACGAGTGGTCGGCCGGGAGCCAAACCACGTCACTGTTGCTTTCCGGGTTCGGCGGTCCTTCAGGAGTGGCGGTGGATCTCGCAGACAACTTGTACATTGGCGACACCAACGTGGTGAAGAAATGGGCGCCCACCAGCAACACCACCAGCCTGCTGTTCGACCCTTTTGATTTCCCGCTGGGCGCGGCCAGCGATGTCGCGGTCGATGGCGCCGGCAACGTTTATATCGCCGATGGGGCGTGGAGCGAAATTCGCCAGTGGTCGCCGGCGACCCTCGATGTGTCTGTGCCGGTTAATATTTACGGGGGCCTGAGTTATCCCCTAGGCATCGCGGTGGATGCGAACGGCAATATTTATATCGCCGACACGCACAACAATTGTGTGAAAGAACTGGCGCGCGCTTTGGTGGACATCAACCCCAGGGCGGAAGCCCGAGGCGCGGGCAACGATTCTCTGCCGCCGGTATTGCCTCCCACGCAAAACCTGGCCGGGCCGTTTGCACCCACCAGCGATCAGTCCTGGCTGACCATCACGGGCGTTACCAATGGTATCGTCAGTTTTGCCTTCAGTGCCAATACCGGCTTCGCTCGCACGGCCAATATCAGCCTGCTTGGGCAAACGATACCGGTGACACAACAAGCGGCGATTTTGGGCACAGCGATGACGTTGATAGGAGCGAAGCTATTGCCCAATGGCTCCTTTCAGTTCGCCTTTACCAACACCCCGGGCGCCTCCTTCAGCGTCTTGTCCAGCACAGACGTGTCGCTGCCATTGACCAGTTGGACCCGTATTGGCGCGCCGAGCGAAAATCCGCCCGGCTATTACCAGTTCACCGACTCTCCCGGCACCAACTCACAAGAGTTCTACGTTATCCGTTCTCCCTGAACGGGGCGTGTGCAAGGAGCGCTGGGTGGCAGGCAACATCGGCTTTCTCCGGGTCCCCTTTGCGCCGGCGCAGGGCGGTGGGGCGCTTTCGGCGAAAGCGCCCCACCGCCCCACCTTTCACAGAATATTCGGCGTGGAGGAGGTCAGGATTAGGATTAGAATGTGGGAGTGCGGCAGGGCACTTTGGACGGTGAATAACTCCCATTGACAAATACTGGACATTTATACAGTTCATGATCTAATGTCCAGTTATATGAAGGAATTGACGGCGCGCCAGCGCCAGATTCTCGAATTTATCCAGCACAAGCAGGAAACCGGTGGCCTCACCCCTACCCTGCGCGACATCGCCGGCCATTTCCGGTTCCGCAGCCCCAACGCTGCCTTGTGCCACGTCCAGGCGCTGCTGGCCAAAGGGTTTCTCAAAAACCTGCCCGGCCGCGCCCGCGCCCTCCAGGTGTTGGACCCGGCGGCGCCCGGACGGTCCCGGCCGCGCGTGGTGTCGGTGCCGATTTACGGCTCGATTCCCGCGGGGCTGCCCGGGGATGCCACCCAGGAGGAACAAGGCTGCGTGCTGATCGACGTCGATACGCTGGGGATCAAACCCAGCACCCGCACCTTCGGCCTGAAGGTGCGGGGCGACTCGATGGTCGGCAAGAGCATTGTCGATGGCGACATCGCGATCATTGAGCACGGTGTCCAACCCCGCTCCGGCGATGTCGTCGCCGCGCTGATTGACGGGCAAGTCACGCTTAAAACCTTCGTCATGCAGCGCGGCAAATCCTTTTTGCGCGCCGAGAACCCGCGTTACCCCAACCTCATTCCGCAGGAAGAATTGCAAATCCAGGGCGTGATGGTCGCCCTGGTCCGAAAACGTAAATGAGGGCCATTGTCCACCTGGATGCCGACGCCTTCTTCGCCTCGGTCGAGCAGGCGGCCGACCCGCGGCTGCGCGGCAAACCGATTGCGGTCGGTGGCGAAAAGCGCGGCATTATCGCCTCGGCATCGTACGAAGCGCGCCGCTTTGGCATCTACACGCCGATGCCGACGGTCCGCGCGCGCCGCCTTTGCCCCAAACTCATTCTTTTGCCGGGCGATTTTGATAAATACGAGCTGTTCTCGCGGCTGATGTTCTCCTACGCGTATGATTTTACGCCGGACGTGGAGATCGGCTCGATTGATGAGGGATACTTCGACCTGACGGGGGCGCGCAAACCCGCCGTGGGGATTGCGCAAACCATCCGGCAGGCCATCCGGCAGGCCCTCAAACTCTCCGTCAGCGAAGGCATTGGCTCCAACAAACTCGTCAGCCAAATTGCTTCCAAGCTTAAGAAGCCTTCCGCCTTTGAGTTTGTGCCACCGGGTCAGGAAGCCGGTTTTCTTTCTCCTTTAGCCAACAAATGGCTGCCGGGCATTGGTCCCAAAACGGCCATTCAACTCAATGCGGCCGGCCTGGCGTTCATCGGCCAGATCGCCCATACCCCGGTCGAATTGCTTAACCTGCTGGTGGGCCGGATGGCGCCGCAATTGCACCGCTTCGCCCACGGACTGGATGAGCGCGCCGTGATTCCCGTGCGCGCTCCGGCCAAATCCTACGGTGAACAGGAAACCTTTGCCGTCGATACCACCGACGAAGACTTCCTGGAGGCGACCCTCCGCCGCATGGCTGACAAACTCATGGCCAAAGTGCGCCAGGACGCCAAAAGCATCCGCACTGTCACCGTCAAAATCCGCTACAATGACATGGACGAGCAGCAGGCGGCCGAGAGCCTTAATGAACCCAGCGATCTGGAAACAGACATTTACTCCCTGACCACCGCCTTGCTCCGCAAGGCCTGGCAACGGCGCGTCAGCCTGCGCCTGGTCTCGCTCAAACTCAGCAACGTCTATCAAAGCTCTTTCCGCGGTGCGCTGGCCCTGGATACTGATGCCCGCCGGCACGACGCGCAGCAACGCCTCGCCGGTATCGTCGATCAACTTCGTCAAAAATTCGGCCACGCCGCCTTGCTCCGCGGCCATGACTTCGTGTTCCGCAGCATCGACCACGACCACTCGTGTCCTGGCGCCGAGTTGCCGACGCGCCGACGCGCCTTTGGTTCTGCTTCCATTACTGAAGGGTGCTTGGGAAAGACTACATACCGGGACCCCTCACCCCAGCCCTCTCCCCTTCCGAAGGGGAGAGGGGGGAACATCGGCAAACCTGGGTGTAGTCCATGCTGCGGACTCCACAGTAACACCCCGCTTGGGAGGGGTGGAACGGCTTCTGAAGCGCACCTGTCGGAAATCAGAAATCGGAAATCGGAAATCGCCAGCATCCCGCTGAACGTTCACAGCTACTATTCCTTTCTCGACTCCACTCTTTCCATCTCCGCCATCATCGAATTGGCGAAACGTTACGAGCTGCCGGCGATTGCTTTGACCGACAAAAACAACCTGCACGGCGCTGTCGAGTTCGCCCAGGCAGCCGCCGAGGCGGGGATCAAACCGATCATCGGCGCCGAACTCCACTGGCACGGCTACCGCTTCTGCCTCTACGTCCAAAATCAAACCGGTTACCAGAACCTGTGCCAGATTCTGAACCTTGCCGATGAGCGCGCAGAAAATTCCACCTCGTCAATGGACCTGCCCAGCGACAGGAGGAGCCCCCTCCCTCACCCCCTCGGAGGGAGAGAGGGTGCCCGAAAAGCGGGTGAGGGGATTCAGGGACACTATGCACGGATTCGTCCAGGGCAGTCTCTCGTGCATCAGCAATGGCTCCCTCCCTATGAACCTGCCCCCTCACCCCTTCCCTCTCCCCCTCGGAGGGGGAGAGGGAGCCAACACGCGCGAGGTGGTTCAAGGGTCGCTGATGAATGGTTCAATGTTCCCACCGACGGCCTCCTCGCCGTTGGCACCTCCCCTGCCCTTGCGCCATTGTTCCCGGGCCGCTTTTACCTCGCTGTCAGTTCACCCTCCACGCTGGCTGAATCCATTAATCCATCCGCTCTCCCGCTGGTTGCCTCGTTTCCCATTCATTATGCTCTGCCGGCCGACCGCTGGAAGTACGACATCGTCCAAAGCATCCGCACGCTAACTTTGTTGCGCCAGGCTCATCCCGAAAAGCGGTTGGACGGCCAGTACCATTTCCCGCCGCCGGCGCAACTGCAGCAACTCTTCGCCGCTCACCCGCGACTGTTGGCGCATAGCCACGAAATTGCCGAGCGTTGCTCCTTCAGGTTCGAGTTGGGCAAACCGCAATTCCCCAGCTACTCGCCGCCGGACGGCTCCGCCCCGGCGGCGTTCCTGCGCCGGCTGGTGATGGAAGGGCTCCAACGCCGCTATCCCCACAACCACCTCCGTCTCAAAGCTCAACTGGACGAGGAACTCGCCATGATTCTGGAGGTCGGTTACGAAGAATATTTTCTGGCGATGTGGGACATCCTGCAGGGATGCCGCCGGCGCGGCATTGACTGGATCACCCGCGGCAGCGCCGCCGATTCCCTCGCCTGCTATTGTCTCGAGATCAGCAACGTTTGCCCCATCCGTTTTGACCTGTATTTTCGCCGGTTCCTTAACAAAGAACGCATGGCCCTCAACAAGCTGCCTGATATTGACGTGGACTTCCCCCACGACCGCAAAGATGACGTGATTGATTTGATCTTTGAAAAATACGGCTCCGAGCAGACCGCCGTCGTTGGGGGGTTTTCCACCTTCCAATCCCGCAGCGCCTTTGCCGAGGTCGCCAAGGTACTCGGTGTTTCCGAATTTCAGGTTCGCCGTTTCACCGAGCGGCTGCCGCATTTTTCGCGCGCCAGCGAACTGGCCCAGGCCGTCACCGATTCCCTCGAATGCCATGACCTGCCCTTGGGCGAGGAGCCTTACGCCACCGCTCTGCAGATGGCCTGTTTCCTCGACGGCTTCCCTCGTTACCCCAAGATGCATCCTTGCGGACTGGTTCTCTCGCGCCAACCCATGCGCCAGATCACCCCCTGCTTCCGCTCGGCCAAAGGCTATCCCACTACCCATTTCGATATGGACGCGGTTGAAGCCGTCGGGCTTATTAAAATGGATATCCTCGCCCAGGGCGGCCTGGCCGTAATGCGCGACGTGCTGGAAATGGTGACGGACGATTTCCCCAGCTCGATTGGGAATGGGAAATCGGAAACCGGAATGGTCGCCCTGCCCTCCCCTGCCGGTCCTTTTGACGAGCGGCAAGTTTGGAGTCTGATCGCCTCCGGCCAGGCCCGCGCGGTGCATCATATCGAAAGCCCCGCGATGATCTCCCTGTGCAAGATGTGCAACGCCCGGGACATCGATACCCTCATCGCGATCGTTTCTGTCATTCGCCCCGGCGCGGCTAACGAAAGCAAGAAAATGGAATTTGCCCGGCGCTATCAGGGTCTCAGCCCGATCCGCTACCCTCATGCTTCGCTCGAACGCTGCCTGCGCAGCACCTACGGCCTGGTCGTTTATGAAGAGCATATTCTCCAAATCTGCGAGGCCTTTGCCGGCCTGCCTCCCGGCCGCGCCGACCTCCTCCGCCGCGCCCTGGGCAAAAACAAAACCGAACTGATTAACCAAATCCAAGCCGAGTTCGCCGCCTGCGCCCAGCGGCTCGGCCGCACCGCCGCGGAGATTGCCGAGGTCTGGGACCTGGTGGCCGGGTTTCGCGGCTACGCTTTTTGCAAAGCGCACAGCACCGCTTATGGGGTCGAGGCGTATCAATCGGCGTGGCTGAAGCTGCATTACCCCGCGCAGTTCATGGCGGCGGTGCTCACCAATGGGAAAGGGTTCTATTCTCCCCTGGTCTATATCCTGGAATGCCACCGGCTCGGCATTCCCCTGTTGCCGCCCTCGGTCAATCAGCCGGGACCGCAGTTTACGGTGGTCGGAGGCGCGATCCGTGTCCCTATTCTCAATCTGAAGGGGCTGACGCTGCGGACGCGGGAGACGATTTTGCGTGAGCGTGAACGCGCCGTTTTTGTTTCCCTACCCGATTTCGTTCTCCGCGTTCAAGCGTTGCCTGAAGAAATGGAGACCCTGATCCGCGTCGGCGCTTTTGATGAATTCGGCCAAACCCGCACGGCACAATATTGGCAATACAAGCACGTCCCTGTGCGAGCAGAGCGCTTTCAGTTCGCTCCTCAAATCGAACTTTTCCCCACTCCCACTGGCGTTCCGGCCATTTCGCTGGCGGAGCCAACCCGTCTGCAACGCCTCCAGGCCGAAGAAGAACTCCTCGGTTATCCGGTCAGCGGCCATCCGCTCGAACTGTATCCCGATATCGCCTGGGAAACCTATTGTCCGGTTAATCGCCTGGGCGAGTACCTCGGCCAGCAGATTGTCACCTGCGGTCTCATCATCGAGCAACGCCTTTTTCACCAGGTCACCGGCGAACCGATGAAATTCATTACGATTGCCGATCGCACTGGTATCATTGAAACCGAACTCTTTGCCCAAACCTACCGTTCCTATGGCCTGAACACTATCCGGTATCGCGTGCTTGAAATTAATGCGAAGGTTGAGTGCTTTGAGAATGGCCGCGGCTATACGTTGCGCGTATTACGCGCCGGCAAACCGCGCACCCGCTCGGAATCAGCCGGTGGTTCCGTCTCACGACATTAGCTTGGCAAATTGGGCTGTAGTCCATGCTGCGGAGTTCTCAGTAGTGCGCGGGAGGGACTCTCCAAAGCGCCAGAGGGCTGGCGCAGTCCAAGACGCTGGCGCGGTGGTTTGGCGCGCGATTTTACAGTCTAAGACGCTGGAGGGGTGGTTTGGCGCGCGATTTTACAGTCTAAGACGCTGGCGCACCTTTTGGACTGCGAACGAAGACTTCCCCTGCAACCACTCGTGCACCACCGCTAGCAGCATCGCCGCCGGCAGCGGTACCCCCATCAACCACAGCAAGAGAAACCCAAGGCGAGGCACTAGCCGGACACGAGGCGCATTAAGAGATCGCCGGCGCATTAATGGATGTTTACGTCAACATCGTTATCCAGCCGATCCACTCCCGGCAGCTTGGAAATGCGTTCGGTTAATTGGTCGCGCGCATGCTCGCTGGGCACACTGCCGCGCAAGGTCACGACGCCTTTGTGAACTGTGGCCTGCACATTATCCGAGATGCTTTCCAACAAGGGATCGGTCTTCAAGGCCTGGCTGACTTGCTGGGCTACCGCCAAATCAACTTGGGAAACGCCCGGCGGTGGCGCGCTCGGCGGCGTGCTGCCAAACTCCGGCGTGCTGGGGCCGGGGTAAACGCGCGGCGCGGGCCGATCAGAGGTGGGTTGCAAGACTGTGGTGTTGCCGGGTACGACATAAACTGTCGGGGGTGCTGAGTGACTCTGCACACATCCTGAACCAATAACCAGCGGTGCCGTCAGCACGAGCAGGGCTTTCCAACTCATTGTTCCTCCTTTTGGCCGCAATGTTCCCGCCGGCACATGTGTCCAGCGGCTGCGGACCTTCCGACGCATCAGCATAGTGCAGGTCCGGCGCGCCCGCCATGGGGTCTATCGCTCAAGTGGCAGGCGGCTCGGCCGGGGCCAGGCTGCGCAGACCAGAATTGGTCTCGATGATTCCTTTGGCAATCGCATGCCGCGTCAGTCCCGCGACATCGTGAATGCCCAATTTGTTCATTACCTGTTGCCGGTGTTTTTCCACGGTCTTGATGCTGATACACAATTCGGCGGCGATTTGCTTGTTGGCGCGGCCTTCGGCAATCAACTGCAGCACTTCGGCCTCGCGGCTGGTGAGGTGGTCGGTGCGTCTCTTGCTCGGCTGTCCCCGCACGAACACCTCGCGGCACTGGTCCCGCAAACGCTTCGCAATTGACGGGCTGAAGAAGGCATTGCCCTTGTGGGCCTCGCGGATGGCCTTGAGCAAGTCGTTGGCGGCGGTTTGTTTCACCAGGTAACCCGCAGCGCCCGCCTCCGTCACTTGCTGCACATACTCATCGTCGCTATAGGAGGAGAGCACCAGCACGCGGGTGCTGGGGGAACCGCGCGTGATTTGCCGCGTCGCTTCCAACCCATTGAGCACCGGCATCGCGATATCGATCAGCGCTACATCCGGCGAGAGATTCCTCACCAGTTGGGTCGC
The DNA here is from genome assembly GCA_035934555.1 of Verrucomicrobiia bacterium. Taxonomy (GTDB): domain Bacteria; phylum Verrucomicrobiota; class Verrucomicrobiia; order Limisphaerales; family UBA8199; genus DASYXT01. The sequence goes on along the minus strand of DASYXT010000044.1, from coordinate 117,726 downwards.
CTGTCGCCCGTTATCGGCTTCGCCGACAATCTCGATGTCCGGCTCCGATTCCAGCAGTGCCCGGAGACCTTGCCGCACCACCACGTGATCGTCCGCCAGTAATACCTTTATCTTTTGCATAAGCTTTTTCTCGTAGGGCTAACACTCCTTTAGTTTCGACCCCTTACAAATCTTGCTGTGAACCTAATGCCGATTCCCTTTTGCGCCACTGTCTTTTAATAAAATTCTCGCCTACGCGCTTTTACGGTCAATCCGAGCGGACCCACCAGTCCTTTCCCAGGGCTATATGGCGTAAAGACCCCATTTAAATGCAGAGCGCAGAGCGCATGATGAATCACCTTGCATTTAAACTTTTCGGTACCTTGGGCGCTGTTCCCTCCTTACTTTCGACTTAAGCGCTCCGCTTGCCGCACTCGAGCGGAGTGCGCCAGATTACCCTCGATGAGCCTTCATCCGCGTGCGGTTGCCTGCCTCTTGCTTCTAACCGTCGTGGGTTCAGCCGGGGCTCAATCCGCTGACGACATGAACCTGGGCATCGCCGCCGTGGGCACCAGTCGGCTGCTGATGTTGACTCCGCGACTTCTGGAATTGGACCTCACGACTGCCAAATCCCCGGGCCGCAGCCCGCTTACTGAGTGGAGTTTCGTGGACGCCTTAGGTCAAACTCATTTACCCCACCCAGACGCTCTTGTCGTTTCGGCCGCCGGCCGCAGCATTCCCGTCGCAGCAGTGGGCTTCCGCCGCCGGGTCAGCTACGCACCGCTGAACAAATGGGACTTGCGGCTCGGCAATTCGCTCTATCTGGAACTGCGAACGGCTGTGCCCGAAGGGAGCACGGTGCAGGTCACTAACCCCGATGGGCGGGTGTGGCCGGCCAGCGTGGTGTTTCGCGTTCAGGCGACGCGCGAGCGCTGGACCCCCATTATTCATGTGAACCAGACCGGGTACGTGCCGGCGTTGCCGAAAACCGCCATGGTGGGTTATTACCTGGGCAGTTTGGGCGAACTGAATCTGACCAATCTCATCTCCAGCACCAACCAGATCTCGCAACCCAGCTTCGCCCTGATGGACACCCGCTCCGACCGTGAAGTGTTTCGAGGGCCACTCACGCCGCGCCCCGACCAGGGCTTCCCCTTCCCTTCCTATCAATACGTCTGGCAGGCGGATTTTTCCAGTTTCAAGACTCCCGGCGAATACCGGTTGTTTGTTCCCGGATTGGGGTGTTCCTTTCCGTTCCTCATAGATGACGGAGTGGCCGGCGCGTTCGCCCGTACTTACGCTCTGGGCATTTATCACCAACGCTGCGGCACATCCAATGCGCTGCCCTTCACTCGTTTTACACACGGCCCGTGCCACACCCGCCCAGCCGAGGTCCCCACTATGGCTCCGAAATTCGCGTTCGTGAACGAGTGCCTGGCGAAAATGAGCGCCGATTACAAAGACAACCCGAGGCATACCGCGCCGCAACTGAGTTCCGTCGCGGCTTCGCTTTATCCGTTCGTCCGCCAAGGCTTAGTGGACGTCAGCGGAGGACATCATGACGCCGGCGATTACAGTAAATACACCATCAACAGCGCTGCGTTCATCCACTTCCTCGTGTTCGCCGCCGATGTATTCCCGGGCGCCGGCGCTCTGGACAATCTTGGTTTGCCCGAAAGCGGCGATGGCAAAAGCGATCTGCTCGAGGAAGCCAAATGGGAAGCCGATTTCCTCGCCAAAATGCAGGATTCAGACGGCGGCTTCTATTTCCTGGTTTATCCCCGCGACCGCGAATACGAGGACAACGTCCTGCCCGACCATGGCGATCCGCAGGTCGTCTTTCCTAAGAACACCTCCGCCACCGCGGCCGCCACCGCCGCCCTCGCCCAATGTTCGTCCTCGCCCCTTTTCCGCAAGCAGTTCCCCGATGCCGCCGCCCGGTACCTGGCGAGCGCGAAAAAGGGCTGGCAATTCCTCCAACGCGCCATCGACAAATACGGCAAAGACGGTGCCTACCAGAAGATCACGCATTACGGCAACGATTTCATGCATGATGACGAACTGACCTGGGCTGCCTGCGAACTGTATCTGGCCACGGGCGACCCCGCGTATCATCAGAAACTGCAGGACTGGCTCAACCCATCTGATCCGGCCATTCGCCGCTGGGGTTGGTGGCGCATGTACGCTTCCTACGGCTGCGCGATCCGTAGCTACGCCTTCGCCGCGCGCACCGGCAGGCTCAAGCGCGAGCAACTCAATCCGCTGCTGCTCGAGCAATGCGAACAGGAAATCGCTGATGCCGGCGCCGACGACCTGCACTGGGCCAGCCAGAGCGCTTACGGTACCAGTCTCCCTGAGGAGGCCAAACGGGCCCTCAACGTCGGCTGGTACTTCTCAGATGATGCCGCCTTCGACCTTGCCGTCGCCTGCCAGTTGGATTATCCCGCCAAGCGCGACTTGCGGCCTGCTATGCTCGCAGCACTGTTGAGCAATCTCAACTACGAGCAGGGCTGCAACCCCATTAACGTCGTTTACCTGACAGGCCTGGGCTGGAAGCGCCAGCATGCGATTGTCGATCAGTACGCGCTGAACGCCCGACAAGCCCTGCCCCCCTCGGGCATCCCCTTGGGCAATATTCAGGCTGGTTTGGGCTGGAATTATCGTTACGAGAATATCCCCGAAAAACTTAGCTTTCCCTCCGATGGCAGCGATAAGGCCCCATATCCCTTCTATGATCGCTGGGAGGACGGTTTCAACCTCAGCCAGGAATTCGTTATTCTCAACCAGGCCCGGGCACTGGGGTGCCTGGCGTGGTTGATGGCGCAAACCACCCTCAAAGAGCAGCCCTGGCGCGCTGCGACTGGTCAGTTGAGCGGCCTGGACGGACAGCAGCCGAGGAAACCAGTCGTGCTGCACCTTCAGTCACCAGGTTTGGACCTCACTGGCGCGCGCATTGTCTGGGAAGCCAACAACCAAACCCCGGTCGTTCAGCGCGAGCTCACGCTAAAGCCCGGCTCTGTGCCCTTGCACTGGGTGGAAGCCGAAGCCCAATTACCCGATGGCCGTCGTGTATTCGCTGTCCACGACTTCTCTGCACGCTAGGCGAGCCAAGGCAGGAATGGAGGCAGGGCTGAGCACTGAAAACCGAATTACGAGTTTGGGGTCTGCTTCTACAAACGTTTACCGGGTTCACCCACTTTAGAATCCAGTCACCCAGGCTTAAAGTCTTTTTCGGCAAAGCTCGCTAAAACAGCAGCGACGGTTAGAACCGCTGCTGTCAGCGGGGGGTCTTAGGGTGCTGTAAGTTCGAGCGAGCGCCCGACGACCAGACTGGCAACACGACATGATGAATGAGAGTAGAGGCGCACTTGGCATGAAGCTGCTGTTCGTTCATCAAACTCTGGGCGAGTTCGGAGGAGCTGAGGCCAACATTCGACTGGCCGCGAGCGAACTCAAAGCCCGCGGCCACACTCTCGCGCTAGCACATCTCCACACCACGGGTCGGAAGGAGGAGGAATGGAGGCGCATCTTCAGCACTACCTACGCCTTGCGTCACTCCGGAGATGTCGAACAGATTGCAACGGCCCTCGCACAGTTCGCCCCAGACGTCATTTACCTGCACAACCTCACAGACCTGCCGGTGCTGGAGGCACTGTTCGGCGCCGGCGTCCCGGTCGTGCGCATGGTCCACGACCATTCAATGTACTGCCTGCGCGGATACAAATACAATTACTTCACGCGCAAGGTTTGTGCGCGAGCTGCGTCGCCATACTGTGTGTTTCCCTGCCTGGCCAATGTGGTCCGCCGCCCGGGTGGCGTGCTGCCCTTCCAGTTTGCCAGCTACACGGATAAACGCCGCGAAATTGAGTTGAACCGGCAATGCCGGGCCTGGGTGGTTTATTCAACGTATCTCAAAGACGAACTGGTTCGTAACGGATTCCCTCCCCAGAGAATCTCCGTCTGTGTGCCGATGAAGATTGCGGGGGCTGAAGGCCATACCAGCTCGTTCAGCAACCGCAACCTCATTCTGTTCGCCGGCCAGGTTATCCGCGGCAAAGGGGTCGATGCTCTGTTGCGCGCGCTATCAAAGGTGCGGGCTCCTTTTGAATGTGCTGTGCTCGGAGACGGCAACCACCGGGCCTATTGTGAAAGGCTCACGCGCAAGCTGGGGCTAAATGGGCGCGTGGCGTTCCATGGCTACCTGCCGCAAGCCGAGCTCAAGCGCTTTTACCTCGAGGCCAGCGTTTTCGTCATGAGTTCACTCTGGCCGGAGCCCTTCGGCATGGCTGGCCCGGAAGCGATGCGCTACGGGTTACCAGTAGTAGCTTTCGATGCAGGCGGCATTTCCGAATGGCTGAAGGACGGGGAAAACGGGTTCCTTGTGCCGTGGAACAACCTCAGCCAGTTCGCTGCCCGGCTCGATTTGCTGCTGCAAAACAAAGAACTCGCGCGGGCTCTTGGCAAGGAAGCGCGGTTATCGGTCCAACGTTTCGATCTTCCCGGCCAGGTGAACACTTTGGAGAGACTCTTCGCGCGGCTCGCGCGGCCAACCCCTCTCAACCGTGCACCCTCAATTTCCCAAGAATTATCTGTTTGCTTATGACTGAGAATTTGGAGCTTTTGTTGGTTCGCCGCTTTGCGGGAACCCAAACCACCTGGGGCCGCGCCGGGCTTTACCTCCACCTGCAAGCACGGCGCCTGTATGCGTTCTGGTTCATGGAAGGAGCGGGGCTGGTGAAACGCGGTTTGGACGTATTCGTCAGTGCGATTTGCCTGGCATTGCTGTTGCCGTTGTTCGCCGTCGTGGCGGTGGCCGTCTGGATCGAAGACGGTGGGCCGGTCTTTTTCGCGCAGACGCGCGTCGGCCAGCACGGGCGCCACTTCAAGATGTACAAAGTCCGCTCGATGTGCCTGGACGCCGAGCAACGCCTGAAAGAGTTGCTGGCCCAGAATCATCATAAGGAAGGAGTCACGTTCAAGCTGAAGAACGATCCGCGCATCACCCGCGTTGGCCGCTGCTTGCGTAAATTCTCTCTGGATGAGTTGCCGCAACTCTATAACGTGCTGCTGGGCGATATGTCCCTGGTCGGGCCGCGCCCGCCCGTCCCACGCGAAGTCGCCAAGTACTCGCTCGCCGACCGGCGCCGCCTGGCCGTCAAGCCCGGCATTACTTGTGTCTGGCAGGTGAGCGGTCGCAGCGAAATTGATTTCTCCGGCCAGGTGTTGCTTGATGTCAGTTACATTGAAAATCAGACCTTCTGGACCGACTTGAAGATCCTGGCCCGAACCGTGCCTGCGGTGCTGTCCGGAAAGGGGGCGTGCTGATGAAGGCGCTGCTGCTCTGTCCCCCTGAACAAACAGAAACCAAAATCCTCGCCGCGAACGCACCGCTCGCGGCGGTGCCGATGCTCGGCGCCAGCCTGGTTGAATACTGGCTTTCCCACCTGGCCTTGACAGGAGTTTCGCACGTGCGAGTGCTGGCCCATGATCGCCCCGAGCACATCTGTGCTTTAGCGGCCGACGGCGCGCGCTGGGGCCTTTCGGTCGAAGTGACGGCCGAACCGCGGGAATTAACCGCCTCTCAGGCCATGGTGAAGTACGCATCGGAATTGGGCTCCACCGCCGATCCGGCAAAGCTGGTGGTTCTGGATCATCTTCCCGGAATGTCAGAACAGCCGCTCTTTTCCAGCTACGCCGAGTGGTTTAACGGGCTACGCGCCTGGATGCCGCGCGCGCTGACACCCGACCGCGTAGGAGTTCGTGAACTGCGCCCTGGCGTCTGGGTCGGTATCCATTCACGCATTTCCCCCGACGCTTGTTTGATTGCGCCGAGTTGGGTGGGCGAGCGTGTTTTCGTTGGCGCGCATGCCGTAATCGGGCCGCATGCCATCATCGAGTCGGGGGCGTTCATCGAGCCAGGCGTCGAGATTACTGAAAGCTGGGTCGCTCCGGACACGTTTGTCGGCCAGCTCGCCCGCATTGCGCGCTCGCTGGCCGCCGGCAACCAGTTGGTCCATTGGCCAACCGCCACGGCCACCACGATCCTTGACCCTTTCCTCATGTGCCGTTTGCGTCATCCGCGCCGGTTGCGTGGTCCCGGGTGGCTGACCCGTGCTGCCGATGTCTATTCGCGCAATAAGGAGGATGTCGCCTGCCTCTGGAAACAACTACTGCTGCATAAAGAGGGCTGAATTATGAAGATCGTCCGTGATTGCGATAAACTGACCGTGACCGATATCGAACAATTGGATAGCGCGCACGCAGCGGCCTTTCAGACGGCGTTGCGGGAGGTCCTGGCTGCCAACGTTCGGCAGATCGATCTGGACCTGTCGCAGACGGTCTCGCTGGATTGCGGCGGTTTGGGCGCGTTGCTGGCGCTGCGCAAAGGGGTGGGCAGCGCAATGCTCGTCGTGCGTTTGCACAACCCACCCCAACCCGCGCAACGCCTCTTGCGGCTTACTCAAACCGACCAGGCTTTCACAGTCATGGAGTGATTACTCAATTGCTGATTATTCCCCCAATCGTCAATCCAATCCATCAATAAGTTACCCCGCCACTGGTTCGCCGCATTCCTTGGGCGCTCCATCCAGGCATTGCCGCACAACCCGAGCCAGGTCCGGCGGCAGGTACGGCTTGGAAAGAAACACCGTGTCGTTCTGGCCAAAATTGCGCCCCAGAGTTTCGGGGCTGTATCCGCTGCTATAAATGACTTTCAAACCCGGGCGGCGCTTCTTGAGTTGCGTTGCCAGGTCACGGCCGGTCATGCCCTCCGGCATCACCATGTCTGTCAAGAGCAAGTCCACCGCGCCATCCACCTCATCCCACACCCGAAGCGCGTCAGCGCCCGAGCCCGCCTCCAACACTTTGTAGGAGTGGCTGCTGAGAAAATCCCGCACGAACTCGCGCAACACCGGCTCATCTTCAACTACCAAAATGGTTTCCTCCCGGCCGAGGATCGGTTCGGGTGAGCTCGCCGGCTCGGGCACCACTGCGGCCGCTGCCCCCGCGGCTTTCGGAAAGTAGATTTTGAAGGTGCTGCCTTTGCCCAACTCGCTGCTGACTTCAATCCAGCCCTGATGCTGTTTGACGATCCCATACACTGTCGCCAAACCCAGGCCGGTCCCTTTGCCAACTTCTTTGGTGGTAAAGAAGGGCTCGAAAATGCGGTCCAGGGTCTTGGAATCCATCCCACAACCAGTGTCGCGCACCGAGAGGCAGATAAAGTGTCCCGGCCGCGCGTCCGGGTGCTGATGCGCGTACTCGGGTCCGATTTCAACAGTCGAGGTTTCAATGGCCAACGTTCCGCCGCCCGGCATCGCGTCTCGCGCATTGACCGCCAGGTTCATGACGATCTGTTCGAGCATGCCCACGTCAGCTTCAACCGGCGGCAAGTCCGCCAGATAACCCGTTTGTAACGCGATGTCCTCCCCCAGCAGCCGCGGCAACATGTGCGCGAGGTTCTGCAGCACCCCGTTCAAATCCAGAACTCTGGCCTGGATCACCTGTTTGCGGCTAAACAGGAGCAATTGGCGCGTGAGAGCCGCGGCTCGCTTCGCGGCGTCGGAAATCTGCTTCAACGGCCGCACCGCTGAACTTTGCGCCGGGGTTTGCAGCAGCAAGGCCTCCGAATATCCTTGAATCACCGTCAGAATGTTATTGAAGTCATGCGCGACTCCCGCGGCCAGTTGTCCGACCGATTCAAGCTTCTGCGCATGCCGAAGCTGCGCTTCCAGGTTCAACACGTCGGTGACATCGGTTCCATAGCAATGCACCACCTGGTTGCCCACGATAGGAAAAAACGACCAACTGATCGTCCGGCCGTTCAAGCAGATTTCTTCCCGGAGCCTCTTTTGGCCTGTGGCCATGCACTCGCGAATTATCGGATTGGCATTAGGCGGCAACAGCAGGAGCACGTCGTCCTTTTGCAGGGTGGTGGCCATCTTGCGCGCCGCCTCATTGAAATACGTCAATATGCCATCGGCGCCAAATTCCAGGATCGGGTTGGGATTTACCTGGGGGAAGGCAGCGAGTTTCTGGATGGCACTTTCGGCGAGCTTGCGCTCGGTGATGTCAGTCAAGCTGCCGGAGATGCCCATCACGGCGTGGTCGTGATCGAGCGTCATTTGCGCATAGACCTCCACCCACCGCACTTTGCCGTCTTTGGTCAAAAATCGCGTCTCATACCGGCAATAATCGAGCTTGCGCGAAAGCAACTGCAGGAAAATGTGCCGGTTGCGTTCGCGGTCTTCCTGGTGCAGATACTCCAGGAAGAACGTCCCCATGGTCGTGCTCTCCTCGAACCCCGTAATCGCCGTCCACGCTGGGTTGAGGAAGGTCCAGTGGCCAAATTGGTCCAACTGAAAAATGACTTCCTTGATATTCTCGACCACGGAGCGGTATCTGACCTCGCTGGCATCGAGAGCTTCCTCGGAGCGTTTGCGCTGAATGCAGAGCGAAATACCGTTGGCCACCGAACTCATCTCTTGCAGGATTTGGTCGCCCAAGGCCTGGTGGCTGAAGATGGACATCAAACCTACAAGTTCATCCTCCAGAACTAACGGGTAAGCTGCGTAAGAAAGCAAACCTTCCCGCTTCACCCATTCCGCATCGCTCAAGCGGTCATCCTGCCCCAAATTATTAATCAGCACCGCCTGCCCTTTTCGCAACGTTTCGGGATTGAGCCGGATTCGCTCGCCCGGCCCCGGAAGCCCGCCGGCCAAAGGCCCGGCGGCGGCACGCGTCTCAAAAACGTTTTTGCGCGGGTCAAACGTGGAAATCTGCGCCAAGGCCGGGTTGAGGTACTGCGCCATGGCTGCCGCGCACCGGCCGAGAATTGCGGCTAGGGGATCGCGGCGCGTCAACGCCAGGCCGACCTCAGCGCCAAACGCTGCCAGCCGGGCCTGCTCGAATGCCGCCAGCGCGGCGGCGCGTTTGCGTTGGATTGCATAGCGAATGCTCCGCTCCAGCGTCTGCGCCTGGAGATCGGCCTTAACCAGGTAGTCGGCAGCCCCCGCCTGCATTGCCTCCAAATCCACCTGATGCTCCCCCGTTCCGGTCAGGAGAATTACCGGCGCCTGGCAGCCCCCCGCCATCGACGCCCGCAGCAACTCGACCCCGTTCTGCGCGCCCAATCGGTAATCCACCAGCGCGACATCATGCTGATTGCGGCACATCGCCTCCAGCCCGCTGGCGAACGTCTTTTCCCAATCCAGCGTGAAGCGTTGGCCCGGCAGTTCCGCTAATAACTCGCGGGCCAGGATGTAATCATCCTCATCGTCTTCGACCAACAAGACTTTAATTAACGGTGCGGGATCCATGACAGCTACTTCAAAGCAGGCAGTTCGACTGTGCTGAACCAATATTGGCCGAGCATCTGCATCACTCGCACCAGGGCTTCGAACTTGAAGGGCTTGGTGATGAAGGAATTGGCGCCCAGATCGTATATCGCGCCGACATCGGTGTCGGCCTGCGACGTGGTTAAAACCACAACTGGAATCCGGCGCAATTCCGGGCTGTTTTTGATCTCGCGCAAGGCCTCGCGTCCGTCTTTGCGCGGCATGTTCAAGTCCAGCAGAATCAAACCGGGCCGCGGCGCCGAAGCCGGGGCCTCATACTGCCCCCGATGGAACAGATAATCCAACAACTCCTCGCCATTGGCGACAAACTGAATCGTTCCCGGCACTTGTGATTCCCGCAGCGCGTCCTGCGCCAGCAAACGATCGTCATCATCGTCGTCTGCCATTAAAATGAGGTTGGCTTTGGGGGGGTCGGTGGTCATACGGAACCTTTCTCCGGCTCGGGTTGATGCACAGGCAAAGTGACTGTGAATGTGGCGCCCTCACCGGGTTTACTGTGCGCGACAATGCTGCCGTGGTGCCGGTCAATGATCCGGCGGCAGACCGCCAGGCCCACGCCGGTTCCTTCGTACTCACCTCGGCCGTGCAATCGTTGAAACACGGCAAACATTTTATCCAGGTACTTTTCATCAAAACCGATGCCGTTGTCCTGCACGGCAATTTCGCAGAGGGGCTCGCCGGCGCCCGTACTGGTGCTGCGGGCTGCGATGTGGATCATCGGCGCGTTGCCGGCCGGCTGAAACTTCAGCGCGTTGCTGATCAGGTTTAGCATCAACTGGCGCATTTGCATTGGGTCGGCGTCAATGGTCGGCAGCACGCCCAACTCGACTTTAGCGCCCGTTTTTTCGATGCGCACCTCCAGGTCACTGAGCACTTCCCGCGTCACCTGGTTGAGATCCACTGCCACCAGCGGCTCCGAACTGCGGATCACGCGCGAGAAGGCCAGCAAATCATTAATTAACGTCCGCATCCGGGCCGCCGCGCTTTGCATGCGTTCCAGGTAATCTCTCACCTCTGGGGATGCGGCCCCTTCGCACTTGGTCTTCAGCCGGTCCCCAAAGGCCTGGATTTTTCGCAACGGCTCCTGCAAATCGTGGGAAGCCACAAACGCGAATTGCTCCAGCTCCGCATTCGAGCGTGCCAGTTCGGCCGCCTTCCGGGCCAGCGTTTCTTCCGTCCGCTTCCGCTCCGTGATGTCCTTAAATACCAGCACCGAACCGATCACTTTGCCGTTTTCGTCGATGCGCGTCTTGACGAACTCGACCGGGAACCAGGTGCCATCGCCACGGTGAAAAACTTGCTCGCCCGTATCTTGAGTGCTGAGCCCACCCTCACCGTTGGCAAAGAAGATTTCCTGTTCGGTTTTGCCAATCAATTCGCCCGCCGCGCGACCCGTCAATTTTGCCATCGTCGGATTGACGAAGGTGGCCCGCCCGTCCACGTCCAGGCCGCAGATGCCTTCACCGGCGGCGTTGAGGATCAGTTCATAGCGGCGTTGGAGCGTTTGCAATTCCGCCTGCCGCGCCTGCACGTGCAACTCCAGCACGCTCTTGGAGCTTTCCAACTCCTGCCGCCGTTGGGAGAGTAAACGCTCGGCTCGGTTGCGCTTGTCCAAATCGCTTTTCAGTGTCGCGTTGGCCGCAGTAAGAGTGTGGACCTTTTCTTCCAACTGATCCTGCTCACCGAGCAAACTGGCGTGTGTGCGGCGCAAATCTGTTAGCTGGCTTTGCAGCGCGGCAAGGTTCGCCTGCCACTCGCGGGCTTCGCGCGCATGATGTTGGCCCTCCGTGCTCAAACGCTGGCGCGCGGCGGTAATCAACGGCAACAACGCCCCGATCCCGCCCACCAGCGTCAGTTCCGCAAAGCGCAGCACCAGCGTATCCATCCGCTGGAACAATTCCGGGCTGCCCTCTATTGGCCCTGGGGCAATTTTAGGGTGCTTGCCCGGGCGCGTCAGCGCCTGCTTCTCCGTAATGTAAATGGCCGCGCCGAGCACCAAAGTGGCCATGAGAATCACCCCTGATAAGGCCGTGGCACGACGCAAGACGGAGCTGCCTGCCCTGGCGGGCGGCGGCCCCAACACGTTCGTCCACGTCGCCGTATTGCTCATAGCTATCCGCGGTTTTCCGAGCGCGGCCTTTAAGTACCGGCCGCCCAATCACCTGCTCCGAGTCGGAAAGAATCGGATTTGAGAGAGCAAGCCGCACGCCAATACCTTGGAGTGCGGACTTTAGCCCGGTGCAAGCCCCGATGGGAGTCTGCCCCGATTCCCAGTTAACGATTCGTGCATTGCTGCGGACTAAAGTCCGCGCTCCGCAAAAAGTGAACATGTTGGCGACGGGCATCGCTTCCAGCACTCGCCCTAAGCGGCTACTGCTTTGCTCGGCGGTTTACAAACCTACCTACTTGCCATTTAATAGACAGAAATGTATCGAATCGGGACCGTCGATGACTTCAATGCCCGCCGTGATAATCCGCACACTCATTCAAGCGGGAATCTCGCCGTGCAGACATTGGATTCGTTTTATGCCAGAAGCCATTGACACATTGGGCCTGATTGCGGGCAATCGCGCTTTGCCGCTCGTCCTGGCGCAGCAGACCCGCCGGCTCGGAGTCAAACGCCTCGTCGCGGTCGCGTTTGAGGGTGAAACGGACCCGGCCTTGGCGGCGCTGGTGGACGAAATTGTTTGGTTGCGAGTCGGCCAGCTCTCAAAAATGATCGCCGCCTTTACCAATCGACAAGTCAAGTACTGCGTCATGGCCGGCCAGATCGCCCCCAAAAACCTTTACGCCGTCCGCCCTGACCTCCGCGCCCTGGGTATTCTGCTGCGGCTCAAAGAGCGAAACGCGCACACGATTTTCGGCGCCATTGCCCAGGAATTGAAAAAGGACGGCGTCGAATTGATTGAAGCGACCCCATGGCTGCGCGAATTAATGCCCGGCACCGGCTTCGCCCTGGGCCCCAAACCCTCGGCACGTCAAAGCGCCGACGTCGAACTCGCCTTTCGCCTCGCCCAGGAGGTGGCCAAACTGGACATTGGACAGACGGTCGTCGTAAAAGAGGGCACGGTTCTGGCCGTCGAGGGGTTCGAGGGCACCGATGCCTGCTTGCAACGGGGCGGTCAATTGGCCGGCCCGGAAGGTGGGGCGGTTGCCGTCAAAGTAGCCAAATCCAATCACGACATGCGGTTCGACATTCCCTGCCTCGGCCCGCAGACGCTGACAACCTGCGCCAACTGCGGCATTTCTGCCCTGGCGTTCGCCGCCGGCCGCTCGCTCTTGCTCGAAGAGCCAACCTGCGCTGAAATCGCCCGCAAAAAAAAGCTGGCCGTTCTGACCGTCGGCTGAAAACATGCCTCGATTGATGCGCCCGCATTTACAATCAATTTTCGCCCAGCCAGGCACGCGCATGCGGCTCCCTGGCTGGCCGTTGCCTGCATGCTAACCTCTCACGAACTTATTGGCTTCATGTCGCCTGCACTCGCGCAGGAAATCCTCACTTACGCCTACGAATCGGACAAACCGCTGTACAAGGCCACCATGGCCGCGGTGGCCGAGGCCCGCAAATTGCGACCCGTCTTTCTCGAGCGCCAGCCTCGCCCCCAACGAAACGCGGCGATGCTCACCACCCTCGCGCGGCCCTCCCTGGAAGGCGTCACGGCCAACCTGCTGCGCACCTGGCTGCTCAAGAAACACCAGGCGTTGCTGGGGGATTTTCTCGATGCGCTGGGCATCCCCCATAAAGAAGGTGTTGTCGAGGATCTGCCCGCGACCATGGACGACGCCAAACTCCAGGCCGCCGTCGATGCTGTGCTGGCCAAACACCCGCCGGAGGTGGTTGCCGTGTACCTCAACGCCTTCCAGGAAATGAACGAGGTGGATTGGCCGAATCTCAAGACCATGCTCGAGAATGACAAGCGGCTCCAGGTCGGCGGCTGAGCAACTATTGCCATGGAACCTCAAGCTGACATCGCCTTGATCGGCCTGGCTGTGATGGGCCAGAACCTGATCCTGAACATGAACGACCACGGGTTTACCGTGGTCGCGTTTAACCGCACCGTTTCTAAAGTCGATGACTTTCTCAATAACGAGGCCAAAGGCACGCGTGTTATCGGCGCGCATTCCCTCGAGGAAATGGTTTCGCTGCTCAAACGCCCGCGCCGCGTCATGCTGATGGTCAAAGCCGGCGCAGCGGTCGATGAATTCATCGAGCACCTCTTGCCGCTCCTGGCACCCGGCGACATCATCATTGACGGCGGTAATTCGCTTTTCGAAGACACCATCCGCCGGGCCCGCTACGTCGAGAGCAAAGGTTTTCTCTATATCGGCACCGGCGTTTCCGGGGGCGAAGAGGGCGCGCGCCACGGCCCCAGCATCATGCCGGGCGGTTCGCCCGCCGCCTGGCCGCACGTGAAGGACATTTTCCAGAGAATTGCCGCCAAGGTGGAAGACGGCACGCCCTGCTGTGATTGGGTCGGCGAAAACGGCGCCGGCCATTATGTCAAAATGGTCCACAACGGCATCGAGTACGGCGACATGCAGCTCATCTGCGAAGCCTATAACCTGATGAAAACCGGCCTCGGCATGACCGCCGAAGAAATGCACCAGGTCTTCGCCCAGTGGAACCAGGGTGAACTCGATTCCTACCTCATTGAAATCACTCGCGACATCCTTGCTTTCAAGGACACTGACGGCCAGCCGCTCGTGGACAAAATCCTCGACACTGCCGGCCAAAAGGGCACCGGCAAATGGACCGTCGAGTCGTCCCAGAATTTAGGCATACCGATCACCCTGATCGCCGAAGCCGTCTATGCCCGCATGCTTTCCGCACTGAAAGATGAACGCGTCACTGCCGCAAAAAAGCTGCGGGGGCCCAACCCGGCGATCAAAGGCGACCGGGCGAAAATAGTCGAAGACATTCGCAAGGCCCTCTACGCGTCGAAAATGGTTTCCTACGCTCAAGGCTACATGTTAATGAGGGCTGCGGCCCAGCAGTACAAGTGGAATCTCAACTACGGCGGAGTCGCGCTAATGTGGCGCGGCGGCTGCATCATCCGCAGCAAATTCCTCGGCAAGATTAAAGAGGCCTTCGAGCGCAATTCCAAGCTCTCGAACCTCATGCTCGATGGTTTCTTCCGCAAAGCGCTCAACAGCGCCCACCGTTCGTGGCGCAATATCGTCGCCGCTGCTGCCAAAAAAGGCATCCCGGTCCCGGCGATGAGTACCGCACTGGCCTTTTATGATGGCTACCGCAGCGAGCGCCTCCCGGCCAATCTCCTTCAGGCCCAACGCGATTATTTCGGCGCCCACACCTACGAACGCCTCGACCAGCCCCGCGGCCAGTTCTTTCATACCAATTGGACCGGCAAAGGCGGCACGGTCTCCTCCGGAAGCTATTCCGCCTGACGCTCCACGCTCTCCCCGCTCCACGACCTCACAACTGCTTCTTCGGCGCATCTTGCGGGCCGGTCACGCGCCGCATCTGGATATTGCGGTAGGCAGCCGTCGTCTGCCACGACGCCAGCCCGCATGGCTTCGACATCTCGATGTCGCCGACCCGAAGTGAAATCTGCTTCCCGGTAGTAACCACATCCACAATCTTCTTGGCGTCCAACCAACCCTCCAGCCGGTCCGGTGTCACCCGCAGCCGGATGCGGTACCAATGGCCATAGTCAAAGGTCATGTAGCGCGTGGTCTCATTCTCGGAAGCGTCCATTCCGTCCAGGCTCGAAATGCCCACCAGCGATCCACCCCAACCGCCCACAATAAGGCTGCAAAAGGTATTCCCCACCGGCACCGTCAGACCGCAGAAAAAATCCGCGCCTGCCACTCGCATCGCATCCAGCGCCACCTCGTAGTTCATGGTGGGAAAATCGTTCGTCCAGTTCACGCCCGTGAACGGATCCCCCATGTTCAGCAACATCAACCCGTTGCGGCATTCGACCTCACCGCGACCGGCGAACTGTGTTTCCCGCCAGCCGGTCAGCGTCACCCCATCGAACAATCTCTGCCAACCGTCCCCTTCGAGCGGCGGCGAAGGCTGGGCGGCTGCCTGCGCCAGCACATCCGGCGCAGCGTCCGCCGTTTTTGGTGCCGGCGCTACCGGCGTAGTCACGGAGGTCTGCGCAGCCGCCGGCACAGCCATGGGTGGCGACTTCTTCGTCGCACAGCCACTCAAACCCAGCGTCAGGATTAACGCCATGCTCGCGCTCCGCTGAAGAATTACGTTCCCGGCTTGGTTCCGATTGCTCATAAGCTGGTCAAGTATTACTCTAACGGCGAGAATCATGGTCGGCGAGCAACAATTAACGTCCTGTGCAGAATGACTCTGCCAGCCTTTCTCCGCGCAGAAGCCCAAGCCGTGCTGTTGGCGATTAAAGTCCAGCCGCGCGCCTCTTCCAACGAGATCGGCCCGCAACTTGGCAACGAGCTGCGCGTCAAAGTCACCGCTCCACCCGTGGATGCCGCCGCCAACGACGCCCTCCTCAAACTCCTGGCGCACACACTTGATTGTCCCCGCAACCGCCTCGAGCTCGTGCGCGGGCACACCTCAAAACATAAGACCATCCGAGTCATCGGCCTTCGCGTCGAAGACATTGTCGGGCGCCTGGCGGCCACACCCTGAACCGACCTTCGACCGCTTCCGCCGTGCACGACTTTCTCCAATCGATGGCAAATGCCGGACCGTGGGCGCCCTGGTGTTTTCTGGGCGTGTTCCTGGCCGGCTCGTTCTTGATGCTGTGGCGCTTGGAGGCGATGAACGCCAGCGGCGTCGAAGGCACCGTGCTCGGCACGCTGGTCATGCCGTATTGCTCGGGGATGGGCAATCTGCTATTCGCGTTCGTCGTCGGCGCCAAAGGCGGTTCCGGAGGCGAAGTGCTGACCAACTGCCTCGTCAACAACGTCACCAACCTCACTCTGCTGATCGGCTTGCCCACCATGCTTTGGGGGATGAACCTCGTGCCCGCCCCTAAACCCGGCAAGGCCAAACCCAAACCAAAACGCAAAGCGCGCGACGCCCAACAAGTTCACAAACTCAACCGACTCTCGCTCCTGCTTACCCTCGCCGCGGTGCTCTTTTTTACCGGCGCTCTTTGGGCCCTCGGCCGCCGCGGCAAACTCGATTTCACCGACGGCCTCGTCCTGATCGGGCTCTTCCTTTTCTGGCAGTGCTTTCACGTCTTTGAGGTTCTCAAGAACAACGTGCGCCAGCAGAAAACCTGGACCTGGAAGCTCCCGTTGGATTTAGGCTTGCTGGCGTTGGGCGCCTACGCGGTTTATGTCAGCACCGATTGGCTGGTGGACTGGGTCTCAGCGAGCCACACCGGGTTTATTAGCGCGAAATATCTCGGGTGGCTGAGCGGATGGCTGGACGTGCTGCCGAATGCCGTGCTGGCCTTCTACTATGCCTGGCGCGGCAATCCCGAAGTGGTCTATACCTCTCAGGTTGGCGACGGCCATATTTGCATCCCACTTTGCATCGGCGTCTATGCTCTTTACCATCCGATGCAGGTGCCGGTCGCGTTTCAAAACGGTCTGCTGCTGTTGCTCGCCGTCGCGGTTCTGCACTTTCTCCTCGTGATGGTATTTGGGCGCCTGCCCCGCCTGGTCGGTTGGCTCCTGACGTTCCTCTACCTGGTGTTTCTCGTAAACGGCTTGGGCCAATAACGGCACCACCGTCACTGCTGCAAAACCAACGGATCTGCCCGCACTTTATCGCTGAACTCGACGAACGGCACTTGCGCCTCCAGCCAGCGCGGGTCCCGCGTGATCCCGTCCATAGATTGGACGGTGTTGTTGCAAATCAGGAACAATCCTTCTCCCAGAACCAAAAATGCCTCGAACCCCGTCCCCACGCCATGCCGGGCGAATTCAAAATCCCCAATGCTATACTCCCGCGTCAGCAAACCCGCGCGCAGACTGCCCGCGTCAGACAAAAAGTTCTGTTGAAAGCCGCTCTTGCGCGGGCCGTCGTAAGCCAGCAGCCGGCCCTTATTCTCCGCGAGGGAAACGATGGCCCATTCGTCAAAGACGACCTGCCCATAGCGGGCGTCCATCTGCTGCGCGCATGTTTTGATTAGTTTTGATGCCTGGTCGAGCGTCATAGCTGTGTACAAAATCCGAGTGGCAGCAAAGCAAGTCCAAGGCCAGCCCACAAGCAATTAAAGTAACTTCGCCGCAAACCCGCAAACACTTAAGAATTGCTGAAGAATGATTGAGCCGGCCCGGCATGTTCTTGCCAAAGGTGCTTGATCAGACGGCGCACAACAGAACAAGAAGCAAATCCGCAACGCCCGAAGGCTACAACTGATCGGTAGGTGTAAAGGGCAGGCCGCGTTCGCCTTGGAAAAGTTTGCGCAGGCGGCGGTCTCTGGAACTCCTGGTGCGGCGGAGTGTGCCTGGAACAACCCGGCGGCTCAACTCCCGCCGCCAGCGGCGTCCCTTTAGCCAATCCGCATAACTAATCGAAACCTCAATCGGTATCGAGGGGGGATTTGAGTTTGAGTTCATCGGCCACTTCGCGCACCAGCGCTTTACACTCTTTAACATTACGATAATCCGCCAGAGCTGCAACGCGCAGAACCTCGGCCCAATTCATCCTCAACCCGCCACCCAGGGCAACCGCGGCGAGGACTTTCGCGCAACCGCGCGCCACAGGGTCCTCCTGCGGATATACTGAAACCAACACCCACAACCACTAACTCCGCGCCTGCTTCGGCCCAAAGCATGCAGCATAGTGAGGCGAGTTTCAAGATTTTCAGTGTCGGATCCTTCTCGCCTTTGATGTCCTGCACAGCCGCATCTATGCTCTCCGGAGGCATCGGTGCAGGTTAGTCAAGGGATTCCTACGATGCAAATACCAACTATGTCATGCCCGGTATGCCGGCAGCGCGCGTCAAGGTTGTCAGCGTTTTTCCCGATGCCCCGGCCCGCAAAACGCAACTCCGATTCGGTTGTTATTTGCGTTGATTCGCCTCCATTCGCGGTGGAACCGAATCGCTTCGACCAAAGAACGCACCCCGCAAAACTGCAATAACCCGGTCCAACTGCTCGCGGGTGTGCTCGCTGGAAATAACGAAGCGAAAGTACCCGCCAGCCGGGCCGCCGGGGTAATGCATGAACGGCGGATAAATGCCGGCTCGCAACAGCCGCGCCTTCAGACGGGACGCCGCGGCTGAATTGCTCGGCGCAAAGAATAGGATTGGTCCTGGTGTGTCGGGGAGGTCGTGCCCGGAGGCTCGCAACGCGGCCTTCGTGTAACTAGCGTTCGCGTGTAACCGGCGCCGCAGGCTCGCCCCGCGTGCCAACACCTTCACGCCTTCCATCGCCGCGTTAGCCAACGGCAATGGCAGCGGCGTGCTGGCGACAAACAATTGGCTGCGGTCCAGAATCCTTTGGCGCAGGGCCGGCGTGCCCAGAATCGCGCCTCCATACGCCCCAAAAGCTTTGCTCAAGGTTATAGTCTGGATCACTTGCGCCCGGCCGACGCCGGCATGTTCGAGCGTGCCGCGGCCGGTTCGGCCCAGGACACCGGCGCCGTGGGCGTCATCCACCAGCAACACTGCGTCCCGCGGCAAAGCAGATTGATACTCATCCAGCGGCGCCGCCGCGCCATCGCGCGAAAACATGCCGTCGGTGAGCACCATCACCCGCGCGCCGGGGCCGCACCGGCGAACCGTGCCAGCCAGCGCCGCCGGCGAACGGTGTTCGAACTTCAGCACCGGACAGTCGAGTAACCGAGCCGCGTGCCCCAGCGACGGGTGCGACTCCTCATCTACCAGTGCGTGCGAAAAAGTCCCCGCCAGCGCCTGCGCGACAATCAGATTGGTCACATACCCGCTCGGTACCACAAGCGCGTCTTTGGCGGCAAAGAAGCCGGCCAATCTCTCCTCCAGTTCACCATAGAGCCGATGGTTGCCGGTCGTCAGGCGCGAGGCGGCGACGCTCAAACCGTACTTGCGCAATCCAGCGTGGGCAGCGCGCAGCACCCCGGCATGGCTCGCGAGGCGAAAATAGTCACAACCGGAAAAATAAATGAGCGTCCGGCCGCCAACACGCACGTAAGTGCGGCGGAGTTGTTGCAGCGGTGGCGGCTCGAGCACCGGCCGAATTTACAACCTCAACGCCTTGCGGCAACAAAAACCGCCTTCTCAACGAAGCACCACAACGTCCCTCGCTTGCAGCGGCACATCCTCGCCCTTCAACAGTTGCTTCGGATCGTAAGGCGTCGCCCGCCCCTCACGTACCACCAGGATTTGCGTCGGATCGGCCGCCCCAATATACCCCGCATCAACGACCGCCTTGGCCAGCGTCAGCTCCGTTGTCCAGGGGATTTGGTGTGTTTTGACGTCGCCCAGAACGGTAACCGTATCGCCGCGATTGCGCAGTTGCTCGACATTGTTCATCGCTTGCTGTTCGCCGGCGACGAATGCCGCGCGCGCTTCCGCCTTGGCGCGGGCCTTGGAAACACAGCCCGCCAGCCCCGCCGCCACCCCAGCGCTCAACATCAACAGTAGCGCCAGCGCCCGCGCCTTCTGCTTCCTGGATCCCATTACTCCCCCGGGCGCTTCAAGATTTTGCCGAACTCCCCTTCCACTGGTTCAATTTCAATCCGGCCCGGCTTGCCCGAATTGAGCGCCGGCGCAGGCGTCGGCGGGGCCTTCTCCAGCTTCGTAGTTCTCGGCGCCGGCGCGAACGCCGGCAGCACTACCGGCGGTGCGCTCGGCTCCGCCGGCTCGCTCTCCGCGGCCTGCGCCGCCTGGTCCGGCAGCGTCCAGTTGGTCCGGTTTTCCAGCCAGTTGCGATACCGTTGGAAGCTCCACATGCCGTGCTCGGCGCCCGTTTCGAGGGACGAAGCGATCTTAAAAAAATCCCGATTGCGAATGAAATTCTTCACCGCGTGTGTCGCCATGAGAATTTCGCATTCCGGCACGCGGATATTGAGGTCCTGGCGAAACCGCAGCCGTTGCGCGATCACCGCGACCAAACAGTCGGCCAATTGCGCCGCGACCCCGCTCTGGATTTCCGCCGGAAAAGCCGACACCACGCGCTGCAACGCCTCGGCGGAGGTGCTCGAATGAACGGTCGCCAGCACCAGGTGGCCCGTCTCCGAGGCGCTCAAGGTCAACCGCATCGTTTCCGGGTCGCGCATCTCACCCACCATCAGCACATCGGGGTCCTCGCGCAACGCATCCAACAGCGCTTGCTCGAAACTCGGCGTGTCCCGGCCCACCTCACGTTGGCGAATGTACGCCCGCCGCGGCCGGAAGTTATATTCGATCGGGCTCTCGATGGTGACGATGTGACGGGCATCAGTGAGGTTAATTTCCTGGATGAGCGCCGCCAGCGTCGAAGACTTGCCGCTGCCGGTCGGACCGCTGACCAAAATCAGCCCATGCGTGTGGTCCACCAGTTTCTTGAGGTCTGTATGCAGGTTCAGCCGCTCGACCGTCGCCTGAAACGACGCCAGCAAACGGATGGCGAACCCGATGCCGCGGGCAGTTTGCAACACGTTAATCCGGCAACGCACGCCCTGAATATTCCGCGACAAATCGGACGAGCGCTGCGCAACAAAGCGCGGCCATTGCTCATCGCCGATCACCTGGCGCGCCATCTCCATCAGCAGCTTGGGGGACAGCGGCTCGCCCACCGTGCGCAACGCCCCGCGCACGCGCACCGCCGCCGGCAGACCCGCTTCCAAATGCAGATCGCTGGCGCCGTTGGTCGCCGCTAGATTAACCAGTGAATCCAGATCCATCTCGACATCTTATACCCCAACCCCACCGCTGGCAAAAAGTTCCGCACCGCAGGATCCAGGGAACAAAGGTTAAAATCTGGTTGAGCAACAATCCAGTGGCCGAGGCCAGAGGCATCGTTCCCAGGAGTTATACTTTCTATTTTCATATTTGCATAGCGCCTGCCATCACTTACCACTGAGCCCCCGAAGTTCAGCCTCTGCCGCCCGCTTTTGTGCCGTCGCCAGAAAAATGCCATAACTGCGGAGCTGTCCTATTGAACTGGGTTTGGTCAGCGAGTAAGCGTCCGCAACAGAAACGTTGGTCAACCCGGCGCATTCGAGCCAATCCGCGATCTGGCCCCGTTCAAAGCCGCAGTGGAACACATCATCGGCTTGTCCATGAAAGCTGCCGTCTTCCGAATCCAGATCGGCGACCGCCAGCCATCCGCCCGGTTTCAACAGAGCGGCCAAGCGTGTAAAAACCAACCGCACATTGCGAATGTGATGAAGCGTCATCGAACTCACCACCAGGTCAAAGTTATCTTTTGCCAACGGACCCGCCTCCAGGTCCCACAACTGCACCTCGACATTGCTGATTACGCTAGCAGCCAGCTTCCGTCTCAGCGTCTCTATCATCCCCTGAGACGAATCCAGCGCGAGCAGCGAGGAAACAAGCGGCTGAAGATTCAGAGTGAGCAATCCGGTGCCTGCGCCGTAATCGAGCACCCGCCAACCGGGCTGGGGCTTAATCGCACGGACGATGGCGGCTCCGACCGCTCGGGCCGTCTCGACTCGCCCGGGATTTTGGTCCCATTGCGCCGCCGCTTCATCAAATCGGGAACTACTCTTCATCAGGTCGGTCGCTTAAGCATGCTCAAGCATGGGGCGTTCACCAGTGCCGCTGCACCATAGGCAAAGCGCCGGGGGAACTGCCAGCGAATTCATGTTCGGTAATTCTCGCACACTATTACCCTGAGGCGGATGAGGACCTGCCGCGGCGATTGAGAACCATCCAGCAGCGATGCGGAGCTGTTTGGCAGTGACTTGTGATGTCGGTCAGGTTAATTTTTGCCATGCGATACCGCGTCGTTCTTCAGGCAACAGATGAGAGCTAGAGTGTCCACTGTCCAGCGTTGCGGGGCTGCTGGTCGCAGGGAAAAACCGAGCCGGAGGCGCTTGCCAATGTTGCAGAACGCCATTCAGGATTACTTGGCTGCAGTTCAAGAATCCATTTCCGGCGCGGATGTCAGGGAAATTGAAGTTCCGGTGGCGTAGCTAACCATGCCGCGCATTCCCGGCATCAATCACCTCCGGGCGGTGGACACCGCACGCAAACTGAAATCCCGCAGGGGTGGTTCTGAAGCACTTTGAGGCTTATGGCTATGACCCTGAGGCGGATGAGGACCTGCGGCGGCGATTGGGAGCCCTCCAGCAGCGCTGTGCCGAACCCGGAGCTACGCCCCTGAATGCGCCTCCGCCGCATCGTTCAGCTTCGCGTTGACCGGGACGAATTATTTTACGCTATGTCTGAAGCAGATAATAAACTACTCGCGCGCCGGCTCCGGGAGGAGGTGGTGAACACGGGCGAGGTCGAGCGCTTGCCGGAGTTTATCGCCAGCGATTGCACGGTGCCACATACCAATATTAACGGTTTGGCATGGTTTCGAGAACACGTGCTGCAATTCCACAGGTGTTATCCCGACATGGTTATGACGGTGGACGGTCAGGTGGCTGAGGGAGACATTGTGGTTACATGGTGGACGATGCGAGGAACGCACTCTGGCGAGTGGGGCGGCTTGAGACCCACGCATAAACGCATCGTCCTGTCCGGCGTGAATATCGAAAGAATCCGAGATGGCCGAATTGTTGAGCACTTCGGAGGCTCTAACTCACTGGAGGCGTTACTGGAGCTGGGCTTGGTCCAGTGGGCGAGCGGCCGGGAAAGCGCTTCACCGAAGGACGGCCCTGCGGCGCTTTCGGGCGGTTCGGGGGCCGCAGGCGGGCCGCCATCGGCGAGTTGAGCATTAGGCCATTCGCCGCCTGCACCCATGCAAAACTTACCCCCACGATAAGCAGTTATAAAAGAGACAATTACCCCCGGTTGTCCGCGACCTAGCAGGGGTACTCGCGCGCTCGATGTCGTAGCTCCGGTGGATGTGTATTCTCATATTTGCGCACTGCCTGCCATCACTCGGCAGGCGGTGGCGGGGCTGGTTTTGGTCGGTACAGCACGGCCACATTACCCACACGTGTCACCAAATAGCTGCCACTCTTCTCGGCCAATTGCGGCGCCAATTCCTTTTTCTGGTCCTTGAATTCATCGAACTTCACTTTCACCAGGCCCTGATGTTTGAGCGCGTCATCCAGGGCGGCAAGGAACCCGGAGCTCAGACCGTCTCTGCCGAGCTTGAGGCTTGCCTTCAGCCGTTGGGCCTGCGCTTTGAATGTGCGTATTTGCGCGTTGCTTAACGGAACCACAAATCGAAAATGAACCCGATTCGCACCCGTCGCGAGAATTAAAACGAGACTTGTAGGCCCAAAACAAATTAGGGTTTTGAAACTCATCTGACACGATCCGGATATCCGCTGACGCCCCCTCGTGTAAGTAGCCAACCAAGGCCGCATTGCGGGCCTCCTCAGCGCTTGCTCCCCACGGCACGACGGATACACTGCTTCAGGGGTCCGCCCCCGGCCCCGGCTCTACTCATTCGGAAGCGGGTGGGGGAGCCTCATCGGTGAGCTCAGCGTTCGGCAGCACCCCATCAACCACATGAAATCGTTTTTGCCACTAGTCGCGCGTAGGGGGTTGTTGCTGGCGCTGTTGGCGCTGCCACTTCCTTTCGCCTGCGGTTGCACACCTGCCCTTTGGGATAAAGAGACCTTCGCTCATCACTATCGACCCGGCAGCCCCGCCAACCTCCGCCTGTCCTATTCAACGGAGCGACAGGACATCCTCGTGCAATATGACGAGTCGAAAGATGGCGACACCACCACTCGGCCTCGCTGCTATTGGCTCGACCCGAACACACTGCGAGTGAACCGTAATCAAAAGCCGCACTTTGTATCTGCCAAGGCGGCCACGGGACTCGCGCCCATTCCCGTGGGCGAAGGCGCTCCAGGTCCTCGTGGCCCCGGGCTCAAACGACTTTACGCGAGGGTAACCCACGAGGCTGACTTTTTCACGTTGTACTCGGGCACTGAGCAGCTTGATCCTTACAAACTGCCTCAATACACCGGTTCTTCGCAGAGGGTGAAGCAGGTTTTGTTGACGCCGTTCGCCGTCGCAGTTGACGCTACAATTGTTGGGGCTGTCATGGCGTACTGGGCGGCACCCGGCATATTCGCCGATCTCAGCCGATAGTAGCCCTGCGGCGCTGCCGGCGCTGGAGCTTGCCTCGCGCTTCTGCTAGGCGTAGCATAAGCTTTAGCTATGACAGGCGATATTCGGAAACTCATTCACGCGACACCGTTTGTCCCGTTTACCATCCACCTCGCTGATGGCGGGCAGTTGAGGGTCGCCAGCGTCGATCATATTGCCGTTCCCCCCACGGCTGGGAGGGTTTTCGTTTTTGGTGATGACGAGCGCTACGATGTCATCTCGGCGCTTATGATCACCCGCGTCACCGTGGACGGCGAGCACATCGGCTCGCCTAAGGCGCAGTCTGGCCAAAGCGCGTGATGCGCAGCGGTCGCCCGGTTGCGTCCATCTGCGTACACATCACTGAGATTAATGGCGGTTTCGGCGTGAAACCCTTAACACCCCGTCGGCACCTCTTGCAGCACCTCGAGGCAATGCGGAATTGCGCCAACCACGAATCCGAGACATTCGACCGCTCCGCTCGGTTTTCCCGGCAGGCAGATTACCAACGTCTTTCCCACCACCGCAGCCAGCCCGCGCGACAGAATTGCGTTGGGCGTTAGCTTCATCGACTGCGCCCGCATCACCTCGCCGAATCCGGGCAGTTCTCGTGTCGCGAGCCCGCGCACGGCCTCCGGAGTTACATCCCGCCGAGCCACGCCCGTACCGCCGGTCGTCAATACGAGGTGACAGCCCTGGGCGATTTGTTCGCGCACCGCGGCCTGAATCTGAGCCACTTCATCCGGGACCAGCTTCTCTGCGCGAATCTCCCAACCGTACTTTACGCAAGCCTGTCGCAACGCCGGGCCGCCGAGGTCCTCATACACACCCGCCGAGGCCCGATCGGAAATGGTGATCACTCCGCAAACGATTTGCATGCCTACTGTTTGGTTTTCGAGACCAGTTTGATTTCGCCAATCCGCATCCGCGCATCGACCGCTTTGCACATATCGTAAATGGTCAAAGCCGCCAGCGCGACCGCCGTGAGCGCCTCCATCTCGACGCCAGTCTGCGCTGCCACCTTGGCCGACGCTGTAATCACGACGCGGTCGCGCGCGGCCGGGATCGCAAACTCAACCTGGCAATGGGTCAGTGGCAGCGGATGGCAGAGCGGGATCAGCTCGCCGGTCTTCTTCGCGGCGAGGATTCCCGCCAACCGCGCCGTGGCGAACACATTTCCTTTGGCCACGGCCTGCGCTTGGATGAGGTCCAAAGTGGCTGGTTGCAGCCGAATTTCCCCACGCGCAATCGCCTCGCGCCGCATGACCGGTTTGGGCGACACATCGACCATCGCGGCCTGCCCGCGCGCATCGACGTGCGTCAGCTTTCGTGCCCGGGCGTTCAACGCTTCAACCCTTCGACCCATTGCTTCACCACAGCCCTGATTTGTTCCGCCGCGTTGAGCTTCGGTTTGACATGTTTCAAATTGTACCAGGGCAACATGCCGAGCAAATCGGGCGTGACGAGGATTTGCCCGTCGCAATCAGGTCCGGAACCGATCCCGATGGTCGGAATGGGGATGCTCCGAGTCAGTTCTTTGGCGACCGGCGCGGCGACCAGTTCGAGCACGACGGCAAACGCGCCGGCCTGCGCCAACGCCAACGCATCGGCCAGCAGTGCCTGATGTTCCGGCTCCCGCTTGCCTTTGATGCGGTAGCCGCCCTCCTCCAGCACGTGCTGCGGCAGCATGCCGAGATGACCCAAAAATGGAATGCCCTTGGCGAGAATCGCCTGCACTTGCGGCAGGATTGTGCGGCCACCTTCGGCCTTCACGGCTTGGGCGCCGGCGGCCACGAGCCGTTGCGCGTTGGCGCCGGCGCTCTCCACCGTTTCATAACTTCGGTATGGCAAATCCGCCACCAGCAGCGCTCGCGGCTTGGCCCGCGCCGCGGCCCGCACGTGATGCTCCATCTCCGCCATCGTCACGTGCGTCGTATCCGGATAGCCAAGCACGACCATGCCTAGCGAATCGCCCACCAATAGCAGCGGCAACCCAGCCTCATCCAACAGCCGGGTCATCGGAAAATCATACGCCGTGAGGGCGGCAAATTTGCCGCCTTTCATCGCGCGCACCATCTCCGCGGTTACTTTCGTTGCACTCAAAATGTCACCATGCCTGAAAAATGATCGGCAACCCGAACGTTCAAAATCTTCCAGCCGCCCGGCAAATGATACCGCCAGGTCTCAACGTCTCCCGAGAGACTATTGGGCCTCGTGCTCCCGAGCCGCCGCGACGCCGCGTCTTATGGCTGGCGATTCAGAATCTTGTTCCGTTGCGCCTGGTACTCCTCCTCGCTGATCGCGCCTTGGTCTTTGGCCTTCTTAAGATCGATCAGCTCCTGCCCACGCGTCGTCTGCGCGATGCTGGTTCCTTTCTTGTCACCGCCAATTTGCCAGGCACACCCGGCCACCATTAGCCCGAGCCCTGCCAGGGCCGTAACCAACGCCATTTGTCTAATTAGATTCGATTTCATTGTCTTGCCTTCCAAAACCGTCCGCTACAGCGAAACTGGCGCCACCGGTCCGACGGCGGCGCAGGACCATCGGCCGAGTTTGGCGCGAATCAGGCGAATGACAAGCGCCTTCCTCTAATCATGATGTTAATCATAATCGTAATCCTAACTATTGATCTAACACCGCTGCAGTTTTCTGCGTTTATACTGCTTTCACCTGTCTCGACAATCCCAGCACCATGCCCCCGATGATAACCACGGACCCGGCGAATTGTTCCCAGTGCAGTTTTTCGCCCAGCCACAAGCCGGCCAGCGCGACGCCGAAGGCCGATTGCGTAAAGATGGTCAACGCGGCGACATTGACTGAGCACTCGCGAATGATGATAAGCCAGAGGGTGTAACCCACCGTAGTGCAGATCACGGCCATCGCCACCAACAGGCCCCACGCCTCAGGCGTTAATGCCCCGGCGGCGCGCAGCGTTTCGCCGCCGTCGATCACCAGGTTCACGGCCATCCCCACCAGCAACGAAATAGCCAGCATCTTCATCACACTCGCCCTTTGGATAATCGGTTTGCCCAAAACCGAGTAGCCCGCTTCGCACACAAACGACGAGATGAAAATCAGGCTTGGCACGAGCCCAACCCACTGAAAACTCCGCCGCCAGACCCCATGCAACAAACCAACCCCCAGTAAGCCGAGGCCGAAACCGGCCCAGCGCCGTGGCCCGATGTGTTCGTGCAGAAACAGGGCCGCCGCCACCGACGTGATGAGCGGTTCGAAGCCCATCAAAACGGCCGAATTGCCCGCGCTGCCGATTTCGTTGCCATAGACTTGCAAGCGCTGCCCCAGCACAAACAGCAGCAAACCCATGCCGCAGGTGACCCACAAATCCCGCCCCCGTGGCGCTTTGCCGGGCAACCAAGGCCAAATAAACAGCAAGCAAAGGCCAGCCATCCCGAAGCGCAGCGTTACTATTCCGCCAGTAGGCAGAGCGTGGCCGATGACCTTGTAGGCGGAATAGACCGCCGCCCAACACAGGTTCATCACCAGCAAAATTATTAAATACGACGGCTTCATGCGCGTCTAAGGGCCTGAACAAACCGGTTCGCGCCGGCCGTGGCAAGTCCTTTTGCCGCAAACGCACGACAGCTATGCGGCGCATCGAACCGGACGTTAGCGGGCTCGGTTTGGCTGGCACAGCGGTTGTCCCGCTGCTGCTACGCACGAACAAACCGAAACGATCCCGCTGCTGCCCGGTCGAAATCTATGTCCATGGTCAACAAAGGCGGCTAATCTGCCGCGGACCGCTGAGTATTCCGAATGACATGAAAAAGTGGATAGCCCTCGTCACCGCGCTCGCCCTGCTTGGCGGCGGATACTACGGTTGGAAAAACTGGCAAAAGACCAATCCTTCCGACACCGCACTCGCGCGCCCCACCACGGCGGTGGCTGAGGTCCGGGATATTAATTTCGCAGTCAATGCGGCCGGAGAAATCGCTCCCGCCGAGCAGGTCTCCGTCCGGCCGGAAATCAACGGGCTGTTGCTGGTGCTGCCGGTGGATATCGGCGACAAGGTCAAAAAGGATACGCTGTTGTTCAAACTCGATGACAGCGAATTGCAACAGCAAAAGGCTTCGGACCTGACGGATATCGAAAAAGCCAAACTCGGCCTCGACAAAGCCGACCGCGACTATAAACGGGCTGAGGAATTATTGGGGTCCAAACTTATTTCGCAGGAGGTATATGACGACACCAAAACCGCTTACGAACTCGCCAAAAATGCCCTTGAAAGCGCGCAGAAAGTCCTCGCCATTACCGACGAACACCTGACAAAAACGGAAGTCCGCGCACCGTTTGATTGCACGGTTCTGACACGGCCGGTGTCCATTGGCCAGGCGGTCTCCGGCTCAGGCGGTTTTAACAGCGGCACCGAGGTGCTCACCATCGCCGACCTCAATTCCATGATCATCAATGCCCAGGTTAACCAGGCGGACATGCCCCGCATTAAAGCGGGGGAACGGGTCGAAGTGACCATCGAAGCGGTGGCGGGGCTGCAGATTACGGGCGTGATCGAGCGCATGTCGCCCCAAGCCACCATCCGCAATAATATCAAAGGGTACCCGGTGCGGATCGCTTTGCAGAATGTCGATCCTCGTGTGCGGCCGGGCATGACCGCCAATGTTAAGATCCCGGTCGCTACCGCGGACAACGTCACCGCCGTGCCGCTTTCGGCGGTGTTCACCGAAAAAAATCCTGATACCGCCGAAATGGAACGCTTCGTTTATGTTCAGAAAGGGGATGGCTTCGAAAAGCGGGCGGTGAAAGTGGGGGTCTCGGATTATTTCTTTGCGGAAATCCAGCAGGGACTGGCGCCGGGCGAAGTCGTTTCTCTGGAAACGCCCCGGAACGAACTCGACAAAAAGCAGCAGCTTGGCCCGATTGCCAGCACGGCAACCAACAGCGCCGCGCCCAAGCCCGCTGCGAGCACCAATACCGGCACCGCGATCTCAGAGGCCACGCCCAAGACGGGCGCTGCCGCCGGCGTCATACGCACCCGCGCGGCAACCGCGGGCGGCAAATCCTGAACCGCCGCGACCGGCTCTCGATTATGCCTCTGGTTGAACTGCGCAACGTCAGCAAAATTTACCGCCTGGGTGAAGAGGAAATTCGGGCGCTGGACGATGTGTCCCTCGAGATTGAGGGAGGCGAATTCATCTCGATCATCGGGCCCTCCGGCAGCGGCAAATCGACCTTGATGCACATCCTGGGCTGTCTGGATTCACCGACCAAGGGGACCATCAAACTGGACGGGGTAATGATCGAGCGCGCCTCAGCACGCGAACTCGCGACGTTGCGCAACCGCAAGATCGGATTCGTATTTCAGTTCTTCAACCTGCTGCCGAAGCTCACCGTGTTGCAGAATGTCGAGCTGCCGATGATTTACAGCGGTGTAGGCGCCCGGGAGCGCCGCGACCGCGGCATGGCGGCGCTCGAATCCGTCGGCATGGCCAACCGCGCGCGGCATCGTCCGAGCCAGCTCTCCGGTGGCCAACAGCAGCGCGCGGCCATCGCGCGCGCCCTGGTCAATAGCCCGCGCATTGTGTTCGCTGACGAGCCGACCGGCAACCTCGACTCGCATACGGGCGAAGCGATCCTGCAGCTCTTTCGCGATTTGAGCCGCCAGGGGCGCACCATTGTGCTGGTCACCCATGACCCCGAAATCGCGGCCGTCACACCGCGGCGGATCGAGATTCGCGATGGCAAAATAGCCGTCAAAATCGATCTGACCCTCGCCGGCCTGGACCGAGCGAAACCGGCCCACTCCGCTGGACTCGCCGCCGCTCCATGAATCCCCTGCCCCACGGCCCGGAATCGCTGCGCCCAGCTTCGGCGCAACTCGGCATCACCATCCACACCGGGTTACTCGAGATTTGGGCGCACAAATTCCGGTCATTGTTGACGATGTTGGGAATCATTTTAGGCGTGTCGAGCCTGGTTGCGATGTCGGCGCTGGTCTCGGGAATGGAGCGTGGCGCGCGGGAAGCGCTGGTCGCCATCGGCGGCCTGGAAAAGTTCCGGGTCGAACCGCAATCGCTGCCGGTCGGAGAGCGCTACCTGGCGGACCAGGCCGTCGGCATTACCATCAACGACGTGTATGCGCTGCAGCGGAGCGCGCCATTGGTGACGCGCATCTCGCCTGAGATGCGCCTGTTCGCAACTTTATCAGCCAACGGCAAGCGATTCCGGCCCTGGAACGTCATGGGTGTCTGGCCGGTGGCGTTGGAAATGAACGAGCACGTTCTCCAATACGGGCGCATGTTCAACGAACTGGACGACGAGATGGCGCGGAGCGTGTGTGTGATCGGGACGGCGACCCGCGATGAACTGTGGGGCGCGCCGGAACAAGTCGGCCGCGAGATCAATCCGGTTGGCGAAACCCTCTTTATTAATGGCGTGCCCTTCACCGTCATCGGCATGTTCCAGCACTATGAAAGCGAGCAAGACCGCCGCGCCCGGGAACTGGCGCGCGCGCAAGGCACGAACAACGCCAGTGCAGGCGTGGTGCGTAATCGCGGGCATTGGCACGGCGGCGGTAGCTTCGTCTTTCGCCTAAAGAATGCCACGGTGTACCTGCCGCTGAATACTGTCTGGATGAAATTCCGCTCGGGCGGCGGGCGCAGTTCCCTGGCCGTGAGCACCGGGAGCACCGGCGACCCCCGCCTCTCTGGCCTGGAGTTGAAGATTCGCGATGTCGCGCTCCTGCCGCAGTCACTCCAGCAGGTGCAAAATGTTCTCATGTCCACTCACCAGTGCATCGAGGATTTCACGTTCCGGACCCAGGAGGACTGGGCGGAGCAGATCAACACGTTCGTTCACAACGCGCGGCTTAGCGGCGGATTGATCGCCGGCATCAGCCTCCTGGTGGGCGGCATCGGTATCATGAATATCATGCTGGCCAGCATCTCCGAACGCGTCCGGGAAATCGGCATCCGCAAATCCGTCGGGGCGGGCACGGCGGACATTTTCATCCAAATCCTGGTCGAGTCGCTCGTGCTGGCGCTGCTGGGCGGGTTGGCCGGGCTTCTCACCTCGTTCGTCCTGGTGCGCATGATCAGCTCATTTTCGCCTACCGGCAATGCGCCTGTTGTCAGCCTGATGTCGCTCGTCGTCGCGTTTGGGTCCAGTGCGCTGGTTGGCGTGCTGGCCGGCATTTTCCCCGCCATCAAAGCGGCCAAGCTGAACCCCATTCAGGCGTTGCGCTACGAGTAACCGCGTTGCAAGCATCGCCATGACTCTCTCAAACACGTTGCTCGCAGGTCTGAAGGAAATCTGGGCGCACAAGTTCCGTTCGTTGTTGACGATGTTGGGCATCATTCTGGGAGTGGCCAGCCTGGTCGGCATGGCGGCGATTATCAAAGGCATGGAAAACGGCATGCGCGAAACGATGATCGCGATGGGCGGCGCCGACCGCGTCAATCTCGATGAACAGGAGGTTCCTTCCGAACAAGAACACCTCGCCGACCAGGCTGTTCCCTGCACTATGACTGACGTCGAGGCTCTCCGCGCTTCGGTCCCGACGATGCGGTTGGTTTCCCCCACCATGGACGTGGACGACCTCGTCGTTACCCGTGGGGATAAAATGGTTTCGCCCTGGAATGCCTCCGGAGTTTGGCCCGCCGTCCTGGAAGTGAATCTGCACACGCTCCAATACGGGCGGTTCTTCACCGACCTCGACGAGGAAAACGCCAACGCTGTTTGCGTCATCGGCACCGGGATTCGCGATGAATTATTCGGCTCGCCTGAAAAGATCGGCAAAGAGATCGTGCCGATCGGTGAGGTCATCAACCTCAACGGCCAGCCATTCACCATCGTCGGCATGTTCACCCACTACGAAAGCGAGCAGGACAAGAAGGAGCGCCTGGCCGAAGCCGCCAAACCTAAGGAAGTGCAGGCTGGCCCAGCCCGGCGGCGGGGCTGGGGTCACGGCAATTGGGCCTTCGAACGAAAAAACTATACACTGTATATGCCCCTCAACACAGCGTGGATGCGGTTCCGCTCCGCGCTGACCGACACCAACGGGGTGCCGGACAACCGTCTCTCCGACATCAACATGAAGGTGACGGACCTGGACATCCTCGAACCCGCGCTGCAGCAGGCCAGGAATGTCATGATGCTCACTCACCGCGGCATCGAGAACTTCGGCTTTCGTACCCAGGAAAGCCAGGTCGAGAGCATCAAACAGCAGATTCACAACGCGCGCATGAGCGGCGGGATCATCGCGATCATCAGCTTGCTGGTCGGTGGCATCGGCATCATGAACATCATGCTGGCGAGCATCAACGAGCGCATTCGCGAGATCGGAATTTGCAAAGCCGTCGGCGCAACGGGCCTGGCCATCTTCACGCAGGTGCTGATCGAAAGCATGGGGGTGTCGCTGCTGGGCGCCGCGCTGGGTGTGGTAGCTTCCTACGGCTTCGTGCAGGTGCTGGAACTGGTTAGTCCGGTGTCCAACGCGCCGGTAATCACCGCGATGGCGCTGCTCATCGCGGTGGGCTTCAGCGCCCTGGTGGGCATCCTTGCCGGGTTGTTCCCCGCGTTCAAAGCCGCCCGCCTCGATCCCATCCAGGCGCTGCGCTACGAGTGACAAAGGTTAACAGTTATCAGGTTATCAGATTATCAAGAAGACCGTGTGTGTCACGAGAGGGGACAACTTGATAACTTTATAACCTGATAACTTGACACCCTTCCCCCCTCCTAGAACGGCCACACCCCATAGCACACCCAATACCCCGCTAACTTGACGTACTCCTCCCAGATAAACCAATTCACCGGGCGGGCGCGCCGCGCCGACTCGTACCCGTAATACGCCGGGCGCGAAAGGAATTCGAGCTCGGGACCGTACTTTCGAAAGCAACGATACGCCCGGCGCGAATGGTACCATGACGTCACAATGACCGCGCGCCGGACACCCTCGGCCCGCAACGACCGCACCGTGAACTGCGCGTTCTGTCGCGTGCTCTTCGAGTCACCCTCGATCTCGATAGCCTCGGCCGGCACGCCCCGGGCAACCAGCAAGCGCCGGTTATCCTGGGCGTCCCCTGCCCCGCTCAGAAGGATCCGCGGCGCCACACCCGCTTTGAACAACTCCGCAGCGCGGTCCGCCCGCTCACCCGAACCGCCCCCGAGCACCACCAGCACTTCCCCGTGCCCAGGCCCGGTATCCAAACACAGAATCTGTTGCGGGAAAAACCAGCCGGCAAGCAGCCCCAGCACCGCCACCACCGAAAACGCTCCCGCAGCGAGCCACACCCGCCGCCGTTTTAATCGAAATGTGCCGATTAGTCCCATGTTCACCCAGGCCGACCGGTCGTCCAGCTAGCGTGTGCGCTTGCAAGGCCGTCGTCTTTGTCCTCGGCGCCCGGTCTCATCTCAGATGGCCCAACCACCTCGCAGACCAACCTCGGCAGCAGTGTCTCCCTGGAAAATCTCGAATTCATTGCAACCAATCCCCTGCCCTCCAGTCTGGTCCCGCCCTCCCGCGCCCGTTTCACAGCCTCGACGATTTGCCCCACCTGCCCGTGCCGCGCAGAATAAATTCGGCCGCAGCTTTCGTTTGCCAGCTCCGTAATGTGGCTCGCTTCAGGTCCAATATACAAAATCGGTACTCCGATCCGGAGCGCGTTATAAATCTTGCAGGGATGCACCAGCCCGACGAACCGCTCGCCCATGACGACCACATGCAGGTCCGCGGCAGAAAGTGACGCGGAAAGGTCGCCCAGAGATTGGTACGGCAGGCAGAGGACATTGCGCTGACCCGTTCGTTGGGCCCAGTGCTCGACCTTCTGAAACTCGCTGCCGCCGCCGACAAAACAAAATGAGACCCGCTCATCCGACCTCAAGCGTTCGGCGGCGGCCAGGAGCGTGTCTAGCGGATGACACGGACTGTGGTTGCCCGAGTGCATCACCACGAACTTGTCCCCGAGCCCGTGTAACTTGCGAAATCGCGCGCGCCCGGCTTCGTCCCAACCCACTTCCGCATCGTGCGACCAGGGCGGAATCACCACCACTTTTTCCCTGCTGACACCTTTGAACACGATGCGCTCTTGCATGAACCGGTCCAGCGCAACAACCTGGTCTGCCCTCTCGAACGTTAAACGCGACAGCTTTTCCAGCAGACGGGCCACCACCGAACCACGCCGCAGCCAACCGGCCGCGATCGCCTCGTCCGGGTTCAGGTCCATCACCCAATAAACGAACCGGCTCCTATGCATCCGCGCCAGGCGCGCCCCCAGCGACCCGATTAACGGTGGCGAAGTCAGCGCGACAATTACGTCCTGCCGCGGCAATCGCGTTACACACGCCGCGCACGCGAGCAGAAAACTGGAAAAGTCCACCGCCCGCCGCCACCGCGCCCCTTTGCCGAACCCGGTCGAGCCGACGCGAACGATACGCACTCCCCGCCAGACTTCGTTCCGCTCGAAGCGGCACTGGGGAGCGTCATAGCCGCGCCGGCTCGCCACTACTGTCACCTCATGTCCCCGCGCGACCAGTCCCAGCGCCAGGTCGCTCAAGTGCTGCGCCGTGGATACCACATCAGGATAAAACGTTTGGTTTAGCAGCAGGATTCTCACACTCGACCCGGACCGAGTCTTTTTGCCCGCGCCCGCTCTGTCAATGGCAGACATAAGCTCGAACTCATCCCCTATTCATGCTTTGAGGGGTCTTGACACTCCTGGTCACCTCATCCAGACGTCTCTGTGCCAATTTACCGCCTCGATTTGCGAAAAATCACATTTTCCTGCTTGCAACAAATCCTTGAACATGGCGTAGTGCACCCAAGCAGAGCGTGCGGGCATCGGTTCGAGCGGCCAGAAAACCACAAAAACCACCTGTTCAGGACTTGATCGGGGTGGGAAATGGACTATAGTGCGTGCGCGTCGGTCTTCCGTTATTTGCGGCATTCACAACCCGTTACGGCCAAGCAACTTACCGCGTCAGGAGCCTTGTCAATCTCCTGGCACAGGTAATCGGCTAATACTGAACTAAAACGGCGACGGTGCGTCTGATTATTTAGCGTCTGATTATTTATGCTGAAAAGGAAACAGAGCAAGTCAGGAAATGGGGTTCCCCATAGCGGTTCTGCAGGCGAGCGGGCAGCGACGCCTAGTAGCCAGCGGCAGCGGCATCGGTTCATCATTTCGGCCAAAGCCGCCGCCGGCCGGCCCGAGGGGCATGCCCAGGCGCCTGAAAAGCCCAACGGCGCCGGCAAACCGCACTCGGGTCCTGAGACAAAAGCCGGTCCTGGTCAGCAGACTCCCGGCGTTCCCGGGACTGTCGTCGCGCCACTGGATTTGGCGGAGACGATCAAGACGCTGTTGCACCTGGCGCACGAGAACGGGCACATCACGTACGATGATATCAATGATGTGCTGCCCGAGGGGCTTTCGCCGGAGGACCTCGACGAGCTATACACCAAGCTGCGCAATCTCGATGTCGAGATCGTCGATCACGCCGAGGTGGAGCGCGCCAAACCCGCCGAACCGGAAGAGGAAGAAGATTCGCGGCTGGAAGTGCTGGACGACCCGGTTCGGATGTACATGAACCAGATGGGCAAGGTGCCCCTGTTGACCCGGGAACAGGAAGTGGAGATTTGCAAGCGAATCGAGGAAGCCGAATCGGAAATGAAATCCCTGGTGTACGGCCTGGGTTTCACCGCCAAGGAACATATCGCGATTGCCGAGAAGCTGCTTTCCGAGCCGCCCAAGGAACGGTTTGACCGTGTCGTGGTGGATAAAAAAGTGGCTAACCGCGAAGGACACCTGCGGGACCTCCGCAACCTGATCAAGAAGGTTCGCCTGCTCGACGCGAACGTAGACGAAAAGTATCTCGTTTGGCAAAAAGGCGCCCAAAAGCACCGCGAGAAGCTTTTCACTATCTTCCGGAAGCTGGACAAGAAGCTGCAGGAAACGTTCCCTAAATTCTTTTATAAGCAGAAGGTGCTCGAGGACATGATCGTGGTGGCGGGTAACGTCCACGAAAAATTCCAAGCCAGCCTGCGGCGGATTGCCGAACTCGAGGCTCACCGGAAGTCGGGCGAGCAGCAGGCCGCACTGCATGGCGAGCATACCAAGACCCAGGCGCTCGAACTATTCGTGCGCATGCCGCGGGACGACTTTTACAAAATGTTTGCGCAGCTCAAACGCGCCGCCGATCGCGCGCATCAGGCAAAAACACACATGGCCGAAGCCAACTTGCGCCTGGTGGTCTCCGTTGCGAAGAAATACACCAACCGCGGACAATCCTTCCTCGATTTGATTCAGGAAGGCAATATCGGGCTGATGAAGGGCGTCGAGAAGTTCGAGTACCGGCGTGGTTACAAGTTCTCCACCTACGCGATTTGGTGGATCCGGCAGGCGATTACGCGGTCCATTGCGGATCAAGCCCGGACCATCCGCATCCCAGTCCACATGATCGAGATCATGAACAAGCTGTGGCGCGCGCAGAAGCAGCTCACGCAGGAGTTGGGCCGCGAGCCGACTCCGGAAGAAATCGCCGACGAAATGCACATGCCCGTCGCGCGCATCAATTCGCTGCTTAAGATGGCCCAGCAACCCATCTCGCTGCACGCCCCCGTCGGCGACGACGGCGATGTGAGCGTGGGCGATTTCATCGAGGACAAATCGGCCGAAAACCCTTCCGACGTGACCAGCTACAGTTTGCTGAAGGAAAAGCTCGGCGATGTGCTCACCAGCCTGACCGAACGCGAGCGCAAGATTCTTGAAATGCGCTTCGGCCTGGTGGACGGCTACGAGCGCACCCTCGAGGAAATTGGCAAGATGTACAACGTGACGCGCGAGCGCATCCGGCAGATCGAAGCCAAAGCGCTCCGCAAACTCCGTCACCCGACACGCGTCCGCCACTTGCAAGGGTTTCTCGATACGGAAGCCGAAGCGGCTGCTTGAGGCGGGGAGCGGGAGAGCGTGGAGCGGTTCGGCGCTTAGTCAATCGGGGAACTCTGGCAAGGACCAGGAGTCACGCCAGGGCAGCGCGAAAGACCCATCGGCGTGCACCGTGAACGGGAGCCAAATGTACCGCGAGTCCGGCAGGTCACGCGGGTTCCAACGGTCGGCCATGAAAATGAACCTGCCCGGGTGACCTGCGGCGGGCAGCACAAAGGTGCTTTGCGCCCCGAATGTTGTGTCCGCGTCCGGGCCCTTGCAAGGATTGCCCTTCGATTCGTAGGGACCCAGCGCGTTATTAGCGACCGCGTAGTCGGCGGCGTTGGGTTTCCAGCCTGTGCAAGCTGAGGTGAGCAGGTAATAGCGGTTTCGGTACTTGAATGGCGCCGGGGCTTCCCGCATCCGGCGGACCAGCACGCGCGCCCAGGTTCGGTTTTCCACAGCCGGCAGTTCCGGGCCGGTAAATTCGGCATCGAGTCGCACGACATACATCGTCCAATTGTTCTCCGACGCATAAAAGACGTAGGCCCGTCCGTCGTCATCGACGAACAGGTTCATATCGCGCACCGTGCCGCCAAGCTCCTTTTGGTGATTCGGGTCTGGCGATTCAAAACCAAAGTCATTGGTGATCGGGCGAATCGCCTTCAGGAATTGGAACGCGCCTGTAGGCTGGTCGCTAATGGCAATGCCGGCGCGAGCGTAATGGTAGCCCCGCTGCTCGAGGTGCATCCACATAACGAATTTGCCGGTGCGCGGATTAAAAATGACCTTGGGGCGCTCGACGAACGTGGGACGCTCATCGGCCTGCCTCAGCGCCGAACGTGTGAGCACCACCCCCTGCTCCTCCCAGTCGATCAGGTTGGTCGAGGAATAGCACGCGACTGCTCCGCTGCCTCCCGGCGTGCGGTCCTCGCCATACCAGTAATAGCGGTTGCCCTGGAACAAGATGCCGCCGCCATGGGCTTGAATGGCGTTCCCTGCCGTATCACGCCAGACTTGCCCTGGATGAAAAGTCGGCTCGCCCTGCGCCCAGGCAGCGCAAGTAAGCAGCCCAGCGAGGAACGCAACACATGGCCGGTTAACCATTATCGCACGGGTTCCAGCTTCAAGTAATCAAGTCCGAACATGTAGCTCTTGATGGCCTTGTCGTTGGCGCCGAGGATTTCGGCTCGCAGCGTATGCTCCCCGCCAGTCAAGTGGCGTGTCCCCAATTGGACGGGGCCGGTGGGGACCACCGAGGCATGATATAAATCGATCGGCTCACCCAGTTTCTCATTATCGAGGTACAGTTGCACGATTCCGTAATCAGGAGCTTTGGTGAATTGAGCCAGAACTTTATAATTAGCGGCGTGCGACACTGGCACCGCCAGGTCGAGCGTGTCGCCCGGCTTGGCGTTGATCCACCATAGGTGGGCATCGTTGCTCCATTGGCCATCGAACCCGGTTAGGTCCTGCTCCTG
Organism: Verrucomicrobiia bacterium; assembly: GCA_035934555.1. Taxonomy (GTDB): domain Bacteria; phylum Verrucomicrobiota; class Verrucomicrobiia; order Limisphaerales; family UBA8199; genus DASYXT01. The sequence continues at coordinate 78,922 of DASYXT010000044.1, read as the reverse complement.
CGGCTCGCCGCCGGTTTTGCCAAGCACTTTTAACTTTTCTCCCTCAAGCGCCCCTGGAACTTTAAACGTCGCAACCGGCGTCCAATACCCAACGCGCTGATTCAGCGGCACCGGTCGATAGGGGTCTGCGCCGCCCAAGGCCAAGTACCAATATGCCACCGCGGCATAGAGAGTTGGTTTATCGTTCGGGTAATATTTCTCGATGCAGCCCTCGAAAGACTGCTGGAATGGCACATTATCCGGAATCTGCCAACGATTGACAGAAACATGACCCCGGCTGTTGCCATCGTTTCGGGTTTGGTTGTGGTAAGCATGTTGAAATGGCACCGGGCTGCTCCAGGCGTAACCGAAGTAATCCTCCGAACCCGTTCCAAAGGTTGAAGGGAATTTCTCGCCATTCACGAAGAATTTCTCGTCGCCCTCGCCCCACCAACCGCCACGCGGATTCCATATGTGCAGCATCACGCCGACAAACCGGCCCGTGCCGGTGGTTTTGAGCATCGGCCAGTCGATGCGCCGCTCCGGTTCGCTTGGGAGGAATGCGTCGCGATGCCACTTGGCGTGAAAGCGCGTCAATTGCTCGAGTGGCCGGTCCAGCGGCGCATGTTCGATTTCAAACGACACCCGCTGCCTTGCCGTGCCGTTATTGATTATTTGGACCTGTGCTTCCTTGGCAAAAGGCATATACCAGTTGCAGTACCACCAGCCGTCGTCGCCCAGGCCCATCGGATACGAGCGATAAGGATTCGCGCCCGGGGCGGTGCCGAAAAAATCGCCCAGTGGCGCCCAAACACTCGGCTCACTCTCGCCGTCCCACCGGATTTGCAGCACCAATTCCCTCAGGACATCCATATCGGCGGGCTTCGGCGGCAGAGCCAATCTCACTCGCAAGCGCGTGAGCGCCTGCGGACCTTTGAAGCGCGCGACGGTTTCACCTCGAGCCCCGGGCACCGTCAGGGTCCGCGTCAGCACGCTGGCGGCAGGGTTGCGCGGCTCCGACATATCGCAGCGGGACAGGATGTCATTGGCGCGGTCCAGCGCGGCCTGGCCGTCGGCGCTCAAATCACGCGTGAAAGTCGGAATATGTGTGCCAGCGGGAAAAGTGCCGTAGGTGAAGTGGTAGTACATTCCCCAATCGGGGTCGGCGACAATCTTGCACGATCTCTGATAGGGAATGGGCGTGTAATTGTTCCAGCCCTGGGAGACGCTGTGCACGATAGCCGCCCGAGTAAAGGGAGCGTTCTTGCGATCGAAATAGCCCGTGAACGGCAGGTCCACCGCCGGCTCGCTGGCCCCATCCAGGTAAATCCGCACGTGCCCGCCCTTGGGCGCGGCGGACCAGATCCGCCAAATGCAGCCGGGGCCGGTCATTTCGGCCAGCACAACTTGATTGCCTTCCTTGCGAATGATGCCGCCTCCATCACCGTTGGCATCCCAATCGATGTATTTGCCGGTGGTGGAATCGTAGCGGCTGCGCCGGTCGTAACTGGACCACTGGGCGCATTGCTCGCCGGTTTCGGGCACGACAGCCAACCGCTCCAGATCAGTGAGCCGGCGCACCAAATCGCTATAGGTCAGCGCGGGTTCCGCCGCTTGGATACCGCAGCATAGGAGCAACAGGCTGAGCAGAGTCGTGGGGGTTTTCATCGGGTCATTTGAGTTCTTCACCGCCCTGCGCCACGTTTGCTTTGTCGAACACGCGTGAGCCCAGTGTGATCTCCTTCGGGACTTTTTCTCCATGCAAAATCTTCAGCGCGGTGTCGATCGCCTCCGCTCCGCCGGTGGGATATTGAAAGGTCGCATCCAAAATTCCTTCCTTCACATAAGCCACGCCTTCTTGCGGTAAGGCGTCCACGCCCACGAACACCATCTCCTTGTCTCGGCCCGCCTCCTTGGCCGCCAGGTAAGCCCCGTGCGCGCCGGGGTCGTTATGGGCGTACACCGCGTCAATCTTCGGAAAGCGCGAGAGCGCCGATTCCATTTCCTGGCGCGCGTTGGGTTCGAGCCATTTCATGTCCGCCTCGAAGATGACCTCCAACCCGCTGCCGGCTATCCCTTCGCGAAATCCGCTGTGACGGTCCTGTCCGGGGATCGAAGTCATCAGGCCTTCCAACTCCACCACTTTGCCTTTGCCCCCAAGCCGCTTCACCAGCCATTGCCCGGCGGCTTTGCCGATCTTCTTGTTATCCGCCCCGATAAAGCAGGTGTATTTGTCCCCCAGCACGCGGCGGTCCAGGACAATCACCGGGATGCCCGCGTCCATCGCCTTGGCTATGGGCTCGGTCAGCGGCTGCGCTTCCTTCGGACTGATGATGAGCAAATCCACCGCGGCGCTGACGAACTCCTCGACGTGCGCCCGTTGCTGGAGTGTGTCGTTCTGGGCGTCTTTGTAGATTACCTGGAGCTCGGGATGCTTAGCGGCCGCGGCCTTGATTTGCGCGTTCATTTCCACACGCCACGGCTCACCCAGGTTGCACTGGCTCATCCCAATGGTATAACTGGTCTTGGCTCTCTTCTCCGCGCCTCCGTTCGCCTGGCCGGTCGAACCGGATTTGCCGCAGCCAACCAACCCGACCCACATCCCGAAACAGCAAACGAGCGGCAGTGACCACGTGAAAAGCTTGGAGGAACTAGGCCGCGAGGAGGGTTGGTGGCGCGGCATCTGGCTCATCACTTGGCGAGCGCGACCAGGTAGCGCTGCAAGCGGGTAGCCGCTTCAGCCTTTTCCAGGTGCAAATAAATCTGGTGCAAGTTGCCGCAAATCCGCAGCAGCATGCGCCGTGGGCTGACCGGCGCCAGGTAATCATCCCGCACCTTGTAATGGCCTTGCAGCAGGTACTGCACGCAATCGGCCTTGGTGAGCAGACGGCCGCGATTAAACGGATCGATGAAAATCTCCGCGGAGGTGGATTGAAAGCGGCAAATGAAATGCCCCGGCAAACCAATGCCGGCCACCGGTAAATGCAAACGGCGCGCCAGCAACAGGTACACCAGGCACAAGTTAATCGGGTTTCCCGTGCGACGGTCCACCACCCGGTTCAAATAGCTGTTTTCCGGGTCGTAATAATTCTCTTCGTTGCCGGCGAAACCCAGTTCCTCAAACAGGTACGGGTTGAGCGCCTTGAGCGCCTGTTGGGACGTGACCCGAGGTTCGAGGCGGCCACGCACATCCTCGGCAAAGCTGTCCAATAACGCGCTATACGCCTCAATGTTAATATCCGGGTATTGCGTTTGCGCCAGCAGCCAGGCCCCCCGCTCCAGGTCCAGCTCTTCGCCTTGCTGCACACAGAAGCACAGGAACCGGTCATCGGCCATTTGGCCTTCGAGCCGTTCGACGATTTCCTGCGCCCGGCGCCGAAGCGTCGGCTCCCGGCTCAGCAGGTGCGGGCGTAACCAATCGGCTGCCGAGGGGCCGAAAGAGAGGATGCGCTGGCGGATGTCGCGGTAAATGGCCGGGTCGTCGTCGGCCAGCAGCTTGAGCAACGCCGCTTTCTGGCTCTCGGGGAGCTCTTGCGGAGAGACTATGGTGCCAGCCTGATTCATTTCATGCGCACTCCTCTCTAAATAGAACAAAAACCCGCTCGGAATTCAATCACGAAACTTGTCCTTTGGCGGATTTTTCTCTTGAAAGTTTTCTGGAACGGATCAGTCGGTGCTGTCATCCTGGTTGTCTCCGCTGAGTTCCCTTGCCATTTGTTGAATCAGCTCCCACGCCGCTTGCACATGGCGCAATTGCGTGTGGGTTTGTCCCACGCAAACGCGCAACACGAACCGCCCATCGAGGATCGTATGCGTCAAATACAGCTTGCCGCTTTGGTTCAACCTTTCCATCAACCGCCGGTTGAATTCGTCCCCACCCACATGCGCGAAACACACCAGATTCAGCGGCGCCGGCGCAACCAATTCAAATTCCTTGGCACGGTTCACCCACTCGGCAAATTGCTGCGCCAGGCGCACATGCTCGCGAATATGGTGCTGCAGGCCCTCCACGCCATAATGCCGGATGACAAACCAGAGCTTCAGCGCGCGAAACCGGCGGCCCAGCGGCACTTGCCAATCACGATAATCAATCACCGCCCCCGACTCGCTTGCCTGGTTGCGCAGGTACTCAGGCAATACGCTCAACGCCTGGATGAGCCCTTTGCGGTCCGCCACGTAAAAACAGTCGCAATCGAAGTTTGTGAACATCCATTTGTGCGGATTAAATGCGTAAGAATCCGCCCACTCCAACCCGTCATGGATATAGCGGAACTCCGGACACAGCGCGGCGGTCCCGCACATCGCGCCATCCACGTGCAGCCACACGCCTTCAGCCCGGCAAACCTCACCCAGCGCTCGCACCGGGTCCAGGGCATTCGAGGACGTCGTGCCCACCGTCGCCACGGCAAAACAAGGGCGCAGCCCGGCTTTCCGGTCCTTGGCCATCTGCTCCGCCAAAGCATCCGGGCGCATCCGTTGCGATTTGTCCACCTCGACCAGGCGCAAGCTGGCCCGGCCCAGCCCAGCCACTTTCACGGCCTTTTCCACCGATGAATGCGCATGGGGCGATGCGTAGGCCACCAGCGAGCCATCGGTCCCGCGTTCGTTGCTGGCCAGGCCGCTGGCCCGCTCCCGCGCCGCCAGCAACGCGCACAGCACCGCACTCGAGGCGCTGTCCTGAATCACGCCGCCACCTGCCCCGCTCGACCGGAACCGCTCCGGCAAATCCAGCATTTGTGCCACCCAATCCAGCACGTGCGTTTCTAATTCTGTGCACGCGGGGCTGGTCGCCCACAACATCCCCTGCACACCCAATCCGGCCGACAACAGTTCGCCCAGGATCGATGGGCCGGAAACGTTGGCCGGAAAATACGCGAAGAAATTTGGCGATTGCCAATGCGTAATCCCCGGCATCACCACGCGCTCGACGTCGGCCAGAATTTTATCAAAGGGCTCACCGTGTTGCGGTGGCGCTGGCGGCAGCGAACCCCGCACCTCCCCGGGCGCAACCCGCGACAACACCGGCAGCGTCTCGACGCGCTGTTCGTACGACGCCAGCCAATCCACCAACGCATGACCCCATTGCCGGAACTCCTCCGGCGTCATGTGATAACCCGGTTCCTTCGCCATAAGGCCCCCAGACTGGCAGAAATCCCGCCGGTTCGCAATTTATGCTGGACGAACTCTCCGCCGCCCCCATACTATTGAGCAGGTCAGCCAACCTTGAGGAGCCTCTATGCCATTAACGCCTGGAGCAGTCAAAATGGTGCCTGTGGAAGCGGATATGTTCGAATCCGTGGGTTACGAGGATTTGACGCATTGCCTTTACCTCAAAATCCGCAATGCCCAAACCATTCGCTTCGAGAAGGTGCCTCGTTTCCGGTTCCAAGGTCTCTTAGGTGCGCCGCGAAAGGACGCCTACTTCAAGACCTTCATTAAAGACCAATTCCTCTCGAAGACCATCTAGTGCCTCTGCGAGTTGGGTCAGCACGCCGGGTCGGCTAACGCCAACGCCTCCGGCACCGCAGGCATGAGCTGCTGTACCGACACCTCTTCCCCATCGTCCCCAGCGGCGAATGCCTCATGCGCCTGCCCTGCCCCACTCCACACGCGGAGCTGGTGCCGCACAATCGCTTCATCAGCCAGTTTGTGAATCACCGCCTCGATGGCGGCATTGGCGCGGCGCGCCGTTAGCGTGCCCTTGAAATCAAAGCGCCCGGCGAACCCGGGTTGCTTGTGCAAGTTGTAGTACTTCACCAACGCCCCCAAGACCCATTCGCCGGACAAATAGTCCAGGAACAAATGCTTATGCAGCGGGATTATCTCCCGCACCTTCCACGCACACAGCGGCACAGACTTCAGCAGACCAGCGCGTTGGCCAGGGTTGAGTTGCTTTAGCCTCCGCCGGACCTCGCCGGTGGTCATCGGGGGGACCTGCGCTGCCCAGCTCAGCAAGGCGTGCGCCGGCTGGCGCGCCAAGGGTTTGGCAACCAGTGCCTCGAGCATTGTGCCCACAACGTTCTTGAGCGCGTTCAGCGCCAACCCATAACGCGCCGCCAGTTCTTCCTCACTGTGCTCCTCCACGAACAGATCGTAACCCAGTCGCCGGTCGCGCGTCGCTCGCAACAGCACGTCCTCGCCGCCACTCTCATGGAACATCAGAACGGTATTGAGCGGCACTCGTTTCAGCACTTCGATGCGCTGCGCCCTCGGCAACCGGTGCAACGCCCAGCGCATTTGCTCACGGCTCACCAGCGGAACCGCCAGTAACTCCCGCTCGCGTTCGAGCACCTCGGCCCGCAGCTCCGCCTCCGACAGCAGCGCCTCGACAATCTGGAACACCGTATTGCGCGCATGGCGAAACGGCGCGGTGGGTTGGACGAAGCGGTAAGCCAAAGTGTTTTCCGCCCGCCGCAGCACCTGCTCGGCATGGGTCGTCTCCGCCAGCACCTGATTGTAAATCGCCTCGGGATCCAGGCTGGCCGGACCAGGACTGCGCACGCGCAGCATGGCATTTTTACGCGCGACATCCGGCGCCAGCCGCCGCCGCGCCGAGCATCGCTCCGCCAGCGCCTCGGCCGCCGTCTCGATGTTGCTTACCGATTCCCCAAACCGGAACACCAGCTCCGCCACCACCAACGCTTCCGCCTTCTCTCCCAGGCGCGCCGCCAGTTTGGCCTTTAGCGCGCTCCACGCTTCTTCGCTTATTTCCCGCAACGTCCACCGCACGCGTTGCTTGAGACGCTCGTCGGCTTTCTTCAACTCGGCCAGCACCGGCTGGCTGCCAGACAGGCTTTCCACCCGCTTGCAAACCGCTGCCCCGTCACCGGGCCCCACCGCCTCTCCTTTTCGGAATAGCCGTTCAAACAGCTCGAATCCCCTCGCCCTGTCCGCGTCGGCGAAGCTCTCCTCCAGCAGTGGCCTCAACCGCGCCCAATCGGCATCCGGAATCCGGCGCAACAGCGAATGCAAACGCTCCGTGCGCATCGCCGCGGATATCCCCGGCCGGACAGAACGGATAGAGTCGGCCTCAACCATAATCTTGCCGATATGTACTCGCCACCCCTCGCCTGTGAACTGTGCGTTTTGGCGCACACCCGCGGAGCGCGGACATTCCTGTCCGCAGCACCTTCCGAACGCCAGCACGGCTCGGATTTGCCGCCGATTACGGGGGTCCGTTGCTGCGGACAGGAATCTCCGCGCTCCGGCCGCCAATCACGGCCGGAATACAAGCCGCCGCGTTTTCGCTGTCGCGACTTTTTGCTTGCCCATAGTCGAGTAACGTGTAACTATCCACGCCGTAAACGCACTCAGTAATCTTGAATGCCAGGTATCCCTTCCCATTGAAAGATATCCTCGCATCGAGGCAACCCCACGCACCCGACAACACCTGAGGTAGGATCATGAAAACCAAACAAACCGTCTCCCTCGTCTCCGCTTCCGCGCTGGCCGCCGGCATGGCCCAAGGCGCCGTCACCTACTCCGGCCTGGTCAACACCCAACTGACCTCCGCTACCAGCACCACCTTTGATCTGAATCAGGATGGCGCCATCGATTTTACCGTCGGGTTCAATAGTTCCAACTTCGCCAAGCCCTATGTCCAGGGCTCGCCCGCCGCCGTGCCTGGCTCGACCCCGCTGGCCCGATTGGCCGCCGACGGATGGTATGGGCTGCCGGTCACCTCATTTGGCGCCCTGATCGATGCGAATTTCCTCACGACGGTGCCCGACACCGCTCCGGGCTCGGCTCCCGGCCAGGCCTACCTCTTTCAAGATAATAACAGCACCATCAACACCATCGGCGACTGGGGCATAAACAACCTCACCGAGGGCTATGTCGGCCTCGAGATGTACGATAACAATGGTCTTTCACAGACCAATTTCGGCTGGGTGCGCCTCATTTACGACCGCACAGCCCAAACCCTCACCGTCGTCGATTACGCTTATGAAACTATCCCCGGCGAAGGCATCATTGCGGGGCAAACCAACGAGTTGGGCGCGCCCGACATTTACGCTGAGCCACAATCCCAAACCGTGCCTGTGGGCGCGAACGTCCAGTTGAACGTCGTTGCTTTGGCCAGCCCGCCGCCCGCTTACCAATGGATGGCTGGCCCGGTCGGCAGCGGCCTCTATACCAATCTGACCGATGCCGGCAATATCTCCGGTTCCGCCACGGCCACATTGATGATCAACGGTGCCACGCCTGCCAATATCGCCGATTACGTCGTTGCCGTAAGCAACTTGGTCCAGTCCGTCACCAGCAGTCCTCCGGCTACCCTCAGCGTGGTCTCACCCATCGCCACACCCACCCCCCAAGTTCTGTTCGGCGGCCTCACTGCTCACTTCAACGTCTCTGTGTCCGGGTTAGCCCCAACCTTTGCGTGGCAGAAGGACGGCGCGAATTTGTCCGACGGCGGCCGCGTCAGCGGATCGGCCACCGCCCACCTCCAGATCAGCAACCTCCAGCCATCCGACTCCGCCAATTACGCCGCGGTTCTAACCAGCGGCTCGCTCGCGGTGACCAGTACCGTGTCCGCTTTGACCGTGCTGCCCGCCAGCAGCAAGAGCACTTACGACCTCGCCGTGCTCGCTGCCGGACCTACTGCCTATTACCGCTTTAACGAAAGCGGCAACCCGGCTACCAACAACCTCCTGGCACTGGATAACGCCGCGGCCTTCAATGGCACTTACGGCCTGGACGTCAGCAACGGCCTTGCCGGCGTCGCCGGCCCGCGCCCCACCGACGGTTATCCCGGCTTTGCGGCGGACAACGCCGCGGCTCTCTTCACCTCCGGCGACACCAACTCGCAAGTCACCTTGGCGCCCTGGAACCTCAATACCAGCACCGCCACCTTCACTTTCTGGGTTAACCCGGCGGTTATCCAGAACTACCTCGCAGCGATCCTTTGGTCGGGCACCAACGACAACACCTATGCCGGTGTCAATTACTACCGGAGTGCCGGCACTGGCGCAGGTTTGCCCGGCAACGTGGACCTGGGTTACACCTGGAACGAGGGAGGCTCCGCCGCCTTCTTCTTCTGGGATTCGGCAATTATGCCGCCGCTGGATTTATGGTCCATGGTGGCGCTGGTGATCGAGCCCTCCCAGACCACCCTTTACGTCTTCAATACCAACGAGGCCGCCACCTGGCCCAATGGAACCTTTCCCGCGGTTAATTCCATCACCGGCGACAACAGCCTTTTCCCCTTCACCAACCAGGTCATGGCCTTTGCCTCCCCCGAAACCGTTGGCAACAACCCCAACCAGGCGGGCGGTGCTTACGGTTTTAGCGGAGTCATCAGTGACTTGGCGGTTTTCAATTACGTCCTTAACCAGGACCAACTCCAGACTCTTTACAACGCCGCCTTGGGCGTGCCGCCCCCCGTTACCCTTCAAATCACCTCCTCGGGCAATAACGTCCAGTTGACCTGGGGAACCGTCGGCCTTTTGGAGGAGGCGGCCAATGTCCAGGGACCTTGGACCACGAACGTGCTCGCCACCTCTCCCTACACGGTCCCCGCGACCAATTCGCATAAGTTCTACCGAGTGCTCGTGCAGTGAGCCTCCACTGAAGCAGCCGAGTGGGCCTCCGCGCGGCGGCGCCGGCGCCAACTCACGGTGGTGCTGGCCCGGCGCTTTGCTTTTGCCGAGCCCCCAAAGGCCGTGGCCGTTTCACGGCGTCCATTCTGGGCTCGCTCCGCTCGCATAGAAGTGAAGCACCAACACCTCGCTTCAGTGGGCGCGGCGCCACTGGCAATCAAATGCGAACAGACGCGTAATTTGCGTTTCTTCTCTCAGATAACCCTTGACAAAAATCCCGAAAAATGCATGATTGGAAACAGAATCGTTCCAATCCTATGAAAAAGCTGTCTTTCCTGGTCGCAGGTGCAGTCATGGCTGCGGTTTCCGCGCTTGCCGCCGATACGCCGCTGACACTGTTCGGCTGGAACCGGGACGTGATCGTGGAAGCTAACGCCGGTTCGCCCTATACGACCGCGGCTCAACCGTTTGACGTGCCGAATAACTACGCTTTTTATGAAGCTGGTCTCACCGGCGGAACTCGCGGCTTGCCGGCCAGCCGGACCTTTACCAGCCTCGTGGACGGCACGGTTTTCGGCTTCCAGCCTTACAACCAGAACAACGTGCTCCAATTGTCGGCCAGCACGACCAGCTCTGGAATATTGACCCTGGGGACTCCGGGGTACTACTCGTCGATCTCGATCCTGGCGGCGGCTGCCAACAGCGGTGCCAGCCAGGGCAGCATGGTCATTTATTTTGCCGATTTGACGATCAGCCCAGTATTGAGTTTCAACAACTCCGATTGGTTCTTTCAGCCCAATCCCGCCATCCAGGGCTTTGGCCGGCTGAACTTGACGAGCACAACCCCGGAGGACAACGGAAACTCATATCCGGAATTGTATCAAACCACGATCAATTTGGCGCAGCTCGGCCTTGCCAATAAAGAGATTCTCGGATTTGGCTTCAGGGATAACTCCACCGATCCGCGAGAATCCACCGGCATTTTTGCAATCAGCGGCACAATGGTTCCTGAGCCGACAAGCATCGCATTGCTGGCCCTCGGGACCGGCGTTTTGCTCTTCCGCAGACGCAGCCAAGCCTGAACCGCCCAAAACTTCCAACCGCCGCTCTGCACCAGCGGCCCGTCCTGTTTCCGTCATTGAGAAGCTCGCGGTATGGCTCGTAAACTCCGAGTCCAATACCCGGGCGCCATCTTCCACCTCATGAGCCGGGGCGACCAACGTGAGGATATCTTCTTTGACGACGTGGACCGTCACGTTTTCATCAAGACCCTCGCCGAGGCCTGCCAAAAGACCGATTGGCCCCATCCAAGTCCCAATCCACAAGTACTAGTTTGGTGCGGTGCGGTTATGAACGCCCATGAAACGCCTGCGTTTTAGAGCCTTTTGGCTGCTGTGGGCCATGTTGACTGTGGTCGTGCATGTCTTGTTCTCCATCCCCCCTATTCAAGCCGTTGCGGCGGCCCGGTGAGTTACCCGCTTTTTACGAAATCGTATTCAGCCCGTACTCTATAATCTTGTACTATTTTGGTCGAGACCCGATCGCGAATCACTCGATCCTGACTAGCGCGATATGGTGGAATATTTTAGTTACTCTCCCAGGTTCAGCAATCTATGGACTTTTGATAACTTTGCTCTATCGGACCGTTCTTCAAGCCATCCGAAGTCGAACGTAAGAGCCTGAGTGAGACTGATGAAGCTTTAGCCCAACTCGCATTATGAAAAACCTGAAAGGTCGAGGCTTGACCCGTTTTACGTCATGTGTGATCTGGATAACATTAGAGAAGACAACGCAATGAAACAGAAACTCTCAAAATGGCCGCTCTTGCTCGCAACCGCCAGCGTTATGGGCTGTCTGCTCAGTGGGTGTGCTTGGCAATTAGGCGCTGACACGACTGGAACGACTATCATTCGGCCCACCAAAGGCAAGGAGCTGATCGACCTGAAAAAGGCTCGTGACCAGGGGGCCATAACCGAGGACGAGTATCAGGCCCAGCGGAAGAATATAATGGAACAATGATTTGGGACCAGATTGGCAGCAACCCCGCGTCTGGGCTTATCCTGCCCACGGACCATGACACCGCTCCGCCACCTCCCCCGCAAGCCGGTCCCGCTCTGCGCCCTGGTCGCGGTGGTTGGTGCGGCGGTATTTATTGCGCTTGCGTCGCGAGAACCGCGTTTCAAGGGTAGAGCGTTCAGTTATTGGGTGGACCAGCTTCCCGCAAAGCTGGTTTGGACGAATGTGCCTATTTCTGTTTTGAATCGCCGCTCTTACCAGGAATTCTTGGTGACCTCGGACGATGCAGATCGAGCCATAGATACCCTCGGGCCTGCGTGTCTGGGAACCCTTGTCCTGCGGCTGCGAGCGCGGGAGAACACAACGACGCGACTTAGCTATGCCCTCAAAAGCGAAGCGGTGCGACTGGGGATTTTCAAGCCGGATTGGCGGCTTGGCGCTGCGTGGTTCAAAAGAGGCCAAGCCATTTACGCCTTTTCTCGTCTGGGTGCCCGAGCAAAACCAGCCTTACCGCAAATTCTGGCTCTCGCGCGATGCATGGATGATCCCGGCGTGAGGAGGGACGCCCTTGAAGTCCTCCGCCGCGTGTCCCCTGCTGATTACTCCAATCTCGCCGAGCAGGACGCTGCGAAAGCTGGCCCGCGATGATCTCGGCTTCCATGCAACTCGCAGCACTCCGGCGCAAACCGCTATTTTGGTGCGCGCTGACGCTGGCTGTTATTGCGCAAAGCAAAACGGTCAAATCTCAACAATTAACAATGGACTTTTTACCCGCGCAGCGCCCAGTACAATGAGCCGTGAAAAAGCAATTTCTTATCAATAATTCAATATCAATTGCAATTCTCGCAAGAACAGCGTAGTTTCTTGCTGGAACAGCAAGAAAAGCCTGCTGCGCGTGCCGATTAGGCATAACACCTGCTCAGAATGGCAAACGGACAAATAGAATGGCAGATCGACATTGCTCATGCGAGCCCCGGGAAATTCAAGAAGTTTTCCGGCAAATACCGTCGGGAATACGTGTCCTTGTTCGCGAATCTCGACAAGATCATGGGCTTGTTGAGGGCGGGACAGAGGCTTGGTTCTTTTCAAGTCGGGTTTTTCAGGCCGGAGGGACAGGGAGTATATCGAATCGGCCAGACGGGTGTTCCCAGCGCGAAGGAAAGCAGGTTGTACGTGTTCCCCGAGGAACACGGGCATGTGATGTACGTTCTGAATATTGGGACGAAAGAGGGACAGTCGGACGACATTAACGAGGCACACCGGATTGCGAAGGGCCTCAAACCAAAGACAGGACAGTAATGAATACGAAATTTAACAACGTGGCGGACGCTGCGGCACAGTTGGCAGAAGACCCGAGCGTGAGCGCAGAGGTCCAGACGGAGGTTTTGTTCAGCACCATGGTATCGGTCCTCCTGAATATGCGGGTGGCGAAGGGGCTTACCCAGGAGGATGTGGCGAAGTGCATGGAGTGCGACCCGAGCAAGATCTCGCGTTTGGAGGCGGGCAATGACCGGCAGTTACGCTGGATGGACATTGTCGGATACGCCCGGGCGCTGAAGGTGGAGATGTCGGTAATCTTCGATGACTCGGGGCTGCCGGCCGCGGAGCGAATCAAGCATTGTGTCTTCCGGATTGACGAGGACCTGGAGAAGCTCGGAGCGCTGGCGAAAGAGCTGGGCGGCGAGGACCAGATTACGAAGGAGATTGACCGGTTTTATCGGCAGGTGCTTTTCAATTTCCTGGCTAGGTTCAAGAAGAACTCCGAGAAGCTGGGGGCGGTGCTGAGGATTTCTGCAGAAACAAAGGCCGGTTGTGTGCTGGTCGATGCTGGGGCGGAGCGGAAGCGGCCGTTAGAGTTAGAAGCGGCGGCCAAGGGATAAGGCTGGCGGTTGGTCGCCCCGGCGGATGATGCAGGGGCCGACGTGCGGGGCAAGCGGCGCAGGCGCCATGCCGGGCGCCTTGAACCGCGACCCGCGACAACCGCGCGACCGTGAGGCCACATAATTGCTAAGCATATGCTCAGGAAAGTCCTATCTATAAAAAATGTGGGAAGGTTCGAAGACTGCCGCTGGCGGGGCGGGTCGCAGTTCGAATCAATGGCGCTGATCTTCGCTGAGAACGCACGGGGCAAAAGCACTAACGGAAAAGCAGAAGGGTCACATCTCAACACTTAACAATTGACTTTTACCCGCGCAGCGCCCAGTACAATGAACCGTGAAAAAACAATTTCTTATCAATATGGGAACTCTTCTCAAGCCTCTTATTATTGCAGCGCTGGCTTCGAATGTTTGGGCCGCGGAAGCGCAGGACTACAAGTCTGATGCAGAATATGAAAAGCTCAGATCCTACGCTTCGCCATCGAGCTTCTATCCGGATGGGAATTCCGGGCAACTGCAACTGCTCGTGATGTGTGTCGATCGTGGAGACAGCGTGCTTCTGGATAAGCTTCTGATTGCCGCACCCGACTTCGCCAATGTGAATGAGGGGATGTCGGACAGTTCACCCATCCATTGGGCAGCGTTTAAAGGCGATACAAACATTTTGAATGTTCTCTTAAGGCATCATTCTGACATAAAGAAGAAGGGCACGAATTGGGAAATATCCGCGCTACATTTGGCGCGAGATTCCTACACGGCTGAGTTCCTCTTGGATCACGGAGCCGAACTCGAATCTCTGGATATTCATGGTCAAACACCTTTGATGTGGGCTGCAAAAAGAGGAAACGCGGAAGTTGCAGAGACTCTAATCAAGCGTGGCGCGCGGTTGGACTCGCACGACAAGGCTGACTGGACCGCGCTGGAATTTGCTCAAACCTTCGGTCACTCGAATGTTGTAGCGCTTCTCTCCGCCAAAGGAGCTGCCCCTTCTCGAAAGAACAAGAGTGATTATCCCTTCGAAGCGGTCGTAGGCAGTTGGCTCCAATACGGCACGAACCATCCGTTCGCTCAAACCACTTTGGTGTATGGAAGCCCTGCTGCGACAAATCAAACACAAGTTGGTGCGCGCGTCCGGTAACGCTCCGGTCCGAGTAAAAGGGTCAAAGCCTCGACCTTGATCATTTCTCTTGACACAGGCCCTCGTCCGAGTCCACCCTTCCACAATGCCGCGTCAGGTGCGCATTGAGCATCCCGGTGCGATCTACCACGTCATGAGCCGGGGCAACTGCCGCCAGGACCTCCTGCCGGTTAACTCCCCCAATGCACGAAAAATATTTTAAACAATATCGCCGCTGAGCGGGAAAAACGTCTTTCTCGTTGGCTATATATATATAGGCCTGTGATGTCGCAGGCCCCGGCGCCAATCCCGCTCGCCGCACCAAACGCCACAACGAGACCAAACAACCCGCCAATGACCACCTCCAGCCCAATCTTAATCGTAATCCTAATCCCAATCTTAATTAAGCCCAATTAAGCCCAATTAAGCCCAGTTAAGCCCAGTTAAGCCCAATTAAGCCCAGTTAAGCCCAGTTAAGCCACGAAGCCCCCTCCAACACCTGGCTCCTCATGAAACCCCTCATTGCCACCTCGCCAACTTCCCCCGGCGCCCAGCCGCTGAAACGCTCAAGCGCTCACCCATTTTGCAACCCCCAACGCCTGCGCAAACCTATGCCAACCTACGCCACTCAATAAAGTCACTCATCATCCTTGACGCAGCCCCGGCCAATCCTTCAACATTGACTTATGTCGCGGGCGTGGCTAATTCGCAACATTTATTCACCTTATCTCTCACTATGAAATCCTCCTTCTGCCGCAGCGCGTCGTGGGCCGGCTGCGTTTTGCTCGTGCTGCTTTCGGTCGTGTGGGTCGCCCGGGGCGCGCCTTTTTCCAAACGCATTGAATTCCGCCAGCCCGACGGAACAACCGTCGTGCTGTGGGGGCAAGGCGACGAGTTCTATGCGGTGTTCGAGACTCTGGACGGTTACACCGTCGTGTTCGATGCCGCGCAACGCGCCTATTGCTATGCGCGGCTGTCGGCCGATGGCACCCAACTGCTTTCCACCGGAACGCAAGTGCAAAACGGCAACGGCCCGGCACTGGGCCTGCCGCCGCATCTGCGCTTGCCCGCCACGACCATCCGTCAGCAGGTCAACGCCAGGCGCGCCGAGTGGGACAAGGCGATGGAGATTTCGCCTCGCTGGGCCGCCCTGAAAGCCGCAGCCGCAGGCGCAATGACCCCTTCCGCAACCACGCTGGGCACCAAAGTGGGGCTGACACTGCTGATCGATTTCAGCGACGACCCGGCCACCATGCCCCAGGCGCAAATCCTCGATTATTGCAATGGCGACAACTTCACCGCCTTCGGCAATAACGGCTCGGTCAAAAAATATTATTCCGACGCCTCCAACGGACGGCTCACCTACAGCAACATGGTGACCTTGTATGTGCGGGCGCCCCATCCCAAGCCCTATTACAACGACGTGACAGTCGATGCCGGCACCGAAGGGCGCAAACTCATCAGTGACGCGCTGGCCGTGATGAAAGCGCTGCCGAACTTCACAAACGATTTTCTCCCCCTGTTCAGCAACCTGACCACCGACAATCAGAACCGGGTGGTGGCCTTCAACGTGTTTTACGCCGGCGGCAACGGCAACGTCTGGTCCATGGGCTTGTGGCCGCACTCCTGGTCCCTCGCCTCGCCGGTCGAACTGTCGCCCGGCGGCAAGAAAGTCTATTTCTACCAAATCTCCAACATTGGCACCCAACTCGAAATCGGCACGTTTTGCCATGAAAACGGGCACATGCTCTGCAGCTATCCGGACCTCTACGATTATACGGGCGCGTCGCAGGGCGTCGGCCAGTGGTGCCTCATGGCGGGCGGTTCCTGGGGCGGCAGCGCCTCCAACCCGGGCAATAATCCCAGCCTCATCTGCGCGTACCTCCGCCGCGTCTCCGGCTGGGCAACCACCGTCGAGCTGACCTTCGCGTCGGCTGGCATCGCCACCGTCTCGGCCGCGCCCGGTACCAATTACAATCTGTTCTATCGCTATGCCAAACCCGGCGTAGCGACGGAGTACTACCTGGCCGAGTGCCGCTACCGCAGCAACCACGACGCCTACCTGCCCGGCTCCGGCGTCGCCATCTGGCACATTGACGAATTGGGCAACAACAGCACCGTCAACCTCAACCCTAATACCCAGCACGACAATTACGAGGCCACCCTGGTCCAGGCAGATAACCACTGGGACATGGAAAACAACAACAACGGCGGCGATTCACATGATCCGTACTTTCGTGGCAACTCTGCCGCCGGTTATGCCAATTCATTGACCGATTCCACCAGCCCAAAAGCCTCCTGGTGGGACGGCAGCCGCTCAGGCCTGGTCCTGCGCGATTTCTCCTCCGCCGCACTGACCATGACCTTCGCTATCGGCACCAACCCGCCGGTCCCGACCATTGTAGCGCAACCCGCCTCCCAAACTGTCCTGCAAGGGTTGGCCGCCGCCTTCACCGTGGGTGCCTCTGGCGCCGCACCGCTGGCATACCAATGGTATTTCGCCGGCGCCCCTGTGGCCGGAGCGACGGATTCCACGTGTTCCCTCCTTAACGTGCAACCGGCGCAAGCCGGAGGTTATTCTGTCGTGGTAACCAATTCGTATGGTTCGGTCACCAGCGCCGTGGCCACTCTGACCGTCATTCCTGCCGTGCCCCTGGCTATCGCGCTCAACAATACCAACCTGGCCTGGACCACCGATACCAACCAGCCCTGGTACGGCCAGACCGACGTGTCCCATGATGGCATCGCCGCCGCGCGTAGCTACTTCATCAACCCCGGCCAGCAGACCAGCCTCCGCACCACCGTTGCCGGTCCGGGCACAATGTCTTTCTGGTGGCGGTGCGCATCGCCCAGCGGCCTGGATACCCTGGCCTTCGCCTCCTCCGCTGATCTCGGCGAAGGCTCGCCACTCGTAAGCACCGCTAATTGGAGCCAGCAGGTGCTCTATCTCCCCGCCGGTGCGCAAACCTTGCAATGGACCTATGCCCGCGATGCCTCCAGCACCGGCAGCGGCGATATGGCCATCGTGGACCAGGTCACCTTTGCTTCGGGCGCCACCCTGCCCTTCATCACCGTTCAGCCCAGCGACCGCTTCGTGACCGCCGCCACGCCTGCCGTCTTCGCGGTGGTTGCGGGCGGCACCCCGGCCCTGAATTACCAATGGCGCTTCAATGGCCGCGACATCGGCGGCGCCACTAACCGGGTCCTCACCCTCGCGTCCCCAACCCCTGCCGATGCCGGCCTTTATTCAGTGTTAATCGCCAACGCCTATGGACAAGTGCTCAGCGTCGAGGCCTCGCTGGGTTTGCTGCCCTTTGCCGCGCTCGGCGATGATAGCACCGGTCAGCTTGAGGCCCCCAATCTTGCCACAGACGTTATCGCCATTGCGGCTGGCTCCTGGCACACCCTCGCGCTGGGCCGCAACGGGCGAGTGCTCGCCTGGGGTGAAAATTACGACGGCCAGTGCAACGTGCCGGCTAACCTCGGCCCTATCCAGGCACTCGCAGGCGGTGGCTATCACAGCCTGGCTCTGCGGCGCGATGGCACCGTGGTCGGCTGGGGCGCCAACGGCTACGGACAGGCCACACCGCCCGCCGCCCTGGCGCGGGTCGTCGCCATTGCCGCCGGTTCATGGCATAGCCTCGCCTTGCGCGCCGACGGCTCAGTCGTCGCCTGGGGCGACAATTCCTTTGGCGAGAGTAGTGTGCCGCCGGGACTGGCTGGTGTCGCAGCAATCGCCGCCGCGGGCTATCACAGCCTGGCCTTGTTGACCAACGGCACCGTGGTCGCCTGGGGCGACAACACAGGCCCAGCCGGATATTACGCCGGCCAATCAACCGTTCCGACCGGACTGACCAACGCCGTCGCCATCGGTGCCGGCGCGTATCATAGCCTCGCGGTGATGGCTGATGGGTCCGTGGCCGCCTGGGGGGACAATTCTCAGGGCCAATGCCAAATCCCCCCCAACGCGACGAATGTGCTCGCCGTCACCGGTGGGAGCGGCCATACCCTGGCGCTCCGGGCCGACAGCACAGTAGTTGCCTGGGGCAACACCTGGCAGGGACAAGCGTCCATTCCAGCCGGGTTCAGCAACGTGGTGCAATTTGCCGCCGGAGACCTCGACAGTTTGCTTTTGGTTGGTAACCCATTCGCTCCACCGGAACTGCTGGCACCCGTCCGCCAGGGGACCCAATTGAGCGTGCTGCTGCAGACAGTCGCCGGCCGGCAATATACCCTCGAGTGGACCCCCTCTCTGCCTGCCACCTGGACCGCCATCCAGTCGCTCACCGGCACCAGCAGCTTGCGCATGCTCATGGACGCCACGGCCACAGGACCCCATCGGCTCTACCGTGTTCGGCAGACCACCGCGCCGCTCAACCAACCGCGTCGATTCACGCCTTCATCCCAAATCACTTCAGGCTAAAATCACTTCAGGCTTGACCTCTGATCTCTGACCTCTGATCTCTGGCCTCGCATTTATGCCAGGCTATATCATCGCACGCGTGCAGGTTCACGACTGGGACCGTTATCGCGAATACACGAAACTGACGCCCGCAGCCATCGAGCGGTTTGGCGGCAAGTTTATTGTCCGCGGCGGTACGCTCGAAACGCTCGAAGGCGCGCCGGAAACTGCCCGCCTGGTCGTTATTGAGTTTCCCAGCCTGGAGCAGGCCAAGGCTTTTTATCGCTCCGAGGAATACGGCCGCGCCCGTAAGGTGCGCGAAGGCGCCGCCACCGCTCAGTTCATCGCCGTCGAGGGTTGTTGAGACAATCCGCAGCAGCGTCTGCCCGTATGGCGTGAAATCGAATTCGCACATCGCTAACGAGAATAAACTCTGACCGGCCAGGTTCAATCTTCAATACCGTGCGAATAAGCGGCGCCGAAGCGCGGAGGATCACCTCAACAAGTTTCCAGCCATTCTCACCGCCCTCCGCCCGGCCGATGGCTCGGCTTCCATCACTTTGGCCGCACTCCGAAAATCATTGGCGAGCAACGCAATTCCGGCGTTCTCACGCCCTTCGAGTTTCAGGAAAACTCCCGCCGGCGCCACAGGCCGGCATCCACGAATCAGTGCGTCGCGCGTGTGAACCATTCTTAACAGCGGCGCCGCCCCGGCCGAGAAGTCGCACTGCAATGCATCGACTTGAAGGTTGGTGACGTCATCAAAATCAAGGGCGTGGCGGGCGTCGGCGCCCGTCAACCGCAGTTGCACGTTGTGCAATGCCAACCCCCGGACGTGCCGGCAGTACAAACCCCAGGACGGCAGCGTCCCGAACATCGAGCCCTCGGGATACCCCGCGGCGTGCTCCGGCACTTCACGGCTCGCGTCTTGCGCCGTGCCGCCGCCCTCGTAGCAAAACGTTATGTTGCTCAGGTTCACATTCTCGACCTCTTGTCCGGGCAAGCCGGTGATGGAAGCCCCGAGCTTTCCCAGCCCGGTCGCCATAATATCGCTGAGGTTGATATTGCGCAGCACACTGGCAGGTGCGCCGGGTTTACGATGGCGCGCTGCCAACCGGATAAAAAGCGGCAGCGTGATCCCCTGCATGCTGATGTTGGAAATGGCGACCTGGTCCATGCTCCCGCCATCAACCATCTCGAGGTTGATGCCGCCGATGCCACGGTCCGAACCGTTGATCTTCTTCGAATAACGCGGCGCCACCAAAACGCAATTGGTGATGGTGATATTGCGGAACCCGCCGGCCGAGGCCGTGCCCATCTTAATGAGATTGCAATGACTGCTGGCGATGCAATCGCTAATCACAACATTCTGGCATACGCGGTCGGGGGTGCTCTTCAGACAAATCGCGTCATCCTGGCAATCAAAGTGACATTGCGAAACGGCTACATCGGTGCAGGCGTCGATATCAAGCCCGTCGTTATTGAAATTGGCATGGCTCCAAACGCTGACGCCGCGCACCACCGCCCGCTCGCAACCGAGCAAGTGAATCACCCACGCCGCCGAGTCCTCGACTCGGATATCGACCAGCAGCACATCCTGGCAATCGATGAACTTGATTGCAAACGGCCGGCCGGGAGCATTGTCCTTCCGGGGGAACCGTTCGCCCTGCCCATTGATGCGGCCACGGCCCGTAATCGCGACCTTATGCGCATCCTGCGCCAGCACCAACGCCAGCGGGCCCTGCCCCGAAGCGTTCAGATAATCTCCCAGTGTTGGGCTGCCGAGCAACGTCGCCCCTTCCTCGAGGTGCAGCGTCACGCCCGACCGCAATTGGACCGTGCCGGCAAGGTAAGTGCCATTGGGCAGCAGCACCGTCCCGCCACCGGCGCCGTGCGCGCGCTCGATTGCTTCCTGGATGGCGGCCGTGTCATTCGTCGTGCCGTCGCCGGCCGCTTTGTAATCGCGCACATTCCACAACGGCCCGGCGGTATCGTTCGGTGCGATATCGGCTGAAGCGCTTGCGGGAGTTAAGGCGGCCGCCGCGGCCAGACCCAACCGGCCAAGGGCATTGCGCCGTGAGACTGCAGAATCATTCATCGTTGTCCCGCGCAGGACGGCCCAAGAGCCGAGTGCCACGCGCAGGACAATAGTTTTCCGAATTGCGAACAGAGCGTCAATGGCGATGCGCGCGCGGGCAACGGCGTGGCGCCGAGAGCGTCGAGCCGGAAACCGTGGAGCCTCGAGCATTTAACCCCAGAGATCAGAAATGACCCACCGACTCTGAGCGAGACTCGTCGATAAGCTTCGGCCTTGTGCTCTTTGTGCTCTTTGTGGTTAAGTTTTTTTGGAGTTAAGTCCTTCTCGGCAGAGTGAAGTAGAAGGTAGCGCCGCGGGCGGGCTGGCCTTCGGCCCAGGTGCGCCCACCGTGCCGATCGATGATGCGCCGCACGATGGCCAAACCCAGGCCGGTTCCTTCAAATTCATCCGCCCGATGCAGCCGCTGAAACAGCCCAAACAGCCTTCGCGAGTAAGCCATGTCAAACCCAACACCATTATCGCTGACGGAAAAAACCCATTCCCCATTGTTTGTGTGGCAAGCCAACTGAATGCGCGGTCGCGGCTGTTGGCGCGTGTACTTCAAAGCGTTCCCGAGCAAATTCATCCACACCTGCCGGAGCATCGCCGGGTCAACGCGCACCCTGGGCAACGGCCCAATTTGCCATTCCACCTGGCGATTGGCCTCCTCGGGTTTGAGGTCCCGTGTCACTTCACCCACCAAACTGCTCGTATCGATCTCGATCTTGTGGAGCTGCTTTTGCCCCGTTCGCGCGAACCGCAGCAGGTCCTCGAGCAGGCGGTTCATCGTGTCGGTGGACTCAAGAATCAGCGAGAGATACTCCCGGGCTTTGAGGTCCATCGACTCAGCACATTGCGCCTGCATGGCAATCGCAAACCCATGCAGATGCCGCAGCGGCGCGCGTAAATCATGCGAAACCGAATAACTGAGGTTTTCCAACTCGCGGTTGGCGTCCTCCAAACGGGCACGGTGGCGGTCTAATTCCGCTCGAGCGCGTTCCAAGGCCGCTTGTTGTTCGGTCACCTGCTCCTCCAGGTTCACGCCGTCCCGGCCCGAGGACATCAAATCCTGGTGATGATCGTTCCGCCTTTCGATCTCTGAATTCAACACGCGGGTTAACATCGCCTGCCTCAGTGCTAATCTACAGCCGAACCCGGCGCGGCGCGCAAAAAAACATCACGTACACGCGGGGTGTAAGCCCCACTTGGCAACCCCAGAGACGCACACCTCTTTTTTGTTTGCGCACAGACGGGTCAGCAACAGCTCGGATGACCACTGGGGTAATTCCTTCTTCAACCACTCCAGTGTCTCCAGGCCGGCGGCTTCGCGCAATTTGAGTGTGACGACCCAACGCCGGCACCAGCCCCGGCTCACCCAACGGACCACCAACTCCGCCGTGCGCTCCGGTTCGGCGATGATGTCACAAAGCATCCAGTCCACACGGCCATCAGGAACAAAGCCCAGGGCGTCGCCGGTCCTGACCTTTACGCGCTCATGGCGCATCAGGTCAAGGCGTAGCTCCGCTCGGTCGATGGCTGTCACCCAGGCACCACGCTTGGCCGCCACGTAGGTCCAACTGCCGGGCGCCGCACCCAGGTCCACACAAGTTTCACCCGCCCGGATTGACTGGCCCAGGCGCGCTTCGGCCTCGACCAGTTTGGCAAACGCCCGGCTTGGCGCGGATTTGTCGATGGCGACCGGCAACTCCCCGAGGGGAAAGGGCGACAGCACGTGCCTTTGCTTAAAGGGCAGCGGCGCTCGTGCCATGGAAATGAAACCGTCCTCCGGGCCGGTGAGTAACAGTTGCACCAGCGAGGTAGTGCAAGAAAAGGGAGCGACATCCGGCTGCACGTGGCGCAACAAACCGCGCCGCTTCCGTTCCAGCAGCTCCAGCAGGATTTCACGAATCAATTGGCATCGCTGGCGCCCCGCTCCCGGTGCCGGTCCTGCTGGCTGGTGCCCGCCGATGCGTGCGGCCTGAGCATGGCGACTATGGGTGTGCCATGCGCGCGCCCCGATGCGATGGGAGCTGGGCGCCCCGTAATAAGGTGCGATGTGGAGCAGCCAGGGCTCGTCCTGCCTTATGCATGAATTGATCCGGTCGAACAGGCGAGTGGCCCAGGCGCGAATCGAAGTCGCCTTGACCGCTTCGGCCTCGGGGAAAAATTGCCGGGCGAACGCCAAATACGGCACCGTCTTTCCCGGGGATAAGGCCAAATCCATTGCCACCAACCGCGGCAGTTTCCATTCCACCGCTGCTCCCGGCAGGGCGCTTTCTAATTCCGCGCACAACTCCGCCTCAGAATCTTCGGCGCAAAGCAGCAAGTCCATCTGCGCCGGTAAAATGGAGTTCGGGCGCCCCGAAGGCAACTGGTTAGCAAGTGGTTCCGGGTAGTGCGTTCGGCTTCCTTTGCCGCAAACTTTGTCGGATTGCCTTGTGCGCGTCGGTTAAATGATCCTCTGGGGAAAAGGACCCACTGGAATTTGGGGTCCAGGCGCAGAGATTATGACAAGGAGAGATTATGAAAATTCCAGGGATATTGATCGGAACGTTGTCATTGCTGTTGGCGGGTTGTGCGACACATTATGTGACGCCCTCAGGAGAGGTGATTACCGTCCCGCCGGGGCACAATCCCGCTGACGTCGCGTTGGAGAACTCGTTGCGGACACAACTGGATAGTTATGGCCAGTTGGGAGCATCCGCATCCAATGTGCAGATCTCGTCTCATGACGGGACCGTTACGCTTAAGGGAACCATCCCTAACGAGAAGGACCGCCAGATGGTAGATGCCCTGGTGAGAAATACGAGTGGCGTGGTGGCTTTGAATGACGATATGCAGGTCGCATATCCGCCGACGGGATTCGGGCCGCAAGTTTATCCGACGCCGCCCTATCCGACGCCCACCTATCCCACGCCCGCGCCTATCATCAACGGGCCGCCCCAGTGATTCCCCTGCCGGGAGTCTTGGCACGCCACTCCTTCCGCGAGGTTTTGGACTGCGGCAGCCCTCTGCCGCTTTTCCAACGAAACCGCACCCTAAAGCCTCCGCAGCCCCGGCTTCGCTCTTTATTCCTCGTTCTTTCCCTCTACGGCCGGGCCCGCTATCCTATGGGCATGAATGATCTGAGCATTCCGTGGATTCTCACGGCGATTACGGCAATCTGGTTCGGGGCGATGGCGCGGCGCGCCGAACGGAACTGGGTTTTATGGGGCCTCGGCGGCGGATTCTTCGCGCTGGTGACCTCGACGATTATTTTTGGTTTGGGCCACGCCGCGAGCATTCCTTTTTCGCAGCGTGATGTAGCAGGAATGCATTTTAAATGGGCGGCCATCTCGGTGGTCGTCATCGGCGTTTTGGGCTGGCTGTTCACGCTGGGCTTGCACCGCAGATCCTCTGATCCTGCCCCCATCCTTCCACCGCTGCCAAAACCCCAAACGCCCAAGAACTGAGCCGGGACTTATCTAATTGCTTAAAATGAAAGCGGCACCAGCCCACGGCTGACTTGACGCCTTCAAAGCAAAGACTGCGGGTCTGGGTCGGGCGGTTGCTGGGTTACGGCGTCGCCGTCGCATGTCTGTACTGGGTGTTCCACGGTGTACGGCTGCGGGATGTATGGCAGGCCTTGGACGGGGTGACCTGGTGGTGGGTGGGCCTGTCCGTCCTGCTGGATTTACTGGCTTACTGTTGCGTGGCCTGGGAGTGGCAAGTCCTGTTGCGGCCCGTCGGGCGGGTTTCCTTGTGGCGGTTGAGCCAGGCCGTTTTCGCCGGACGCTTCGCCAATGACGTCCTGCCAGTCCACATCGGTTACGTCATTCGTGTGTACTTGGTGTCGCGGTGGCTCGAAGTCGGCATGGACCGCGTCATACCGTCCCTCGTGGCCGAGCGTTTGTTCGAGGCGTTTCTGTTGGCGACCGGCATCGGATTGCTGGCGCTTCGACTGCCCTTGCCACACCGAGTAGTCACTGCGGGGGAGTCGCTCGGCGCCCTGGTCCTGGGCGGGCTTATACTCATCGGCATTGGCTTGTGGTACCGCCGAAAACTCGGCGCACAGCCCGCGGGTTCCAGGGCCCGTCGCTGGGAGCGGGTCTTGAGGACGGTTGACCGAGTGATTGGGGGCATCCGCGGTATCGGTCGGGTCCAGCTACTGGCGGCCGGTGGGGCGCTGGCGCTGCTGAAACTCGTGGTTCAGGGAATGGCGTTCATTGTGTTGTTGTGGGCTTACGGATTTCATTTATCTATGTGGGTCCAAATCGCGGTGTTTCTGGTCGCATACGTGGGAATGTCGCTGCCCAGCACACCGGCCAGTGCCGGGGTATTTCAACTTTTTTGTGTGGCCGGGCTCCAGGCATTCCATGTGCCGAAGCCCGATGCCACCAGTTTTGCGCTGCTGGCGTTCGCCGTACTGACCGCGCCGCTCTCCTTGGCGGGCTTCTGGGCCGTGACGCACACCGGGTTGTCACTGCGCGAAATCAGACAGCAGGCTGGACGGTGGAAGGAGGCCATTAAGGCAGGTCATCAATAATGCCACTTGTTCTTCTGCTTCCGATCCTCCCAACCAACTCGCCCTGCCGGCGGCGTCCACGACAAAGAGCCGACACGTTTTTTTGCTTGTCAAAAGGACCGAAATATGTTGCTATTATTGCCAGTTGGCACGGTGCACAACTGAAACACCTATGAAAGTATTATCAGCCCTTGGCAATAAAGCGAAGATCACCGGTTGGGCAACAGCAGTAGCTCTTGGTCTTGGCGCGATTCCAGCCCTCGGTCAAACGTCGGTTACTTATAATTTTTCCGATGGCACCGCTGATGGTTGGGCGGCTTCAGGATTCGGCAGTACCCCGCCCGCTTCGGTCGTCAACATCGCCGGCAATAATTACATCAACATTCCTCTTGGCGGTTTCCAGGTAGCAAATGTCGGACATGGCGCCGACGGCTCCGCCTTCTACAGCGCGATGCAGGCTGCCGCCGCCAACCCCGCCGGCTACAACATCAGTTATGAATGGAACGTTAATACGGCCTCCTTTAGCGGCGCCACTTTCCTGCAGATTGGCACGTTCGTCAACACGGGCAGCGGGTACTACGCCCAGGATTTCGGTGCGGTAAAGGAAGTCGAACTGAATGGCGCTCAGTTGGCCAGCGGCCAGGTGTTCTCAGGCCAGGTTACCCTTAACATGGCTGCGGTCGGGTTTGCCATGCCCCCTGCGGACACTTTCTTCCGATTAGGATTCATTGAAAATGGAGACGGCACCGGGGTGAGCGTGTCCTTTACGGATATCAGCATCACGCCGGTTCCCGAGCCCACCTCGCTCGCCCTGTTGAGTTTGGGTTTGCTTGCTGGCATGCCGTTCCTCCGTCGTCGTAATGCTTAGTAGGAGCCATCTGGTAATCCGGCTATCGGTCGCTCCTCCCATTCCCTCACCCCTTTGGCTTTCGCAGCCGAGAGAGGATTACCCGGGCTGCCCGTGCTCTGTTCCTGCTCTCGCGAGCATCGCCTGATTGCCGCTCGAATTCTGCCCAGGCTTGCAGAGTCCGGGCTTGCTCGGCTTCCGCCTTGATCTGACGGAACACCCGCAGGCTCGCCTCGAAACATTCCGCCGGCGAGTAAGGCGCTGGCTGGTTTGACTGTGATTTTTTCACCGATGGAGCCGACCGCCGCGCGCCTGCCGCCAGCGCCTGACCCAGTACCCGCCACGCCCCTCCCAAATCGAGGTGGTTTTCTGTTTGTTGCGCAAGGTCCAACGCCTTGCTCGCCGCCTCTAGCGCCTCCGCGAGCTTTTCCTGGCCCAGGCAGGCCCCCGAGAGAAAACTATACGTTTCCGACAGCGTGCAGGACTGAGTCGCGGGAACCAGTGCGATGGCCTGGCGCAAGTCGGTTTCCGCCTGCTGAAATTGGCCCAACCCCAGGCGCGCCCCGCTGACGTTGCTCAAGTAAATCATTTCGCTTTCGCGATGACCGATCTCGCGGGCCAAGCTCAGCGCGCGCTGGTAAAGCTCCAGAGCCGCCGCGTAGTCGCCCCGCAGACGGGCCGTTTCCCCCAGGTTGCTCCACATCGCCGCGGCATTGCGCCGATCGCCTAACTCTTCGCACAGGACCAGACCCCGGCGAAAATAATCTTCCGCTTCATCGAAATGCGCGAGCTGCAGATGGGCCACTCCATGCAGTTTGAGCGAGACCGCTTCGCTGCGTCGCTCCCCCAACTGCTGGCATAATTGCAGCGTTTGCTCGCCCAGCGCCAGCACGGCGGGCGCGTCGCCCAATCGATACAGCGCCCAGCCCTGCAGTTGCAGCGCGCGAATCAATTCGCTGCGGGACCCCGGTCCGGCTGCGCGGGCCAGAGCTTCCGCCTGGCTGGCGGCTTGCGCCGAAGCGCGATTATCTCCGCAGCGTTCGTGCAGGAATGCCAGGCCGTTCCACGCCCGCGCCTGCGCGGCGACTTCCCGCGCCGACTCAGCCAGAGCCCGCATCGCCCGGTAGTTCTCCAGCGCCTCGGCAAAACGTGCTTGCGCGGCAAGGCTGTCACTCAAACCCTCATACCACTCGATCCGTTTGCTGCGCATACTCTCCGCGCCAGCCGCCTCGACCGGCAACAGGTCCAGCGCTTTGCGAAAATGACCGCTCGCAGTCGCCGGCGCATAACCGGCGCGCGCCTGCTGCCCCGCCCGGCCGTACCAATCGGCTGCTTCCACCCAACGTTCGGCCAGTTCGAAATGCGCCGCCACCGGCGCGGTAAACTCCGCGATCCGTTCGCCGCTGCTCTGGATCAGCCACGCCGCTGCGGCCGCGTGGTAGCCGCGCCGGGCCTTTTTGAGCAGGTTCGCATAGGTCACGTTGCGCAAGAGTTCATGTTTGAACGTGTACTCGATGTTGCCCGCAAATGCCGAGGACTCGCGCCGGATAATCAGCTCCTTCCCGCGCAAACCCTCGAGAGCCTCCTGGAGGTGCGCCGCCAGTTTCGGGTTTTTATCCTTGGCCTGTTCCTTATCCGTGGACTCGGCTTGCCCGGAGAGTTCGCCCCGGCGTTCCAACCACGACAGCGCACCATCCCAGAACACCTGACCTACCACCGACGCGCGTTGGAGCACCGCTCGTTGAAGCGGTTCCAGCCGATCCAGCCTGGCCTGGAGCACCCCGGTCAGCGTCGCGGGCACGGACCCCTCGGTTAGGCGCTGCGGCGCAAAACGCCATTGGCCCGGGCCCGGCACGATCACTTCCGAGTCGATCAGCATCTTGATGATCTCCTCGATGTAAAACGGGTTGCCGGCGGCTCCTGACAGTACCAGGTCGCGCAGCGCGGAGGGAATTTCCGTCACGTTGCCTAGAATGCTCTGAACCAATAAATCACTATCACGCCCAGATAACGGGGCCAGGCGCAGTTGCGAACCGGCTGCGAGCGCCGGCGACCTATTTGGCCTCATCTCCAGCAGCATTGGGCGCGCGAGCAATAATATTATCAGCGGCGTCCCCACGCAGTTTTGGGCCAGGTATTCCAACAAATCCAACGAACTTTCATCAGCCCAGTGAACGTCCTCCAGCGCAAGGAGCACCGCTCCCCCCGGCGCCGCTCCCGGCGGCCACCCACCCTGCGCCACCACCCGGAAGAATTGCGCCAGGCCGCCAAAGGCGCGCTGCCGCATTTGGTCAGGATCCGCCAGCGCCTGGCGCACCGGCGCGCGGCCGGCGAAATCGAACCCGAGCAGTTGGCCAATCAACGAAGCAGACGCCAGCGCCGAGTCGGCCCCCTTCCCTCCCTGGCCCGCTTCCGCGAGCAGGTCCGCAAAACCGCGCTCAAATTTATCCCTCGCGACCGCTGCCGAATCTGTCTCCTGAATCTCGAACCGCCCCGCAAACAGATCCCGAATGAGCGCGAACGGCAAACCCGTCCATTCCGGCATCGCCCGGCCGTAGAAGAACCGGACCTGTTGCGGCAGGATTTCCAGCCACTTCTGCAACTCCTGCAGCAGCCTCGATTTGCCTAGACCGGCCTCGCCAATCACCGTAAGCACTGACAGTTGCCGCTGTTCAAGCGATTTGCGGCACGCGCTGCAAAGCTGCTCAAACTCCTGCTCACGGCCAATCAGCCGTGTCGCCACCCCTTCGATTCCTCGCAATGTTCGCGCCAGCGAACGCGGCCGCGCCCGCAGCACCAGGTACGTCCGGACCGGTTCAGTTCGTCCGCGCAACGCCACCGGCGGCAGACTCTGCACGTCAAAGAGCCCATACACCTGTCGATAGGTATCATGGGAAATAAGCACCCCGCCGATGGGCGCGCTATTCTCCAACCGGCTGGCCAGGTTCACCGTGTCGCCCGTGACGAATCTCTCGCCTTTCGAGCCAGGTGGGCTCAGAACCACCCACCCAGTGTGAACCCCAATCCGCAACTGCAGCGGGCTGGACCGCCCCGGCGGCGGCAGCCCCTGCACGCATTGCTGCAGCGTCAAACCCGCCCGCACCCCCTGAATCGGGTCCTCTTCCCGCCCACGATAGCTCCCGAATACCGCCATCAGCGCATCGCCAATATGTTTCTCGGTAATCCCGCCGTGCTCGGCTATGATCCGGTCCAGCCGGTCCCAAACCCCTGTGAGGTAATCCTGAACATCCTCGGGATCGCGCTTCTCGGCAAATGACGTGAATCCCGCAAAATCTGCAAAAAGCACCGTCACCAGCCTCCTCTCCCCTGACGGGGCGACAGAGATGTGCGTCTCGGCCTGGCGACGGCGCTCATTCTCCACCGCGCTGCCACATCCCGGACAAAACCGCGCTCCAGCCGGAAGCGGCGCGGCGCATCGCCCGCACAGAGCTGTCAAAACGACGCCGCAATCGCGGCAGACTGTCGCCTCGCCAGGATTTTCGGCGCCACAACCGGGGCAATACATCGCACCCGCGAGCCTACTGCGCCGCCCCGACTTTCTCCAGCCTGAAGGGATTTTGACAGGATTAACAGGATGAACAGGATTACAACATGAGCTCTGATTGCCTTCTTGGAATCCTGTTAATCTTGTTAATCCTGTCAGTGCTTGGCTCCATCGGCATTTCCCTCCGGCCAGGGCGACGCTAACCCTTGCAGCAGCGCCTTGGCGTGCAGTGGCGTCAGCCGCGGGCTGCACGATAACAGCCGCGCCAACAGCCCCGCCAGATGCGGCGCCGCAAAACTGCTCCCGGTCACCTGCTTGCGACCCCCTCCCACCCAGGCAACCTCCACGTCCTGGCCGCGCGCCGCGAACTCCACCAATTGGCCCCGGCGCCAGAAAAACCGCGTCGGCTCTGCGCACCGCGCGAAATAAACCGTAATCACCGTCGGAAAATGCCCCGGCCACTCCCGTTTGGCGTAGTCGTCATTGTTGCACGAGGCGACGATGTGGCGCCCCCGAATATAGGCCTCATCGACCCAATCCTTATACAACAGGACCTGGTCCTCGCGCGCGCAACCAAAACTGCAGTTCAGAATATCATAGCCGCGGACCAGAGCTTCCTTCACGCCAGCGGCAATAATCCGGCTGCGGGAGTGCAGCCGCTCGCCGAGAAGCCGAAAGCTGCCCAGTTGAGCTCCAGGCGCTAACTGTCTTAGAATACCGGCGATGGCCGTGCCATGGCCGAACAGGTCGTGGCCGTTGCCCGGCACCGCACGAAACCCAAGCCCGTCCTCAACGATCGCAACGTCATCTGCCAGTCCCAGGCCGCCCAATTCTGGATGAGCCGTTTCGACGCCCGAATCGAGAATAGCGATCTTAACCCCGCGTCCGGTCCCTTCCCGCAAAAATGACCGCGCTTCGTCCAGTGTAGGCCAGTCACTCACACGCTCAGGGGTGGCGCCCGTTGTTTCCTCTCCCGAGGCGCCCGAGGCCAGAGGGAAAGGTTGAGGGGTCGCCCCAGTTGTCATTGGGTTGTTGCAATATCGCGCCAGCGTCTTGGACTGCGCCAGCCCTCTGGCGCTTTTCGGCCCAAGCATCTGGTCCAAAAGCACCGGAGCGTTGGCGCAGTCCAAAGCCTCGCGGCCTGGCGGAGCTGTTTCATGGAAAGGGCATAGCGGACTTTGCCACGCAAACTCAGTTCACTGGCCAGCCCATGGCACCACTCACCAACCGGAAGTCGAGCAAGCGCGTCAGCAACAGGCTGACCTGCTCGATGCTCGAGAGATTCTCCGGCCGGAAACCCGGTGGCGTAGCTTCCTCCTGCCCACGCTTGAGCTGAACGCATGAAATCACCCCGCGGCACCGGCGCCACAAGTAAAAGGGCACCGCGAGCATCGCCCAGGTCTGTACCTGGAGCTTCTCATCAAGCAGTTTGCTTTGGCTGGAGTTTTTCCACACCTCATTCTCGAGAAAGGGTTGTTCGCTCGCGAAAACCATGCTAATCAGCCCCGTCCGCAGCGGTTGCTCAAAACGGCCTACCAAATCTCCCGCCTGCGGTCCCGTGTTATACGCCGGCACGAGACTCTCCCCGGCCCCATCCACTACCCACAGCGTCCCCTCGTCGGCGCCCGCCTGGGCAAAACCCTGCACCAGCGTCCGGCACATCAGCGGATCTAAAAGCTGCGCCAATTGCTCAGGCCGGATCGACGCCGCCAGGCCCTCAATTTGTTCAGCCAGCGCCGCCTGGGTTCGCGCGAAATCGTCGCCGGGAAACAAATTCAGGCCCCCCGCTTGAGACTCCGGACTTGGGTTCATGGTTCCCTGTTGCGTTGGGCCTTCACCTCCTGCGCCAGCCAGGCGACCCAGTCCCGGTTTTCATTCAGCGCCGCCATTAATTCAGGCAATTTCTCCTTGGCCAAAGCTCCGCTGGCCAGCAGGCGCAGGTCCTGCTGCCTTTCCGCCGGCGGTTCCATCACCGCACGGCCTTCGACCTCGCATTCATAACGGTCAAGGAACCCGGCCAGAATCTCAAACGTGTTGCGCATCATCTTTCCTTCAAAGATACGAACGGCAAAGCTCAACTTGCATCGATTCTGAAATCGTCACGATTCTATTCATAGGAACCCGATCTGCTGGGCCTCGCACAGGTCCACAAAATCCTGCCAGCTCAACTCCAGCCAGCGATCGCGTCGGTGCATTTCGCTCAACGTAACCTCTTGGAGCTGCCTCAGCGCCTCCGACAAGTATCGGCTCACCTTCGACTCGCTCCAGCCCAGCATTCGACCCACCTCCCGCTGCGACAAATCGTACAGGTACACTAACCGCAACAACACCAGCGCTTGCGCTGACGCACGCCCAAACGCCGCCCGCAGGCTCTCCTCCAGTAACCATGCCAGGCTGCTGTCCCCTTCCGGCCGTGCCAGCGGAGTCTCCTGCCCTTCGCGCACCAGCGTCTCACCTTGCGCATCCTCCGCACTCAGCGGTTCCAACCGCGCCTGGCGCCGTTTGAAATCGAGCCAACGGTTAGTGGCAACTGTCGCCAGCCATCGCGGCAGTGTGGTCCGTCCGCTGAACTTTTCCAGCAACGACGGCCGCTCAGCCGCGCCGGGCACGCAATCCGCCCACAGATCAGCCAGAATGTCCTCCGCCTCCCCCGCGCTGGCGCCCCGGGCCCGGAGCACCGCAGCCAACCCATCCTGGCACTCGGTCCGCAATTCGCCCAGCGCTCTCAGGTCGCCTTCTTTGCACCGGAGCACCCGAAGCGCGCTCTCATCGGGTTGAGCTGGCGGTTGGGGCATTCTTCTC
Source organism: Verrucomicrobiia bacterium (assembly GCA_035934555.1). Taxonomy (GTDB): domain Bacteria; phylum Verrucomicrobiota; class Verrucomicrobiia; order Limisphaerales; family UBA8199; genus DASYXT01. The sequence goes on along the minus strand of DASYXT010000044.1, from coordinate 46,257 downwards.
AACTAATCGCCCCGCAGCCGACTTTTGCAACCAAAAACCACATAAACGAACAAACGACGAAAGGATTTTGACAGGATTGACTGGATCAACAGGACTACAACACGAAGTCTGATTGGGGATGGACTGTCCTGATTGCCTTCCTTGAATCCTGTTCATCTTGTTGATCCTGTCAATTATCCTGTCCCTCTTTTCCCTGCAAGTTGTCCCATCCCAATCGTATCCCCGTGGCGGGCCGCGCGGATGCGTGGAAACACCCGCAAATTGAAGCGAAGCACAATGAGCACAACTCCGCTTCAGTGCATCTGGGTCGGAGCCGGGTAGGGTCAGGGGGGCCCGGCTCCAACCAGGTGAACAGACGAAGCCTGACTCAACTCTCGAAAGGATCAGTCGTTATGAAATTCTCAGTCTCTGCGCCTAAACTCATCGGCAACCGCCCTTGCCGGCTCGCACACCCAAACCTCCTGAGCGCCCTCCTGGCCGCCACCCTATTGGCACAGGCACCTTTGGCTTCCGCCGCGTTGTCCTTTGGCCGCGGAACTCCCACTACCGTGGGCAGTGTGCGATTTTCAAGTTCGCCCGACTCGGTAACGATCACCGCGGCCTTGACCGGCCCGGGCACCATCACCTCGGGTCTCTCTATTACTGCAAATCGGATCCAATACGACGTCATTAACAGCGACCAGGGACCCATGTTCAATTGGACGCTCTATTACCTGCCCTCCGTCGGGCCCAGCATTATCGGCGCCTATACGCCTCTAGGTTATATCACCCTGGGGGGCGTCATTGTTCCCGAAGGCGGCTACGCTTATACCACCCTCTTCAACGCGGGCTTTGGCGTCTATGCTTATAATGCCGGAGCGCCCTGGACCATCGATTATGAACCCGACCATATCACCTTCAGCACTGCCGCCACTCCGCCGGGTGGCTTGCCCGCCAACGACGGCCTTGGCTTCCTGAATCCTACAGCTTACCTGCCCAGCTTCGCCGTCCTGTTCAGTCCGGCTCTGCCCAACGGCCTCGTCCCGGCCAAAGCCGGCGTCGCCACGGCCATCTTAAACGGCCAGGTGTATGGCCCGTTGCCGGGCAACTCCTGCCTCTCGATTCTATGCTCCAACCTTGTGGTGGAAACGTGCAGCAACTGTGTGCCGGTGGACTTTTCGGCCTTTGCCGTTGACACCTGTTGCACCAACGCCGTGCTGCAATATCAACCACCGTCAGGCACCTGCTTTCCGCTCAACTCGATGAACACCGTAACGGTGGTCGCCTCTGATTCCTGCGGCAACCTTGCCACAAATTATTTCACGGTCACAGTCGTGCTAGGAGCCAATTGCCTTCCCACCAACTGCATCTCGATCAGTGCTTCCAACCTTGTGGTGTACACCTGCAATCCCTGCACGCCGGTCCTCTATAACGTGACTGCCGTCGATGCCTGCTGCCCCGGCACCGTCCCCACGCTCACCTTCAATCCGCCCGAAACCACTTGTTTCCCCGTCAATTCCACCACCCCGGTCCTGGTCACCGCTTATGACCAATGCGGTAACACGACCACCAAGTCGTTCACCGTTACCGTTCTACCCGGCCCCAACTGCGGCGCCACCAATTGCATCTCGATCTTCTCTTCCAACCTCGTCGCTTACACCTGCAGCAACTGCACCACGGTTCCGTTCACCGCTTCGGCTTTTGATTCCTGCTGCACCAACCTGAACCTGCTCTATTATCCCCCCACCAACACCTGTTTCCCGCTCAACTCCACCACCCCGGCGGAAGTGATCGCCTACGACTCCTGCGGCAATGCCGCCACCAACTATTTCACGATCACCGTTCTGCCCGGACCCAATTGCGGCGGCACCAACTGCATCTCCCTCTACACCTCCAACCTCGTCGCTTACACCTGCAGCAACTGCCTCACCGTCTCCTTTCCGGTCTCCGCCGTCGATACCTGCTGCCCGATCGCCGGGGGACCAACCCTCACCTACAACCCGCCCGAAACCACCTGTTTCCCCGTCAATTCAACCACGCCGGTCCTGGTCACGGCCCAGGACGCTTGCGGCAATACCGCCACCACCTCTTTCACCGTCACCATTCTGCCAGGGCCGAACTGCGGTGGCACCAACTGCATCTCCCTCTATACCTCCAACCTCGTCGTTTACACCTGCAGCAACTGCGTCACCGTCCCCTACGCCGCCTTTGCTTATGACTCTTGCTGCACCAACCTGAACCTGCTCTACAATCCCCCCACCAACACCTGTTTCCCGCTCAACTCCACCACCCCGGTTCAGGTCATGGCCATTGACGACTGCGGCCACGTCGCCACAAACTATTTCACCGTGACGGTTCTTCCCGGACCCAACTGCGGCGGCTCCGGCACCAACCTCTCCATTACCGGAACGACCGGCCCCGGCGGCTCGGCGACCAATTACATCACTGTCTGGTGGCCCACCGGCAATGCCCAACTCCAACAGTCCGCGGATTTGCTGCATTGGTCACCAATTCCCGGCGCAACCAATTCTCCGTACGTGATCCCCAACACCTCGCGGATGAATTTCTACCGGTTACATTACCACTGACATTCCGGGGCGGTGGGCATCTGGCTGCCAGTGCCGGGGGAGAGTGCATCTCGCCCCCGGCACTTTGCCCTCTTTATCACAAGAGTTTGATTGCTGACCTTGCCGCTGCCGTTTTGATGGCTTCGTCCCGGGTAGCAAGGGGCAGCGATTTACGCCGCGCCAGCTCCAGATTGTCCGACAGAAATGTTCTCGTTGCCAAATGGCCAGGCGGCCCGCGATTGGGCATTGCCCGATGTCCAGAATGGACATACCCTCTCAGGAGCGACGCATGAACGAGCCAAGCAAGCACGATTCGGAGTTAGCCGGCGGGCCGAGCGCTGAGGCCTTTGACCCTGTCCTAGAGGTATTCAAGCGGGACATTGATTTTACAATCGTGGAACGAAACTTGCGTGGACAATTTGCAATGGACTTAATTTCACGCTGACCACCGATTTCGGCGATCTGGATCTGCTGGGCGAGGTTGCGGGAGGCGGGGCTTATGAGAATCTGCTGCCCCACTCGAAAGAGGTAAGCGGTTTTGGACTTCGGTTCCGCCTGGTGGATCTGGACACCTTAATCACGCTGAAACGCGCCGCTGGCCGCCCCAAGGATTTGCCCATCATTGCCGAGCTCCAGGGCATTCTCGAGCGGCGACGCCAAATGCAATCGGAGTGAACCACTCCTGGCCGCTACCCGTTCAGCGTCCAGCCTTCGCGGTAGTTGCGGCGCAGCAACTCGTTCCCTTCAGAGCAGTCCAGCACTTTACCCTCGGCCCCGTCGTATTTGATCTTTTTGCCAACGCGATAGGACACCAGGCCCAACAGCATCATCTCAATCATCTTGCTGCCGTAATCAAAGTCGCAGCAGGTTTTCAGGTCGCCTTTGCAGGCATTGATCCACTGGTTCTGAAAATTGCCCACCGGCGGGAGCAAGTCCGCTTTGGCGCGCGGTTTGTAATAGGTGAAGTCGCCATTGCGGCCCGGATAAATCGCGCGCGTGGTGAAATCGGCCACCAGCGAGCCGTGCGTGCCTTCAAAGAGCGCGCCGTGATCAATCTTGTGAAGGTCAATGTAGCGCGATGGGGATTCCGGCAACGCCCCACCCTGGTACCACGAGCATTTAATGGCCTGACGCCAGGCGTTGGCGGGAAGCTCGAAATGCATCTCCAATTTCACCGGAGTCACTTCAGGGTTGAACGGGTCGCCCTTCGCCTCGGCTGAGACCGGCAATTCCGCATCGAGCGCGTTCCAGGCCAGGTCCATCGTGTGGCTGCCCATGTCGCCGACCTGGCCGCTGCCGAAATCCCAATACATATTCCACGACAAACAATTCATTCCCGGACCCCCTTTGAAGTATTCGGGACTGTAAGGATGAAAGGGCGACGGACCAATCCATAGGTCGTAATGGATATAGGGCGGGGGATCGCCCGCGCCGGCCGGATAACCGGCGCGCGGAATTTTGCGGTCACCCCAGGCCGAAACCTCCTCGAGCTGGCCGATCGCCCCATCGAGGATCAATTCCCGCACGCGGTTAAAATTTTCATACTCATGCCGCTGGGTGCCGACCATCGTAGCGAGCTTGTTCCTGTTCTTGAGATAATTCTCGCGAAGAACGCGCGCTTCCCCGACGCAATTCCCAAGGGGCTTTTCGCAGTAGATATGTTTGCCGCGGTTCATCGCCCAATTGGCGACAAAGGCATGGGTGTGATCGAGACTGCAGCAGACCACGGCCTCGATATCCTTTTGCTCGAGCATTTTGCGCCAGTCGAAATACTGCTTCGCCCTGGGGAACCGTTTCGCGCCAAAAGCAAGGTGCTCCTCGTTGATGTCGCACAAGGCAACCACATTCTCCCTGGCCAGCCCGTCGAAATGGGCTTCGCCGCGGCCCCAGGTGCCAACCAGCGCCACGTTCAACTTGTTGCTCGGCGCGCCCGCGCCGAAGAGTTTCGTGTGGGGAAGAATCAGTCCAGCGGCTCCGGTGAAAGCAACGGATTTGAGGAATTGACGCCGTTTCATGCCGGCAGGTGAGCAGAAATGCAGGAGCTTGTCAAGTAATCGCCTGGCCGCCACTGCCGCTTTGTCCCGAGCGCGAGGGCCAAAATATCGCACCACGGAGCCGAACGCCTCGGGCTGAAGTATCGAGCTCGGGTACTTGGCAAACCAGCCAAACCCAAGGCTTGAGGTCAAGCGGCAATCGCTTACTCTGAAGTGATGGAAAAGCATGCGCCCAAAGATTTCCTCCCAATCCCGCCCGCTGCCCATTAACGATTTCCGGCTTCTGCTCCCTCGGCCTCGGAAATTACCCCCCCCAGGCGAATCATTTCACACAGGTAAATGGCACCCTTCCTGCTCTCTTAACCTGCCCGCAAAATCCGGGCACCAGTGCCAAATTGACAATGCTCAGCACGCATGACCTATCACATCGCGTCATCAACACCGTTGCGCGCTCCGTCCTTGCGCCTTTTGCCGGAATGCTCCCCATTCGCCCTGCATTCCTAATCTCTTAACCACCCCTGCTCCGCATGACCTCCTCCCAGCCGCCGGAAAGCCCAGCCGCAACCGTCCACGACTTGACCGCGCAAAGCATTACTGCCGGCCTCAAATCCGTTTTGTTATTGGAAGACGATGTCGCGTTCGCAGAAATCCTCTGCGCCTTTCTGGAATCTCACTCCTTCCAGGTCACTCGGGTCACCAATGGCGTCGATGGCTTGCGTCTCATCCTGACCAATGACTTCGACATTATCCTGTGCGACCTGGTTATGCCGCACCTGCCGGGAGATAAGTTTCATCTCGCCGTCCAGCGCGCCCGGCAGCATCTCTGCAACCGCTTCGTCTTCATGACCGGCCACAAGGCCGAGTCCCGGTGGGATACCTTTCTCTCGCAAGTGAACAATCCCGTTTTGGAAAAGCCTTTCGGTCTCTCCGACCTCCTGTCCACCATGGAGACCGTTCTGACCGAGAACGCCTTGAACTCGCCGCAAACCCGGCCAACTTAAGTGCGCCAGTAACGGGGTTTCTGCCGGTAGCATGACCTGGGCTGGTTCGCCGTTTAGATGCTGCCCGGAAAAAAGAGAGCTGCCGCCGAAGCCGGTTCCAAAGGCAACTGGACCTCCCCGTCTTTGCTGGATAAATCCTCTTCGCGCTCGGGCTGCCAGGCCGTTTCGGGCTTGAACTGCGCACCTGCGAGGGTCACATCCGAAGTCGCCGTCAGCGCGGAAGCTTCGAGCTTCCAAACTCTCGCCGCGTCGGTGGTGCGAATAGATATGTCGAGTCGCTGCTGCGGGTCCTTGTTGATGAGCACAAGGCGTGTCGCCCCGCCAGGCATTTCAGCCGCCCAGGCCGAGCCGTTCACCGCCGAGCCGTCCAGGTGCACCGGTCGCATCCGCCCGCCCGCAAAGAGTCCCGCCAATTTCATCCCGTAGAAAACAGGCCGGGCACTGAACCCATTCTCACGATTACCGGCTATCGGAGTGTAGAAACTCCCCTGGGCCGCAAGCCCTGCCGCACCGGGTGCAAGCTGCTCGCCCGGCAGATGACCGCCCAGAGCCAGGCGGATTTGCCGGGCGCCCCCGCCGTGCAGGTTGACCCCGACACACCCAAAACTGGCCAACTCCAAAAGGTAATCTGCCGCCCATAAAGCCGAGCAGAAAGCGTTGCTCAAACCGGGCTTGCCGCCACGGTAACACGAGTTGCCTTCGGCCATGCGATAGACCAGACCCGCTTGTTCAGCAGCATGAATGCAGCGTGGCACTTCGCGCGCGACTCGCGGATCGGCCGCCAATAAACGGGCAATCGTGGTGCGTGGGCTGTCCGGCGGCCCTTCGGCGTAATAATGGCCGGTGCAGGCGACGATCTTTCCCGGAAGCTCTTTAGGGGCTTGCTGCGCGAATTGGACGACCCAATCTGGATTGGAAGCCACGTCGGGCCCGCCGAACCGCGCCGACGGCACACGCGCCAGCACCGCCCGGGCGAAGGCCAGCCACTGGGCCAGGTACGTGTCGAATGTCCAATCCCGCGGCCTTAGCCCATTGCTCGGGTTGCGGTAAAGGTCCGGTTCATTGCCAATCTGAAAATAGAGCAGCCGCGGGCCCAACCGCCGCGCCACATAGGCCGCTTCCGCCGCATCGCCTTCGGGCGTGCCAGTACCCAGGTTCAAGCCGTAAATGGCGTTCCAACCCGTCGCATCCAGGAACTCTTTGAGATGGTCGATGGCCGCCGGTTCAATCGCGACAAACTTGTGCGGCATCCAGTTAGTGTCGCCGTGAGCCGAGGCGGGCAGCTCCGGCGGATGGTCTGCACTTGTCTCGTGCCACCAGCAAAACTCGCTTGAATTGCCGCCCAGGCGCAGCACCCCTTGGGGACTCAACCCGCGAAACAACGAAACCAACTCCTGGTTGTCAGCGGCGAAAAAGGCCGGGTTGGACAGCTCAGTCGTCTCGTAACTGAATCCCAAATAATCCAGCGGCACCGTGCGGGAGGCCGCGTCGCCGAGCGAAAGGCGGACCTTGCCTGCGGCCTCCTGCGCCAGAATAGAAAATCTCGCCAGCGCAGTGCTCGCCAAAGCTGAGGCGATGAATCTCCGTCGTGTCATATTACTGATCTTGTCTTAATCTTAATCTGACTGCTGATTACTCTCCCCGCTCCCCTCCGCCGGCCGTCCGCAAGCGCAACGCCGCCGGCTTCAGCCCGGGAGAGGTCGCGCTTAGGCCCAGCCTGCGAAGCCTTTTCTTGCATCACGCCATTCTCGATAAACCTCCGAGCGTGTAAAGCAACGCTTTTGGGTGGGTTCGTTTCGTAAACTTCGATTTTCATCGGTGGGGCTGAACCCGGGGTGTCCGATCTCTCAATCTCTGCTAGCGTTTAAACAGCAACGGAAAGGAAATAAATATGCGAGCAACCGTCATGTATCGCGCAGGCGACGTTCGAGTTGAGAACGTGCCCGACGCAAAACTGGTCAGCCCAACCGACGCGTTGGTGCGCGTCACCCGCGCCTGCATCTGCGGCAGCGACCTTTGGCCCTACAAAGACATGCAACCCACGGCCAAAGGCCGCCCGATGGGTCACGAGGCGATCGGCATCGTCGAAGCCGTTGGCAAAGAAGTCCGCAAGGTGAAGAAAGGCGATTTCGTCGTTATGCCCTTCGCCTACTCCGACGGTATTTGCGAGTTCTGCCACGAAGGCCTGCAGACTGCCTGCGTCCATGGTGGCTTCTTCGGCTTTAGCGAAGAAGTAGGGGGTGCCCAGGCCGAAGCCGTGCGTATCCCCCTCGCCGACGGCACCCTGTTCGTTCTGCCGGTCCGTGCGGACGAGGCGCTGCTGCCTGGCCTGCTGACTCTCTCAGACGTCATGGGAACCGGCCATCACGCGGCCGTCACGGCCCGGGTTCACCGAGGCGGGAAAGTCGCCGTTGTCGGCGATGGAGCCGTCGGTTTGTGCGGCGTCATCGCCGCCAAGCGCCTGGGCGCCGAACAGATAATCATCCTCGGCCGCCACCCGGACCGCATCGCCTTGGCCAAAGCCTTTGGCGCAACCGACGTCGTCAGCGAGCGGGGTGAAGAAGGGATCGAGCGCGTGCGCAAGCTGACGGGCGGGCACGGGGTTCATTCCGTGCTCGAATCCGTCGGCAGCGAACAAGCCTTGATAACCGCCCTTAACATCACCCGCCCCGGCGGCTCGGTCGGCCGGGTAGGAGTTCCTCATTACCAAGGAATCCCTCCGTCCGAACCGACTTTTTACAAAAACATCACCATCAGCGGTGGCCCCGCACCGGTTCGCGCCTACATGCCGGAACTCCTGTCGGATGTCCTGGAAGGCCGCATTCAACCCGGCCGTGTTTTCGACCGCACCATCGGCATCAATGAAGTGCCCGACGGCTATCGCGCCATGGACGAGCGCAAGGCAATCAAAGTGATGGTCAAACCGTAACCAATCTCAAAGGATTCAGCATGAACATCCAAAGAGCTGGCTCACAACCTTCCGCCAAAGGCCCGGCTGACTGGTTTACCGGTAACGTGCACATCGATTCACCCTTCAAGGGCACCGATGCGTCACGCGTCACCGGTGCACTCGTCTCATTCGAGCCCGGCGCCCGCACTGCCTGGCACACGCACCCGCTCGGGCAGACACTCATCGTATTCACCGGCTGCGGCTGGGTGCAACGCGAAGGGGGCCCCGTCGAAGAAATCCGCCCCGGCGACATCGTCTGGTTCCCGCCCGGCGAAAGGCACTGGCATGGTGCCACCCCCACCACCGCCATGTCTCACATCGCCATTCAAGAGGCCCTCGACGGCAAAGCCGTGGACTGGATGGAAAAAGTCAGCGAGGAGCAATATCGGAGGTAAGGAATCGTTGTCTCCCGTGGCCTTCGATGAGGACGAGGGGGTAGTCGAGGCGCTCCGGCGCGATGCGGAGTTGGACACCGAAAGACGCAATGAGGCTTCTTACCCGGCCCTGGTCCTTCAAGGAGATAGTTTGGCGTCCAGCCTGGCGCCGGTGTCCGGCAAACCCTGTACCTTCAGCGGTTTGCCAACGGCTTTGCGATTGACAGATGGTGATGCAGGCGGCGCCACTTTGGAGCCGATCCACACGATGCTACGGGAATATATTGGAATACCTTTACGCCTGAGACGTAGCAGACCGCCGAAACTCGCGACCGGCGCGACCTCCACGGATTGCCCTTTACCTCGCCGTCATGCGCGCTTATGCTATCCAGTAGATTCTTGTTTTCGCCGGCGTTCGGGCGTGGCCGCAAAAAAGAAACGCGACCATGTATTTGGCTCATCAATGCCGGCCAGGAAATGGTTCGGCCACCCGCCGCGAGGGCCCCGTGTTGGTCTGGCGCTTGCCGCTATCCTTGCGGCCATGGGTTGTTAGCCCGGTGCTGGCCCTGCTTTGCTGTTCGGCTTCAGCCGCTGGGCTTTCGGCGGTGAGCCGGTTTCGTCAGGAGGTGCAGCCTTTACTCGAGGAGCATTGTTACGATTGCCATGGCGATGGAGCGAACAAAGGCGGGATTGCCTTCGATCAATTGAAGACCGATCCGTCGATTCTGAACCATGAGTTATGGCTGAAGGTGCTCAACAACATTCGCGCGGGCCTGATGCCGCCGCCAAAGAAGCCGCGCCTGCCGGCCATCGACGAGCAGCAGCTCGAGGCTTGGATTAAGTTCGGCGTGTTCGGCATCCACGCCAATAACCCGGACCCTGGCCGCGTCACGCTCCGGCGGCTGAATCGCGTCGAGTACCGCAACACCATTCACGACCTTTTGGGCGTTACGTTCAACGCCAATTTCGAATTCCCCCCGGATGATACCGGTTATGGTTTCGACAATATCGGCGATGTGCTCACGGTTTCGCCCATGCTGTTGGAAAAGTATCTGGCGGCGGCCCTCACCATTGTGAAGGAAGCCATGCCGGACCCGGAACAGACCCCAACCGCCACGGTCCCGATTAGAAATCCCGGAACCAACGATCGCAGCCAAAGCCTGCTCGCAGCCTGTCAGCAGTTCCTCAGCCAAGCACCCCAGGCTTCTCTGGAACGAGGAGCCTATGCGCGCCAATGGTTAACCGCGTTCGCCACACGGGCCTTCCGCCGGCCCGTTGATCCGGAGACCGCGGATCGATTGGTTGCGCTCGCCCAAGGCGTGTGGAACCAGCCGGGAAAAACCTTTGCTGGTGGTATTCGCCAGGCGACGGCAGCCGTGCTGGCCTCGCCACGCTTTCTCTTCCGCCTCGAACAACCGGACCCGGTGAGTGCCACCCAAACCTTTGCCGCAGTAGATGAGTTCTCTCTCGCCTCGCGTCTCAGCTATTTTCTTTGGTCCTCGACCCCGGACGACGAGCTGCTTCATTTGGCCGGAGCCGGCCAATTGCGCCACGACTTGCAAGCGCAAGTCCGCCGCATGCTGGCCGATCCGCGCTCGGAACAGTTCATCTGCAATTTCACCGGGCAATGGCTGCGTACGCGCGACGTCCAGGACACCCCGATCGATGCCCTGGCCGTTCTGGCACGCGATAATGGGCAGGAGGCTGAACTGGCCCGGCGACACGGGCTGCTCAGTCCCAATGTACCTGGCAACTGGCCGCGGGTTCGACTCGACCACGAGTTGCGTGAAGCCATGCGACGCGAAACGGAAATGTTCTTCGCCGCTATCGTCCACGAGGATCGCCCGGTCACCGAGCTCATTGACAGTGATTACACCTTCCTGAACGAAAAGCTGGCCAGGCTTTATGGCATCGAGAACGTGACCGGCCCCGAAATGCGGCGCGTGACTCTGCCGGCCGGCAGCCCGCGCGGGGGCGTGCTCACCGACGGCAGTGTGCTGGTGGTCACCTCCAATCCTACCCGCACCTCACCGGTTAAAAGAGGGTTGTTTATCCTGGAGAATTTCCTGGGCTCGCCGCCCCCGCCTCCGCCGCCCAATACCCCGCCGCTCGAACTGGCGGAGCGCAAGACCGAGCAGCACCAACCCACTTTGCGCGAGGCGCTCCAAATGCACCGCGACCAGCCTTCCTGCGCGGTCTGCCACGCGCGCATGGACGAGCTCGGCCTCGCGTTCGAGAATTTCAACGCGATGGGAATGTGGCGCGACCAGGAACGCCATCAGCAGATCGATGCCTCCGGCCAATTGCTCTCCGGCGAATCCTTCACCGGCGTCGGCCAGTTGAAGTCTATTCTCGCCCACCAGCATCGGACCGAGTTTTATCGCTGTCTTACCCAAAAGCTCCTCACCTACGCCGTGGGCCGTGGCATGGAGTACTACGATACCGAAACCATCGACCAAATCGTTCAACGCCTGCAGCGTTCCGACGGGCGCTTCTCCGCTTTGCTCAACGGCGTTATCGAGTCGGCGCCGTTTCAGAAAATGCGAACGCGGGCGACGCCAACCATTTCCGCCCAGGCGAGCGAATCCAGCGAGCACGCGGCCGTGAGCTCCACCGCCCAGGCCAAACCGAATTCATGAATACGCATCTTGCATCGAAACGTACCTTGGCCGCCGAACGCCACTTCAGTTTGAGCCGCCGGCATTTTCTCCGTGGCCTGGGCGCTTGCCTGGCGCTGCCGGCCTTCGAGTCATTGGGGCCGGCAAAACTCTTTGCCAGCCCGGTGGACCGCGCGGCCGATGCAGCCGGGGCCGGGACGGCAGCCCCAAACCGGCTGGCGATCGTTTATCTGCCTAATGGCGCCATCCCTTCGGCGTGGTGGCCCAACGGCAATGGCGGAGAAAACTTTCAACTCTCGCCGACATTAAAGCCATTGGAGAAGGTGCGCCACCAGGTGCAGGTCATTTCCGGCCTTGCCGACCTCAGCGCCGATGGCGGGCTGGATGGGACCGGCGATCACCCGCGCGCCGGCGGCACCTTTCTGACCGGCGTTCGTATTAAGAAAACCGCCGGCGCGGACATTTGCGCCGGCGTTTCGATTGACCAGGTGGTGGCCCGCCGCATCGGCCACCTCACCCGGTTCCCCTCGCTGGAACTGACCTGCGATACCGTGCGGAAATCGGGCGAGTGCGACTCGGGTTACTCCTGCGCTTATGTGCACAATCTAGCGTGGTATTCGGCGACCCAGCCTTTGACCCCGGAGCCCAACCCGCGCTTTGTGTTCGAGCGCCTCTTTGGAACCGGTTCACCCCGTCAGCGGTTGGAAGCGCTCCGGCGTCGCCAGGAGCAACAACATTCGCTGCTGGATTTCGTGCTGGCGGACGCCTATGCGCTGGATCGCCAGCTAAACGGACGCGACCGCGAGAAGCTCGATCAGTATCTCACCAGTGTTCGCGAAGTCGAGCAGCGCATTCAAAAGACCGAACAACGGCCCATAAGCATTCCCAGCGCGGATGCTCCGGTCGGCATCCCGAACGATTTCAAAGAACACCTCGCGCTGATGTTCGACATGCTCCTGCTGGCTTTCCAAAGCGATTCCACCCGGGTGGCGACCCTGGTGCTTTCGGTCGAGGAGAACGACCGCGTTTTCACCGAACTCGGGCAGTCGGAAGGGCATCACAAACTGACTCACCATAAGAACCGGCCTGAGATGATCGAGCAGGTCAAGCAAATCGATCTGTGGTATGTGCAGCAACTCGCCCGCTTCCTCGAAAAGATGGAGCAGACCAAAGATATCGACGGCCGCTCGTTGCTGCACCATTCGATGATCATGTACGGCTCAGGCCACTCAGACGCCAACCAGCATTCGCATTTCAATCTGCCGATCGTTCTGGCCGGCGCCGGTGGTGGACGCCTCACTCCGGGACGCTATCTCAAACCCAAACCGGCGCCGCTGACCAACCTGTTTCTGAGCCTGGCCGACCGCATGGGAATCGAGGGGCTTGAACGGCACGGGGATTCGACGGGCAGACTGCAGGGAATTGGCTGAACGTGGTGCAGTGAAGCGTGCAACCAGGCCAACTGCTCGGGGTGCGTGAATTCATAGACATGCTATACTGCCAATATCGTTGGTGGCGGCGCCTGCAGTTTTGCTGGAGGCAAAAATGCCCTGGCCGCCGGGGACGGCTCCTTCGTTTGGAACAGCTTTCCCGGCACCAACTACGTTACCCCGGGTCAGGAATTCTTCATTCTCGGTCAGCATGGACTCCGTGTGGACTACAACGATCAACTCGCCAGTGGCAGCGGCGACCGCTGGGTGTACATCGGCTCTTACAGCACTCCCACAGCTCGCGACACCAACACGGCTACAATCGTAAGCGAAATCAGGCTCTGCACGATGTTCAACAGTTTGGCCCAACGCTGGAGTACCGGGGTGTCCGTCGGGGAGAACGCCGCACTGGTGTTGAACGCTATAAACAGGTATTCGACAAATCCCGGTGACCACTCCTCCATCCCCAGAGTGGTGCGCTCCGACGGTTCCATTTGCATCTGCGGAAAAAGAAAAGCACGGCTGCCGTACCCTCCCCGGCGATGGCGGGCGAAAGGGCCGCCGCCGTCCACACGCCAATACCAAAGCGCAAAGGTAAGCACATTGGTCAGCCACAGGGAGGCCGCGGATAACAAGAGCGCGCGAGGGGCCTCCTTATGGTTTGGCAACCCCGCAACAAGCAATATAACGGACCCGACCAGCGCCGCGGTAATAACGCAATTGATCAGAATCCCAAGAATATGATTGAGAGAGTGCCGCCCCACCCGATGAGCAACAACCGTCGGGACCAGGAGCGTCAGTACCACCACGAACAATAACCAGCGCGGCCCGACGCTCAACTCCGGTGGCAACGCCGTGTAAATGCCGCCCACCGCGATGAGCGCCAGCAGCGCTTGCCAGCGCGGCTCCGGTTTGTCCAGGTTTCCCGCCATCGCCGTTGTCCTAAATGCGCAACTACTCCAAACCCATCCCCGTTGTGCCCAAACATGGCTCCACAACTGAGGCCATCCAGGCAACTCGAGAGTTCGCACGCCGCAGGCCAAAAATTTCGCGTCTCATGACCATCCAATGCTGTCCGGTCCGCGCCGGCCGTCAAACCCTAAAGTCCGGTTCCTCCCGTGCGCCGTGTTGAACCAACTGGAAAGACTTGCAAACCCGCGAACAACGGCCGATACAGCAACGGCCCGCTCTGGGCCGAGTATTTGTCCGGCGAGCTGGGGTTGCCTTACAATCCGGCCAACAGCTTTGCGGTTTCCGGCAGCCGAACTTCCGATTTGCTTCCCCAGATTGCCGGCGTGACGCCGTCCCCACATTGCAAACAGCCTTGTTCAGCGTCGTATCGGGCGGCAACGATTTTTTGGACAACGTGGGGTTGGGCAGGGTTGGGCCAGAATGATGCAGGCTGGGGCCTGGTAATCACCAATGCCGTTGCCAATATCACGCCGGCCTCACGACCCTTTACCCCCGCATGAGCTCTCCGGGCCTGCGCGTCGTCGCCGGGCAACCGCTACAAAGAAATCAGCGACTAACTCGGCATCCTGGGCAATTCCTTGCAATTACTTCGAAACAGGCACTGACCCACGCATGGGCCCTTTCGACTCAACGGGCTCCTGGCGCAGGCTCTCAGCCTCACTCGCCTTGCCTTCGCGCTCGTGTAACTTGATTAGATAATCGTGAGCAATCGGATAATAGGGGTGGTTTACGCCGCCGAAGGGTTGCAGCGCGGCTATAGCCTCCCTTTCGAGCGCCTCGGCTTCAGCCAACTGCTGTTCTTGGGCCAGGACCATCGCCAGATCGTGCAGCGATTGCGCCAGGTCCTGGTTTTGATAACCTGGATGCCGTCTCCGGATATCCAAAGCTTCCCGAGCCATTCCTTCTGCCCGCGCGGCTTCGCCCTCTGCCGATAGAATACCGGCAAGGCTTCGCAATGAAAGTACCGTATCGGGATGCTCCTCCCCTAGCAGATTTCGACGCATCGCCAACGCTTCGGCCTCGGTGGCCTCGGCTTGCGCCAGCTTACCTTGCCCCTCGAACACCCGCGCCAGATTATGAAGCGAGATTGCCAGGTCGGGATGAGCCTCGCCCAAGATTTTCCTCCTCAGAGCCACTGCCTGGCCAAAGAGCACCTCGGCCTCGTCCAACCGCCCTTGTCCTAAAACAGAATTAGCCAAGTTACTCAGAGTCTTGGCCACGATCGGATGTTCGGGGCCATATACCTGTTCCTGAACGCTCAGCGCTTGCCGAAACATGGGCTCTGCCTCGGCGGGCCGGCCTTCGGCTCCATACAGATTCCCCAGGTTCCCCAGCACACCGGCCAGTTTGCCTTGATCGGCATTGGGCAACTGCCGATAGACACCCAGCGCCGCACAATAAATCGGTTCGGCGGCCGGCATGTTCCCTTGCCGCCAAAGTATGTTCCCCAGGTTGTTCAGAGCCAAAGCTACTTCCCCATGCACCTGCCCGTGCAGGTCCATCTGTCGCACCACCACCTCGCGCGTCAGCATTTCCGCTTCGAGGTACTCGCCTTCGCGTCCCAGTGCGTCAGCCAGATCGCTCAGAATCGCAGCGCCCTTCGCCGGGTCCACGGGCCGAACCTGACTCTCCAGAGCCAGCGCTCGCCGCTGGGATACCTCCGCGGCTCTAAAATCTCCAAGTTCCGCATATACCCGACCCAAAACGTTGTGCAGGTCCGCCTCCACTTGCGGTTGGTCCTGCAATTCGCTCTCCAGCCGCTTATTCGTCTCCTCCAGAACCTCCCGCAGAAGCCGCGTGTCCCTCCCCTGCGCCACCGACGGCCCGACTGCATAAAGCATATCCTGGAGAAACCGTGCTACCTCGCGGCTACGCTGCGCCTCCGCTCTCGCGGCGTTTTCAGCAGCCACCGCCCGCAGACGCGCACGTTTTTCCGCCTCGTGCGCTCGGGACAGCCACCACGCAGCCCCTAACGAGCCAAAGGTAATCAGCAGGGCGAGAAACCCGCTCAAGGCAAGCATCGTCGCAAAAGCCGGATTGCGCCGGCACCAACGCCAGACCCGCTCCGGCACCCGCACCGGCCGGGCCAGGACTGGCTCCCCATTGATGAATCGTTCCAGCTCCTCAGCCAGTTCTTTCGCTGTGCCGTATCGCCGGGCAGGGCTCTTCTCAAGACACTTGAGGCAGATGGTCTGTAGATCCCGCGGCACACGCGCATTGAGCGCGCGCGGCGCTAACGGCTCGCTCTGCGCCACCGCTGCCAGCGTGGCCTGGACGGTCTCTGCCACAAACGGCGGACGGCCCGTCACCAGGTGATAGAGCAACGCGCCAACCGAGTAAATGTCGCTCCGCCGCCCCACTTCCCTGCGCCGGCCCGCCGCCTGCTCTGGCGGCATAAAGTTCGGTGACCCCAGCACCTGGCCTGAGCGCGTCACCTCCGAATCGTCCTCGAGTTGCCTGGCCAACCCGAAATCGGTGATGCGCGGCTCATCGCTTTGATCAATTAACACATTGGAAGGCTTAAGATCCCGGTGAAGCACACCGTGCTCATGCGCATAGTGAACCGCTTCGGCAATGGCCTTGGTATATCGGGCCGCTTGCCGCGCCGGCAGCGGGTGCTCCCGGACCAATGCCGCCAAATCCCTCCCCTCAACCAGCTCCATCGAAAAATAATGCTGGCCGTCCTGCACACCCACCTCGTGAATCGCCAGAATGTTGGGGTGATGCAGTTTCGCCGCCGTTTCGGCCTCGACCTGGAATCGCTTCACCTCGGCCGTGCTTGCCAGCCGCCCAGCCAGAATCATCTTGAGCGCGACCAACCGGTTAAGACTGAGCTGGCGGGCGCGATACACCACGCCCATCCCGCCCCGCGCGATTTCCCCAAGCAATTCGTAGTCCCCGAACCGCTGCCCCTCAAGGGGCCGGTCCTGGCGCAAAGGCCCACCGGCCGTGCCCAACTCACTGACCTCTCCATCCCCCCGCCCCGCGTCCAAAGCGCTGCGCAACGCGCAGGCCGGACATGCGCCCTCCGGCGCATCCGGTCCAAACCGGGTGCCACATTCCGGACAGGTTCGTTGTGCAACCATGACCAACCTCGGCGGGCAGCGCTTGCTCTTCACTGCACTGGAGAATCGAAGCTCAAGAGCCGCACGCTCTCTTTTCCCAACCACGGCTTGCGCTCACATTGACCCCAACTGACGCAGGGTTTCAAGCGCGATGTAGCAATTTAATCTGAGCGGCGATTCTGCAGAGAAACTTACCTGAGCAGCTCATCGCACACTCCACAACCTCAGCCCCGCGAGGGTTCTCCCCCCTCTCCCCTTCGGAAGGAAGAAGGGGGGGCTCGCTTGATGGAGCCAATCACATCGTCCACTCCGTCTAAGGCCCCAGCCTCTGCGCACGGTAATACCTCTGGCTGTTTGTCAGCGCTCCCGCGTCCAGCACCGGCACTACACCATAAACATTCGTCACCGTGCCAAAGGACCACCAGGACCCAAGCGGCGTCGCGACGTTCGTTGATCCCTTAATCGTGAAGTAGTCGCCAACGACTCCGCCTAACAAAAACTCGAATCCTCCGATACGTTGCAATTCAGCCGGGGACCAATCCTGCCCACCCAGCAGCAGTTCCGGCCCGGACTGCGGCCACACGCCAGACACAGGAGTCAAACCGCCTATGTACACGTTGTCGAATGTAGCCGTCGCAAGCTGCCCGTAATGATGCGCAGTGACCGCCAGCCCAACCTGTACCTGACTGGACATGCTCAGAGTCGTAAACCACATGTATTGCCAATTTGTCCCGTCAATTGAGTAATGCGCCACGAATGTGTTGCCCATGCGCATCAACCGCAGCCAGAGATAATCGGTCGCCTGAAGGTAGTTCGTTCCTCGAAAACTGGTCGCGATACCAGTGTCGTTGGTCGCCAGCCGTCGGCGAAAAATAACATTCGTGCTGGCGTTCACCGATAATGAGACTTCTTTAGATCCCGAATCCAAACTTTCACGAATCATCACGCCCGCTTCCGCCGATTGCGGATCCCCGCCCTGCAGGGTACGCAACCGGGCGATGATCTGCGCACTCCCGGGTAATGGCTGGGAAGCAAAGAAGAAAACATCCGCGCTGCCATCGGTCCCTTCTCCCGAACCGTTCACGGTATAAACGCCATTCGAGACGCCAAAACTGCCCGCAGCGCCAGGATCTCCTATGTCCGTGCCGGCGAACGCAATCACCACATCGAGGAACGCGGGCGGCGTGCTTGTAATGGAGCCGGCATCGTTTGTAACGACCACGTCATAATAGCCGGTTTGTGTCAATTGAAGGTTTGCCAGCGTGAGCATCGGGTTAGTGGCGCCTACTATAGGATTCGAGTTGAACCGCCATTGATAGCTCAACGGCAGATCACCGCTTGCACTCACGTTAAGTGTAGCGGTTGCCCCGACGGCATTCGTCTGGCTCGCAGGCAGTGTATCAAAAACAGGCGCCCCGGAGCTGTATATACCGATGTCATCGACATACCAGCCTTGGGCAATGCCATTTCCGTCCACGGCGTGAAAGCCTAGTTGCACCATCTGCCCGCCGAAGCTGGTCAGATCAAAATAAGTCCAAGACCAACCGCCACTGCTTCCAGTATAGTGCGACGAAGCCAATGTCTGCCAAGCATTGGTTCCGGCTTTTATCTGTACCTCACCATAATCGCTGCCATAGAATCCACTGCCAAAATTATACCAATGCCAGAAACGCAGATAGGGGCTTGAAGAAGCAGGTGGGAGAGTTAAAGGAGGGGAAATGAAGCGGGAATTCATGGTGCTCGGGTAGTTGGCATTCAGGATGGTTACCGCGCAGTTGGTGCCGCTGTGTGCTTGAGAGCCAACCGAGTTGGTCGGAGGCCCATTTGCCTTTGTGGGCTGACCGACCTGCCAGCTCCCTTGTTCCGCATACCAGTCCCCAATTCCCAGCTCAAACCCCTCGGGATTGTCAAGGACCGGCGTTCCGGTTATTACTGAAATGTCGTCCACATACCAGCCTTGGGCAGTGGCATTACCATCCACCGCGTGAAACGCCAGTTGCACCGTCTGTCCGGCAAACGCGCTCAAGTCAACTGAAGCATATGTCCAGTCTCCGCTGAAGCCCGTGTATGCCGGGGAAATAGCCTGCCATGTTCCGTTGGTCCCTTTGAGTTCTACCACACCGGAGTCGCTGCCATAGAATCCACTGCCAAAATTATACCAATGCCAGAAACGCAGGCGTGGATATTGGTTAGCGGCAGGAACAGTAAAAACAGGAGAAACAAACCGGGAATTCATGGTGCTCGGATAGTTGGCATTCAAGATCGTCACAGCGCAGTTGGTGCCGCTGTGCGCTTGAGAGCCAACCGAGTTGGTCGGAGGCCCATTCGCCTTTGTGGGCTGACCGACCTGCCAGCTCCCTTGTTCCGCATACCAATCGCCCATTCCGAACTCAAACCCTTCGGGGTTATTAAAAACCGGTGTCCCGCTAACGACTGAAATGTCATCTATATACCAGCCTTGGGCAGTGCCATTTCCGTCCACGGCGTGAAACGCCAGATGCACCGTCCGTCCGGCAAAAACGCTCAAGTCAACTGAAGCGTACGTCCAGTCTCCGCTAAAGCCCGTGTATGTCGGCGAAATAGCCTGCCATGTCGTCCCGTTGGTGCTGACCTCCACCACCCCGGAATCGTTGCCATAAAATCCACTGCCAAAATTATACCAATGCCAAAAACGCAGCCGCGGATACTGGTTGGCCGCAGGAACCACAAATGTCTGAATCCGTATGAGCCTTGAGTTCATGCCGGACGGGTAATTTCCGGTCAAACCCGTTGTGGCGCAGTTCGGGCACGAATGGGAGCGGCAACCTGCCGAGTTCGTCGCAGGACCATTAGTCGGGGAGCCAATTTGCCAAACGCCATAATCGGCATACCACCGGCTGTCCGCATTGCCATCATCAAAGTTCTCCTGCCAGAGCACCGTTTGGCTCAAGCACTGCAACATTCCGGCAAACAGGCCAAGACCAATGCAAAAGCTTATGTGGAAGGTCGTTTTCATCGTGGGTATAAGGCTGTCATGGTTCAGGTTTCGCAGCAGAAAACCCCGCTCAATAAGCCAGGGGCGAGAACCACCCCCATTTTACCGGAGTTCCGTGCTGTTACTCTCCCCAGAGGAAATGAAAACGAAAAGTTGCGGAAAATTGAGGAAAAAATTGTGGCCGCAGAATTCAACAGAGCCAAACAGAGGAAACGCTGTAGCAGAATCTCTGGAATCTCTGTTCTCTCTGTTGACTCCTGTTAAATGCCGGGAGCCTTGGCCGAGTCGGCCCAAAAAAATCGTCGCGAGCCCCCGACACGCGTCAGCTCCCATCGCTGATCACCTTCAGCAAATACCGGATTTCCTCGTCTATGTCGCTCACGCGCGCCACCGTTTGGGAAATTTCCTGCCGCAGCAGCTCCCCATACCGCCGCCGCAAACGCAAGGCCGCCGATTTGATCGCACCTTCGCTCAAACCCAGGCGCCGTCCCGCAACCGCGTAGCTGGCCGGCTGTCCATCACCCGACTCCACCGCCTTCAGATAATCGTATAAATCAATCTTGCCCGCCGCCACGAACTCCTGCCGCAGCCGGTGCCGCGCTTGCTCAAGCACCGTCAGCGCCCACCGCCGCTCATACAGCCGCTCGGGCGTCATCGAGTCCACCGGCTCCAGCCGGTAGCGGTCCTCCGCCTCTTCCGCATCCAAAGAAAGAACCGCCCGACCTCCGCCGCGCTTGGCCGCACGCTCCCAGTCACGTTGATCAGCCAGATAATGCTTCAGCGACGCGATCAGAAACGCCCGAAACCGGCCCTTATCCGGGTCTGTTTTGGCCAGGTAATCCTTCCGCAGCAGCTTCTGGAAGAATCCCTGCGTCAGGTCCTGCGCATCTTCGGTTGAGTAACCCTGCCGTCGGACATAGACATACAGCGGGTACCAGTAGGCACGGCAGAGCCGTTCCAGTGCGCCCAGGGCTTCGGCAGAATCGCTTTGGCCGACAGCCAGCACCACGCTCCAATGCGTCGTCGCAAACCAATCGTTTGGCGCTGAACCCCTTTCCGGCAAGTTGATGGCGTCCGCCATAGTCCCAGTGCTATACGCAAGAATTGCCATTCGGCCACGTTCTTAAGCCGATGCAGCGGGTACTTCGGCCATAAATGATCAACCATCCGCCATCAACCAGGCTCGAAAACCAACGCCCTCGCTCACCCTGCCCCATTCGTGCCATGCCGCTATCCCAGCAGAATTTGCCCGGTTTTTCAAGCAAAACTCCAATCATTCCATTTCCCCATTAATCCACTAAATCAGCTCCAACTCATCTGCCGCCAGCTTCACTGCCGCAGCTTGTCCGATGAAGTCCAGGCGCAACAGGACCGTTGTCATCCCATAGCGCTCCTCAACTTGCCCCTCCAGTCCACGTAACGGGCCATACTTCACCCGCACCTTTGTACCGACCCCAATCAGCGGCGCCAGGAAAACCTCCACCTTCGACTCCAGCGCGGTAAGAATCTCGGTCAGTTGACGCGCAAAGTGTTCCTGGTCATGAACCACCAACAGATTCGCGACGTCGTCGCGTTGGAAGATCTTTTGCTTTTCGCCCTCTTGTAACTGAAGGAAGACATACCCTGGAAACAAGGGCTTCTCGAAGGCGACGACTTTCCTGACGTACTTGTGCGTGGCCCGGTAACAGGGCAAAGTCACCCGGATGCCTTCCTGCTCGCAATAGCGAGCCAGCTTCTTTTCACGCCGCGGCCGGGTATGAGCGACAAACCATTCCAGTCGGTTCATTATCGGCAAATATGATTGTCGCTGAATAAATTGCAACAATTGATGACCGACGGTGCCGCTTAGCTCGGTTTATCCTGCGGGTGGGGTATTTACCCATCAGCAACAGTACGGACAGAGGGATCGTAGTTTACGTGTTGGCGCTTATGAACGCCTGGCGTTAGCATCAGCGCCCTAATTGTGGTGATGAAAACCCCAAGCCAGGAGCCGCCGACGCAAGAGCCTCTTCTCCTGTATCAGATCCTTTTGAATCCTGGAGAACGGTGGGAGTCGAGCGCTGAAGAGTTCATTCTCATTCTTGCTCAGCAAGGGCGCAGCAGAATCCAATTTGGGGATACAGCGGCAATCCTGCGAGCGGGTGATGTAATGGTCCTTAATGGCAGAGAGCCGGTTACGGTGACTTCGGCGCAAAAGGTTCGCTTTCAATTCAATACCTTTTCGGTCTCTCTGTCGCACTTGGCCCTGCTGTTTAATACCACCGATTTATCGCTGCGAGAGAGGTTTGAACGGGAATGCCACGAATATAAGTTTTGTGCCGCTCGTTCGAGGGTGGCTCGTCAATGCCACAAGCTCATAGAGGAAGTTCCACTTCTGCCCAAAGTGCAGCAGCGCACGCAATTACTTCGGGTGGCCGCCGAGGCCTTGGCCGAACCATTCGAGAACGATGTGGCCCTGGTTAGCGGTATGGCAGATGCCCAGGAGACGTTTGCGCAAAAGCTTAGCGAGCTTTCAGGTGAATTGCTTTTAAGATTATCGGCTAACCAGGCGGCCCAGCGGTTTGCTTGCAGCCGGCGCCACTTGAACCGCCTCTTCCATCGGCACTTCGGCGCCTCCTTCGCCGGTGTCCGGCTGGAGTTGCGGTTGTTGAAAGCACTGGCCCTGCTGCGCAATACCGAATCCAAAGTCATTTGGGTAGCGCACCAGAGCGGGTTTAACCATCTGCGCCTGTTTAATCAGCATTTCAAACGACGTTTTGGGCATACGCCCAGTCAATGGCGCAAATTGAATGTCAGTTCACAAAAAGGGCTGAACCTTGGGCGGCATCTTAACAATAGAGGCTCGCAAGGGATTCCCTTTCCTGCGTTGATGCCGTCGGCGCCAGGACTACAGATGGGGCGTCTTGCCAGTGATTTCAACACCGGTCCTGCCGGGGTGTCTTTTTCTCCGGTGCAGGCCGCCGCCGCGCCCCTTGATCCAGCTTTGGCGACCCCGCGGAGCTGCCCTCAAAGTCAAACCGGAAAAACCCTATGCCGCTAGTAGAACAAGCTGAACACCCGTGGCAGCCTGACACTGGGTCCGTGTGCAATCGGGCGCAGTACAGGTTTGTGCGAAGGCCCCTGGCACAGCCCGCCTGCGAGTGCTTTTGCGCAATTCTGCTTTTCTGCGCCGCCAGTTCGGCCCCGGGCCAGGAGCTGTTTCATGCTACCCTCCCGCGCACGGTCGAAATCGAACCGCTGACGACAAGTCTGCAATCGGCCCCCTATACCTTCAAAACCGGCGACTTTCGGTTGCTGGTCACTCCTTCCCTCGAAGCCGACTGGGTGGATAACATCGATCTTTCTCAGAACGGTGGGTTGCAGGATTTTATTCTGCGCCCATTGCTCCAACTGGACGGAACCTACCCGGTAAGCCAACTGAACCTGCTCCAGTTTAAAGTCGGCATCGGCTACGACATCTACACTGAACATAGCCAGTTCGATGCGCTGCGGCTCGTTTCCGGTTCTCAAGTTTCCTTCGATACTTACGTTAAGGACTTTGTCTTCAACGTCCACGATCGTTTTCATTACATCGAGGACCCGGCCGAGCAGGCGGCGGTAGCGACCACGGCCGTTTTCGGGGGGATGTACAACACCGCCGGGCTTTCTGCCACGTGGGATCAGCAGGACTTGCTCATGGAACTAGGTTACGACCATGAGAACTTTGTCGCCAACTCCGGTGCCTATGGTTACCTCAATGAAGGCTCTGAGCTGCTATCCGCCCGCGCTGGATTTCGCATTCACCCGCAAATTCTCGTCGGCCCTGAGGCTGGAGGGTCCTTCACGCGCTACGATCAGCATTTTCTTAACGACAGTACCGGGTACCGGGCCGGCCTGTTCGGGCAGTGGCGCCCAGGGCGCTACCTTAAACTCGAAGGCCACGCCGGCTATCAAGCGTATCTCTTCGACCAGACCAGCTCGGCACTCCGAGCCATCGATCAATACGCCTGGTACGGCAGCCTGATCGCCACCCATCAATTGACCGACTTTTTCAACTACTCCCTCGGCGCTGGACGGGAATTGCGCCTGGGCTCCGAAGCTGACTTTATCAAAGCCTGGTACGTCAGACCCGCCATAAATTGGCGGCCACTAAATGAGGTGCAGGTGCAGGGATATCTCTCCTTCGAACACGGCGATCAAGGCCAGGCCCAACAAGGAGGCGGAGTAGTGGAAACCTACGACTGGCTTGGCTTTGGATTTGTGGTCAGCCGCCCCGTGCTCGGCCGGCTCAATGCCGCCATTCGCTACCGCCACACCCTTCGTGGCTCCGATTTGTCAAGCCGCGAGTACTCACAAAACCTGATTGGACTCATTTTAACCTACCCATTCCAATGACTTCCTTGCTCTTGATCAAACCGGGTGAAGCGGCTTCCGCTCGGGCCCGTCGCTTGCCCTGCCCGTCCTGGCAATGGCTGCTCGCCTGCATGCTGGGACTCCTGTTGCCACAGCTCGCCCTCGCCGCAGATGCGCCCGCCGCCTCGAGCCGGACCAATCTGCCGGCCGGCACCCCGCTGCCACTGGCCCTCGGCGCCACCAGCATGGCCACCCTGGATGATTCGCATAAACTCGCTATCGGCGACCTGCTCAGTTTCAGAATCGAGGAAGACCAGGACGATCAACCCAAATCATTAATGCTCACCGATTCGGGTGACGTCGATGTCCCTTACATCGGCCGCCTTCCCGCCGAAGGCAAAACCTGCAAACAACTTGCCCGCGAAATCAAGCGAGCCCTGGAAAAGGATTATTATTACCAGGCTACGGTCGTGCTGGCCGTGGACCAACGCGCCAAGAGCCGCGGCAAAGTTTACCTGGTCGGCCCCGTCCACAACCCCGGGCCTCAGGACATCCCCAGCGACGAAATCCTGACCCTCAGCAAGGCGATTTTGCGAGCGGGCGGTTTCACCGACCTCGCCGAGCGGCATAACGTTCGCATCATTCGACGCACTACCGCTGCTGCTGCCGATAAACAGGTGCTCGTCGTGGACGTCGCGCAGATTCTTGATAAAGGCAGGGTTGAACTCGACCCGCCGCTGCAGCCGGGAGACCTCGTTATCGTGCCGGAACGACTGGTTCGTTTCTAATCCCATGAACAACCATTTACCCATCAAAAGCCCAAACCCGAACCTGCTTGCACCGGTTCGTTATGTGGAGTCCTCCGAACCGGCCCAGGAGGTCTGGCCGTCTCGCAACCGCCGCCTCTGGGCGTTCTTGAAACGGTACTGGTGGATTCCGGTGCTGGTCACCGGCGCGGCGCTCGCATCCGCCGCAGCCTTCATTGCCCTTTCCCCTCCCACCTACGTCTCCCGGGCCAAGCTGTGGGAGACGGAGAAAATGCGGCTGCCCGAAAGCGGTGACTTCGTTCAGGACATCCAGAACTACTTCGGCACGCAAATGGAATTGCTCAAGAGCGACAGCCTCAAACTCCTGGCCCTTCAACGACTCAAGGGAACCAACGCTCTCGTCGCCGCGGATTCCACCACCAATGCCACCGCCATCCACATTCAGGCGTCGCAGCTCCCAAAAACCGCCGTCATCGAAGTGGAAGCCTTCTGCACCGATCCGAAGTACGCCCGGCAATACCTCGATGCCCTTTTGGCCGCTTATCTCGATTACAAGAATAACATCCACCAGGAGGTCTCGGGCGACACACTCACCTCCATCTCCGAACAAGCCTTGCGCCTGGAAACCGAGCTCCGGGCCAGCCAGGAAGCCCTCACCGCTTTCGAACGAACCAATAATCTGGCCATCCTCGAAGAGGAAGGCCGCGTCGAAGGCGGCCACTTAACCAGACTCCAGGAACAGTATTCCGATCTCCAACTGCAGCAGAAATTGCTCGAAGCCAGCGCCCTCGAGCGGCAGTGGGTGGATATCGACTCCACCAATGCTCCGGGTGTCCCCTTGGGCGGCTTCAGCGGCGGCGCCGGAACCGCTCCCCCTTCCTTTCTCGCCGACCGTCAACAGGCCCTCAGGGACCTGGAGGTGCTCAAAGTCCAGCGCGCCCAATTGAGCCGTTATCTGCGGCCCAAACACCCCAGGATCGTGAAGCTGGACGCCGATATCGATCGCGCGCAGAAACTCCTGGGCCTCTATCGCCGCCAGAGCGAGCAGGAGCTCGAGACAATGCGGCAGGCTCTCCAAATGCGCTGCGCCAGCGTCGCGGCCTCCATCAAAGAGTGGGAAGTCAAGGTCGTCCAGGCCAATAACCGCATCGCCGAGGCAGACCGGCTAAAATTGAGCGTCAACCGCACACAAGCTCTCTATGACCGGCTAATGCTGGTGCTGCAAAACGTGGATGTCAGCCGCAGCGTCGATCACGAATCCTTGCGCGTCCTTGAACCCGCCTCGACCGCCGAACGATACTATCTGCGCGATGCCCTCGTTTTGGCGGCAGCCCTGGCCATGGGGCTCCTCGCCGGCATCGGCCTGGTTCTCCTGGTCGAGTGGCGCGACGACCGGTTCTCCTCGGTGCTCGAAGTGGACGAAAAGTTCGGCGACAGCGTGGTGGGCCAGGTCCCTGAGTTCCGCCCCATCGGCAATGGCGAGCTTGCCCTCCTTGAAAACTCCAACGAGAGCGACATGTTCTCCGAGGCTTACCGAAATCTTCGCTCAGCCCTCCTCTTCCTGCCCTACGAAGGCCAGCGCCCGCAAGTGGTCTTAATCACGAGCGCCGTCCCCGACGAGGGCAAATCCACTGTCGCCGCCAACCTGGCCAAAGCTCTGGCCGCCGGCGGCTCGCGCGTGCTCCTGGTGGACGGCGACATGCGCAAAGGTGAATTGCACAAAATGCTCGGGCTAAAGGGCGCGCCGGGCTTTGCCGAGTTGCTGGCCGCCCCGGCCAATGCGAATCAATTCATCCAAACCGACTCGGTGCCGAATTTGGAGTTTCTGGCCCGTGGAACTTCACCCCTCAATCCCGGGGATCTGCTCCTCAAACCGCACCTGGAGCAACTGCTCGCCGCCTGGCGTGGCCGTTACGATTATATCCTGATCGACAGCTCCCCCGTCTTCTCGGCCGATGATGCCGCCTCACTGGCCCATAAGGTCGATGGAACGCTGTTTATCGTGCGCCGCCGCTTTTCCAGCGAAAAGGCCGTCCGCGAAGCTGTCGAACTGTTGCTGCGCCGCCAGGCTCGCGTCCTCGGATTTGTGTTCAACCGGGCTGATGCCTCCGCAAGCTCTTATTACTATTACAAGTACCCCGAATACCACGCTGCAGCCAAAGCCGGCTGAGGTGGTGTCGGAACCGGACAAACCGGCGGAAACCACCCCCGCAACCGTGTAGGACCGAGGTTCGGGGCAGAATGAAACCTCGCGTTGAACGCGAGAGAAACAGGCGGCCAGGTCTCCGGCGATAAGCGCCGGCCAGCCAGGGCCATCGGAATTGGAAATTCGCCATGCGCGACTGGGCCTGCGAATTGACCGGCACGAAGTGTCGCTGCGCCCTGAAGCAGTGAATCTGCGCGACGAACATACCCCGCAGCATTGGCCATGATCGTGATTAAATCCATCCGGTGCCGCCGCATTTTGAATTCACACGTCCAGTTCACCAACGAATTTGTCCTCGAGTTGAGTGATGGCTCAACCGTCGCCGCCGCCGCTCCCCAAGGCGAGACCATCAGCCTTTATGAGCGCGGATGCGCGGAACTCCCCGAAAGGGTGCTTCACCGAATCCAAGCCGCCGGCTTGCTCGGACGGCCCCTTCAACAGGAGGACTGGGATGCGTACCTCGAACAGCAAATCCCTCACCTCGGCCGCAACAACGCCTACAGTCTGTCCTTGGCTTTTCACCAGGCAAGCCAACGCGATCAACGGCTCCACGACAACGGTGCAAAATCGGCTGCCACACCCCGTCCCCCGCGGCTTTGCTGCAACATTCTCAACGGTGGCTCGCATGCCTACACCAACGCCGTCCTGAGTGATTTCCCCGAATTCCTCCTTGTGGCCAGGAGCAATGATGTCGCCGCCACACTCGAGAAAGAACAAGCCATTCAGCAGTTGGTCCGGCGCAAACTGCTCAAGCAACCCAAACGCATCATCAACGGCAACCCCGTCTCCTGTTTCGCCACCGAAACCAACGCCGCGTGCTTCGAGTTCATTCACAAGGTTTGCTGCGAACTCGGAGTCCCCAATGACTTCGAACTCATGGTGGATGCTTCCGCCGGAGATCTCTGGCACGAGGGCAAATATCGGCTCAACACCGCTGAGAATCGCGCCTTCTCACCCGACGAGTTCCGGGCCTACTGGATAGGAATGATTGAAGAGTACCAAATCGCGTTTCTGGAAGACCCCTTTCACGAAAATGACATCGAGAACTGGCGCAGCCTCGTTGCCGCCCGTACCGCCTGCCGCATTTTGGGAGATAACTTTTATGCCTCCGATTCGGCAAGACTGGCTGCCGGGGCGGCGAAAAACCTGACTCACGGGCTCATCATCAAACCCAACCAGGCGGGCACGGTCTCCGCCATCCGCCGCGTGCTCGACACCGCCTCCCGGCATCAACAACTGGCGGTCGCCTCCCACCGCTCGATCAGCACCGAGGAGACCTGGATCGCAACCCTCGCCTGCTTCCCGCCCATCGAATGCTTCAAGGTCGGCCCCCTGGCTACCGACTATTCTTCCGTCTTGAGATTAAACCAGGTGCTGCGGCAGTGCGCTCCATGAACCACGGCACAACCACCATCTACACCCTCCGGCACGCCCGGAC
This sequence comes from Verrucomicrobiia bacterium, assembly GCA_035934555.1. GTDB lineage: Bacteria > Verrucomicrobiota > Verrucomicrobiia > Limisphaerales > UBA8199 > DASYXT01. Next base: position 17,590 of record DASYXT010000044.1, on the reverse strand, counting down.
CCAGTACAACGCCGAGCGCCGCTATGCAGGTTCTCTGGATATCCCCCTGAGCCCCGAAGGCGTTGACGAGGCCCGTCGCGCCGCTCAACGTGTTCGCAACCTCAAACTGGACCTCGTCGTCGCATCCCGGTTGCGGCGCTCCTTGGACACCGCCGCCATCCTCGTCGGACAACGCATCCCCATTGTCCAAACCCGCCTATGCAATGAGCGCAACTTCGGCTTGCTCGAAGGCCGCACTTGGGAACAGGTGGGCCAGTTGAATCCGCCCGTAATGTTGATCCGCGTCGGCAACGACTGGCACACCGTCAATCCCAGGAACGCCGAACCCTTCGAGGACGTTTGGGCCCGGGCCAAGCGGTTTCGCAACTGGCTCTTCCGCCACCATCCCGGCCGCAAAGTCCTGGTCATTTCGCACGGCGTGTTCCTGCAAATGTTTCATGGAGTATTGCGCCGGCTAACTTGCATCGAATCGCTCGCTCACTACCCCGCCAACCTCGAGTTGGCATCCTTTGAGTTCTCAGGGAAGACCCTGGTTCACGAACGCGTCGTCGCCCTCAACGGGGCAACCCCAACGGACTGGTAGGGCGCCCTCCGACCGTGCTATTACCGTGTCATTGATCCCCTCCAGTCCCACATTGCTGCTGAGGATAAAACAGCAGGGATGGATACAGCGGTTGCGCAAGACCCGTTGGTACTGCCGCTGGCGCGCCAGGCTCACCGCCCCGCCACGCATACACGAAGACTGGGCGGAAACCGAAAACGCTGAACGGGTCCTCATCGACTGGCCTGCTGGCGTTAGAAAACCGGCCGTGGGCGTCGTGCAGGATTATGAAGCTTGTCCCCGTTGGACCAAGTACTGCCGGTTCCTGAAGAACAACGGGTTTGCCTACGGGCTTCTCAATCTCCATGCCCACGATTGGCTCGAACAAGCCCGGCGCTATGACGTGGTCACAGGTATCTGTTCCTGCGACGCCTGGCACCTCCACGAACTCAGGGAGAAATACCCCTTCCTCGAGAATTACCTCGGCATTAAAACCTACCCTTCCCCCGCCGAAGCGTTCCTGTACGAAGACAAGAAACTGGAAAGCTATCTGGTTCAGGCCAGTGGCCTGCCTCATCCGCGGACTTTGGTTTCCTACGACCGGGCCAATGCCTTGCAGATCATAGAGCAAATGACCTATCCGTGCGTCTCAAAGGTCGTGCCCGGGTCAGGCTCTATCGGCGTTGAGTGGGTGCGAAATAAATCGCACGCCCGGCGCATCATCGCCTCCGCCTTCTCCGCAGTCGGGCGCAAAACCGATTCCAACTACGCTCGCCAAAAAAACTACGTCTTCTTCCAGGAATATGTCCCCAACGACGGATACGACGTGCGCGTCATTGTCGTTGGTCATCACCTTTTCGGCTATTACCGCAAAGTCCCTTCCGGCGATTTCCGCGCCTCGGGCATGGGCTATGTCGAAAAACGCGACCTTCCCCACGACGCCATGGCCCTGGCGTTGCGCCTCAACGATGTGGTCAAAAGCCCCATGCTGGTCGTGGATATGGTACGCGCACTGACCGGCCAATACCTCATCATTGAGTTCTCGCCCGTTTGCCAAATGGACACTCCGGAGCAACTGCACATTCGACAGGTCGCCGGCGCCTATGAGTGGAACCCGGCCACCGGATTCCGCTTCCGGCCCGGCCGCGTCTGGGTCCACGAACTGGCTTTGCGGGAATTCCTCTTGCGGCAGTACTTGCCGGGAATTGCGGCAGACCAGGACGAACAGGCCACTGTGGGCTCAACATTAGAGCAAAATCAGAACGCATCCCGGTGTTCAGTGCAGGCATTCTCCCGCTCGCCTCAGCCATGAAGACACGTGGCTTGGTTTATGCTACTTTAGCCTCGCACCGCATGCGCCCACGCATCCAATTGTTCCCGTTGCTGCCGCTTGTGCTCGTGGGGCTGGTTCCGCCCGCCTGGACGGCCACCTTGGGCACCCCCCCCGCACCGACTGATCTGCACGTCGTTTGCTATGTTTCCCCCGCCGGTTCGCCGACCAATTCCGGCACTCCCCAGTCTCCCTGGTCCGTCGCCTACGCCTTGGACCACGCCGTAGCCCCCAGCACGATCAGCTTCCTGCCGGGCACTTATCCTAGCATCGTCGTCACCCGGCCCGGCCTGCAACTCCTTTCGCCAACCAAGTGGGCTGCCGTAATTCTCGGTTCGACCAATATGCACGGCATCGAGGTGGATGCCGGCAACACCATCATTGATGGCTTTCAAATCTCCCACACGTTTATTGATGGCATTAAACTCAACGCCAGCAGCAACACCGTGCGCAACTGCTGGATTCATCACGCCGGGTGGGGCGACCCCTCCGCACAGACCAACTCCACCGGAATCTATACCGGGCAAGGGATCTACGGCGGCTGCCATCAGCGAAATACCATTGAATACAACCTCATCGAGTACAACGGCATCTGGGTGGGCCACGATCACGGAATCTACCTCTGTGGCACCAACCATATCATCCGCGGCAACGTCATTCGCCATAATTGGACCTACGGCGTGCAGTTATACACCGGCTACGCCGGGGAAAGTTGCTCCGGAATCCAAATCTATAACAACCTGGTTTACGGCAACGGCGTGTGCGACAATGGCAGAAACTGCCTCACCGTCTGGGCCGGTCCGCCGGGAGCCGGCGTCGCCACCACCAACTACATCTTTAACAACACCCTCATCGCCGATACCTATTACCCCGTCGTTTGCGACTACGGCTTTGTAGGCCTCACCAACAACCTCATTCTCGGTTCCTACGACGGCACTCTCATCGGCGTGGACGGAGCCACGCTCTGGTGCGATTATAATCTGCTTACCAACGCCCTGCATGTGGGCAGCGGCGTGCTCGATGGTGGTCACAATATCGTCACCACAAACCAGCCCGGCTTTGTTAACCCGTCCAACGGCTTGTTCTGGTTGCTCCCCACCAGCCCCGCTCGTTCAGTCGCCAATCCACAAACGTCGCCACCAGTCAGTTTCTTCGGCGTTGTTCAAACCGGGGTTACCGACATCGGCGCATTCCAGTTTAACCTGTCCCTTTCGGCCGATACTCGCGTCCTGGACCCCTCGCCCCCGAATCCGGATTACTGGGCCATGCCATAACCTCAGACACCCGGCCTCGGACCGGAACGAAAGCCCTGAGTGTGGACCCAGCAGCATGGACTACACTCACTTTTGCGGATGTAAACCCCGTTAGGGGTGACCCCTCGGTAGAAATGTCCCGGCCCTCTGTCTCGCCAAGCCCTGTGGAACCGTGCCAGTCCTTTCACCCACTCAGTTAAAGCAGGAGCTGTTCAGCCTCGCTGACGCCGGACGGCTCCAACGAGGACGCTTCTTCCGCAACGTCCTGCTGGTCATGTCCGGCACCGGCGCGGCGCAATTGCTCGGGCTGTTGCTGGCCCCGCTGCTAAGCCGCCTTTATGCCCCGGTCGATTTCGGCTTGTATGGCTCGTTTCTTTCGGTGATCGGCATCCTGAGTTCCGGGCTTACCTTGCAGTACTACGAAGCATTGATGCTGCCCAAGCGCGACGAGCAAGCCGCAGCGCTGTTCCTGGCCGGTTGCTTCTCCGCCCTGGTTCTGTCCCTGACTATCGGGTCCGTCATCTTTTTCCTTCCGGCCGCGTTCTGGTCGGTGCTCAAAACGCCCGGCCTGGGCCGGTGGATTTGGCTCGCACCCCTTGCGGCGCTCACCATTTGCTTCAACCAGATGCTCATTGCCTGGTGCTCCCGGCGCAAAGCCTTTCATCGCACCGCCACCATGCAAGTAGTCCGTTCCCTCACCGCAAACTCGTCCCAGGCCGCCGCTGGGTTCGCCCGCTGGGGCGGCGTCGGCTTGCTCGGCGGCAACATGTCTGGCGAATTCATCGGCGGCCTGTTGCTTTGGGTTTGGGTCCTGCGCCGCGACGCCCGTTTGCTGAAAAACTGTTTCCAATTTCAGCACTTGCTCGCCGCAGCCCGCAGCTACAGGGACTTCCCCCTGTTCAGCACACCACAAAATGTCCTTAACGCCGTCGCGCAGGGAGCCCCCGTCCTCCTGCTCATTCACTTCTATGGCGCCGCCATCGCCGGCTTGTACGCCTTTGCTGTTCGCGTCCTCCAGGTGCCGATGAATTTCGTCTTAACCTCCCTCCGCCAGGTCCTGTTTCAAAAGTTCAGCGAGCTCGAACATTCCGGAGTCGCTCTGGAACCCTGGTTCGCCAGGTGCACGCTCGGCCTCCTGCTGGCCGCCCTCGGCCCAACCCTCCTGGGCATCCTGCTCGCCCCCTGGGCCTTTGCCCTGGTCTTCGGTCAACCCTGGCACACCGCCGGCGAGTGCGCGCGCTGGTTGCTCCTTTGGTTCCTGCCCGCATTTTGCAACGTTCCCTCTGTGCTCCTCGCCCGGATTTTGCGCCGGCAGAAAAACCTGCTCTTATACGACCTTTGCCTGACCTCAACCCGAATTGCGGTGTTGATTGGGTGCGGCTCCCGCTTCTCGGCTCTGACTACCATCGCCGTGTTCAGTATCGTTGGCGCGCTGTTCAATTCCCTGCTCATCGTTTGGGCCTGGCGCTTGACCCGAACCCACGATCGAACGCACACGCCAGCCTCTCCGCCACTCGGCGACCCCCGCGAATCGATGCCCTCCCCTCAGCCCTGAGCCCATGATCGGAATCCATAACAATCCGGGATCATTCTCCGACCGCTGGCTCGAGACGTGCCGGCAACGTTTGCTCCCTTTCAAACTCGTGGATTGCCTGGCAAGCGACGTCATCCAGCAATGCTCCGGCCTCTCCGCCGTGCTGTGGCATTGGTCCCATAATCAAATCAGCGAACTGTTGATCGCTCGCCAGGTCCTCACCGCCTTGCGCGCAAACGGCCTGCTGGTCTTTCCCACCGTCGAGTCTTCCTGGCATTACGACGACAAAATCGCCCAGAAATACCTCTTGGAAGCCATCGGCGCGCCGCTGGTTCCCACCTGGCTTTTCCTCGACCCACAACAAGCGCAGAACTGGATCGCTCAGGCTACCTGGCCAAAGGTCTTCAAGCTGCGCTGCGGCGCCGGCTCCAACAACGTCAGCCTCGTCAACTCACGCCGCCAGGCCGAAGCCTTGTGCGCCAAAGCCTTCGGCACCGGCTTTGCCACTCAGCCCGGATACTTTTATGATCTGAAACGGCGTTCGCGCAGCGCTGGGAATTGGACCGCATGGCTCCAAAAGCTCCGGCGCGCACCGCGCAGTTTCCTTGCCGTTTGGCAGCGCCGGCGCACTTTGCCACGCCAACGCAGTTACGCCTATTTCCAGGAGTTCCTCCCCGGAAATGATTTCGACACGCGCATCACGGTGATCGGCAACCGGGCTTTTGGGTTCCGGCGCATGAACCGTGCCGGCGATTTTCGCGCCTCCGGCAGCGGCCAGTTGCTGCTCTCGCCTGACGCTGTGGACCCCCGTGCCGTGCAGATTGCCTTCGCCGTCGCCCAGCGCCTCGCCAGCCGAAGCATGGCCTTCGATTTCCTTCAGGATACACAGGGCAAACCTTGCATTACTGAAATCAGCTACTGCTACGTCGCCGCCGCGGTGCACCAGTGCCCAGGACATTGGGACCCGCAATTGACCTGGCACCCCGGCCAGGTTTGGCCGCAAGACGCCATTCTGGACGATGTTCTCCAGGACCTCGCCAACAATCCGCCGCGGAACGCCCCCGGTGGTTCCCCTAAACCTGGCTCGGTTCACCTCCAGACCTTGCCCTTGTGAACCTTCACCAATCCAGCCCCGCATCAGCCGCCATCCCGCTCGCGCGCCAGGGCCCCTGGTCTCCCACCTTCCGCCCTGCTCGCGCACCCGGTCGCGGCATCACCGACTCCTACTTGAGGCTGCTAACCTGGACCAGCATTGCTTACATCGTCGCCTCCCAGGGATTGGTGTATTTCAGTGGTTGGTCGCGGTTGGGGGTCTTATGCGCCATCTTCCTCGCGTTCCTCCTGGCCGCCGGCTGGATCTGCCGCCTGGCCGATTTCCCGCACGCCGGTTGGGTTTGGCTTCCGCTTGCGTTCGTCGTTTACGCCCTGGTCCGCGCCATCCCCGAGCATGGGCACCCTTGGCCAACCGACGTCCTGCTCAAGCTGCCCAGTGCCTTTCTGGGCGGAGTCGGCATCGGGCTCGCCTTGCAGGCTGGCGTGCCCTTCCGCGCCCTTGCACTAGCCCAGACTCTCATCTTCCTCGGAAACGTCGTCGCCGTCAGCGCCGGGATCGGTAGCGAAGCCCCCGCCGAAGTCGATGCCGGCAGGCAATCCGGATTGACAGGCAATGCCAACGAGCTCGCTATGCAACTTACCTTGGGCGCTTGCCTGGTCTGGCTGGCGCCCAAAAAATCCGGGCGCTCCCTGTTGCTTCTGGCTTTCGCCGCCCTCATCTATGGCATCCTAACCACCGGCTCGAGAAAATCGCTCATCGTCGCTGTTTGCTTCCTCGTCCTGGCGGCCATTCAAACGCGAGGATTTTGGCGCACCCGGCTCTCGCGCGTCGTCCTCGCCCTGGCTGCCCCTTTGGTTCTCTTCGCCCTGCTCCTGGCCATTCCTCTCCTTCAGGAAAGTCGCCATATTGTCGCGGTGAAACGCACCTTGGACTACCGCGACAGTTCCTTTAACCTGCGAGTCGCGATGGCCCGCCAGGCCTTCCGCCTGTGGCACGACGCTCCTCTGGTGGGCTGGGGAACCGATTCATTCCGTCAGATATCGGGTTTTGAAAAATACGCCCACAGCAATTACGCCGAGCTCCTCTGCGATCTGGGTGTCCTTGGCTGCTGCCTCTTTTATGCCCTTCACGTCTATATCCTGTTCAAGTGTCTCAGGTTGCCCCGGCCCTGGGGCGTCGCTTGCGCCCTTTTCGTCCTCATGCTCGCTGCCGTCGATACCGGCCTGGTCAGCTACACCCGCAAACAAACCATCATGCTCCTCATGATCCTCGCGGCCGCCGTTTCCACTCCCAATATCCTCCTGGCGCCACCTCGCCAGGCGCTCCGCCGATTCAGCACCGCGAGAAAATTTTGAATGTCGGATGTTCGCCTTCTCAGGGTCAATTTCCAATTTGCATTTTTCAATGGTCAATTTTCAATCATGATTTAGTCAGCTCCCAATGATTGATCTCCCCCACGGCCCCCTGGCCTTAGCGCCTTATCCCTATCCGTACCAGGCCGCTTTGTCGGTCTCCTCGGACATCGACAGCGCGAACCTTGCCCGGCTGCGCGCTGTCCACTCCCTCTTCTGCGGCAACGACTTGGTCCGCAGAGGCTCCGCCAGTTGGCAAGCCTTGGGATTGTCCCCGCAATCGCGCTGGTACGATAAAGAACAAGACGGGATCCCCGGGTTGGGACTTCCCCTGGCTGATAGCTTTTTCCTCGTGGGTGACCCGACCACCCTCGGCATGTACCGCTATCAGCCGCAGCACAGGCGCTTTATCGACGATGAACAGGATGGTGAGAACTGTGCCGCGTTCATCCGCCTCTGGCTCCAACAGGGCAGAATCGATTCCTTCCACGCGTTCCTTCATTACACCCGCGTTCAGATTGAACCCTTGCTCACTGCCTTCTATCACTGGTGCGAGCAGGAGGCAGTCACCAAGCCCTCCGTCTGGTTAAACCACTCCGCGGGCGTGACGCCCACCGGCCTGTGCCCGCGAAGCCTCCAGCCCAACCGCCTGGTTCGGTGCGCCCGCCTCGCCGCCCGCAATCTGCTGGCGCCCCTTCTGGGATGCCAACCTTACCCCCTCCGCCGCGCCTGGGTAAGATACCAAGGCGCCACCCCGGGCAGCCCTTATTACATCAACGATCTCCTGGCCGGCAACGGCCTGCGTTACGTTTGGCTTAACACCGCTGACTTGCATCGCGATCAGATCTGCCTCCCACAGTCCGAACAGCGCGGCCGGCTCACCATTCTCCAGCCGCTGCGCATGGACGATGGAACCCACTATTACCGCTTCGCCCGGTGCTATGGCGGCACCCCCACCCATACCCGCGACGGGCTTTACCTCGCCGAGTCGCGCTTCGGAATCGATTCCTCCCAGCTCATCTCCGAGGCCAGCCTCAAGCATCTGTGCGATGCCCGCGGCACGTGCATCCTCCACACGCACTGGACCCACCCTCGGTCCATGCCAATTTCCGACGATACCATCGCCCGGTTTCGCCTTCTCCAACGCTGGCAGCAGCAGGGAAAGATCTGGCTGGCTCCCACAGCCAAACTGCTCGAGTGGACCCGGCGCGTCACCTTCCTGGACTTCTCCTGCTCGCTCCAGGGTTCAATGCTGTGCATCGAAATCCATGGCGTCGCCGACCCGCTCTTCGGCACCCAGCGCCTGGCCCCGGAGCAACTCGACGGCTTGTGCTTTCAAACCAGCGCATCGCAATCCAGGATCACCGTCGCCCTCAGCGGCCACGCTTTGTCACCCGCCCAGGTGCAACGCGCCGGCAATTGGCTCTGGCTCACTACCGCCCGCCGTAATGCCAACTCACCTGGCACTCCCAGTCAGACTGTCGCGGCCTGAATGAAAATTGCCATCCTCGTCGATACTCTCTCCGTCGGCGGCGCTGAACGCCAGGCCATCCTCTGCGTGTCCGAACTAAGAAAACTCGGCCATGCCGCCGATTTGATCTATTACCATCCGGCCGTCGAGTACGACGCGATGCTCCAACAATTGGGGATTACTCCAATCCAGGTCGTCGGCGCCTCCTTCCGCCAACGATGCACCGCCCTCCGCGCCCTCTTCCGCCGCTCACGCTATGACGTCGTCCACGGTTTCAAAATGGCCGCCGAAGTATATGCTGCTCTGTGCGGCGCTTGGGCTCGAGTCCCTCACCGCTTCGGTTCCTTCCGGAACGTCTATAATCTCGGCTGGAAATTCCGTCTCCTCCATTTCGGCATCGACAAGCTCTTGGACGGTTGGATCGTCAATTCGGAAGCCGCAGCCCAATCGATGTCCCATTTGACCGGCATCGCGCGTCGCCGAATCCATCTCCTCCGCAACGGACTCTCTGCCACCGCCTTCAACAGTTCCCTATCGCCGGACCAGGCCAGGGCGCGCCTCGGCTGTTCTGCCGGCAGCATCATCATTACCATCGTTGCCCGGCTCGAACCTCCCAAAAATCATCCCATGTTCCTGGCCGCAGCCCAAAAGGTGCTCGCACAAATTCCCCAGGCCCGGTTCCTCATCGTCGGCAAAGGCTCCCAGGAGCAGCGGCTGCGCCAATGCGCCTCTGCCTTGAACATCGAAGCTCAGGTCGCCTTCCTGGGCCAACGGTCCGATGTCGCCGACATCCTCGCCGCTACTGACATCGCCGTCCTGACCAGCGAGCACGAAGGGTTGCCCAACGCCCTCATCGAAGCCATGGCCGCCGGCAAACCCGTTGCCTGTACCGATTATCCCGGCGCACGCGAATTCCTGAAACATGAACACAATGCCTTGCTCTCTCCTTGCAACCAGGTAGGGGCTTTCGCCGAAAACCTGCTGAAACTCGTTTCCAACCCGGTGTTACGGGAGAGGTTGGGACAAAATGGGCGCCAATTTGTGCACAGGGAGTTCTCGCCCGAAACGATGGCCCGGCGGCTGGAAGCGATTTACCTGCGGCACCCCGATAGCCACGTCCAAAGGCTTGAACCGGGTTGGGCCGAACCACTTCCGGGAGCCTCCCCTGCCCGGCCGCTCCTTGCTGGTCGATTGCCAAGTAGGGCTCCATCGGCAGAGGCTCCCATCGCCACGCTTCCCAAACAATGACGAGTGTCGCAAAAGCCGATTCTTTGGTTTGGTGGAAACATCGCATCCGCCACTGGTACGGCATGTTCGCCGGCCAGAGTTATTATCATCAGCCTCAGGGACTCGGGCGGAGGTTCATACCTCACCGCCTGGAAGGCTACTTCAATGACCTGACTGGCAAAACCCAGTGGCACGGCCTTGCCGATCCCGCCGGTATTCCCCTCTCCAAACTGTCCAACGGCCTCGTCACGTATCTCCCCGTGCTCCTGTGCCAAAAAGCCCTTGGACACTGGGACTGTTCCCTCATGGGTGACGATGGCAACCACCTGCACCAATTCCTGAGCATAGCAAATTGGCTCGTAGATAATCAGGATCAAGATGGCGGTTGGAACTCGCTCGGAATTCTCGGCCACCCGGACCGCTACCGCTACTCCGCCATGACCCAGGGCGAAGCGGTTTCCGTCATGGTCCGAGCGCATCTGACAAACGGGGAGCAGAAGTTCGAGCGCGCTTGCCGCAACGCCCTGGCTTTAATGCGCCGTCCGGTTCAGGAACAGGGAGTCTGCATTTACGAAGGGGAAAGTGTCTTTCTGGAGGAATTCCCGGCGGAAAGACGGGATACGGTCCTCAACGGCTGGCTTTTCGCCCTCTTCGGCCTCCACGATTTCCTGGCTCGCTTTCCTGACCAGCCAACCGAAATCTTCTACCGCCGCTGCTGCGATTCCTTGCTAAGACACCTCCAAACTTTTGATACCGGCTATTGGTCCTACTACAGCAGCGGCACTCATCGGCTGGCCAGTCCCTTCTACCACAGCCTCCACCTCAGCCAACTGGAAGCGCTGGCCGCCATCGCCGACCCGCACATCATCGGCCCGGTCAGGAATCGCTGGCGCGCTTACCAACACAACCGGCTCTACAAAACCTGGGCCGTCGGGCGAAAAGCCGTCCAAAAACTCCGCGAAAAACCGGAAATCACCGTCATCGGCTGACGTTGCCTCGGTTCGATCTGATTTACTCGGGCGTTTCTCCATGCGCATCTGTTACCTGGCTTTAGGCGAGTTCCTTCACGTCGATCCCTACCTCGAGTTCTTCAGCGCGAGCGGACACGACGTTCACTTCGTTTCTCTCGCGCCGGGCCCCACCCGCGCCGTGCCTACCCACGAGGTCGGCCTTGGCCCGCGCGCCCTGGAACTGTGCGGTAAAGCCGCCTATTTCCCCGCCATGCTCCGCGCCCGCCGCGTGATTCGCTCGCTGGCTCCCGATATCCTCCACGCACACTACGCCACCAGCGCCGGCCTCTCCGCCTTCCTCACCGGCTTCCATCCCTGGGTCGTCACCGCTCATGGCACCGATCTGGCCACCGGAATAAAATCTCCCTTTCGCCGCATGCTCCTGCGTCGCCTGTTCACCAACGCCGATTGCGTCAACCCCGTCAGCCAAGAACTGCGCCAAATGGTCCTGCGCCTGGGCATCCCCGACAGTAAAATCCTCACCCTCACCCTCGGGATCGACTCCGCGCAATTCAAATTCGCCGAACGCAACTTTGCCCAGGGTGCCGCCCCCCTCAAGCTGATCTGCACCCGCCGGATGGAACCGGTTTACAACCATGAAACCTTGCTCCGCGCTATGGCCTTGCTGAAGCGTCGCAATTTCCCCTTCCACCTCACGCTCCTGGGTGACGGCGTCAGCCGCCCAAACCTCCAGCAACTCGCCCGCACACTCGGGCTAACGAATGACGTCCGTTTCCTCGGCGCTGTGCCCAATTCCCAGTTGCCTCTATACCTCGCCCAAAACGACGTCTATCTCTCCGCCTCCACCCGCGACGGCACCAGCCTCTCGCTCCTCGAAGCCATGGCCGTCGGCCTCTACCCCGTCGTCTCCGATATCAACGCCAACCGCGAATGGCTCGACCACCGGCGTAATGGCCTCCTGTTTGCCCCGCTCGATCCTGAAGCGCTCGCAAACTGCATCGCGGCTTTTTCCAACTCCGCCGGCCAGGCCCCATCCGCCGTCCGGCACAACCGTCGCCTGGTCATCGAACGAGGCGACCGCACCGGTAATATGAAACGCCTCGAACAAGCCTATTCGCAACTCCTGCACGCCCCAAACAGCCACGCCGCGCCGCCGCCCAATCCCAAAGTCAGCGCCGCAACCATTTCCTAACTCGGGAACCATGGCCCATTCCGCTCCTTCTCCGCTCCCTGATCTGCCTCCCGCGATCTCGGTCGTCGTTCCTTGCCGCAACGAGTGCGCCCACATCGCCGATTGCCTCGGCTCCATTCTCCGTCAACAGGAGCCCCCCGGCGGATTCGAGGTGATTGTCGCCGATGGCATGTCCGATGACGGCACACGCGAAATCCTCCGCGACCTCGCCCAAATCGATCCACGGCTTCGTATCGTCGATAATCCGCGGCGGGTAACCCCCTCCGGCATGAACTGCGGCATTCGCGCCGCTCGCGGCCATTGGCTCGCCATCCTCGGCTCCCACAATCGCTACGCCCCCGATTATCTGCGGCGTTGCCTCGAAACCGCCCAGCGCACCCATGCCGATAACGTCGGCGGTGCCATGTTCGCCGAAGCCACAGGCCTCCTCCCCAGCGCCATCGCCGCCGCTCACCACAGCCCCTTCTCCGTCGGCGGCGCTCGCTGGCACAATCCCCAATATGAAGGCCCGGCCGATACCGTCTTCGGCGGCTTTTACGCCCGCACCGTCTTTGAAAAGATCGGCTTGTTCGACGAGCAACTCGCCCGCAACCAGGATGACGAACTCAACCTGCGCCTCACCCGCTCCGGTGGCCTTATCTGGCAATCGCCTCTCATCAAGAGCTGGTACTCTCCCCGCTCCTCCCTCGTCGCTTTGTTCCGCCAATACCAGCAATACGGCTATTGGAAAGTGCGCGTCATCCAAAAACATCGCCTCCCCGCCTCCTGGCGACACCTGGTCCCAGTCACCTTTATCCTTTGCCTGCTCACCCTTGCCGTTCTGGCCGGCACAGCCAATTTGGCCGCCCGCCTCGGCTGGTGGCCGCCTCTGCCCGGCCTGGTCGCCGCCACCATCCTGTCCGGTCTCCTGGCCCTTTACGGGTTGGGCTTGGTATTGGCTTCCCTCGCAACCGCGCGCAAAAGCGGCTGGACCCTGCTCCCGGTCCTTCCACCCGTTTTCGCCTGCTATCACTTCGGATACGGCTTGGGATTCTTGCGCGGCATTTGGGATTTCCTCTTGTGGCACCGGCAACCGGCCTCCGCTTTCACTCAACTCACCCGTGCCTAATCCTTTGCCGTCAACTTTGTCGCCATCTTTGTCGCAACCGTAACTCCAACTGCGGGCATGCACGTTGAACCCATCACAAACGAACCGACTCCCTTGTCGGTCCGCCATCCCGCGTCCTGGCCCGCCGAGCACCGGTACATCTTCGAGGTCACCCTTGGCGAACAGTTAAAACTGCCCTACACCCTCGAACCCGTTCCCGAACTTCCCTGGGTCGAAATTCGCTGCCTGGGCGCCTTTCACCAAAACGTCTTGTGCATCGGCTCCAACCTGCTCTTGCGCCCTCGCCAACAATGGCTCACCCCGGCCGCGCTCCCGACTCTGCCCTTAACCTCATTCGCTCCGCAAACCATTCTACCCTCCTGGAACCTGGGCACCCTGCCCGTCCTGTTCCCGCCACTAACCGGCTTCAGCAAAAATGGCGAATCCTCTACCTTCCTGCCACTGGACCTCTTTGGCTCCGTGTTCTTCCTCCTCACCCGCTATGAGGAGCTCGTCCTCAAACAGCGTGATCGCTATGGCCGTTTTCCCGCGCACGAATCAGTCGCCGCCAAAGCCGGGTTCCTCCACCGCCCCCTGGCCGATGAATACGTCGCGCTCCTCGCAACCGCTCTGCGCACCTGTTTTCCCGGCCTCCAGCCTGCCCGGACTCGCGCCCAAATCCGTCTCACGCACGACGTCGATCACCCCTACCTCTTCTACCGCAAATCGCTGGCACATATGCTCTATTCCAGCGCCAAATTGCTTTGGCAACAACCCAGCCTGCCCGCCGCCCGCCGCCTCGGCCACGCCGCACTGCGCTCCGGCTTTAACCATGACCCCTCCGCCGACCCTTTCAATTCCTACGACGCGCTCATGAGCGCTAGCGAAAAAATGGGCTTGCCGGCCGAATTCTACTTCATGGCCGGACAGCCTCGCGCCCGCCATCAGGAGGCCTATGACCTGCAACGCCCCGAGCTGCAACAACTCCTCGCCCAAATTCACCACCGCGGCCACGTCATCGGCTTGCACTCCAGCTATCACTCCTTCCGCTGCCCCATCACGCTCACCCGCGAACACCATTGCCTTTTGCACGCAGCCCAACAAGCCGGCATCCGCCTGTCCACCGTCGGCGGCCGCCAGCATTATCTCCGCTGGGAGCACCCGCTCACCTGGCAATGCTGGGAACAAGCCGCCCTGGCTTATGACGCCACCCTCGGATTCGCCGAACAAGCCGGGTTCCGCTGCGGCACCTGCCGCGAGTTCCCCGTCTTCAACCCGGTCAGCTCCCAACGATTGCGTTTGCGCGAGCGCCCGCTCACCGTCATGGATGTCACTCTGAGCGAGCATATGGGACTGGACCGCTCCGCAAGCCTCTCGCTTCTGCACGATCTCTGGGGTGCGGTCAAAAACGTCGGCGGCACCCTCGAAGTTCTCGTCCACAATTGCAATCCCGACGGCCCTTGGCTCGTCGAGGAACTCACCCATTTCACCTGAACCAAACGCCCGCTCGCGCCCGCGATCGGCCCCTAAAGGAACTATGGAATTCATCGACCTCAAAGAACAATACCGCCGGTACCGGGCGGAAATCGATCAGCGGCTGAACACCGTCCTCGGCCATGCCCGGTTCATTCTTGGACCGGAAATCGCCGAACTTGAAACCGCCCTCGCCCAGTACGTCCGCGTTCAGCATTGCGTCACGGTCGCCAGCGGCACCACCAGCCTCGAAATCGCCCTCCGCGCCCTGGACATCGGCCCCGGAGACGAGGTCATCACCGTCCCTTTCACCTGGATTAGCACTGCCGAAGTCATCGGCCTGGTCGGCGCCAAACCCGTCTTCATCGACATCGAACCCCGCTCCTTCAATATGGATGTCGAGCAGCTCGAGCAAGCCATCACCCCGCGGACCCGCGCCATCCTGCCCGTCAGCCTCTTCGGCCAAATGCCCGACTACACCCGCATTAACGCCATCGCCGCCCAACACAAATTGCCCGTCATCGAAGATGCCGCTCAAAGCTTCGGCGCCACTCAAAACGGCCGCCCCAGTTGCGGAGTCACGCTCGTCGCCAGCACCAGTTTCTTCCCCGCCAAACCACTCGGCTGCTTCGGCGACGGCGGCGCTCTGTTCACCAACGACACCGCCCTCGCCGACAAATTCCGCGCGATCCGCACTCATGGCGGACTCAGGCGTCACCAGCATCCTCTGCTCGGCACCAACGGCCGCTTCGACACCCTCCAGGCCGCCGTGCTCCTGGCCAAACTCCCCCATTTCCCCGACGAGGTGAACGCCCGCGCCAACATTGGCGCCCGCTACTCCGAACTGCTGGGCGACCTTTGTGAAGTGCCCCTCGTCATGCCCGGCAACACCCACGTCTATGCCCAATACACCATTCGCGTCCCCAACCGCGACCAGGTCGCCGAACAACTCAAAACCCGCGGTGTGCCCACCGCTGTCTATTATCCCAAATGCCTCCACGAACAACCCGTCTTCGCCGCACTCGGCTATCGCTACGGTGATTTCCCCATCAGTGAGCAAGCCTCCCGCGAGGTCCTAAGCCTGCCCATGCACTCGTTCCTAACCCCGCGCGACCAGGACTCCGTCGTCGCCGCCCTCGAACAAATTCTCCAAACTCAACCCCACTCCCAGCGGCGGGGACGGCTCGTCCCGGTAGGTCGCTAGTTCGCGGGGATGGCCGGAGGGGGTCGCTCCGTCCTTATCCTCCCCCTCTCCCCTTCCGAAGGGGAGAGGGTCGGGGTGAGGGGTCCGGTTCATTCCCTCGTTAAGCACATTTTGAAAATCTCTGTTCTCTCCGTTTCCTCCTGTTCTTGTCTTATCCTATGAATGCCCAATCTCCCGTCTCCAATCCTCCCCCGGCCCTCGCCCTGGTTGGCGCCGGTTACTGGGGCAAAAACCTTGCCCGCAATTTCCATTCGCTGGGCGCGTTGCACACCCTCTGCGATCTTGACCCCGCCACCCTCGAAACCTATGGACCCGATTACGCCGGCGTCGCCAAAACCACCTCCTTCGATGACATCCTCCACCGGCCCGAAATTACCCAGGTCGCCATCGCCGCCCCGGCCACCCTCCACTATACCCTCGCCCGCGCCGCACTCGATGCCGGCAAGGACGTCCTGGTCGAGAAACCCATCTGCCTCGACGTCTCCGAGGGCCGCCACTTGGTCCAACTGGCTTCCCGCAATCAACGCGTCCTCATGGTCGGCCACCTGCTCCAGCATCATCCCCTCGTTCAAGCCCTCCAGGCCCTCGTCGCCCATGGCGAACTCGGCAAACTCCAATACATCACCTCCAACCGCCTCAACCTCGGAAAAATCCGCCGCGAAGAAAACGCCCTCTGGAGTTTTGCTCCCCACGATCTCTCCGTCATTCTCTCACTCGCCGGCGGCCAATTGCCTGAATCGGTGCGCTGCATGGGCGCCGAATACTTGAACCGCGGCGTCGCCGATACCACCCTCACTTACCTCCGCTTTCCCGGCGACATCTGCGCCCATGTTCACGTCAGTTGGCTCAACCCGTTCAAGGAACAGAAGCTCACCGTCGTCGGCTCCAATGGCATGGCCGTATTCGACGACACCCTCCCCTGGCCCCAAAAGTTGCAGCTCTACCGCCATTACCTCACCTGGACCAACGGCCAAATCCCCACTCCCAACAAAGCCAAAGCCGACCCCGTCCTCATTCCCGAAGCCGAACCGTTGCGCTGCGAATGCGAGCATTTCCTCGCGTGTTGCCGCGACCGCCGCGCCCCCCGTACCGACGGCGCTGAAGGCGTGCGCGTTCTGCAGGTTCTCCAGGCAGCCCAACTCAGCCTCGAAAAAAATGGCCAGGAGGTCCCGCCGGATAATCTCAAATCCACCACCCCATCGCCGCAACCTGAGTATTTCGCTCACCCCACCGCCATCATCGATCCCGGCGCCAATATCGGGCCGGGAACCAAAATCTGGCATTTCTCCCACATCATCAAAGGCGCCCAAATCGGCTCCGGCTGCGTCCTGGGCCAGAACGTCAACGTCGATGGCGGCGCCGTAATCGGCAATCACGTGAAGCTCCAAAACAACATCTCCGTTTACACCGGCACCGTCATCGAGGATGACGTGTTCCTGGGCCCCTCCTGCGTCCTCACCAATGTCACCAATCCGCGTGCGCAAATCAACCGCCACTCGCTCTACGAGAAAACCCTCATCCGCCGCGGCGCTACCATCGGGGCCAATGCCACTATTGTTTGCGGCGTTACCCTCGGCCGCTATTGCTTTGTCGGTGCCGGCGCCGTCGTCACCACCGATGTCCCCGATTACGCCCTCGTCCTGGGTAACCCCGCGCGCCAGACCGGCTGGATGAGCCGCCACGGGCACCTCCTCAAAAAATCCGCCACCGATGACACCATGGTGTGCCCGGAATCCGGCCTGCATTACCGCCTGCTCGACGACCGCACCCTCCGCTGTCTTGACCTCCCCGAGGAAGCCCCGCTCCCACCGGAACAGGCCGTTGGTAAACTCTCCTACGACCAGTGGAAGCGACAAAGTGAACCGGCCAAGGCCCGGAAATCCAAAGCCAAAAACCTTGCG
>DASYXT010000030.1:0-131730 GCA_035934555.1 Verrucomicrobiia bacterium | reverse complement strand
GGTTTGAATCTTGGCGATTTGGTGGAGGATAGAATGCAATGGATTTTGAGTGTTCATGGCAGTGAGTATCTACTATCATAGATACTTTGTCACCAAAAAATGCGCAGATCGTGGACTCTGCGATTTTTTGTCATGCGCCCGAGGAATGACCGCAGATGGCCAGATGGGGGCAGCCTTTTGACCTACCGATGGCGCGCCACCTACATCGGACCTCAGCTTCGATGCTCGCGGGGAAGAGGCGGCAGCCTATTTCAGCTTTTCATCGCAGCGCTGCTGATTGGTGGTCCCTCCTGAGGAACACAGCGTTGACATCATAGTAGTGGATTGTGACGGGCATGGCCCCGGCGTATTGAAGGTACCCGGGGGAAGATGCGCTAGCTGTTGAGTTGTAATATCCCTGGGCATTCCCATACGCATTTCCATACAGTCCATTGCCGTAGAAACTGGCTGTGCTTTGCGCTGAAATTGAGCCCGAGCTGCCGTAAGTCGCGGTTGTTCCTGGGACCCAGTTGTACACGGGCCGATAAGCGGTCTCGCTGCCTCTGTGGTGAATCGAGCAGATCACGCAGGTCGCTCCTACTCGCCGCGCTTGCTTTCGGAGGTCGGCGGGAATCGGTGGCCTGGAACTCCAATAATCTGCATAACCAACTACCCCCAGGCCCTTTCGCAAGGCCTTGGATGAGTCGTTGGTGAGATTGTTTGAGATGATAATGTCCGGTTGGATGTTTCGCAAGTGCTTGGGGACCGTCTGTTCATGCAAAACCTGGACATAGAATTTCTGCAGGTGGTCGGTGGCGCACCCACAACACAAGAGGGCGGTTAGGCCGATCAAGAGAATACAAGTTTTCATTTTCGAGAATCCTTCAACGGGTGGAAGTAAGCTCAATTTGTGCCAACATGCCAGTGGGTTTGAGGAGGTGGACAACACCTAACCTTCTTTTAACCACCATGAAAGGGGCATCCGCCTCGATCTTCTCAGTTATCCAGAAACAGGTTGCACAAAATCTCCGTCCCGTAGGCAAATTCCGCCTCATGTCGAGGAAGGCTGGTGCCGAGGCGACCTTAAGGCCGCTGTGCTGTCGCCAAGATCCCTCTGGCCTGATGCGCCGGGGAGCGGTATACAAGCTCAAAACGCGGCACATGCCATCCGAACGCACATGGCAGGAGTGGCTTGAGCGGCTGTATAATTTGCGCCGCGACAAGAGGGAATCGCATGAGCGGCCGCATAAGCCGGCGCTGTTGCTGGCGATCCTGGATTTGGTGGATAAGGGGCAGATCACCCGGAACGAGGTCCCGTTGAATGAGGATCTGGTAAAGACGTTCCGCCGGTACTTTGAGGTGGTGCGACAGCGGGATGATAAGCCGACGATTGAGAATCCGTATTACTTTTTGTCCGGGGACGGGTTTTGGAGCCTGGAGAAGCCCTCCGGTGGGAGATTGTATGAGGCCGGCAACGCGACTAGTCCGCCGAGCATGAAGGTGCTGCGGGCCATGGCCGTGGCCGTGGCCGGGGTCGGTCCATAGAAAAGGCCAATTGGCCAGCCGTTTCAGACTTTTTGCAGCCAAACTGCGGGTGATGTGGTAATTAAGAGCCAGAAATCCCTAATGAGCGCGAACCCAAAACGCGAAGCTGCTTTGTTTGAAGCCGCCTCCCAACTTTCGGGAGACGAGCGGGCAGCTTTTTTGGACGCCGTTTGCCGAAATGAACCCTCATTGCGCCAACGACTTGAAACACGGTTATCCGGGTGGTGAGGTGTCGCTCCTGCCAGCGCAGGCTCTCGATGGCCGGATAGAATTTCTCCTCGCCGGGGGCGATCACACGTTGGCCGTCGAGCGCGACCAGGGCCTTTTGGCCTTCGATGCGCGGGTCGAGGGCGGGGCCGACACGCCAAATGCCGGCAGGGTCGGATTGCACTCCGGTAGTTGTGGGTGAGTTGGGCTTCTAATGCGGCCGCCAGCCGGACCTTGTATTATTGAGTCCGGCGCCCGCTCACCTTACGGGCGCCGTTTCTCCTTCCAGGATGTCGCGCCTGTATTCTTGTATGATTTTTTTCGGCAGCCGTGTTCGCCCACAAGTAACAATAGAAAGTTTTGATGTTTTTCGGTGGTCGCCGATCTCCCATCGCGTACTCTGCGGACGAAAGCTCGTTCATCCGTGTGTCAGTTTTTAGCCCGTCAAGCATGGACTCGATAATTACCGGTATCGTGCGACTTAGGCGCGGCGTGACTTGAAGGTAGTCCTCAATCGAAAGGGCCGACATCAGCGTGTGCGAGCAGTGAGAGTCCAGCTCGCTTATGTGGACCTCGCCAAGACGAGAACGAAACATCCCAATTAGTTCTGTGAGGACAGTCAATGTTGTATCGAGCTGGCGTGCGTGGGCCACGTCCAGGCAAAGTCTGGCCTGGGGCAGCTCCCTAAAATACTCCTCAAGCTCAGAAGCGGTCCTTCCATCGGCTTTGCGCCGATCCATATTTTCCACCAGCAGTTGTCTCCCAAAATGGCGCCAAAGCGCAGGGCGTCTGATCACGTCGGGATGCACGATTATGTTCCATCCTCGTTTAAAGACTTTCCCGAGCAGTTGAACAACGTTTGATTCTTCAGTTGCTGGGAAGGAACTCGGAGCATGGAAAGAGACGTAGCTAAAAAAACCGAGGGGTAACGACTCAAGATCATTCACTAGCGGCTCAAGTTCTTCAAGGCGGAGGGCTGATAACTCGACATTATGCACCCGCTGGTTTCGCAGCCAGCGCACAGCCTGGCGGTAATTTCCTTTTTCAAGAGCACCCGTCGAAAAACCGATCCTTTGAGGTTGTGATTTAGAATCCGACATAATCGAGACTTAGATTGGCGATTTTATCCGCATCCATACAGCGGTTGAAAAAGAGTTCACGAAGGCCAGCGGCGAACTGTGAGCCGAGGTTTCGTACCTGCTTAAATTCGACCCTGTTGCTGGCATCCGAATGGGTTAACTCGGTCAGCGCTCTGCGGACGCGCGGATTTCTCATCAGGAGGAGCCATCGGTTGTAAGACCCAAAAATGTTTCGTATAACACGCTTCCTTTTTGAGCGCCCAGTTACATGAGCGGAGATAAACTGAGCCAAATATTCGAGAGGAGGTGTTCTGGCAAACTCGAGCGCCGACTTTATAAAGGTCTGCACTGAGGGAATACCGGCGCTTCCATTTGCTGGAGGGGGCGATAATTGGCAATTGAAGCAGAAGGCAACTCCGGCAGCAAAAAGTAGCTTTCGGCTAAGGCGAATCTTGGCGTTGCGAAGAGCCCACTTTTTGCCGTCTTGTTCGCGGTGCTTGGCGGCATAATCAACGCATATGGTGCGCCAATAACGCGTGATGTCATTTAGAAGGAAACGTGGGACGCGGTGGCGGCCGGGGCGGAAATGGACATCCTCTTCGAAATAGCGTTTCAAAATGTTTTTGACCACATTTTCCCAAACACGTTCGGAGTTATCAGAGTCCCTGATTTCGATGAAGCTCGATTCGAGCAGCATGAGAATTCGGCGGGTGAGATTTTCATTCGAATCCTGCGTGCCGCCGATAAAGTGGACCAGGTCGTGCGAAAAGACCATACCCCCGAAAACTCCGCTAGTGCCCGGTTCGATTATTTTAGCCGTTTGCAGGGCGCGGGCAACGGCTCGGGTCTGCTCAGAATGATTGGCGTTCACGACCCCGTCCACCAACACGGCCCAGTCAAGGTCGCTCGAGCTCACCATTTCGTGTCGAGCGAAAGAACCAAATATCACGAGGCAAGAGTCGGCGTCCAGGAATCGTGACCCGGGCCCGGCAGAGCGCAGAGCATTTCGGATCCTTCGTTTGAATTTCGCTGTTTCCTTCGCCGCCAGCGAAAAGCCGCGCCAGTTTTGCCCGCACTCCTTTGCGAGCCTGCCCAAGGTTGGAAATGGATCAGAGAGTGCCATGCAATGACAACGTTTGAATATCGTAAGCACCGGTATGAGGCCAGCCATTTCATTCTGGCGGAGGAATTTCTCTGTAAACTGGCCGAAATGAAATGGCGGGTATATTATCGCCTCGATGCTTCTCGCTTCGTGCGCCCGGCAGCGGTATACAACCCCGAAACTGGTACGCGGCAAAATGCCATCCGAACGCACATGGCAGCAATGGCTTGAGCGGCTGTATAATCTGCACCGCGACAAGCGGGAGTCGCATGAGCGGCCGCATAAGCCGGCGCTGTTGCTGGCCATATTGGATTTGGTCGATAAGGGGCAGATCACCCGGAACGAGGTCCCGTTGAATGAGGATCTGGTAAAGACGTTCCGCCGGTACTTTGAGGTGGTGCGGCAGCGGGATGATAAGCCGACGATTGAGAATCCGTATTACTTTTTGTCCGGGGACGGGTTTTGGGCGCTGGAGAAGCCCTCGGGCGGGAGATTATATGAGGCGGGCAACGCGACGAGTCCGCCGAGCATGAAGGTGCTGCGGGCCACGCCGGGGCGTTTTGATCCCGGGCTTTGGGACCTGCTGCGAGGGCCCGGGTCGCGGCGCCGGGTCCGGGAGGCGCTGGTGGACCGGTATTTCCCTGGAAAACGGGGGGATCTGGAGGTGTTGTTCGGACGCGCGGCGGCTGCGCCGGACGAGGCCGAGGCGCTGCAGTTGAACGAGTCGTTCGAGCAGGCCCGCAGCGCGGCGTTCCGGCAGGTGGTGCTCGAGGTTTACGATTACATGTGCGCGGCGTGCGGTCTGCGCGTGCGGCTCGGGGACGGGTTTTCGCTGGTGGACGCGGCGCACCTGATACCGTTCGAGGTCAGCCGCGACGACAAACCGAATAACGGGCTGGCGTTGTGCCCGAATCATCATCGGGCGATGGACCGGAATTTGATTGCGCCTTGCCCGGACCGGGAGCACAAGGCCGGGGTGTGGCGGGTGAGCGGGCGGGTGGATGAGCGGAAGGACAGCCGGCGTGACCTCGTGGCGTTGGCGGGGCGGCCGGTGCTCGAGCCGTCGGAAGTGAAGTTCTTGCCGGCAGTGGAGAGTCTGCGGTGGCGGGAGGAGAGATTCTCATTGAGCATCGAACATTGAGGATTTTTCATTTGGCATTGGGGGCAGACCGGAAAGGGGTCGGTTCGTTAGATTGTCATGTCCCCGGCCCAGGCAGGAAGTCAGGACGAGGATTCAGGCCGTGGCTTCCACCGACTCGGAACAACACTCCCGATACTTGCGCCTTTTTCAACAGATTCGGTTTGAACCAGGACGTTCGAAAGGCATATTAAGGCTGACGCTATGATTCAGAACGAAGCGCAACTGCAGCAAGCCCTCGAGCAAATTGAGAGCCTCTGCCGCGCCGTCCAGTCTTTGCGGGCGGAGCTTTTTCCCAAGAATCCCCGCAATTTCGCTATCCTGGCTGAGGGTCCCCTGGACGAAATCCGGAAACTTCAAGCGCACGTGGATGATTACGTGACGCGCTTGGAACATGTCGGTACGGCCTGACTCAAGGCGTATCGCCGCGTACTGGCGCAGGGCTGCTGGAAAGAACAAGGGTCCGCACTCCGAATGCATTCTTAGCCCCGTCGTGCCGCTTCGGCGGCCGCGATGTTGATCCTGGTTATCGGCAACATCGCCTCGACGCGCGCTTGGCCGCAGCGCCATCCAGATCGGTTACGAGCCGGGAGGCTGATAGCGCTGGAGCGGGCGGATCAGATCGAAATGAGGATCGTTCGTATAAACAGAAGCGCCAACCCGTTGTGCCAATGCTGCAACCACCAGGTCCGTCAGGCGGACATCGTGTCCCTTGGCGGCGAGTTCGCGTCCAAGGGCCGCGGCGTTGCGCCAGTCCTCCCAGTTCGGTTCCAGATAGTGAGCCAGCCGCAGCCGGGAAGGTCGGATTTCGACCCGGCACCCCGTCCCAAATGACAAATGAAAAATGCTCAATCCTCAATGCTCGATGAGTGGTCTGTCACCTCGCCTTCCATTCCTCGATCACCCATCGCCGGCATCCTGCCTTTCCCAATTCCTCCAGCCTCCGGTTCAGTCGCTTCCGGCAGTTCGTTACCTCGTTCACACCGATCCCCAGCCTCGCCGCAATCTCCCGCCGCTTCACCACCCCCTCGCGCAAGCAATTAAACAATTTCAACTCCTCTCCCCCACTCAGCTTTTCCGCGATCACCAACTCGGCCGACTTCCTCTCCCGGTCGAGCTTTCGCAATCGCGCCTCATCGATCCCACCCGCAACTCCTTCTCCCTTTATAAGCTCAAACACACTCCGCTGTTGCCCATTTCCATCCGGCGCCAGGATTTCCCACTCGCTCCGCGTGCGCCCCGCTTCTTGCCGTTTGTGCAGCCGCCTCACTTCGTTCCTCACCTTCCGCTTCAGCTCGCCCATCAGCCTTTCCCTCGTCCAGCCCATCTCCAACCGCGCTTCGCCCCGCAGCGCCGACGTAATCACCTCTGCCGCCACGCTGTTTGCGTCATAACCCTCCGGTAGCACCCCCGACCTCTCGCCGCGCCATCGCCGCCGTCGGATTTCCCGCCTCGCATACTGGACCAGCTCCGGCAACAACGTCCCCCAATCCTCCCAGCGCAACCGGCTTTGCACCCACTCCTCCGGCCTCAGCTTCTCTTCATATTCCTTACCGATCTGCTCCAGCTTCGCCAAAAACGATGCTTTTTCAGCCATAACAATGCTTCCCACCGCTTGTTCCATGCCATTTCCAGTGAATGTCAAGTGGTAATTACTCCCAAAATGCCCTTTTCTCACCGGCGCCAGCCCCAAATGGCAAATTCCGCTCCTGACGTTCCTTACCTATATAGAACCCCTGATAACCGGCCGCGTGCCTCCACGCGCCATAACCGCAAAAATCCTATGTCTGAGTCCCACGTCCCAAATCAAAAATCGAAAATCGAAAATCAAAACTCAACTTCCCCCGCGGTCCTCGACGTCCAAACTGTCTCCCAGCCCGCCGGCTCCACCTCGCCGCTCGGGAACTTCCTCAACAACGGCTCCTACCGTGTCAAAGAGGAACGCGCCCTCATCCAACGCCGGACCGTTGAGCCGGCCACAAACCTGCCGTCCGCGGACAATCCTTACGAGTGCGTACTCTCCCTTCCGCCCACGGCCACCGCCCGGCTCGGCCAACGCACCCGCAACGGGAAAATCGCGCGCCTGCCCAAACCCGAACGCGACCTGGTCAACCAGCTCCTCCACAATAATACCAGCTATTCCCAAATCGTCTGGGCTCTGGAAGAGCGCGGCATCACCGTCACCGAACGCAATATCTCCAACTGGCGCACCCGCGGCGGTTACAAGGAATGGTGCGCCGAACAGGAAAACCAGCGCCGCCTCGCTCATCTCCAGGACCACCTCACCGATTACCTCCGCAAACATGACGCCCAGCAACTCCCGGAAGTCGGCCTCCAGGTGGCCGCTACCCAGCTCACTTCCCTCCTCATGAACCCCCAAACCGCCGCCGCGCTCCTCGCCGACCCCAACAAATATGCCAGGATCGTCGATTCCCTCGACAAATGTTCCGCCCGGCTCAAAGAACTCCAAAATGATCGTTACGAGAATGTCCGCCGCGCGACCATTCGCAACACTGTGCCCAATGCGCGTTCTGAAGACGCAAGGCAAGTCGAACTCATTCGCGAAATTGCCTCGGCTGAAAAACTTGGTCGTTCCGCGGCCGAGGACAATATACCCCATCGCAACCACCTCCCGCCTCGCGAGGCCATGCCTTATTTCCCTCCGGGCCCCACTTTTGCCGATCTGCTCGGGATCCAACTCAAAAACTCACCAAAAACCAAACAACTGCCAGATTCTCCTTCCGCGGCCGCTCAGCCAGTCACTTCCGGTAACCAAACGGAAACCCACGGTAACCCACGGTAGCTCACGGTAGCCCACGGCCCCGCCGCTACCCCCCGCCTGACACTTTGGACTTCGGGCTTTGGCAGGTGTAAGGTCTGGCACCAAGTGATCGGGCCGCATCTTGAAATACCACCACCATGCACCGAATGCATCTCCCTCTCCCCTTCCGAAGGGGGGAGGGCCGGGGTGAGGGGTCCCTTACTTTTCCAGGTTCATGGTTGGGTGGCTGCCAATCGGGACAACTCTTCGCGGCAGTCCGTACCCCCAAGCTCCCGATGAACGGGCGCATCTTGAATACCACCACCATGCAGCGAATGCATCTCCCTCTCCCCTTCCGAAGGGGAGAGGGCCGGGGTGAGGGGTCCCCTACTTTTCCAGGTTCATGGGGAGGGCTCAGTTAGTGAGATTGTACTATGAACCGGGGGCCTTCGGAATTCGGGTATGACAATCTGATTAAACGCTTCTGCCTTCCAGTTCGATTGAATTAATCTGATCTCATGATAGCTTTCTTTTGACCCATCTCTTGCTATGAAGATCAACCTATCCCGGCCTTTGGCTTCCGGTCTCCTGGTCCTGTTGTGTTTGGCCTTGGGTTGCGTCGCCGCCCGCGCCCAAATTGTATTTTCCGCCGGAGACGTGCAGCACGCGGTCGGTGAATCCTGCCTCTGCTATTACAACACAAACGTGGACGCGGCCGCGCTGCTCGGGACGACCGGCGGACCCCAGACCTGGGACTTTTCGCAACCCTCGGGGACAAACCAAATGGTCATGCAATGGGATGTCGTCGACGCCAATGACGCCAGGAATGCCTCCGGATTGACCAATGCCGCTTATGCGCCGTACTGGGCTGACTTCTCCCCGGCCACCTTTGCCGAGCGCTTCAATCCCACCTGGACCACTAACGAAATCTGGCGCTTCGATAGCCTGACGCCGCAACAAGGGTTCTTTTATTATGGGACGTTTACCTTCGGCACCAATTCCGGTTCCAACGTCTATGTCTGGCTGCCGTTTAACACCGGAGCCAACTTCTTGCCCGATCCCGTCCAATTTGGGCATAGCTGGAGCTGGAGCGTTTATCTGACCAATATCAGCCTGGTCAATGGCTCGATATTCATCGCCCCTACCCTGAGCACCCTTACGGCCAACGACACGGCCGACGCATACGGCACCGTGTTGCTTCCCGGCCTGGGCGCGGTTCCGGCCCTGAGGGTCTCCGAGCAGTTCATCGCGACGAACAACACGTTTGGGTACATTACCGTCACTTCCTATACCAATTACCTGTGGCTGGTGCGCGGAATCGGGCCGGCGGTGCAATTAAATGTCGGACAGACCACCGGGCTCGTTAATGAACTCATTCGCGTCTTCGCCGCCAGCCCGCGTTCCGTCGGCGGCCTGCGCATCCAACAGCTCAACGGTTCGGTTAAACTCGATTGGAATGCGGCCCCGAACCGCTCCGGATACCAAGTCCAGGCTGTCTCCGACATCAGCCTCACCAATTGGACAACCGTGGCCACTTTGACCACCAACACCTGGACCCTTCCTTTGACCCCGAGCCAGGGCCGGGAATTCTTCAGGGTCTTGCTGGTGCCTTAGGGGCATTGAAAATGTGGCCGCAGGCCGCCGCGCCAGGCGGGTTGGAGCGGCCTCTCGCCGCTCGCAGCCAAAAGAAGCACCGGGACGGTGGATTAGGGCACCCAACGGCCGCGGTACCAGCGCCGGGGCATCCCCACCCCGCCGCTGTCTATGTAATCAAAAGAGGTGCTGCCGGTCATGTTGGTTTTCAAGCTGAGCCAACTAATCAAGTTGGTTGAGGCGTCAATTGCGTAGGTCGTGTTGGATTGACCCGTCAGCCGAACGATGGGGGCCAACCCGAGCATGCCTGCCATCTGAAGGCGCGGCGGCGGAACCGTGCCGGTGACCTGGTAGTTGTCAAACGCCATATAGTTATCCCCCGGCGTACTGGGGTTATAAACCGCCCATACCGCGTCAATGTCCCCCAGGTTCAGAGGCCGACCGGTCGTGGTTATGGGCTTATTGGTGGCCAGCAGCCGGTTGTTAAACGTCGCGCTCCAATGATTGCCTGCAAAATCCAGGTCCATGAAAAGCGAGTAAGCAGTGCCATTGGTGAACGCGAGACCAGAGTCCGTGCGGTTGGTCGCGCCGTCAAGATAGTAGTAAAGCTCCAACATGTAATTGTCGAAGTCCAGCGTGAAGAGTTGGTCACCGGCCTGGTTAAAAACGCTCCAGTAAAAGTCATCGTACTGACCATTACTGGAATCGGCCACTGACATTGTCACCAGGAACTGGCCGTGTGAGATGTTTTGATTCAGCGGGTGATATACAAACAAGGCCGAATCCCCAGCCTGGGGTGGGGCATAGCCAATGTAAGCCTGCTGCCCTGGCCCGGGCATGAGGCCAACCCCGATGCCGTTGCCTCCAGAGCCGACACCTACCCACCCTTGTTGGCCAACCAGGTCGGAAGCGGAGCTGTAACCTTCGGCGGCCTCAAAACCAGTCCGATAGACAAGACTGAGGGAGGAAGCGCCGTGCCCAGCCGTCGGCCCCAGCCAACCCGTCAGCAGCGCTATAAGCAGAACCGCTTTAAGGGTGAGGTGGCGGACCGGAGACAAGGCAGCCGTTTGAAATTGACTCACCCTTACAGCCTGAAGACAGGCTTGTGGATATCAAGCCTCAAATACCGCCACCGCCTCTGCCACCCTCTGCCACTCCCCTTATGGAGGAACAGGCCCGGACGCCGGTTGACACACCGTCTTCGGCTGAGCAGGAATGCTCGCGGGGGCCTGTTGCGGGTGTCACACAAAAACGGGCCTTTTTGGCAACACCTTACTGGCAACACGGGCGACACCTTGGCCATACCCAAGGCACAGGCCCGGCCCGCACTACCGATGCGACAGCCGATAAAAGCGATTCCCGACCGGCGAATTTACCAAAATGAACCGGATCGTGCCGTTATCCTGGACGCTTTCACTGGGTGTGCTCCAACTCCCCCCGCGTAGATCGGGAGTTTGCTGCAATTGCCAGCCTGCGGAGGGCGCAGGCCAGGAAACAACCGCCGTATTGGTGCTGGTGAGTGAAATGGACAAAGTCGGAGCGCCCGTTGCCTGGATGGCAAGAAGTGCCCAAAAACCCCCCGTGAGCGAGTAGCCACCGCCACCCATCGCGGGGCCGGCATCGTGCTGACCCATTGTGCCGCTCACCGTATAAACCCCGCCGGTACTGACTCCACTCCCACCGGCGACTTTGAACCAATCAATCGAGTAGTTCTGTGCTGCGGCCGACAGCGACACCAACATTCCAATAGCCAAAGAGATGATTCTCATAATTGCCTCACTTGCGGAGGATCGTTTGCCTTACTGCTGACTCCAGCTCACTCAAACGCTTTTCCAGTGACTCATTTGTTTCCTGCAGTTTGCGTATTTCCGTTTCCCGGTCCTGAATCTTTTGATTCAGGCCTTGAATGGCAGCCAGGGCCACACCGCCTTCGTCCACCGTCGTGATATGCTTGTCATCGGGACCAACCCCGAAAGCGGCGTAGAAGTCCTGCGCCATCGGTCCCAGATGGCGGGAGGTAGGATCGGCTTTGTAGTTCCACTCCGACACCGGCAAGGCGACTACCTTCTCGAGGACTTCACGGCTGTCCACCGGTGCAAAGTGCTCCTTGGCATTGCGATCACTGGCGCTGACGAATGTGCCATTCACGGTCAGTCCTAGCTGGGTAAGGCGCATCAATTCGACACCGCCGCCTGGATTGTTTACGGCGTCATTGTGAACTCCGCCCTTAAACCAACTGAACCCATTGAGGATACTGCCGCTGTTGTCGCATCGGAAGTAAGTGGTGAGATTCTGCACACCGATGCCATATTGCGTCCCCCACAGGTTCAGCATCTGGCGGGTTTGCGTGCCGCAGAACAGGCTGGTGTTGGTACTCAGTTGAATGCCACCTTGAGCGCGAATGCAGAATTGATCGTTCGCGGTTGATTGGAAATCGGCAGGCTGGGAATCCGCCCAGACAAAAGTCCCGTTGCCATTGGCTATGGCGCGCTGGCCCGCGGCCAGGCTCCAGTAACCCAGAACCTGGTTGTTTTGGCCGCCCGGAATGGCCCCCCAGTTTGCCGCGATGGAATTGCTCCCCCCGCCGGAAATGACCGATTGGCCTCCCGCGACGATGTTCGAATACCCGCCTCCAATCACCGAATGATCTCCCGCGCCCGGAGGGCCTTCGAGTTCAAACTCGGACGAAATCCGATTGCCCTCGCCTCCGGCGATTACCGCATAAGGCGTAAGACCAAACTCAAACAGGGATGCATTCACCGCATTGTTTTTCCCGCCGGCCACAATCGAGTAGGGAGAGTTGGTTTGAATCAGATTGCCGCTGCCGCCGCCGACCGTCGAATAGGCGGAGTTGAATTGAACCACATTATTCGCGCCGCCGCCGATGAACGAGTAGTTAGCGGCGGGTTGGATGACACTGGTTTGACCGCCGCCAATCGTTGCCCAGTTTGCGCTAAGCATATTGCCGCTGCCGCCCACTACCGTGCCATAGGCGTTGCTCACCACGTTGCCTTGTCCACCTCCAATGAAACTGTGATCACCCCCGGCATGGTTCTCCGAACCGCCGCTGATAGCCGCTGCATTCACATCCGCCGTATTGTTCGCACCCCCTGCGACCACCGTGTTTCCACTGCTGACGGTATTGTTCAGGCCCGCCCCAACGAACCCATTGATCGCGCCTACAGGCACGTGGTTATTAGCGCCGCCGCCAATGAAAGAGTTGTTTGCCAGGTTCGTGTTGAGTGAGCCGGCGCCGACGAACGCATACTGGCCGAGGGCAACGTTGTTACCTCCACCAACAACCGCGCTCAAAGGCCCCGCTTTGGCGCCCAGTCCGGCGCCCACAAACCCGTAGTCGCCCAGCACCTCGTTGACGGACCCGCTGGTCCCGCCGCCGGTGATGGCCGCGGCGTTAAATCCGTGCGCGCTGTTCCCAACGTAGCCTCCTTCCAGGCTGGGCACCGCGGCCGGCACAATCCGCAGGGCGTGCGTGTTGTTTACTTTCACCTCCAGCGGCAGATTGTTCAGCGTGCCCAGGAATTGCGACCCGGAAACAATATTGCCAGTGAGCTGCCAGAAGTCCTGTGCGGTGAGGCTTCCGAATGTCGTCGCGTTCACGTTTCTTAAACAACTGCCGTCGCCGCAGAAAGTGTTGCTGGGATTGTTGAAATTAAACGTGTTGCCGTATGTGCCTGCCGGCAGGCCCCCGGTTTCCACGCTTTCCGCAGTGATGGCATAGGGGGCGGGAGTCACCTGCTGGCGCGGGGCCAAAGTCGTGTATGAGCCCGCGCCATTGGTGCGCACCCCGATTTCCAACCACTGATCCCCGCCTGTAAACACGCCGGCCCCAAAATCCAGCACGATGGCAAACAAACCGTTGGTCACGGGCACCCCGTTCGTGCTAAGGGGACCCGCCTGGGTTGTGCCGCCACTTGGCGCGTTGAAGACGCTGAACTGGAAGTCATAAAGCCCGTTCGCCGGGTTGATGGAGTCCTGCAAACGGCCCTCATAGGTGATGGCGGTGCCCTGCGCCTGGACCGACCCTTGAGCGCTGCTTAGCAATACCAACGAAACAGCCGCTGTCCGCAGGAAGCTTTGGATTTTCATAATTACTAATCTGATGTTGGATGAAGCCCCGTCCTGGTTATCCCGGAGTTCTGCTCCTAGCACCGAAGTAACCGTTGTGAGCTTCGTTTTCATTGTGATACCCATTACAAAAGTAAAAGCCGCCGAACCTTACAGCCCTTAGACCCTAACGGTCGGAGCGGACCAGCTTTTCGAGAGTGACCAATCGGCGCTCGAGCTCGCTGATATGGGCCTCTTTCTCTCGCAGTGTTTGTTCCAGCTTTTGATTCAACCCTTGGATGGCCGCCAGGGCTACGCCACCTTCGTCCACGGTTGAGATGTGCTTGTCGTCCGCGCCATTCAACCCAAACGCCTTGTGAAAATCCTGCGCCATCGGCCCCAGATGTTCGATGCCAGGCTGTTCTTTGTACCTCCATTCGGTGATCGGCAGGGAGGCAACCTTCTCCAACACTGCACGGGGCTCGATAGTCACAAATGCCTCCTTGGCATTGCGGTCCGAGCCGCTAAACCATGTTAAACCATCGCAGAAAGCAGGCGGCGCGACAGTGCTGGGAACCACGACGAACTTGGCGCCGGGATTGTTGGTGCCGATGCCCACATTGCCGTTCACCTGGACGCGGAACCGGCCGCCGGCAAGACCTGCCGAATCAATGCTGAAGGCGCCCACCGAGGACTGATCGAAACCGCCACTGCTATTAATATTCAGCGCACCATTAAATGTCTGGCTGCCGGTAAAGGTATTGGCACCCGAGGTGGCGACCGCCAGACCGTTCACCGTCATGCCGGCTGTTCCGGTGACAAAGACTGCCCCGCCTTGGGCCCGCACATTGAACTGGTCATTGGCTGTTGAAGCGAACGCAGCATTCTGCGAATCAGCCCAGACGAACGAGCCCTGATGGATCGCATTCGCCTGCTGACCCGCGGCGAAACTGTAGATCCCGCCGGCCACATTCAAAGCGCCGCCCGGAACAGTCGCATAAGAATTGGTTGCGCGATTGATCGCCCCGCCCCCGACGGTGCTTGAATATCCGGACGCCAAATCAAACCATCCTCCGCCCACGACGCTCCAATCACCCGTGGCGATGTTGCCATACGGACCGCCGCCGGAAACATCGCGACCCCCACCACCCCCTATGAACGCAGCTCGCCCGCTGGCTTGGTTGAATCCGCCGCCGCTAACGGCGGCGTAAGGGCCCGTGGCCTGGTTGTTGTCGCCTCCACCGATGACGCTGCCATAAGCATTTGCCGCGTTGTTTGTGCCGCCACCGATGCTGCCATAGTCCCCACTGGCAGTGTTGCCATTACCGCCGGCGACCACCGAGACCATGCCCGTCGCCGTATTGGCCGAGCCGCCCCCCACTGTAGCAGCGAAATTCCCGGCATAATTGAAAATCCCACCGCCGACAGTCGCAAAGGCGGCGTCAGTGGTATCCCCATTATCCGTGCCTACTTTGTTGCCGAAGCCGCCACCAATCGTGCCATCGTCGTCAAAAGCGGCCATGTAATCGCCGGCCCCAAAACCCCAAAACGCGCCTGAAGGCGCGTTACCGCCCGCAATAACGACGCCGCTGACCCCGGGGGCCAGTACGGAAGGCCGAAACGCGGCGCGGCCGCCCACCACGTTCGGCAAGGAGGCTCCCGGCACGAGTTGAAGAGCAGTGGTATTGTTCACCATGAAGTTAAGCGGTTGGTTATCCGTGGTGCCCAGAAAGTCCGACGCTGGCGTTGTGCCCGCGTTCCCGCCTAGATTCCAATAGCAAGGCAAGGCGCAATAGCCAAAGCCGCCCAGCATTGTGGCGTTCACATTGGTCAGGCCGCCGCCATTCCCGGAGAAACTGCTCGCGGGATTGTTGAAGGTGACGGGATTCGTGAACGTGCCAATTAGCGCCCCCCCCGGCCAGGTTTGCTGCGGTGATGGCGTAGGGCGCGGCGGTGAACGGTTGCCGCGGACTTAGGGTGGCATATGCGGCAGCCCCATTGGTGCGGGCGGCGATTTCAAGCCAGCGGGCTGGGCCGCTAAAAATCGCTTTCGTGACAACGGGTCCAAAATCGATCGTTACCGTGAACAGGCCGTTGGAAACTTGCGTGGCCAGGTTGGTCTGGATGGCAAATAACCCGGTGCCGGTTGGCTGGTCGTAAATTGAAAAGGTAAAGTCGTAAAGGCCATTGGCGGAGCCTGTGTCGGTGTTCAACCGGCCTTGATAAGTAAAGGCCGTGACTTCGGCAAAGAGACACAACTGGGTTTCAAAGCTGCCGAGCAAGAGCAAGGCAATGGTCATCGTACGGAGGCAAGTCTTCATAGTTTTAAGAGGCATTGAATGAAGCCCTTTGCTGGTCTGCCATCTCTTCTGGCCTGGCGTAAGGCTTTGCGGGCTTCGTTTCATTGTGGTGAGAGTTACAAAAGAAAAAATCGGCGAACCTTACAGGGACGGGTGCGATCCTTCTCAGTAGGTGGCTGGAATGCCTACTGCAGGGCTGAAGCCCGCTGTTAAGGAGACATCTTCTTCTTTATCGGCCAACTATGGGACTAGTGCGCCGCTTGCCGGTTGGGCTCGACGGAAGTTCCCAGTCCAATCCCATGGGCGCGAGGCCGGCACGAATGGCATTCAAATTCCAAATGCGAACGGCCTGAAATCCTTCGCAAACTGCCAGGCGCGTGCCGTCATTGTTGAAACAGAGGGATGTCACCGTCTGCGGCTCCGGTGGCTCTAAATCCGCCAGCACTTCGCCGGTCAGCGCGTTATGCAATCGCACTATTCTTCGCGAGTGTGTTCCGGCAAGGATGCGCCCGTCGGGCGAGAAGGCCATCATGGGAACGAAATCATTTCCCGGTTCCTGGGGAATTGTGAGCTTGCGTGTCCAGGATTCAACCTCCCAAACTTCATACTTATCCGCGGTGCCCAACACCAGGAACCGGTTGTTGGGGCTGAAAGCAACGCTCGTCGTGCCAGCCGTATCGATCGAGTGCACCAGGTCCCCTGTCTTGCCGCTCCAGACCTTCACGCCCGGCGAAAGCCATGCTCCTGTCGCTACTAACGAAGCATCGGAGTTGGCAGCACTAAACCGGGCGCCCCCATGCAATCCGGTAAAAATGATCGTTTTCAGCGCCTTCGCGTCGAGAAGCTGGCCGCGATTGCTTCCGACCAGAAACAGGCGCTTGGCATTAGCTGACAACACGCCCATGCCAAGCACCTTTTCCGGCATCCTGACTGGCTTTTGAGGCATGATCCCCGCAGGGGTTTGTGGCAATTCCCGGGAGTTGTGCCGTTGCGGGAGCGGCCAAAGACTCAATCCCTCCTTATCGAACAGGAACACATTCCGGTCGTCCGAATCGAAACCGATGACGGTCGCGTCCTCATCAGGATACAGCCCAGCCTCTCGGTCATTCACGAGATCCCATAGCCTGGGTCCCGCCGGTGTGGTAAAGGCCAACAATTCCCCGTTATGGCTGAAACTGACAATTCCCGAAGGTGGTCGGGAGTCGTACTCATGAACATACAGGCTGCGCAAGGCCCTGGAGTTCGCCACCTCGAATACATTGAGCTCCCGGCCCTCCCAAGGCGTTTCGACCAGTTTGCCCCCATCCGGACTGAAATCGACTATCGACCCGGACTGATAGATGTTCACTAATTCCGTTCCGTTGAGGATATCCCACAAGCGGGTCCTCCCATCCCAGCCCGAGGTCGCCAGGACCGTGCCATCCGGGTTGAAAACGGCGCAAATCGTTTGGCGCGAAGGCAAAGACCTGAATTCCTTGCCGGTACTTACGTCCCAGATGTGCACCTGGGTATCGTTGGCCTCGGGGGTGCTCACCAGATATCTTCCGTCATGGCTCCAGGTGGCCCTGAACACCCCGGACTTATGGGTAAAGGTCATAATGGGCTGGCCTGAGTTCAAATCCATGATGAATAAATTGGTCTCTGACTCGCTAAAAATCGCCGCTATGTCCCTGGTGGGATGGCATCGAACGCGCCAGGAACCGGGTGGTAGTTCGATGCTCTTGTCCGGACCGCTCAGCGGCTGCGTGCTTTGCCGCAAGTCAAAACGAAACAGTTGCCCATCACCCGTTACCATTCCCAGTCGTTCCCCTTCGGCCGAAAAATCTGAGGTCACAGCGCCCATAACCTGCAGGAGACATCGCGACTCTTCCCAGTTCCATAGTCGGATGCTCCGGTCGGCGTACTCGACCAGCAGCAGAGCGCCGTTGGGACTGAAGCTCCAAACCCCGACCGCAGGAGAATTGGCGGCCGGAATCCGGCTCAGTTCCTGGTCGTCCGCGAAGCGCCGAATCCTGACTGCGCCCGCTTGATCACAGACGGCATAGCGTTGGCCAGAGTGGTCCGGCATCGCGTTGCGCAGGTCGGCCTCCAATCGCTTGCTCCCAACCAGGCGAATATCGGCCAGTGCCAGCGAAGCGATTGCTTCATTGCGCAGTTGCAGCGAAGGCCGCATCGCGGCTGCCTTGGTGATCGCCGCCAGACTGTCAAAGTGCATTCCGGCTTCCCGGCTCAACCTGCGGGCTCGCCCCTCGGCGGTATACTCAGCCCACAGTTTTTCCGTCGCGTCCTGCCTGGCTCTCTGGGCCTCCTGCATCAAACGGCTCTGCTCGCGCTGGGCGCGGGTGGCCTTGACTGCCTCCAACGTGCTCACAGCGGTGCCCCCCAGAAGCGTCAGAGAGATTGCGCCCACGGATAATGCTGCGATGCGATTTCGGTTAATGAACTTCTGAATCCGATACGCGGCGCTGGGGGGGCGAGCCACCACGAGTTCCTGATTGAGGTACCGCTCGATATCCATCGCCAGGCCATTGGCGGTTTCGTACCGGCGTGCCCGGTCCTTCTCGAGGCATTTCATGACGATCCAGTCCAGGTCGCCTCGCAACGCTTTCACCAGTCGTGGGGCCTCGAGCCGGCGCGCCCGGGCAATGTCGGTGAGTTGCTCGTTGGGCAGCGCATGCAACCGGGTCGAAGGCTTGGCCGGCTCCTTCTCAATGACGGTGCGGCGCAGCGCTTCGATGCTGCCGCCCTTGGAAGATTCCAGATCGAACGGCGTCTTGCCCGTCAGCAGTTCGTAAAGCAACACTCCGAGGCTATAAATATCGCTGCGCGTATCGACGTCCAGACCCCCCAGGTCCGCCTGCTCCGGGCTCATATACACCGGTGTGCCGATAAATTGCTCGAAAGGTGTGAACAGGGTCTGATCGATCAGTTTGCCCTGCGTCGCTTTGGCGATCCCAAAATCGATGACCTTGGGCACCGCCATACCATCATGGTTGGCCACCAGCACATTGGAAGGCTTGATATCCCGGTGAATGATCCCCTTCTGATGAGCATGTTGGATGGCCCGGCAAACCTGCACGAATAGCCGCAGCCGTTCCCTCATCGAAAACTCGTTGGCATCGCAGTACTCGGTGATTTTCAGACCGCCAACCAGCTCCATTGCAAAGTACGGACGCCCGCGGCGGGTCGCCCCCGCCTCCAGCACTTTGGCTATGTTTGGATGATCCATCCGGGCCAACGCCTGCCGTTCGGCTTCAAACCGCGCCACCACCTCCCGCGTGTCCATGCCGATCTTAATCACCTTGACGGCCACTCTTCGGTGCACGGGCCTTTCCTGGTCGGCCATGTACACCACACCGCAACCGCCATGCCCGATCTCCTGGAGCAACTGATACCCTGGGATTTCATCGCGGAACTCCTCCTGGATTCCCGCTCCGGTCGCGGCCGAACCGCTCTGATTTTCAGCCGGCCTTGCCGGCCCTGCCCCGTCCTCACCTGGCCTCCCATCCAGAGATTCAGGGTCGATGGCGCAGCCGCGGCCAAGCGCCAAGGCTAACCCGCACCGCGGGCATAGGCCGGCCGGGCCGCCCGGGGGAAGCTTAGTGCCACATTCCTGGCAAGCGCCCGACGAGATCATGGCTAAGGCTTACAACCGGTCTTTGGCCAAAACCTTACGAGCGACTTGGTTTGAAGCCCTTCGTTCACGCGCTCAGGACAGACATCAAATGCCTGATCTCTTCATCAACTTCGGCCTCGCAGGACACGGTTTCTGCAACCTTCTGCCGTAAAACCGCTCCGAACCGCTGCCGCAATCGGTGAATCGCCACATCAATCGCATTGGCGCTGAGCCCTCGCTTTTGCGCCATCTCTGCGCGGGACAGCTCCTCTCGGCCGCCGGGCAGAAACCCGCGCAATTGCTCAAACCAATCGAGCTTATTTGTTTTGGCATATTCGCTCCGCAAGCTTTCAACCGTTCGCTCCAGCAACTCGAACACCCATTGCCGCTCATAGACCATATCCGGAGTGATTGGATCGGCCGGCTCGAACATATACCGCGTCTCGGCATCCTCACGTTCAAGTGGAACGGGAGCACGACCCCCTCCGCGCCGTTGCGCCAAGACCTTGTCCCGCTCGTTGGCCAGGAAATTCTTTACGCACCTCAGCAAAAACGACCTGAATTTACCCCCGGCAGGGTGCACGTTCCCCAACCACTCCCGCTGCAGCACGCGGCAGAAAAACTCCTGCGTCAGGTCTTCGGCTTCATGCGGACTCGCACCGGTTCGTCGAATGAACGCGTAGATGGGATACCAGTAGCTGGAACAGAGCGCTGCCACAGCCTCCGCAGCCGAACCCTTGCCCTCCTTTGCCGCCAGCACCACCGTCCAGTGCGTGGTGCGAAACGTTGCCGCCTCCGTACGCAAATCGTCGCGCGGCGCTTCGGGCGGGCTCATGAATACTCATACCCCATCCCGGTTCCCTCATCAAGCGACCCCCAGAACACCCCCAGCCCCCCAGCACAGCCGCAGCAAAGGGCTACTGACAAAGTGCTGGACTACCAGGACTTCCATTCGCGTCCGCCCAAATCCGGTAAAAACGTTGTCTTCATGGACAACCACGTTGCGCCTCTGGATGTCTCGCCTAATTCTGACCCTGGCTATGGACAGGGCGGCTGACGCACCCCTTTCAGTTTGATTTTTGGTTCAGAAGCATCCGTTCCAGTTTGTCCAGCCGCGCTTTCAACTCGGCGTTCTCGGCGTCTCGGCGGTTCAATTCGGTTTGAAGGTCGTCCACCTTCTGGTTCAATCCCTGAATCGCCGCCAGCGCCACGCCGCCTTCGTCCACCGTCGAGATATGTTTGTCGTCGCTGCCATTCAAGCCGAACGCGGCGTGAAAATCCTGCGCCATCGGGCCGAGGTGTTCCTGGCCCGGTTCGGTCTTGTATTGCCATTCGGTGATGGGCAAGGCGGCAACTTTCTCCAGCACCGCGAGCGGATTGACGGGGCTGAAGTCCTGCTTGGAGTTGCGGTCCGAGCCATTTACCCAGTTGACGCCGTCGCAATAGGCCGGGAAGCCGGAGCTGCCCACCACCAACAGATGCCCGGGCGTGTTTGCGCCGGTGGCGATGCCCACGTTGTTGCCAAAGCGATTGAGGATCAGGTTGCCATAGCTGGAGCCGGACGAACCGATGGCCTGCAACTCGGCGTAGCCGCCGGAGACGGCGCTCAAGTCAATTCTCAGCGCCGTGTAACCGCCGCCGGTGGCATTTTGTCCGAGGGTAATCCCGCTGGCGTCGGCGATGTGCAAGGCCGATTGCGGCGCGGTGGTGTCAATCCCCACGCCCCCGGCGGCGCGGATGAGGAATTGATCGGGCGCAGTGGAGGCAAAAAACGTGCCTGTGAACTGTGAATCTGCCCAAACGAAGTCCCCATTGTAACCAGCGCTGGCCCCATAACCGCCGC
The DNA here is from genome assembly GCA_035934555.1 of Verrucomicrobiia bacterium. Lineage (GTDB taxonomy): Bacteria > Verrucomicrobiota > Verrucomicrobiia > Limisphaerales > UBA8199 > DASYXT01. The sequence continues at coordinate 110,502 of DASYXT010000030.1, read as the reverse complement.
CAAAGGAATAATCGCCTCCGGCCAACGAGCTACACACCGCGGTAGAGAACGCACCGCCGGCGGTCGAACCGCCCATGGCCGTTGAGTAGTCACCGCCGGCGTCCGAACTGCCCATCGCGGTCGAGTTTGAACCGGAGGCAATCGAAAAATAACCCATCGCGGTGGAGTAGCCGCCGTCGGCCTCCGACGCGCCCATCGCGGTGGAGAAGCCGCCGTTGGCGATTGATTGGCCCATTGCAGTGGAGTAGTCAGCGCTATTGGTCGAAGCGCCCATCGCGGTAGAAAACCGGCCGCCGGCATACGAATTGCCCACGGCGGTGGCGGCATAGTAGCTGGCCGATGATCCTCCCATGGCGGTGGAGAAAAAACTGCTGGCCAACGAAGCGCCCATCGCCGTGGAGTAGTCACCGTAGGCGCCGAGGCCGGCGAAGCGATTGCAAGAGCCCATCGCCGTGGAACCATATCCACCCGCAGTCGAAACGCCCATCGCCGTGGCGGCCACATTGGTGGCCAGACCTGTGCCCATCGCGGTGGAATAGGCGCCGTAGGCGAACGAACTTCCCATCGCGGTGGCATAATTGGCGGATGTGCTGGAGGCGCCCAGGGCGGTCGAATTTGTTCCGCCGGCGGTGGAACTTCCCATCGCGGTGGCGTAATCGTCGTTGGCGGAGGAGTTCCCGAACGCCGCAGAGTATTGGCCGGCGGCCACTGAATGACCCATCGCGGTGGAAACGAAACCGTCGGCGAACGAGTATCCCATCGCGGCAGCATAGGAGTTGGTGGCGGAAGAATAGCCGAACGCCGCGGAGTATTGGCCGCCGGCGCTGGAGTTTCCCATGGCCACCGAGTAATCCGCGTTGGCCGACGAATTGAAACCGCCCGCGACGGCATACTTGCCGTTGGCGCTGCTGAACGAACCGCCGACCACGGTCCCAAAGTCGGCAGTCACGCTGTTCAAAAATATTCCCGAACCGCCGCCACCGCCAATTGTTGCCCCCACCACGCCAGCGGAGACGTTGTTCGCGCTGTTCCCGCCAATCAGATTCGGGCTGTAGCCGTCCACACTGTTTGACGCATAGGCGAACCGCATCACCTGTAGATTGTTCGCCAGGATGGCCATCGGCTGGTTGTTCACGCTGCCGAGAAATTGGCCGAGGGAAATCGAATTGCCCCCCAGTTGCCAGAAATTTGACGGTGCCAGCCCGCCCAGCGTGGCGGCATTCACGTTGGTCACATTGGCGCCGTTGCCGGCGAATGATCCAGTGAACTGGTTGGCGGCATTGTTCAGCGTGACCGCATTTCCGTAGGCGCCCGCCGCCAGCCCGCCGCTGACGACGTTGCCGGCGGTAATCGCATACGGGGAGGGCGTCAGTGCCTGGCGCGGCGTCAGAGCCAAGAAGTTGCCGCCGCCGTTGGTGCGCACGGCGATGTCCAGCCAGCGGGCCGCCCCGGGAAACTGGTTTCCAAAATCGAGAGTGACCGTGAACAGACCATTGCTCACGGCGGTGGCCGCGTTGGTGAGGCTCGGCCCTTGCTGGGTCCCACCCACGCTGTTGTCATAAACGATGAACCGCAGGTCGTAGCTGCCGTTCGCGGGAGCGTTGGCATCGTTCAACCGGCCCTGGTAGGTAAACGCCGTGCCTTGGGCCAAGACCGTTGAGAGTTGCGGGTCGAGGATTGAAAGCGCCAGTGTTACCAGCGCCGAAGCTAATTTGAGCGAGCGCGTCTTCATCTGTTATTCTTTTGGGTGGAACAAGACGATCTTATTCGCTTGTTTTGGCCGAATGTCAATAAGATTTGTGGCGTGTGTCGAGTGTCGGGCGGAATATTGGTTGCGACGGGGCGAGCCGATTCAAGCGAGCATGGCCGCTGGCTCCCCCATCAGCGAAGCGAATAGTAGTCAGCAGCGGCCCTGCCAAGAGGTGTTTAAAAGTTATGGACCACCCTATTGGGTTTATTGCCGGAAATGCAGCAAGAGCGCGCTGAGGTGGGGCACAATCAATTCCACTCTTTTCTTCCGGATGCTTACCTCGTTGGGCGGTCCGGGAGTCCATCGCCCGTCCGCGGCAACTTGCGTGCCGGCCAAAGTGACTTCATTCGTGCTCTGCGCGCCAGGCGCTTTCAACCAGAAAGCCTCCGCCCGCGCATAGACTCCCGGCAGGCCGACTTTGAGTTCGGCATCGCGAGAACCATCCTTATTGACCGCCACCAGCCAGATCGATTGGTCCTCAGGTCGCGTCGCATAAGCGGTTAAGTTGATGGTCTGTTTGTCCAAATCAATTTTCAGCAAGTCGCCTTTTGCAGCCATCCCGAAGGCCAACAGCGCGTAGTATTCCGGGCGGGCCGTGCATTTTCCAGATGGCTCGTGCACGATGGGAGAGTAGTGGCTGATCCAGCCCAGTTGGTTGACGTCGGTTTCCAGGTTGACCCCGTCGCAGCCGTGCGAAGCCAGAACCAACATGTAATCCAGGCACCACAGGGCCGAGGCGTAGGTGTCGCTGACGCCCCGCTTGCCACCGCCATAGAATGAATTCACCTCGTTGATCCGGAACGGCGTGCCGGCATCCCGGCTGATCTGTTGCAATTCACGCAATTTGTCGTCCCAGGCGTGGTCCGAGGCGAGGAGGTTCTGGATCGTGGCCTCCGGCCGGTTGGCGCCCGTGCGGTAGTAATGATGAGTCAGGAATTCCACATGACCGGCTTCAGCGCGGGAAAATTTCCGAAACCACTCCAAGTTGCCCGCCACATCCGGTCCGGAGAACCGCGCTTCCGGCACCACCGCAAGGATCGCTCTTTTGCAGGCCAGATAATTGGAATAGTAGGAAGCGAAATCGTCGTACTTCAACGTGTAATGGCTGCGCAGATCGACTTCGTTGCCGATTTGGAGGGATTGCAACCGATCGCCCAGGATGTCGCTTACGGCGTGGGCTTCCCGCGCCGCCTCTTCCTTTGAACCGGTGCCGAAATTCAATCCCCACATGACCCGCCATCCGGTTGCACGCGCGAACTCCTCCAGGTCCTGAAGATTCCGGCGATTGATCACGGTGACTTCCCGCTCCGTCCGGGCCGCCGAAACTCCGTCGGGTTCGTATCGCGCATGATCTGACACGTTGCCACCAATCCGAATCAGCCCATCAGAACTCAAGTTGCGGTAAAGCTGAATCAACTCCTTGTTGCCCGCGCTGAAGTAATTCGTCAGGGCGACGGCCGAGGTTTCATAGCCGAACCCAATGAAATCCGGGGGAATTCGTTGAACTACGGTTTCAGGCGACACATGAATCGCAACGGGCTCGGCGGCGGCACCGTCGGATGACAGCGTCGCCGCGATGGAAACCGCTACGAGGGCCAACAGGATTCCTGGCTGAGGAAGTGGAAGAGTGGGTCTCCTACAGGGCTTTGGCACGAACTTTGTCAATGTTCCCGTCATGGTCCGGCCAATTTGTAGCCGACACCGTGGACGGTTATGAGATGGCGCGGTTGCTCGCCAGAATCGCCAAGCTTGCGGCGGAGTTGAACGATGACCTGGTCGAGGGTGCGGGTCGTGCCATAATAATTATAGCCCCAGACTTCATTGAGCAGGCGATCGCGCGAAAGCACTTCGCCCGGGCGCGCGTGGAATATTTGCAGCAGCTTCAATTCTTTGGCGGTCAGTTCCTCGATGATAGCGCCGCGGCGGAGTTGAAAGGTCTTCGGCTCGATGATGGCCGAGCCGATGTGGAACGGGGCGGAATCGGCCGAGTCGGCGGTGGGGGCGGAGCGGCGGAGCAGGGCATGGATGCGGGCGAGCAATTCGCGCACGCCGAAAGGTTTGGTGACGTAATCGTCGGCGCCGAGTTCGAGCCCGACGACTTTATCCAGTTCCTGGCTTTTGGCCGTAAGCATGAGCACGGGGGTGGCGATGTTGCGGGCGCGGAGCTGTTTGCAAACGTCGTAGCCGCTCAAGCCTGGCAGCATGACGTCCAACACGATTAACCGCGGCTGGTGTTTGGCGACGGCTTCGAGCGCCTGGTCGCCGCGATGGCAGACGGCCACCTCCAGGCCGTCGCTTTTGAGCACTTCCTCGAGGCCCAGCAGGATGTGCGGGTCGTCTTCGACGATGAGAACTTTTGCGCTCATGATTCTAATTGAGGCGGCGGCTCCGCGGCGGGCAGGCGCAAGCTGAAACAGCTACCACCACCCTCACGCGGCGCATAAAGGATTTCGCCGCCATGAGCCCGCGCGATCTGGCGGGCCAGCGTTAGCCCGAGTCCCGAGCCTTGAATACCGCAGCTCAAGGCGTCGTGCGCCCGGTAAAACTTCTCAAAAATCTTCTCTTCAGCGCCAGGCGGGACACCCAGGCCGCGGTCCAGCACGGCCAACTCGAGGTGGGGCAAGGGCGCACTCTGTTGTTCGAGGCGCAAAAGGATTTCTTTGCGTTCCCCGGAATATTTTTCCGCGTTCGAGAGAAGGTTCAGGACGACTTGCGCCAGCGCGTCGCGGTCGGCGTTGACGACGATGGGGGCGGCGGGCAGAGCGCATTGGAAGCGGAACCCTTCGGCTTCGAGGTGCGGGCGGTAAGTGTCGGTCAACTCTCGCACGAGTTGGAGCAAATCGCATTTCTGAAATCGGTACCTTTTCTGCCCGCGCTCGGTGCGTGCGAAGTCCAGCACATTATTGATGAGACGGGTGAGACGGGCGGTTTCGGCGGCGATGATCGACAGGTAAGAGCGTTGGCGGGCGGGGTCAGTGACCCGCCCTTCGGCCAGGAGTTCGGAGAACATGCGGATGGAAGTCAGCGGCGTCTTGAGTTCATGGGAGACGTTGCTGACGAAATCGGTTTTCTGGCGGGCGGAAACAAGCTGGCGGTTGAGGTCCGCGACGATCAGCCAGCTTCCACTGCCGATAGCGAAGACGAGCAACCCGATCAACAACCCGAGCGTGACTTTGAGAGTTTGGGCCGAGTGGGCCAGTTTGGCCGGGTCCAACAGATACACCGCCACCTCCCAATGCGGGAGCGTTTCGCCAATCTCGGTGGCCACAAAGGGCCGCTTCCAGTTGGCGTGAAAAAATGGGTGCGAAAGCGCCGCCGGTCTGGCGTTGTCATCCAACAGCGCGACGCAAATGGACTGGCGCAGGGCCGGGTCGAGCTGGCCCAACAGGCCGCCCAATTCGCTTTTCAGATTGGCGAGATCGAGTTGCGCGCCGAAAATCAGGTTTGGCGCAGACGCTGGGCGGCACCAGAACAGCAGGCTTAACTGGTTATCGACAAAACGGGCCAGCATACCCTGCGCGGCCTGGCCAATGAGCTGGCGGAACTCCGCTTCGGAAGGCACCAGTTTTGAGAAGGCCTGCAAGGTGTCCTGCGAATTGGCGGGGCTGCCGGGCTCGGAGGCCGCGGGAGCTTGCTGCTGCGGGATGACGCTGCGGGGGGTATTGTAAGTGCCCAGGCGCTGTTTGAGCTTGTCCAGACTCCCATCAGGCCGGCCGGCAAACGCGGAACGCGAGGCGGCGGCATTATTCGCAGCGAAATCCTCCTTGGCAGTGGCTTTGCCGAAGTCGGGGTTATTTGCCGCTAGGTTGTTTGCGGCAAGCGGTGTTTTGCCCAGGTTCTGATTCCAGTAAACCGCGGCGCTCTCGCGATTGGCCAGGAACCGGCGGTTATTCTCGATAAAGCTGCGCGCCTGTGGCCGGCCGCGCGTTGAGGGCGAGAGCAGTTCGCCGTTCTCGGCGACGACAAACCCCACCTGCGCCAGCGGCCAGTTCTGGCGGAGGCGCTCGTCGAAGTTGGCGGCCAGGTCGGCCGGTTGGGCGTCCTGTAACAGGGCGGAGAGTTTAGCGGCAAAGACGTTCAAATCGTCGGCGAGCGCGCTTTGCACATCCCGCGCGAGCCCATCGGCGACGCCTTGGTACAGGGAAGATTGCTGACGCTCGAGCAGGAATTGCTGGTCGCGCAGTGACCGCAGCGCCAGCCAGGCCAGCACCAGGCTCGGCACAAACACTGCCAGCACAAACACTGCGGCGACCTTTTTCATCTCCCAATAGATTTTGCCAGTTCCTCAGTCTCGACTGCAAGCCCGCACGAGATGTCAGCGGGTTGCAAAACGTTTGTAAAAAAATTGTCAGGCGCGGCCATACAAATTTTTTACACCGTTCTTGCGTTGGTTTGACAAACGTTCTGAGCGACAGGCCCACATTGGCTCCAGATGCGCCGAGCAATGGCGCACAAAAACGAAAGTAAAACAGCTATGAAAAGAACTATTGTTATCAGCACGCTCATGGCCGCCGCATGGCTTGGCGGCAGCAACAGCCGCGCGGCCGTCGGTACGCTCAGCGGCCCAACCGTCCAAGGCAACCTCCAGGTCTTCCTCATCCATGGGCACACGCAGCTTGAAGAGCACCGCTACGTGACGCTATCTGAAGCGCTGGACCGAGGGCTTGTTCAGGTGCGCGAAACCGGCAACGTCAACGAGCTGAGCATTGAAAATCTATCTAAAGAAGCGACCGTGTTTCTCAATGCCGGCGATATCGTCAAAGGGGGAAGACAGGACCGCGCCGTGCGGGACGACCTGGTCTTGTCGCCGTTTTCCGGGGAGGTGCCGCTGTCAGCCTTCTGTGTGGAACATGGCCGTTGGACCCAGCGCGGGCGTGAAAACGCCACGGCGTTCTCGTCGAATACTAAAGCATTGAGTTCGCGGCGGGAGAAATTGGCGGCGCGTTATGAGAACAACCAGTCGTATGTTTGGGCAGGCGTGGCCGAGCAACAAGCCCAGCTCAGCCAGAACCTGTCGCGGATGGCAGGCAAACCGGTGGATGTGCGCAGCGCGGATTCGTCGAGCAGTTTGCAGTTGGCGCTGGAAGACAAAGATCTGGACGGGGTTAAAAAGCGATACGTGGACAAGTTGGCGCACCTGTTGGACGGCAAGACCGACGTCATCGGTTTCCTCTATGCCATCAACGGCGAGATTAACAGCGCCGAAGTCTATAATAACAAAGCCCTGTTTCGCGCCCTTTGGCCCAAGCTCATTGATGCGGCGATGACCGAAGCACTAACCGATTGCAACTCCGACAGGACGTTTCCGGTAGTGTCGCAGGAACAGCTCAAGTCCTTTTTTCAAACCGCGGTTTCCGGGGCGATGTCCGAGCGGCAGGTGTGGAAGACTACCCGCGTGCATACCTTTACCACAGACACAACCGTGCTGTTTGAAACACAGGATTTGGACGCCGACGGCCTTTGGATTCACAAGAGCTTCATTGAAAAAGAAAAGGATGGCGTGGTGGTGCCACTCGATGGCAATGCCCAGGTGCCCCAAAACATCCATAGGCCGGTGCTGCGGTAACCTTCAACGCACGGCACGAGCCAGAGTGTTCCTTTTACTGGGCCGTCCGGGGCGTCGGGTCCTGTATCAGAACAGCGCCGGGTCTTCCACTCCAGCCAGTTGATCGAATGGTGACATCAGAGGACCCGCGCCCTTCAACTCGCCGTAGCCGGAGCCCTCACGCGCACCACTCCCGATCGCGATTCCGCGCTGCCGGGACCATTTCATTGGCAATAGCAACGTCCTCAGCAATCTGGAAGTCAAACATGCCTGCCGCGACGAAATCGGCCCCGTTCTCGAACGCGTGGCGGAAGCCGGCGCGCGGGTGAATGGCCCCGGCGGCGAGGACTTTATAGGCGATCCAGGGGCGCCTCAGTTCGGACATGTAATTGATGGTCTGCTGCGGGTCCAGGCACCAGTAATTATCAACGGCAAAGTTATCAATCACCTCCTTGGATTGGTCCGGCCGGCGAGTTGACCAATACTGTGTGCTGTGGAGCGTCTTGAGGTAAAAATCCGGGTTCAGATTCGCTTGCTCGACGGCCTGGACGGTGCGCAATTCGTGAGCCGCCACCCCTGCGATCAGGCCCTCGGCTTTGATGAGCGATAGCAATTGGCCGATCCGCTTGACGTCGCCTTCGCGCGTCCAGGCATCGGCATAATTGCCCAGCAGGAAGGCGCCCACCGCGCCGGCCGCTTTGGCTTGTGTGACCGGGTCCCGGAGGTTCTCTTTGTCGGGTCCCAGTTGGGCCAGGTACTGGATGCGGCCGCCCTGGGAGCGGTGCTTTTGGTAAAGGGCTGCCGCCCGGGTGTCGGAAGGGTTGAGGATCATCGTGTTGATGCCGTGCTGTTCGCACAACGCCCACGTTTCCAGGATTTTAGCATCGGTGAAGTACTGCTTGAGCAGCGGGGACACATAAATCAAATCGCGGCTATGAGCGAAACCGCTGATGAGATTTCCGCCGCAAATGAGGCGGCTGATCTTCACTTTACCGATGGCGCCACAAGGAACGGCGGCCGCGTGGGGGCCAGAGGTGGACGGCGGCGCGTGGGCGATTTCCTGGTTCGCCAACACCCGCTCTTCGAAGCTATGCAGGAGCGGGAGCCCCAGGCCGGCCGCCGCGGAGGTTTTCAGGAAGATTCTTCGGTTCGATTTTGCCTTCATGTTTAAACCTTATCAAGCGCGCCAATAAGATAACAGTCATAATAAATATGACAGTTTCGACTTTCCAAGGCGGGCCGGTTGGCGTTTCATGCGCCGACGGTTTGGAACGAACTATGAAAATTGTTTTAGCGTACTCGGGCGGCCTGGATACCTCGGTGATCTTGTCGTGGCTGAAGGAAAAATACGACGCGGAGCTGATTGCCTTTTGCGCCAACATCGGCCAGGAGGAGGAATTGCGGGGGCTGGAAGCCAAGGCTGGCAAGACCGGCGCCATAAAATGCCACATCGTGGATCTGCAGGCTGAGTTCGCCCGCGATTTCATTTTCCCCATGCTGCAGTCGGGGGCCGTATATGAGGGGCAATACTTCTTGGGCACGAGCATTGCCCGGCCGCTCATTGCCAAAGGCATGATTGAAGTCGCGCGCAAGGAGAAGGCCGGCGCACTGGCCCATGGCGCCACCGGCAAAGGCAACGACCAGGTCCGCTTCGAACTGACCGCCGCGGCGTTAGCGCCCGACCTGGAGGTGATTGCACCCTGGCGCGACGCGCGATTCCGCGAGCAGTTCCCTGGCCGGGCGGAAATGATCGCCTACTGCGAGCAGAAGCGCATCCCGGTTCAGGCCTCGGTGCGAAAACCTTATTCGATGGATCGAAACCTGTTGCACATTTCTTTTGAGGCGGGTGTCCTTGAGGACCCGTGGCTCGACGCCTTTGCACCCAATAACAAGGACATGTTCAAGCTGAGCGTTGCGCCCGAGGACGCGCCCGACCGGCCGGAATATGTGACGCTGGAGTTCGAGCAGGGCAATTGCGTCGCGGTGAACGGCCAGGCGCTGGACCCGTTGGGTGTGATGCGCAAGCTGAACCAACTGGGCGGCAAACACGGGGTCGGACGCGTGGACATGGTCGAGAACCGGTACGTCGGGATGAAGTCGCGCGGGGTGTATGAAACGCCGGGCGGCGCCATCCTGCATTTCGCTCACCGGCAGATGGAAACTCTCACGATGGATCGGGAAGTGATGCACCTGCGCGACTCGCTGATCCCCCGGTATGCCGAGTTGGTGTATTACGGCTATTGGTTCGCGCCGGAAAGGCTGGCCTTGCAAGCCTTCGTTTCGGAGAGCCAGAAGAACGTCACGGGTACGGTCCGCGTGAAGCTTTACAAAGGCAACATCATGGTGGCGGGGCGCAAGTCGCCCGTCAGCCTGTACAATCCCGCGATTGCGACGATGGAAGCCGATCCGACGAAGGCTTACAACCAGGACGATGCCACGGGCTTCATCCGGCTCAACGGCCTCAGGCTCAAAGTTGCCGCCCAGGTGCAGAAGCGCGGGAAACGCAAGTAACACGCGGGCTTCCAACCCTTGGCATTACCCATATCTGCTAAAGAGGGCCTGCATGAAACCACTTCAGGCAGCCGGGCAGGCGGGGTCTCAAAAACCCCGTAGGGGTAACCTGTTTATAGTACGAGCCGCCTCCCTATTCTTGTTTTTTTGTTTTTCGGCCCCGCTCATTCCAGATCGGACTTGAGCTGGAGTGGGAGAATTGGTGAATGAGCGGGGCGGAGAAACAAAAAAACAGTCGAGAGGTGTTGGACGTGCTATAAGCAGGGCACCCCTACGGGGTTCCAGCAGTGCGTGCAGGCTCAATTCTGCCCGGCAAGATGCCGCGCCCACCGGCAGCCAGGATGGCCGGGGCCACCCGCCCGCTTTACCTGCTGGCCAACGCCATTGCCGTTACCGGACTGGTTTCCAACAATTCGTCGCTGTAGGGAACCCCACGGCGATGCACGATCCGCAGTTTCATCATCTGCTTGAACACCGGTTGCAACGCCGGGAATCGTGTGCCTAAGCGCCCCTCGGGCAACGAGGAGACGACCATCCGCATGAACGACTCGAGGGAAACGATGTTGCCGTAGATCGCGCGGTTCGAGATTACCACGTGCGGCCATTGGCCGGGAATCAGGCAGCAACTGAGACTACAGCGCAGGTCGCGCCGCGAGTAACCCAGCACCGGGGCACTGCCCTGGCGCAAGCCGCTGACCAATTTTTCCAGCTCGTTGGGGAGCAGCCCAAAAATCGCGCGCGTCGTCTCGATGCCTTGGCCGGGGCCTGTCACACCGAAGTCATAGTTGGTCGGGGTGGGTAAGACGATCTGACCGCCGGTAAGCTCCTCGTCTCCGGCTAGTCTTTCCAGGCGCAGACAACCAAACTCCGCCGTCAGCGCCCAACTGCGGTGCAGATCCGCCCGATTAAAGGCGGTGACGCCGAAGCCGGTCGCCTTGCCCAGCAATGCGAATGTTCGGGTTCCTTTGTGCAGAACGCACCGTTGCAGCGGTCCGCTGGCTCGATTCAAAGAGATTGACATAAGGTTCTCTGCGGAAGTGGCTGCGTTCGGTTGTTGTTGTCCTCTCAGCGGGCACTGCGTCCCGGAGCGGCGGCCATCAATCCACATGCTTGCACCCTAGCGGGTTGCGCTTTGGAAAAAAATCCGTATTGACAGCAAAACCTCACCGCAGTTTTCACGACACCCACCTCGGCAATGCCCCGACACCGAGCGCGGACGGAGCGCGGACTTTTAGTCTGACTTTTAGTCCGCAGCAACGCCCAACTAGAGAAGCGCGGACTTTGCCGAATCAGTGCAGTGGTCGATTTTAGTTGCCCGCACCCTATCCCTGCTACCGAGGGAGCAGCGCTCGTTGACCATCGAGAGCTCACTGAATTTTGGTCCGCAGCAACACCCGAATACCCAGGGCGCAGCAATATTATCGAGGCACCTTCAATTCCTCCGTCACTGCCCGGTTTATAGGCCACACAACGATTTAACCACTAAAGTGTCTTCGGTTTCCCCACCATCACCAGATTATCTGCCAGGTTCATTCGGCCCAGGCTCCATTCGAACGCGTCATAAATGCATTTCACCGGCTTCAGCAACGGGTTCTGTTTGTAGGCTGTGGTGCGCTTGAGCAGTTTTCCGCGCTCGTAGTTCGAGACTTCCTGGCCTCCTCGCCGCCAGTCCTGCCAGATCACCACCGGGTTAAAATGCGTCGAAGCCTGTTCGACAATGACGAAGTGCTTTGCGACTAAGCGACTGAGCGTGGCGCGTGTGAAATAGTTCAAATGCTGTGGATAAATGTAGCGGTAACGGGCGCCTAGCAGCCGCGCCGCCAGCGAACGCATATTCGGCACCAGAACGAAACAGCGGCCCTCCGGCTGAAGCAGCGCCGCCGCACGTTTGAGAAACGCGCCGGGGTCACGCACGTGTTCCAATACTGCCCAAAAAGTAAGCGCGTCAAACGATGCTTCCGGAAATGACTGTTTGGGAAAATCGCCTCGTGCCACGGGCACACCTCTCGACGCTGCATAATCAAGGGCCGGCGCGCTGGCATCTGTGCCGAGGCGCCGGTACGCCCCGGGATAGCGCCGCTCCAGCCCGAATAACCAGCCGCCGGTTCCGCAACCCACATCCAGCACGGCCCCGCCGCGGCAGTACCGCCGGAACAGCCGCAACTCGCGCCGAAAGCGCACCGGCGCGTAATCGCTTTCGAGCTTGGCCGGCGAAAGGTAGTACTCAGTGCCCACTTCATTGTACGCGTCGGCCGAAGCGAATGCCGCCGGCAGCGGGCTGGCATAGACCATTGAGCACTCGCGGCACCGCACCAGCCGTAACGGTCCTTTGACCAGAAACAATTCGGCGGCAGCAGATCCACAAACCGGGCAGGGCCGGGAGAGCTCGGGAAGGTTGTCCATTTGAGTTGTTTCGCCGCGCCAAGAGTTATAGAAGGAAGCAGGATTGCAAACCGAATCCACGTTATGGCGTACCCCCTCAGTGAAGGCGGGCGGAGCGCGGAACTTTAGCCTGGCTTTAGTCCGCAGCAAGGTCCGATGAGGCGGGTTTTCGAATGTTGCTGCGGACTAAAGCTAAAGTCCGCGTTCCGGCGCTGGGCCCGCCTTCGCTGAGGGGAGACGTTATGGCAAGCAGCTTGAGGCAACGCCTCGATGAATGGTGGAGCGGAAAACGAAAGCCGCAGCACTTGCGCTACGGCGAATTAGGCGAGCGCGCCGCCCGGCGTCAGCTTCAGCGTCAGGGGATGAAATTCCTCACCGCCAACTTCCGCTCGGACCGCGGCGAAATCGACCTGGTGTTTCGCGAAGAGGATTGCCTCGTATTCGTCGAAGTCAAAACGCGCTCGTCGGAAGAATGGGTCCGCCCAGCGGCAGCGGTTGATGCCGAACGCCGCCGGCGCCTGACCCGCGCCGGGCTGGATTATCTGCGTCTCTTGCGCAAACCCCGCGTCAAAGTCCGGTTCGATATTGTCGAGGTGCTCCTGGAAGACGGCGAGGTGCGTGAAATCCGGCACTTGCCGAATAGTTTCGCGATGGAGCGCCCCTATCGCTACGGGTGAACGGCAAGGCCTGCGACACTGAACGGCTCAATGATGTTCCCCGGCGAGCAGGTCCGCCGGGTTCAGTTCAAGCCGAAACGGCTCCAGTGGCATCGGTTCGTCATGGGCCAGGAACTCTTCGCACACCCTGAAGAACTCATCGCGCGCAGTCACCCTGCGAATATCGTGCAAGAACCGGCCGGTGGGTTCCACGCCCATCCCCAGGTAGTTCATGTACTTCTTCATCTTCTGCACCTGGGCGGCTTCGCGCACCTCGGGCGAGCAGACCGCCTGATAAAGCGCCAGCACATAATCCAGCACCTCATGACCCCTGGGCACCCGGAGTGCCTCTCCGCGATTGTGTTGCCGAATTTGTTGAAACAGCCACGGATTGCGAATCGCGCCCCGGCCAATCATTAGCCCGTGTGCGCCGGTGTCGCGCAGCACCTCGGCCGCTTTCGCTGCCGAATAGATGTTGCCGTTGGCCAGCACCGGGCAGGGCATTTCGGCAACGGCGCGCGCGATGTACTCGTAATGCACTTCGCTCCGGTACATTTCCTTCACCGTGCGCCCATGCACCGTGAGGAGGTCGAGAGAATGTTTGGCAAAAACAGGCAACAGTTCGTCAAAGACCAGTGGCGAATCGAAGCCCAGGCGTGTTTTGACACTGAACTTGGTTGTGACCGCCTCGCGCAGCGCGCCTAAAATCGCATCGACCCGCGCCGGCTCCCGCAACAAACCGCCGCCCGCGCACTTCCGATACACCACTGGGGCGGGACAACCCAAGTTCAAGTCGATGCCGAGAATAGGGTATTGCTGCAGGTCGCGCACCGTCCGCAGCAGCGCCGGGATATCATTGCCGATTAACTGCGCGATCACCGGACGGCCGGTAGGATTTTCTGTAATTGAGCGCAGGATATGTTTCTCGAGAGTCGATGTCGCATGAACACGGAAGTACTCGGTGAAATAGACATCCGCGCCACCGTATTGCGCGAGCAACCGCCAGAACGGCAGGTCGGTCACATCCTGCATGGGCGCCAGCGCAAGAAGGGGCGGCGAACCCTCGGCCAACATCGAGGACGAGTGCAAGGCAAAACCGGGATGACCACTGAACCGCACGCTACAGGAGTAATGGCAGACGCTCTAAAAGTCGAGCGTGGCGGCGACCAGGCGGGCAGCCATTGCGTCCATCCATTCTTCCCATTCTCAAGCCTTAATTCGCCAGTTCCAAAAGCCGTTTGGCCATGGCCGGGCCTTTGCCGGCTTCCTCGTGCTTAAAAAAGACAAACACATCTTGCCACTTTTGCTGCTTAACGCGTTCGACCCAGGTTTTCAACTCGGCCTCATCATAATCCGGGCGGCGCAGCCGCAGGTAGCCCCAGGCCGCGGTAGGCTCAAAAGGAATCTCGAGGTCGTTTTCAGCTTCGGCAATGCACAGCACGGCTTTATGGGCGCGGAGCAGTTCAAAAATCTCGGAATCGAACCACGATTGATGGCGGAACTCGAACGCGGCCCGGCAATCGCGCGGCAACAGGCGGAAAAAATCGCTCAAACGTGCAGCATCCTTATGGAAAAAGGGCGGCAACTGAAACAGGAACGGCCCCAGCCGCTGCTTGAGAGCACCGGCGGCCTTGAGCAAATAGGCTACTGAATCTTCACAATCCTTGAGCCGCTGCATGTGGGTGATGCGTTGCGGCGCTTTGAGAACGAATTTGAAATCGCCAGGCACCGCGTCGCCCCAGCCGGCGAGGACCTCGGCTTTAGGCATGCGATAGAACGTGTTGTTGATTTCGACGGTGCGGAAATGTTCGCCGTAATAATGCAGCATCTGTTTATCCGGAAGCTCCTTGGGATAGAATGAGCCTTTCCATTCCTTATAGGAAAAGCCGCTGGTACCAACGTAAAGGTTCATCTTATTATTTAGTTCCTAATCCTAATCGTAATCTCGATCCTCAATCCTACTTCCCTATTGTTAGCCGTCGCTTAGCGGACATCAAAGGCCTCGCGCAGGCCGTCTCCGAGGAAGTTCAGCGCCATTAGAGTCAGCACCAGAAACCCGGCCGGAAAGGCGATTAACCACCAATAAATTCGGAACGGATTCATTTGGTCGGCGCCTTCGGCAATGAGAGAACCCCAACTGGCCATCGGCGGCTGCACGCCCAGTCCAAGGTAACTCAGAAACGATTCATACAACAGGATCGCGGGGACGGTCAGCGTGAGATACACGACGATGACGCCGAAGGTGTTCGGCAGAATGTGACGGAACAGAATCCGGACCGGTCCGGCGCCGAGCGCGCGACTGGCTTCGACAAAAGCGCGGGCACGCAACGACAATACCTGGCCGCGAACGATGCGGGCCATCGTCAGCCAGGAAAAAGCGCCCAAACCAAAAAATAAAAACAGTAGCCGCGCGCTATGGACCAGCAACGGCGACCCGCTGGCGCCAAGCCAATGTTTGAACAGCGCTTCCAAGGTGGTAATCAGCACGATGACAAAAACAATCGACGGCAGAGAATACAGGATGTCCACGAGCCGCATGAGGGCGGCGTCAACTCGGCCGCCGGCGTAGCCCGCTACGGCGCCCCAGAGCACCCCGATCACCAGGCTCACGCCGGCACCTATCACCCCAACCAGCAGCGACAACTGCGCGCCATACAACACACGCGACCACAGGTCGCGCCCATGCACATCCGTGCCGAACCAATGCCGCAGGCTCGGCGGTTGGAATTGTTCATCCGAGAGATGGTCGGGTAGATAGTGCTGCGCGAGAGTGGTGGCTTGCGGGCCCAGGTGGCTTGCGAGGTGCAGTGTGAGCGGCCAAACGAGCACGAGCAGCAGAATCCCCACCAGAGTCCAGGCACTCAGGACCGCGGCCGGTTGGCGGCGGAACCGGGAACGCCAACCCATAGCTGCGTTGAGTTCCGGCTCCGCCACAGCCGGGCTTTGACCGCATTCAACCCTGGCTCGCAAGGCCGAACTTTTGGGATCAGCGTTCATACATCACTCGACGGTCGAGCAGCACATAAACCAAGTCCACCAGGAGGTTAAGGGCCAGCAGCAACCCGCCGTAAAGGAGCGCCAGGCCCACCGTCAGAGTGTAATCCGCGTTCAACGAGCTATTGACGAGGTGCAAACCCAGCCCAGGGATTTGAAACAAGGTTTCGATTACGAACGAGCCGGTCAACACGTCGGCCAGCATCGGGCCGGCATAGGACACGACGGGCAGGACGGCCAGACGTGATGCGTGCTTCAGCAGGATAGTCGTTTCGCGGAGGCCCTTGGCGCGCGCGGTCGTGATGAATTCAGCGTGGAGCACGTCGAGCATGCCCTCGCGAAACAGGCGCGCGATGCGGCCGGCGAAATACAGCCCCAAAGCAATCACCGGCAAAATCACGTGACTGGGCGAACCCCAAAGCCCCACCGGGAATAACCGCCACTTGAGCGAAAAGACCATCACCAACATAGGTGCCAGCACCAAACCGGGCACGCACACCGCCGACAGCGCAAAAAACGCGGCCGCATAATCCGCCCATTGACCTCGGCGCGCCGCGCTCAAGAACCCCAACGGCAAACCCACGCCAAGAGCGAAAAGGAAGCTGAGCAAACCCAACGATAACGAGACCGGCAGGGCCTGCTTGATAATGTCGGTGACCGTGTGATTGCGGTATTTCAGCGAGATGTTGAAGCTGGCCGGCGCCCGCCGCCAGTGCCCATCGGGGTCCCGCTCCCACAACAGCCCCAGGTAGCGGACGTACTGCTTAAGCAACGGCTCATCCAGATGGTACTTGGCCAGCAGCGCATGTTCAATTTCAGGTGCAGCGGGCCGCCGCTCGCGGTCAAACGGACCGCCGGGCGCCGCGTGCACCAGCAGAAAGGAAAGGAAACTCAATACCAGCAGGAGCGGGCCAAACCACGCAAGGCGCTTGAGGAAATATGCTGTCATCAGTTCTTCCAAATGTCCTGGATCGGGTGCTCGTCCAGCAGGTTGGGGTAAATCCCATGCACATGCGCGTCGTTGAAATAAGTGAACCCGGCATAGAAATAGAGCGGAACGATCGCGGCTTCCTGGTTCACGAGCAGGTCCTCGGCCTGGCGCAACAAGCCGGCGCGCCGCGGAATATCCACCAGGCTGTTGGCTTGGTCCAGCAGTTCATCATAATGGGCATTTTTCCAGCCCGTCCGGTTGTTGCCGCTGGTGCTGGTGAACATGTCAAGAAAGGTGTTCGCGTCATTGTAATCGCCGACCCAACTCGAAGCCGCCAGGTCGAAGTCCAACCGCGATTGGGCGTTGTAGAAAATCTTGCGTTCGATTTGCCGCAAATCCATCTGCACGCCCAAATTTTCAGACCACATCTGCTGCAGCTCAACCGCCAGTTGCCCCTGGATTTTCGCGCCGCCCGCTGACGAAAAATAGAGAAACTGAAACCGAGGAAAGCCTCTGCCATCAGGGTACCCGGCTTGGGCCAGCAACTGTTTCGCTTGCGGGGGATCAAATGCCAGGCCGGGCGGAGATTCATAGTTGGCAACGCCCTCAGGGACAAAGTGGCTGGCGGGCCGTTCGCCGCCGAACGTGAGCTTGCGCGTCAACCTGGTTTTGTCGGTGGCGAGGGCAAACGCGCGGCGCACGCGCGGATCATTGAACGGCGGTCGAGTCACATTAAACCGAAAAAAGCAGGTGCCCAGGAAGGAGAAGTTGTGAAAGTCGGGCCGGCGCCGGACGACATCCATCAACTCGAGCGGCATTAGGTCCTTGTCCCAGATGATATCGGCGGCGCCCGTCTGGTACAGGTTCAAAGCGGTATTGGGTGAAGCGGTAGGCAGAATATCCACCAGCGCGCTGCGCGTCTGGGCGGCATCCCAGTATCGCGGATTTTTGCGCAGGCGAACGCGATCATTCAGCCGCCAAGCGACCAGTTCGTACGGGCCGCTGGAAGGCAACGGGCGTTGCATCAGCCAGCGGTCGCCTCCGGCCGCCAGCGCTCGGCGCGGCACGATCGCCAGCGTCGGAAAGCAACACAGGTCCAGGAAAAAGGCCACGGGATGCTCCAGTTCAACACGCACAGTCCGGGCATCCGGGGCGGAGAACCCGAGCTGCGCCGGATCTTTGGTTTTGCCCAGATAAAACGGCTCGGCGTTGTGGATATAAAAGAGCTGACCGGCGTAATCCGAACCGGTCGCCGGGTCCAATGCGCGCCGCCAGGAATAAAGCACATCAGCGCTGGTCAGCGGTTCACCCGTGGACCAGAACGCGTTGGTACGCAGATGAAATGTATAGACAGTACCATCCGGTGAAATGTCCCAGGAGTCGGCCCAGCCCGGGCTCGGCCGGCCGGTGCGGCCATCGAGGCGGAGCAACCCCTCGAACAGCGCTTTGGTGATGCGCATATCGGCGGCCAGGGTGACAATCGCCGGATCAAGCGACTCGGGTTCACCGCCGTTAATGATGGCCAGAGCGGCGGCGGGCTCACCGCGCCAGCAACCGGTCGCCAGCAGGCAAAGCCCGGCGCCGGCCAGGCTATGCCACAACAACGCGCGCGCGGGGTGCATCGGCGCCAGAGCATACGCCAAAGCGGAGAGAGAGGAAAGAGCCAGGACGTGATGGGGCTACAGGATCATGGACGATGCGCCCGCGCCAGCTCACAGAGTTTGCGCACCGTGAGCCAATTGCGCGCGGTGACGGGTGAGCCGACGAGCCGCTCCAGCAGAGCGGGAGTTAGCTTCGATTTGCCGATGCCGGCCGGAAAGTAGATCCACAAACCATCGCCCGCCTGAACCACTCGCTCGCCATCGGCGGCGCGTGCCTGCAAATCACCTTCCGCTCCAGCTCTGGGCGGTCGCTTGGAAAGCGCAAGCAATACGTGATTTGGGTCGCTCCTCACTTCGTCTGGGAATGGGTTATCCGCCGCACAATCGGCCCACGCGGTAGCGGTCCGAACGACGACTGGAATCTGCAACTGGAACCGCCGCTCAATGGCGCTCTCAAGCTGCCGTTCAACAATCGTGGCAGGTTCATTGGCCGCGAACACCAGATTCCCGCTTTGGATGTATGTCTGGACATCGCGCCAACCGAGTTCGCCCCCGAGCAAACGCAGGTCGGCCATTGGGACTCTGTTATGGCCACCAACGTTGATGCCTCGCAGCAGGCCAACATAAGTTGTCGTGGAGTTAGTCTTCGACGGCACCTGACTCGCCGACTATTCCGCTCAGGTATCGCAGCGTCAATTCTAAACAGACCTTTCGGGCATGTCGGCAAGTGTCGGCTTGACATTTTATGTGCCGAAGCTTTCATTGCCGCGTCAAGTCCTAAGTCAAAATCGAACCTACCTATGAAAATAAACGTACTTCGGGCCACCGCCTTTTGCAGTTGGCTCGCTTGCCTGGCGTTCGCGTCCCCCGCGCTAGCTGTTGACCCCGCCGTCACCAACCCGCCACCCAAATCGCATTGGGAGAGCGTCGCCTCGGTCGATATGACCTTAACGCGTGGGAACAGCAAAAGCTTCCTGGCCACGGCCACGGTGGACACCAAGAAGAAGTGGACCAGTGACGAGGCCCTGGCGGGCGCGGCTGCCGGGTATGGCGATACCACGACCACCGAAGCCTCCGGGCAACAAGTAACCACCAAAACCCAGGACTATTTGAAAGGCTACGGACAATGGAACCACCTGTTTTCCGAGCGACTCTATGCCGGTCTGAGGGCGGACGGTTTGCATGATGACATCGCCGATATCCAATATCGGTTCACCCTTAGTCCTTTGGCCGGGTACTACGTCCTCAAAGAAACAAATAGCTCCCTGGGCCTGGAAATTGGTCCGTCCTATGTTGACGAAAAGCTGGACGATCACACCGACAGTTATATCGGCCTGCGCATTGCGGAGCGGTTCGAACACAA
This sequence comes from Verrucomicrobiia bacterium, assembly GCA_035934555.1. GTDB lineage: Bacteria > Verrucomicrobiota > Verrucomicrobiia > Limisphaerales > UBA8199 > DASYXT01. The sequence continues at coordinate 90,769 of DASYXT010000030.1, read as the reverse complement.
ATTCAAAAATGGCTCCCGCATTTGGGAAAATGCCGAGTGGATTCCCCAGGTGGATAAGTTCCAAAACTGGATTCTGAATGCCGAGGCTGGAATTTCAGCGCCGGTTACTAAATCGCTCGATGTGCGCCTGGTCGCTCAGGATACCTACAACAACCAGCCGGCGCCCAACCGTTTGAAAAACGACCTAAAGCTGCTGGCGGGTATTGGCTACCGCTTTTAACCCTTGCGCTTGAACACATCCGCCGTGTCGGCCAGGTTCAGCACCGAAAGGTCCAGTCCGCCTGACGGATCACGCTCATGGGCGATGAGCATCTGCTCGGCAATCTCCTTGGCGGCAGGGACCGCAAAGTATTTGACGGCGCCGACGCTGACCTGCGCTTTGAAAACGACGACCAGCATGCAGTTCTCGTCCACCGACAGCGCGAACATGCTGAATTTTTCGCCCTGCTGATAGACGCTGTTAAAGTTGGTTTCGTGGATAAGATTGGCGATCGTTTGGTTTGCCAGGTAGGCGCCCGAAGCCAGCGCCGCGATCGTCGTCAGGTCGAACTGGCGGTTATCGCCCTGCGAGGCGATCAGAAAGCCGCCCTGATCGATAATCAGCGCCGTGGTTGCGTCGCTCTTTTCGAGCAACTCGCGGAGCGTCCCGTCGAGGCGCTGAATATCTTCCTCGAAAAGTTGAGGCAGGGTGCCCATGTCATGCGTACTGCGGCGTTGCCTGGCTGACAAATTTGTGCAGCAACATGCGGGTAATCATGTTGAGCGCCTCAAATACCCCCTCGCACTTGTGCGCCACCGATGAGAACGACGGCACTTGCACCTCCCGGTTATTGAGCAGGAATTCCAGATACTCGACTGGCGCGACATTGGGCAGGTCGCGTTTGTTATACTGCAGCACGTAGGGAATCTCGTTGAGGTTCAGCTTCAGCGATTTGAGGTTTTCCTCCAGATTGCTAAAACTCTCGACGTTCTCCGCCATTTTCTCGTACTGCGAGTCGGCGACAAAGACGATGCCATCGACGCCGCGCAGCACGAGTTGGCGGGTGGTGTTGTAGATGACCTGCCCGGGCACCGTGTAAAGCTGGAACTTGGTCTTGAAGCCCTTGATTGACATCGCTTCGATCGGGAGGAAATCGAAAAACAGCGTGCGGTCCGAACTGGTCGCCAGGGAGACCAGCTTGCCTTTGTTGCCGGCCGCCGTCTGCACGTGGTCGTGGACCTGGACCAGGTTGGTCGTCTTGCCGCCCATGGCCGGGCCGTAATAGACGATTTTGACCTGGAGCTCTTTAGTCGCTTGATTGATGATGGCCATAACTTATTTCGGTTTGTGATCCAGTTCTGCCGCCAGCGCCGCCAATTGGGCGGTAGGCAGCGGTTCAGCCGCCTTGCCGAACGCGGCGAAGAAGATCGAGTTCACGCGGAAGATTTTCCAAGGAATATTCCCAACGGTGAAATTCAGGTTGTTGAGGTCGCCCATGCGCAACTCTTTCGTGCAGGAGCTGACTTTGCCAAAAATCTGCGGCAGGAACGCGGCCAACGTATCGGCGTTGAGTTCGGGCGGGAGCCGGTTGGCCACCATCAACCCGTCAGGCAGCGCGATCAGCGCCCCCACCACCCCGTCCAAAGCCGCCGCGCGCGAAACCACTTCGTTGGGCGTCGCGTATTTGGCGACAAATTTTGTGCCGGGCGTCGGCTTTCTCGCGTCCGACCCGTCCGACCGCACCATTTCGGAGCTGTCGTCCCAAACATAAAAGTTGGTGTCAGAAGGACGAGCAACCGGCGGGGTTGCGGACTCGGGTTGTGGAAATCCGAAGAACAAATTGGGAATGTCCTCATCCACCGCGACCCGCTGCTGCGGGCCGGCGTGTTCTTGTTGGCGGGCCAGGAAAGCCGGGGCGACCGCTTTCAGCGGCAACTCCAGGGTGGTGCTATCCTGCGCAGAAGCCGTCGGCGCCACTGCCGGTCGAATCCAGCTTCGGACCAGCTTCCACGAGAATACAATCCTGCCCTGCTTCAAAGACTGCTCGATCAGGTTCACCGGCACTGCCAGCTTCGCATCCACCAGGTTTGACGCGACCAATTCCTTGCGCACCTCATCTGGCCAATGCTCGGCCACAGCCGCCAGCGCGACCACCAGCGTTTCAGTGCTGTTCCGGGTCGAGGCCGGGGCCGGGGCGGCGGGTTGAGGCGGCGTCGGCGCTGCAACCGCGGGCGCCGGTGCTTGCGCGGGAGTTTTCGCAGCCGCGGCGGCGCGGGTAAATCCTGTGTCAGAGGCCGGTTTGACTGTCAGCCTCATGGGGGCCGGAGCAGGCGCCGCGGGGGCCGGTGCCGGAGCACCTGGAGCCGCGGCGGCGCGGGCAAAGCCTGTGTCGGAGGCCGGTTTGACTGTAAGCCTCAACGGGGCGGCAGCGGGCGCAGGGGCGGCCGGTGCAGGGCGCGGGGCAGCCGGAGGGAGTGGTTGGGCCGCGGGCGCCGGCGGCGTCGGAACAGACTTAAGTGCGACGCGCATCGGCGCGTTGACAGACTCCGTATGGGGAGTCACAGCGGCCGGTGCAGGAGCTGGCGCAGTGGGCTGGGGCCGGGGCGAATTCACCCGTGCCGGGCTCGGTGAAGCCGCCGGCTTGGTTTGCCGCGCCGGGCGGGCCGGCGCCGCAGCTTCGTCCTGCGCAGGTTGAAAATAAGAGAGCTGCCCATCAGCGTTCAAATCGAAAGGACTGGAGATTTCGGCGGGAACTTCGATTTGACGTTGCGCGCGCCGACGCGTGATCAATGCCGGGTTCAGTCTCGTAAGGATTTCGTCTAAAGGCAGCGGTACCAGCACACGGTCTTTGTCGTTTTGGGTGGTAAAGACCTCGGGCGCCGCTTGCCGCAACTCGCCAAAATAAACTTTGATCGCGCCGCGGGAAAGTTGAGCGAGGACCTTTTCCAGCGGGACGGAGACGGTCAAATCGCCCACATCAGGTTGGCGAACCCGGGGTTGGAGTTCCAGCGGCAAGAGCTCCAGCACGCGCAGCAGGGGGACCTCAATGGCCTTGCTGTCGTGCTGATTGGGATTGCCCTGCGAAGCAGTCGCGGAGCCTATGCCGTTGCGGCGCGCCGGCCGCGCCGCTGGTTCCGGCACGTAGTTTGGGGCCGCCTCGGCGTAATCGGATTCAGACGATTGCTGGCTTTCAGCCGGGTTATCCGGCGATGTGCGCAGCAGATTTTTCAGAAAGCCAAACATATGCGTGCGATTCGGTTGAACTGCTTCAGATGCAAGCCCAAGGTGCAGGAAACGTGCCAGCAACGCGCTTGTTGCCTGGTCCCCACCGGCCGCTTGGACCAGCGGTTTTGAGTTACAGCACAGCCGGGGCCAGCGATACCCCTCCAAAACCCCACCGGCCCGCAGCGGAACCACGCCCACGCGCCTGAAGCTCGCTGTCTCATCAATGGACTGGTTGTCCTATCGGTGGCTGTTTTTTGAGGCCAAACACCAGTATCCGGCCTGCTTAACGATTTCACCAGAGCAGGTTTGAACCTGGACGGGGCGCGCTTTAGCCCACCGCTGTGGGCCGTTTGGCGGTCCGGCGCAGGTGGCGCGAGCAGCCGTGCCTGAGCCACTTAGCTGTCCAAACGGACTGGTGCGGAGGGTGTGCTGGGTTGCACAGGCCAGAGCCGGGGGCTGATTCGCACCCATGAAAAAACGCGGAAATTTTGCATAAACGCGCCGCAGGGAACGAGCTTTGCTATAGTTTGCCCGCAGAAGCCGATTTGGTATTGCTTTTCGACACGGGATCGGCACGGAACGACCAAATGACTCAAAACGCAAAGCAGACGCGCCCTAAGATCCTCCTGGTTGATGACGATCCGGCGGTGCTGGAGCCCTATCGGGACCTCCTGGCGCAATTGCCGACGAAGCCTGAGGTCTTCGTGGCGGCCACCGGCGCGCGCGCCATGGGCCTGCTGAAGACCGAGACGTTCCGCCTCATGATTTGCGACCTGGTCATGCCCAAAATGGACGGCCTGCAACTGCTCTCCATCGTGCGCCGGCGCTTTCCCGAGCTGCGCACAGTCGCTTTGACCGGCGCGGCTGACGAGCAGTTGCGCGCCCGCGCCTATGCGCTGGGCATCGACATGTTCTGGGTCAAACCCGACACACGCGGCAACATGGAGATGTTCCTGCAGTGCATCGAATCGCTGCTGGGGCGCGAGGACGAAGGCGGGTTCCGCGGCATCCAAAGCAAGGGGCTGATGGACATCATCCAGATGGAATCCCTCTCGCAGAGCTCGACGGTGCTGCGCATTACCCGTGGCGCGCTGGTCGGCAAACTTTGGTTTAACTCGGGCGACTTGGTGGACGCTGAAACCAACGACGGCGTGCGCGGCGAACCCGCCTTCCGCCAAATCCTGGGCTGGAAATCGGGCACTTTCGAAAACTTGCCTGCTGAACCGCAACGCGAGCGGAACATCACCAAACCCTTAAATGCCTTGCTGCTGGAGACCGCCCAGGTCATCGACGAAATCGCGGCGCCGCTCGAAGGCCACTCCCCTGAAGCCGCCGAGGAAGCCGGGCACCGCAAAAACGTGCTGCGCCTGGCGGCCATGACGCGCGAAGGCGCGGATTTTGTCGTGAGTCTGCCTGACGATCAGCCCAAGAAGGCCGAAGCGTGGGGGACCGAAGCTACCGAACTGCTGAGCGGCTGGATGGGCGCCGCGGTGGAGGTTTGGCACAAGCTGGGCCAGCGGCTGGAGGCCGGTCCCTTCGCGCATCTGGAAGGCCGCGCGCTGGACCATCGCTTGGTGCTCCTCCCGCACGAGGGCAGCACATTTCTCGTCGGTTGGCCGCAGGATGCCGAACCCGAGCACCTGACCGAGCGGAGCAAAAGACTGGTGGCAACATGGGGCTCCTGAACCTCTTTTCCAAGCCCAGCGCGAGCGTCCAGCGCCTGCCCCGCGGCAGTCTGACCATCGACCGCAAAGGCCAGGTCGTCGCCACCACCGTCCCTTCCGCTTTTCCCGCCGAGGTCGTGCAGGAAGTGGGCGCGCAGGTCCTGCGGCTCTTCGAGGAGGCGCGGCGCGCGCAAATGCCCCTGGCGGAATTGAACCTTCACTTTGCCAGCCTCCAGATTACCGCCCGCGAATTGCGTGGCGGCGCCGTTATCTTTCTCAAACCGAAAAATCTCTTCCTGCAGTCCACTTAATTCTAGCTATGAACACGAACAAGAAATTGGAGCAGCTCATTGCGCGCCTGGAAAACCACCTCGAGTGCTGGAAACAATTCAACCAGTTCGTCACCCTGGCGCGCAGCAAAAAGTTCAGCAACGAAGACGAGCACGAGTTCCTCGAAGTCAAAAGCGTGCTCGTCCAGGAGCTCGAACTCATCCTGTCCTCGGTCGAGGTGGCCTCCCCGAGCCGGCAGGAAATTCACGACCTGGTCGGCAACGCCCCGTCGCTGCGCTACTTGAGCGAGATGAACGAAGGCGTCTTGCGCAACCTCGAAAATCAATGGCACAAAATTTATATTGGGTGGCACGCCATCCTTGGGCAGTTGAAGGTGCGCCAGAACGACGAAGATACCAAGAGCGGCCTGGGCGCGATGTTTGCCAAAAAAGAAAAATAAACCGCCGGCCTTATTCGTTCCTGGGCCGGCCCGTATAAGCCAGGACCAGACCGGCCAGCACGGAAATCCCACCGGCGACTAACAACCACAACGCGCTTCGGTCCTGCGCCGAACTCAGTTGTCTGATGGTGTCGCCTGATGAGTTAAAGCCGAAAATCAACAGCGCTATCCCCAGCGCAAAAATTCCTACACCGGCCAAATTAGCGATGGTACCCATCGGCTAAACTGGCTCACAAAATCGGCTGCGGCATTAGGGGGTTTACCTAAGGTGCAATCGCCACACCCCAGGGGCTTCCGCCAGCTTTGATCCGTTTGATCTCCTTTTCGCTCGCCAGATCCACCACGGAAACATCGTCCGACGGGCCATTCGCGGCGTAGAGATATTTTCCGTCGGGCGTCAACGCGATCCCCCATGGCCGCGCGCCGACTTTGATCGTGTTGAGTACCTCCAGCGAACGGGCATCCAGCACACAAATGGTACCCGCTCGGCCGGTGCTCACATATACTTTCTTGCCATCGGGCGCTACCTTCACGCACATGGGGCGCGAGTGCGGCGGTAACGCCACCGTCTTAAGGAGCTTGTGGTGCACGGCGTCAATCACGTGCATTTGCCCCGCCGATTCCGACGGGATAAACGCCCGTGACCCGTCCGGAAGAAAATCCACGCTCCGCGGACGGCCACCGACATTGAAATGGGTGAGCACTTTGCCGCTCGCGGCCGACACGACGTAAATCTCCCCCTCCGTTTCACAAGTGACATAAAAATACTTCCCGTCAGGGGTCGTGCCAACTCCCTCAGGCTCGCGGCTCACCGGGATAATGTGGTCTCGTTTGCCGGTGGCGATCTCCAGCACGGTAGCCGTCCCGATATCTTCGTTGGAGACATAGAGCCGGGTCCCGTCCGCGCTGATGGCCAGTTGCTCGGGATCCGAGCCGACCTGGAGCTTGCGCAAGACCCGCCGCTGCGCCGGGTCGATCACGGCGATGCCATCGGCGGATTTGTCCGCCGGCCGGTCATCGTCATCATCATCCTTGCCCTTCTGGAAAATGGGGTTGCCGTGCGCATCGAGCTTGGGTGGCGCAGAAATGGGCGTTCCACTCACCGCTACAAAGAGGGTGCGGCCGTCGGGGCTCGCGCGGATGCCGCGGGGGCGTTTGCCAATCGCGAACGTCTCGATGGCCGTTTGGCTCGTGCCATCGATCACGGTCAACTCGCCGCTCTTTTCGTCCGTGACGTAAACCCGGTAACCTGGGCCAGATTGTGCCTGGCTCGGGAGCACAGGGGAGAGTGCCAAAGCCGCCACCGCGGCTAGACATGAGCGAACAAATGGTTTCATTTTGGGTAGTATATCAAGCAATCCGGTGCAGGAAACTGCGTTTTTCACCCTTTCGCTGCCAGACCGTTCAGCTCGCTCCTCAATTCCGGGTGAAGCGCCAACCCGGCCGGTTCCGTCGATAAAAACAATATGCCGTCTATGGACCGTAAATTTTCGAAGGCGCTCACCGGGTTTAGCCCAGGCAAGTGTTGCACGATCTCTTCGTAAGATTGGCGCCTGGGAACCGTGTACAGCAGAGCAATCACCCTGGCACAGCCTTCGACATCCACCGCCCCCAACCTGCGCCATTGCCGGAACCGCACCACCGCGCCGAGCACCAGTTTTACCCCGCCACACAGGATAAAATTGATCACCGAAGCGAGCGAGCGAACTTCAAATGCGCCGGCGGTCATCGCGTTTGTTTTGTAACTCATTCCATAACGGTTATAGGGGGTGAGGGTGATGTCCATGTCGCGCGCCAGCCGCGCTTGACGGCCCAGCGGGTCCAGGTCCTCCCAGTTCTGCCGGGCGCCCACCACGATCACCAGAGTCATGAACCCCGAGGCGATGAGCAGAATCACTCGATGCGCGAGATGGTAAAACGATCGGGAGAGAAACCAGATCACCCCATAGGTGACCCAGAAGGAAACATAGAGGATGAAGAGACCGCCAAAAACAGAGAGGACCATGCCCAAGGCGTTTCCGGCTTTGCCCGCGCGCACTTTGCGCGTTAACCAGTGCTTCACCTGTTCGGGGTCCAACGCCATCGAATTGCGGAGCAACTCAAGCCCGGTAGCTGCCCCGGCTTGGGTGTTACGCATTGTGTGGAATGAAAGCAAGCCGGTTTAACTGCAATGGTCAAAGGCCCGGCCCTGAACTGAAGCTGTGATCGGGAAAGCGTGCCTTGGACCTTCCATAGGTCCAACAAAACAGCCGCCCCGGTTACCCGGGGCGGCTGAGGCAGGTCCTTGCCTGGATCAGGCGCGGCGCATCGCCTTCTTCACTCCGGCCGCGCGCCGCGCAATCGTCGCCTTCTTCACCTGGCCATTGGCGTGTTTTGTTTTTGCCTCCGCTTCCAGGGCCGCTTGCGCCGCGGCCAAGCGCGCCACCGGCACGCGGAAGGGCGAGCAACTAACGTAGGTCAACCCGAGGCGGTCGCAGAATTTCACGCTGTCCGGGTCGCCCCCGTGTTCCCCGCAGATACCCAGTTTGATTTCCGGCCGGGTCTGGCGGCCTTTCTCGACGGCGAGCTGCATCAATTGGCCGACGCCGCTCTGGTCAATCGAAGCAAACGGGTTCTTCTTGATGATCTCCAGCTCCTGGTACGGCGGGATGAAGGAACCCGAATCGTCGCGGCTCATGCCCAGACAGGTTTGCGTCAGGTCATTGGTGCCAAAGCTGAAGAACTGCGCCGTGTGCGCAATTTCATCGGCGGTTAACGCGCCGCGCGGGATTTCGATCATCGTGCCGACCAGGTAAGTCAATTTGACCTTTTTCTCGGTCATGACTTCCTGCGCGACGCGGTGCACCAACTCGACTTGCAGATCGAGCTCCTTCTTGAACCCGACCAACGGGATCATGATTTCCGGTTTCACTTTGATCCCCTTCTTCTGCACATCCGCCGCGGCTTCGAACACCGCCCGTGCCTGCATTTCGGAGATTTCGGGATAAACCAACCCGAGCCGGCAACCGCGGAACCCGAGCATCGGATTGAACTCGTGCAGTTCTTTCACTCGTTGGGCGATTTTCTCGACTTTGATCCCCATTTTTTCCGCCAGCAAACCTTGCGAGGCGGAATCGTGAGGCAGGAATTCGTGCAACGGCGGGTCAAGGAACCGGATGGTGGCCGGCAACCCCTTCAACTCGCTGAAGATGCCCGCGAAATCGCCCCTCTGGTAAGGCAGCAGCTTGGCCAGCGCCTGTTTGCGTTCCTCACGGCTCTCGGCCAGGATCATCTCCCGCATCGCGTCGATCCGGTCCCCTTCGAAGAACATATGCTCGGTGCGGCACAGGCCGATGCCGGTGGCGCCGAAGGCAACCGCGTTGGCGGTTTGCTCCGGTGTGTCGGCGTTGGTGCGCACTTCCATCCGCGTCACCTTGCTGCACCAATCCATCAGCTTCTTGAACATCTGATAGGTGGCGCTTTCTTTGCCGTCGAATGATTTCTCAACGAGCACCTGGACAATTTCCGATGCGGCAGTAGGCAATTCGCCGGGATACACTTCACCGGCGGTGCCGTTGATCGAAATGAAATCCCCTTCCTTGTAAGCTGTCCCATCGACAGTTACCGTCCGGGCGGTGTAATCAATCTGCAACGCGCTGGCACCGCACACGCAAACCTTGCCCATCTGGCGGGCTACCAGCGCCGCGTGCGAGGAAACGCCACCCTTGGCCGTCAGAATCCCCTCGGCGGCAATCATGCCGCGCAGGTCTTCCGGCGAGGTTTCGTTGCGCACCAGCAAAACTTTTTCGCCTTTGTGGGCCGCCTCGACCGCGCGTTCGGCGTTCAAGTACATCTTGCCGGAGGCGGCGCCTGGGCCAGCGGGCAGGCCGCGGGCGATGCACTTCGCGTTCTTGACGGCCTTGCGATCGAAGATGGGCGCCAGCACCTGGTCAAGCTGATCGGCCGGCACACGGCGGATGGCCGTCTTCCAATCGATCAATTTTTCCTTCTCCATTTCGATCGCAAACCGGACCGCCGCCAAGCCCGTGCGCTTGCCGTTGCGGGTTTGGAGCATAAACACTTTGCCGTCCTGGATGGTGAACTCGAAATCCTGCACATCTTTGAAGTGGGCTTCGAGCGTCTTGCGAATGTTTTCCAATTCGTTGAACGCGTCGGGCAGGTGGTTCTTGAGCTGCGCGACCGGTTCGGGTGTGCGCACGCCGGCCACGACATCTTCGCCCTGCGCGTTGATCAGGAATTCGCCGTAGAACACCTTCTCGCCCGTCGCCGGGTCGCGCGTAAAGGCGACCCCCGACCCGGACTGTTCGCCGGTGTTGCCGTAAACCATCGCCTGCACGTTGACGGCGGTTCCCCATTCCGACGGGATATTGTATTTGCGGCGATACACCATTGCGCGGTCGTTCATCCAGGACCCGAATACCGCGCCGGTGGCGCCCCAAAGCTGTTTCCAGGGGTCCTGTGGGAATTCTTTGCCCGTGCGCTCCTTAATTAACCCTTTGAACCGGCCAACCAGTTCTTTCAAGTCATCCACGTTCAACTTGGTATCTTCGATGTCCTGGTGGTACCGCTCGTGTTTGAGGGTGTGAATGACGGTCTCGAAGGGCTCATGGTCCTCGCCGGCGGCCTTTTGCACGCCCATCACTACGTCGCCATACATTTGGATGAACCGCCGGTAGCAATCCCAGGCGAAGCGCTCGTTGCGGGTAGCCTTCACCAGCGCCAGCACCGTTTCGTCGTTCAAGCCCAGGTTCAGGATGGTATCCATCATACCGGGCATGGAATCACGAGCGCCGGAGCGCACCGAAACCAGCAGCGGCATCGCACTTTTATCGCCGAACTTCGTGCCGATGATTTTCTCGATGAAACTCACACCGGTTCTCACCTGCAGGTCGAGGTCCTTGGGATAGGTCCGCTTGTTATCGTAATAGTAGGTGCAGACTTCGGTGGTGATGGTGAAGCCGGGCGGCACCGGCAAACCAATCCGGCTCATCTCGGCCAGGTTGGCGCCTTTGCCCCCAAGCAACGGCTTCATGCTGCCGTCGCCATCGGCCTTCTTGTTTCCAAACAAATAAACGTATTTTGCTGCTTTTGCCATAAAGTCAATTCAGGTTGCGATCGTTCGGGTTTCGCCAGGATATACCCCAGAAACAGTCTCCGACTCTAACAAAGCGACCAGACGTGTCAACGGACGACTCGCCCCGCTTCCGCCACCCCCGCGCACCGGCGCCTGTTTTGCCTGCAAAATCAGCCCTTTCTGATAGTGCCCGCCTCCCCACCGTGCAATAAAGGCTAAATCTATCGCAAAAAACGGCAATCCCCGGAGCGCGGACTTTCAGCCCCCGGCAATCCCGGAATGTTCAAATCGCCGGCGCGCGGACTTTAGCTTTAGTCCGCAGGAATGCCCAAACGAGCTGCGAAGTGCTCCAAGCCATCTTCAGTTCGACCATTGTTGCGGAGGAAAGTCCGCGCGCCGCACCTTTGCGCTTCCTCTTGCTGCTGGGCTTTCCTAATTTCCTGCTCATGGAAAAAAACGTGGGCCTGAAGGCTGTTGCCGGCTCAATCGTTGCCGCCAAGGGGTTCCGCGCGGCAGGTGTCTTTTGCGACATCAAACGCCTTGGCACTGGCAAGGGCTCCGATAAGGGCCAGAAACGCGACCTGGCGCTGATTGTATCAGATGAACCAGCCACCGTGGCGGGTCTCTTCACCACCAACCAGGTCTGCGCCGCGCCCGTCAAAGTTTGCCTCGAACGCATGAAGGCCGGTCAGGGCCGCGCGGTCGTAGTTAATTCCGGCAACGCCAATGCCTGCACCGGAAAAACGGGCCTGCGCGACGCTCGCGCCATGGTCGAGTTCACCGAGCAAGCCCTCAATCTGCCGGAAGGCTCAGCGCTGGTCGGCTCGACCGGACGCATTGGGCTCACGCTGCCGATGGATAACGTTCGCGCCGGCATTATCGAAGCCGCCGTCGAACTGGGCGACACCCCCGCCCACGGCGAGCAGGCCGCCGAGGCCATCATGACCAGCGACACGCGGCGCAAACAGCTCGCCGTCGCGTTCAAGTTTCGTGGCAAAACGATTCGCGTCGGCGGCATTTGCAAAGGCGCCGGCATGATTCAACCCGGCATGAGCGCCAACGGACGCCGCCCGGCCGCCGCTCCCCTCCATGCCACCATGCTGTGCTTCATCACCACCGACGCCGCTATCGAGCGCGCCGCGCTCCAAACCGCCCTCAACGAGGCGGTCGCACTGAGCTTCAACCGCATCACCGTGGACGGCGATATGAGCACCAACGACACCGTCCTTGTGCTGGCCAACGGTTGCGCCCGCAATCCGGTGATTCGCCGCAGTGGCTCGCGCCTGTCGGCCCCGGGCTTCCAGGTGGCGCTCAATCATGTGTGCCTCGAGCTGGCAAAAATGATCGTGCATGACGGCGAAGGCGTTTCCCGGTTTGTAACCATCCGCGTCGCAGGCGCGCGGAATTTCGCCGAAGCTGACGCCGCGGCGCGCGCTGTCGCCAACAGTTCCCTGGTGAAAACCAGTTGGCATGGGGGAGACCCAAACTGGGGACGCATCATTGATGCCCTGGGTTACAGCCCCGCCAAAATCGTCGAGGAGAAGGTCGATATCGGTTACAGCGCACCCGGCAGCTCGCGCGTCCTCTGGAGCCTGCGGCGCGGGCAGCCGACCACCGTGAATTTTAAGAGCCTCTGCGTCGCCGTCGCCCATAAACAATTCGACCTCCACATCCGCCTGAACCTCGGTTCCGGCGGCGCGTTGATTTACGCCGCCGACCTCACCGAGGCTTATGTCGAGTTCAACAAGGGCGATGTGAGCGACCCGGCCTCGCTTGGGGGTTAGGAATGGGAGAATCGAACCGCCGGGAATCACGATGCTGGGCACTGCCTCGGTGGCCGCGGATTGAAAATTGATTCTTGAGAATTTTCATTTTGCATCAAAGAACGCCCGAGGACGACAGACGAACAGGTTGAGTTACAGATTTCATATTATGGAGTCTTGCATGGGTGTCGGGTTTAAGGGTGGTTGTTGGTGTCAACGGGTGACATCCAAGCTACAGGAAATTGAGTTTTGATTCTGCTTCGTGAAGCCGCGGTTGCTGGCGAGCAATTGATTCGACGCTAATGCAAAATCCGAGTTGAAACTCCTTTTTGCAGGCTGACACCCTCGCGCCGCAGAATGGTGGCTTCGACTTTCGGCACAAAGAGTTGGGTTTCCGCAGGTAGACCGGTTGCGATGGCGTCGAATGAGTGTGCTTTGCGTCGCCGGAGCAGTTCCTCAACCGTCCCCTCGCCGGAGTTGTAGGCAGCCAAAGCCAGGCGCCAATCGCGAAAATGGCGGTGCAGGTAATGCAGGTACTGGGCTGATGCGCGGGCGCTGGGCTCCGGCCGGAGCCGCTGGTCCAGGGGCCAGGTGCGCAGGCCGAAGCGTTTGGCGGTGGCGGGCATAAGCTGGAAGAGGCCGGCGGCGCCTGCGGGGCTGCGAGCGCGCACGTCGAATGACGACTCGACCTCGGCAAGCCATACCAACTCAGGCGGCACGTGTTCGGAGGCGAAGACGGGTTTGAGGCGGGTTACGTAGGGCTGAGCGCTCTTGGGCCAGGGGCGGTCGATAATCTTATGAATCCACAGTTCGCGGATGGTCGCAGCCGGCGGGTTGGGTAATGGTTTGGGCGGCCGGCCCGGCACCGGCACCGGTGGCGGAATGCGCAGTCGGTACTGGTCGGCGATGTCCAAATAATCCAGGCGCGCTTTAAGCCAGAGCGCATAGGGATAGGTCTCCTCGTATTGTTCAAGCAACGGCAGGATGGCGCGGGCGGTGTCTTTGAGCCCCGCCAAATCGACCACGTACTCTCCTTGGAACTCGCGCTGGAGTTGGTTCAAAACCTGGCGCACCTTCTCGCGGTCGGCGCTCTGCAATACGCGCAGCGCATCTTCATCCAGGTTGTCCTTGGCCCATTGCTCGGCGGATTGGAGCAACTGATCGTCCAGGGTAATCGTGTTCTGCTGGGCGACACAGACCAGCACCGTCGCGAGAACAGCGATAAACGTGCAGAATCGTTTCATTTCAGCAGGTGCCCTCCACAACGCGCGCGCAAATGCCATAAAGGCCGCGCGGCAGCCGGGGTGGTTGCCTCTCCAACTAATGTTTCGAGTCGCTGCGTGAATCGCTTTCCGTGGTTTTTTCCCGGGCGATAAACCATGGGGTGGTTGCCAAACCACTCCAGCCAGCCGGGTCGTTGTTGGCGAGGAAGATTCTCCGCAAAGTGGCATCGTAGGGCACCAGCGCTGTCCAGAGTGTGCCCGGCGAGTTTGCCCAGCGCGGATCGGGCTCGCCGCCGTCGATACGCCTGAACTTCGCGTCGTTGACCTGCTGGTTCCACATGTAATCGCGGTTGGTTCCGAGCAAGCGGTCCAGGTCGTCTTTCACGAACACCCAGCCGTGCTGGTAGGCGGTCATGATGCCTTCAACATCGATGTTGTAGTAGCCGCCGTTGGGATGCACGCCGACCCAATGCCGGGTGGCGCCGGTCTCGGTATAATCCCATGGACCGGCCGGGTCCCAGTAGTTCCACACGAAATAACGGCCGTCCTGGCGTGTGCGCATCCGCGACCTCATCACCTGCCACCATTTCCGGGCGTGGTCGGCGTACACCACCTGGCCGGTGGCGTCGTGCATTGCGGTCAACCAGCGAGCGATAAGGTTTTGTTTGTTGGCCGGATTGGAAAAGCCGCCGGTTTGGCGCCGGGCGTAACCTGCGGTCCATTTACCTGTTTGCTGATCGATGCCGAACGTGGGCACCACCCAAACACCACCGTCTTTGACTTCGCGCCAGCAACCGCGCGCGACCCACTTGTCAAAGGTTGCCGACGCCAGCTTGAGGTAGGCTTCGGCTTTTTTGCCGAACCTGAGCCGCAGGTGAGGATGCTTCTGGACTTCCGCCACCATCAGGACCACGGGCCGCCAGCCCATCGCTTCGCCGAGAAGGCTGTCGGTAAAATAATCGCTCGCAACCGCACCGCCGCTGGCGCTTTGGGGCCAGCCGATATAGCCGTCCGGCTCTTTTACGCCGCGGACAAGCCAGGCATCGGTCCAGTTCACCAGGAGTTCGAGCCAACGGAGCTCTCCCGTAGCGAGATAACCCCAATAAAACCCTTCAAGAAACGGGCTCATGAGCCAGCCGATATCCTCCCCAGTGGCCTTATCGCAATACCGTTGGTGCACTTCGCCCAGGATGTGCGCTTGCCAGCGCGGCAACCACGTTACCGGAATGGAGTTGGGTGCGATTGCGGCCTGCTCTGCCGACTGAGTGCTGAAAGGGAGAAGGGTCGCGCACATTCCGCCGACAGCACTTGAGAGGGTGGTTCGTAGAAAGTGACGACGCGTCATGACCAGGATGCTAAGCCGACGCAAAGACTGGTGCAATCCTCCCGCTCAGTTCAGTTCGGCCGAGGCTCTGTTAGCTCCCATTTCTGGAACGAGTAAACGGTGGCGTGTTTTCGGCCGACGTGGAAGGTCAGGACGATTTTGTTGGTCGGATCGAGATAGGTGAAGGGCGTGAATTCCGTCAAAGGAAAATCAATCCAGTCCCGGCACTTGGGAGCGATGCCGCATTTGTCCGCCAATTCGTACTTATCGTTAAAATTGTATTGGGAATGAGCAGCGCAGTAGCCGCGGACCTCGTTCTGGAGCATCTCAAGCACCGGTTCGGCATTCCATTCGTCGTCCAAGGCACGGGCGCGGGTGTAGGCGCGCAGCAGAGCGGGCAATAAGAGGGAGGCGAGGATGCCAAGGATCACCAGGACACAGAGCAGCTCGATGAGGGTCACACCACGGCTGGCTCGAGTATCACGACACGATTTGAGCGGTGGCGCGGCCCCGGCATGAAACCTTCTGAGGCTCATGCTTTGTTTGACCATTCAAGCGAGCAATCCTCACGGGGAAGCTGATGACTGATTATTGGCCACGGCCCTTTTGCGCCAGACCCACACCATTAAAACAATCCCCCCGATTAGACCCGACGCGTAGCTGGCAAGGTGCGCGCATAAATCCGTCAGAAATGCCACATGCCGGTCCGCCGGCACGGCCGCCCCCAATGGGCCGGAGAGTCTGAGAGCACCAGCCTTGGCCAGAAAATGACCGGTCAACCCGGAGGCAAACGCCATGCACCCCATGCACAACAGCAGCACACCGATTGGACGCAACAGAGTCCTGGCGGTCATCTTTGGCCGCTGGCCCCACTGCGCGCTGATTGCCAATGGAATGCCGAGGATTAAGCCCACCCACCACGTCGCCAAAATGCCCCAACCCAGGCCCAACAGTGTCGGGGAATCCGTGTTGAACACCGGCGGATGCCCGATCGTAAAGTACTCGACGCAAATGCGCGCGGTGATCTGGTCGTGAACAATGCCATACGCCGCCGCGGCGAGGATGCTGACGACGATGATTTCGATAAATTGCATCGACTGGTTTTGGCCCGGGCCTACTGCTTCGCAAAGTTATGGAGGGAATTTGGCATATCGGTATGCCGGAGGGAAATACTATCCAGAGTGGCGGCGGCAGCGGCAATTCATGAAACTGGTAACAGCTTTATCCCCTTGCGCAGTCGCCGATTCGGGGACGAGGCCGTCCCCGTCCCTCGCCGCTCTTGGGTCGATGCTTTTGCGCTTTAACCTGCCTCTCCCAACCCCTATAAAGGAGCCATGCTAACGTTGCCCGGTCTTCTGGCTCACGGCGGGCCGGTGATGTATTTGATTTTGCTCACCAGCGCCGTTGCGGTTGTAGTCTTTATCGAGCGGTTTCTGCATTGTCATCGGGCACAAATTAACTCAACGGAATTTCTCAATGGCGTG
Organism: Verrucomicrobiia bacterium; assembly: GCA_035934555.1. Taxonomy (GTDB): domain Bacteria; phylum Verrucomicrobiota; class Verrucomicrobiia; order Limisphaerales; family UBA8199; genus DASYXT01. The sequence goes on along the minus strand of DASYXT010000030.1, from coordinate 74,302 downwards.
CGGACGGTGCTCAAGCGCAACAACGTGGTGGAGGCGATTTCGATATGCGATGCGACGCCGGGACCGGTGGCGCGCCTGGTCAAGACCGCCATCCTGAACCGTGACCACGGCCGTGAGCGGGTCCGGGAAGCGCTGGAGGAAGCCGGCCTGGCGGAGGTGCCGCGGCTCGAAGAAAAGCTGAATTTATTGGCAACGATCGCGCAATTGGCGCCTTTGCTGGGGCTGCTGGGAACGGTGCTGGGCTTCATTGACGCGTTCGGTCAAATGGAAACGAACGGGTTGCACGCCCAGGTAGGTCAGCTCTCCGGCGGGGTTTGGAAGGCGCTGGTTTGCGCCGCCGCCGGCCTGGCAGTGGCTATTCCGGCACACGCGGCGTACAATTACCTGGTCAGCCGCGTCAATTCAATCGTGTTGGATATGGAACGCGCCGCCACCGAGATTGTTAATATCGTCACTGAGACTACCCAACCGTGAAATTCCCCCGCAATGCACGCATCTTTCGCGGCCAACTGGATGCGGCCCCGCTGGCCTCGGTGTTTTTTTTGCTGGTGATGTTCCTGATGCTCGCGTCGCTGGTATATACGCCGGGGGTGGCCTTGCGGTTGCCGGTCGCGGATGATTTGCCCGGTCGTGACCAGCCAATGGTGGCGGTGGCGATTGATTCGAGCGGCCGGCTGTACTACGAAAACCAGAGCATCCACGAAGGCGAGTTGCACGCGCGGCTGATTCAGGCGGTGAAGGCCTCGCCCGTGCCGCTGAGTTTGCTGATCCAGGCTGACAAGGCGGTCACGACCGAAATGCTGGTGCGGCTTTCGATGCTGGCCCGCTCGGCCGGGATCACCAACGGCTCGCTGGCCACTTTGCCGCGGCCAATCGGGCCCACGCCATGAACAACGTTGTTGCCGGCGCCGCGAACCGGCCCCGCGCGCGCTGGCCGCTAAGCTGGTGGCTGGCAGTGGGGTTGATGTTCGTGGTCCAGCTCGGGCTGATCGTATGGTTAAGTGACCGTCGTCCACCCGGGATACGCCCGCCGGGCGCGGCGCCCGGCCTGCAACTACTCGGTCCGGGCTCCGCCAGCATCATGGCCTACCTGGATCCCACTTTATTCGCTTTGCCGCATCCTCAGGGCTTTTCCGGACCGGGGTGGCTCGACGCGACGAATCAGCCGTACCAGCCATTTTTCTGGGAAGCGCAGCCGGGCTGGCTTGAGTTGCCGACGGAAGGTCTGGGCGCGGCGTTTGGCCAGTTTATCGCAACGAACAAATTCTCGTCCACGCGCGTGGCCACGTTCCCTGAACCGGAATCCGTGCGGCCCGAATGGTGCGAACCGCAGGTCTTCTCCGGCCAGTCCAGCTTGCGCCTGGCGGGTGAGTTGGCCGGGCGCCAAATGCTGACCGCACCCGAGTTACGGTCCTGGACCAATAGCGACATGCTCACAAACAGTGTGATCGAGACGCTGGTGGACGCTCAGGGCCGACCGTTGTCGGTCGCGCTGCTGCCGCCCGGCTCGGGCTCACGCGAAGCGGACCTGTATGCGCTGGAGAGGGCGCGGGCAACGCGGTTTAACTCAACCGCAGTCGAAGGGCCGGAGCACGTGGGGCATGCCTCCGGCCACCTCACGTGGGGTCAGCTCATTTTCCAGTGGCACACCATCCCGAAACCTCAGGCTAACGCACCCGCCGCAAAATAGATTCCGGTTATGTCGCTCTATAATCTGATTTTGACTTACCTGGTGGTTTGCCTCTGCGGGTTGAGCGGCGCGGCCATTTACGCCGAATTGCGCCGCCGACGCTTCGAACCAGGGCCCAGTGAGGACCGCATTTTTCGCTGCCGCGATTGCGGCTATGTTTACACGGACGATGCCGATGTGGACCGGTCGCGTTGCATGCAGTGCGGACGGATGAACGAACCGATTGTCTTTTAGCAGCGGGTGGGTTTCTGTCGCCAGGGTTACGCGGGCCGAATCATCTCGAATCGATCGCGTGTGCGGCAATACCAGTGCGGCGACGCCATGCGTCCGATCAGGAAGAGCTTGTCACTGCGGACGCGTGTCTTCTCCGCATCAAACAATTCGTCGCGCAAATGCAAGCGCTTGATTAGCCCGATGATCATGCGGTTGTCACCAATCTGCAACGTTCCCCATTCTTTGCATTCCAGGCTGACCGGCGACTCCAGAATGCGCGGGGGCCGCACAACCGAAGATTTACAGGTGTGCAGCCCGGCATAGACCAATTCATTTTCACCATACGGCAGGGAAGCCGCGCATTTGTTCATCGCCTCCGCAATTGCCTCGTCCACCAGGTTGACCACGAACTCATGCGTCAGCCGGATATTTAACGCGGTGTCCTTGGGCGTGCCGTTGTCGCGATCGCCGGGAGCGATGGCCAAAATCGGCGGGTGGGCACCAAACAGATTGAAGAAGCTGAATGGCGCGGCGTTGATTTTGCCATCGGGGCTCGTCGTGGTGACAAACGCAATCGGGCGTGGCGTCACCAGGCTGGCCAGCAGCGGATAAGCGCGCTCGGCGAATTGTCCTTCTAAATCGAGTTCCATCGGCACAGCTTGCTCGTTCCATCCGCTCTCGACAATGCCCGTCTCTACCCTTGGCCAAACCAGCCCCGCGTCTGATTGCAGAAATTACAAACCGAGAGCATGACGGGAACTTCGACCAACACCCCCACGACCGTCGCCAACGCAGCGCCCGAGTTGGCTCCGAAAAGCGTGATGGCGACTGCAACGGCGAGTTCAAAGAAGTTGCTGGCGCCGATCAGCGCGCCCGGAGAGGCGACGTTGTGCTCGACCCGCAGCCAGCGCATCAGGCCATAAGCCAGGCCCGAATTGAAATAGACCTGGATAACGATCGGCACCGCGATCAGGAGCACTGCAACCCAGCGGTTGGTTAGGTTCTCGGCCTGGAACGCAAAAATCAACACCAGCGTGAGCAGCAGAGCCGCGATCATCACCGGGTGAAATTTAGGCAGGAAGGTTCGCTCGAACCACCGTTTGCCGTGCGACTTCAACAGCGTAGTGCGAGTGAGCCAACCGGCCGCCAACGGAATGACAATGAAAACCACGACGGATGTGATCAGGACCTTTGCGGGAACCAGCACGTGCGCTACGCCGCAGAGGAACATCACAATTGGCGCAAAGGCAACCAGCATGATCAGATCGTTTACCGCGACCTGCACCAGCGTATAGGCGGGATCGCCATCGGTGAGATAAGACCACACAAACACCATCGCGGTGCAGGGGGCGGCCGCCAGAATGATCAGCCCCGCCGTGTATTGCCTGGCCATTTCCGGCTTAATCCACGCAGCGAAGATATGCTGCATGAACAGCCAGGCCAATAGCGCCATGCTGAAAGGCTTCACCAGCCAATTGACAAATAACGTCACCAGCAATCCCTTGGGCCGCCGGGCGATTCCGCCAATCGCGCTAAAGTCCACCTTGAGCATCATTGGATAGATCATCAACCAGAGCAGAATCCCGATTGGCACGTTCACTTGTGAGCCCTGGCCGAATTGCACCCTGCTCAACGAGGATGTGAATCCCGGGAGCAGCTTCCCAAAGGCCACACCCACCGCCATGCAGACCAAGACCCAAAGCGTAAGGTATCGCTCAAAGAACGCCAGGCGCCGCGGAACCGCTTGAACAGCCTGGCCGGCGAAAGCGCTCGCAGAAGTGCTCATGGGGCAGTTCCGAAGGTTTCCTGTTTAGGGCGTGCAGCAGTCCGGCCCGCAACAGGAGGTCGTGGTCTCCTTGGCGGGGTTCGCCTTTTGCGCTGTGACTTCCAGACTGGTGATGTACTCACTCGGCTTGGCGCCGGCCGGCAGGTTGGCGATGATCTTTTGGTAGAGCGGGTCCTGCCAATCGACCATCCCCTCGATGTAAGCGGTTTTTGGATTGAGGCGTATCGCCGTTAAGCCGGCATCTCTGGCCATCTGCTCGGTCTGGGACGCGAGCACCGCGCCGGCGACACAGCCCACCAGCGCTTCGACCATCTGCAAAATCGCCGGTGGTAGCGGCTTCAGTAACGCCAAATCAGATACAGCCACGCGGCCGCCAGGCTTTAGCACCCGGGCCATTTCCCGCCAGACTTGCGGCTTGTCGGGCGAAAGATTTATGACGCAGTTGGAGATAACCACGTCCACGCTCGAGTCCGGCACGGGGAGGTGTTCGATTTCACCAAGACGGAACTCGACGTTTTCCAAGCCAGTACTCTGTCGGAACCCGGCGATGTTCTTGCGCGCGCGGGTGAGCATTTCCGGGGTCATGTCAACACCGATAACCTTTCCGGATGCCCCAACCTTCTTTGCTGCGATAAACGCATCAAATCCGCCGCCACTGCCAAGGTCCAGCACGACTTCGCCGAGTTTGAGTGACGCCAAGGCGTTTGGGTTGCCGCAGGACAGTCCCAGGTTGGCGCCCTCGGGCAACGCTGCGAGCTCCGCCGCCGAATAACCGATGTGACGGGCCAATGCCGCCGATGCTACAGGCGTGCTGCCGCAACAACTCACCCGTGCACCCGAACCGGACCCGCCGGTTTTGGCAATCTGACCGTAGCCGCTGCGCACGGCCTGTCTCACTTCCTCTTCCGTTCGTTTAACTGGAGTATTCATTGATTGTCCTTTCTTAAAAGCATTTTGCCCGTTTCCGGCGAGCCTGGTTGGGGTTGCCAGCCTCTCGCCCGGAGCTGGTCTTTCCGCCCTGCGGCATAGGCCTCAAACACTCGTTTGATCTCATCGCGAACGCGCCGAAATTCGGCCAGTTTTTCTGACTCCGTGCCGGTCGCGTGCGCGGGATCCGCAAACCCCCAGTGGTAACGATTCACCTGGCCGGGAAACATCGGGCAGGCCTGGTCGGCATGGCCGCAAAGGGTGATCACCGTCTCAATCGGCTCATCAAGAAATTCATTCAGGTGCTTCGAGCGCTGGCCCGAAATATCAATCCCGATTTCCTTCATCACCTGGACGGCCAACGGATGCACGTAGCCCGCCGGCTTTGAGCCTGCGCTCCGCACCTCGAGCCACTCGCCGACCGCCGCCCGCAGAATCCCTTCCGCCAAATGGCTGCGACAGGAGTTGCCGGTGCACAGAATCAGCACAGTAGGTTTCATTTGCGGCCTTGGCGTCGGCACAGTTCGACAGGGTCCATCGCCTGGATCTTTCTGAGGCGCGCCTGGTCTTTGGCCACCTGGGCTTCGCCATTGATGGATTGCGCCACCCATTCGAGCGCCCGGCGAACGGCCGGTGGAGCGTTCTTGCCGGGTAGCCGGTAGTACATCCAACGCCCCTCTTTGCGCGACTCGGCCAACCCAGCCTGGTACAGGATCGACAGATGTTTGGAAACCGTCGAGGGCGCGAGGGCAAACACCTCGGTGATCTGGCAAACGCAAAGTTCCCCGCCCCTCAGGGTCAACAGCATCCGGACCCGGGTTTCGTCCGCCAGCGCTTTGGTGATATTCATCAAGGCGCGCATGATTTATTACTATATTTCGACATATAACGAAATATAAAATGCACCCAGCCAGCGCCGGAGTCAAATGCAAAATGAAAACTCGAAATCCAATGCCAAAATCACATTGCAGCGGACAGGGATGTCTGACAGGAATGTCCGCGCTCCGCCCGATTGCTGCTCCTCGCTTTCGACTTTCATTCCAAAGCAAATTGACATATACTGAACCCCGGTGAACGCAAATGCGAAACCCGATGGGTGCCGGCGGGAGAACCGCCGCCGGGTTGGCGCCGCCGGGTTCACGCTGATCGAGTTGCTGGTTGTCATCGTGATCATTGCGATTTTGGCTGCGCTGCTGTTGCCGGCGCTCAATGCAGCCAAAACGCGCGCCTTGAGCCTCGCCTGCCTGAACAATCTCAAACAACTCGAAACCTGCTGGCATCTCTACGCCCTCGACCATAACGACAGCCTGCCGCCGAACAATTCCATTGCGCTGATCGGTTCCGGCCCGAGCGTTGGGGCGGCTTCGTGGTGCACCAACTACGCGCCTTATGACGCCGACCCGGCGGGCATTCAGAACGGCCTGCTGTTTCCTTACAACACCTCGCTGGCGATTTATCACTGTCCGGCCGATCGCTCGAAAGTCCAGCCGCCGGGGCAGCCCCCGCTGTCGCTGTTGCGCTGGCGGAGTTACAATATGAGCTTGTGCATCAACGGCACACCCGACCTCGATCCATACAATTGGTACTCACCTTGTTTTAAGCGGCTCACCGAGATTAAAAACCCCGATCCAGCCCGGCTGTTCGTATTCCTGGATGTGCATGAAGATGAGATCATGGATTGCACTTTCGGCATGCCGAACCAGCAGTTCTTCGGTGATGCTCAAACCTGGTGGGACATCCCGGCCAACCGCCACAGCCAGGGGGCCAATCTCGCCTTCGGCGATGGCCACGCCGAGTATCGCAAGTGGAGAGTGCCGAAGAGCTACCGGGGCTTCTTACCGCAATCGGTGCCGGCAGCGGAATTGCCGGATTATCGGTGGATGCAGGACGGTTATAAACAGCGCTGGTGAGGCTTACCAACGAGCACTTCCCAATGAGTCGTATTGAGTATTGATGCTCTTAGGCCGGGGGCCGGGATCACTCAACAATCTTCGGCACGACAAACAGCCCATTGGCCTGGGCCGGGGCGTTGGCCAGCGCCTGCTCTTGCGTGAGGCCGGAGTGAACCTCGTCCGGGCGGACCACATTCACGAGTGGAAAAGCGTGCGCGGTAGGCTCGACCTGGCGGACATCCACTTCCTTCAACTTTTCGATGTAACCGAGAATGTTCTGTAATTGGGCGCCCAAGGTCTGTTCCTCTTCGGGCGTAAGCGCAAGCCGCGCCAGGTGTGCGACGTAGCGGATGTCGATGTTTTCAGCGGCCATGAGGTTGCTTAGTCCTCGTCAAACTTGCGTTTGATGAGGGTCTCAATTTCCTGCAAAGCTTGCGAGGCGTCCTGGCCCTGGGCATGGACGGTAAGTCTGCTGCCCGGTCCGGCGGCGAGCATCATCAGACCCATGATGCTCTTTCCGTTGACGCGCTCTCCGTCTTTCTCGACGAAAATGTCGCAGTGGAAGCGGTTGGCCGTTTTGACAAACATGGCGGCCGGGCGGGCATGAATCCCCAGTTTATTGGCCACCAAAAAATCTTTCGTCATTGTTGGACTGCTTTCTGCCAGCTTCTTTGCGCTCATTCCGCGTTCCGGCTATACCTACTCGAGCCGGGCAGCTTTTGCCAATAAAAACTGGCGCCAAAAGTGTCCCCTCAGTGACGGCGGGAATGGCGCCGGGGCGTGGACTTTAGTCCGCAGCAACATTCGAAAATCCCGCCACAGCGGACCTTGCTGCGGACTAAAGCTAAAGTCCGCGCTCCGGCCGCCTTCACTGAGGGGGTACCACCAAAAGTACCGGAAAGGGGAACAACGCAAAGAGGCAAAGAACGCGAAGCAACGCAGAGGAAAACCTCTCCTTAAAAAGCTGCCTGGGTCAAAGCTTGCCGACGGCGGTCATGCGCGCGATCAGGCGGTCATTGAGCTCTTTGGCAGGATTGTAACCGGAGGATTTGAGCTTGGTCTGGAACGCGGCGACCTCGATGAGCCGGGCCAGGTCGCGTCCGGGCCGCACCGGTATGGTGATGTGGGGAACGTCGATGCCGAGGATTTTAACATACTCCTGGTCCATGCCCAGCCGGTCCATATCCGGCACTTCGTTCCAGGCTTTGAGTGTAACGACCAGATCGACGCGTTTCTCATGGCGGATGCTGCGGACACCGAACATCGCGGCCACATTGATGATGCCGATGCCGCGCACCTCCATGTGGTTGCGGGTCACCTCGGCGCTGGTCCCGACAACTTCCCGGCCATCGACCAGCATCACCTTGGTGATGTCGTCGGCGACCAGGCTGTAACCGCGCTCAATTAACGCCAGCACGCTCTCGCTTTTACCGATGCCGCTCTCGCCCCGCAGGATGACGCCCACCCCGAGGATATCGACCATGCTGCCCATTTCGGTGCCGCGAGGAGCAAACATCATTTCCAACATGAGCGTCGCCAGGTTGATGAACTTCATCGTCACCAGCGGACAGCGGAAAATGGCCACGGCAGCCTGCTCGGCGGCGCGCAGAAACTGACGGTCGGGGTGGAGATTGCGCGAGAACACGACGCACGCCAATTTGTAACCGAAGAAGGTCTTGTAGCGTTCGATACGTTCCGCCTCCGAGAGTGACTTGAGGAAATAGGCCTCGGCATTGCCGATCACTTGCACGCGTTTAAAGGCGAAGTAGCGGGTGAACCCGGATAAAACGAGGCCCGGCCGGTTGACGGTTGGTTCGCGAATGATCCGTTTCAAGCCAGCCGCGCCCGCGACGAGGGTCAGTTCGAGCGCACCGGCTTGTTCGGTGTAGAACCGTTCGACGGTGACAATATCACGGTGCATGCGTCAAAGGCGCGACAAAATGCGCATCATAGGTTGAAGTCCGGTCCGAGATAAATTTCGCGAGCTTTGGGATCATCGACCAACTGTTCGGCGGCGCCTTCATAGACAACCTCGCCTTTATGAATGAGGTAGGCGCGGTCCACCAGCTTGAGCGTCTCGCGGACGTTATGGTCGGTAATCAGAATCCCCAGGCCGCGCTCACGCAAGCGGCGGACGATCTTTTGCACTTCATAGACGGCAATCGGGTCGATCCCGCTGAACGGCTCGTCCAGCAGCAGCAACTTGGGGCTGGTCACCAGCGCGCGGGTGATCTCCAACCGGCGCTTTTCCCCGCCGCTAAGCGTGTAAGCCTTGCTCTTGGACAAGCGGGTCAGGTCCAGTTCTTCCAGCAGATACTTAAGCCGCACTTTCCGCTCGGCGCGATTCATTCGGCAGGTCTCGAGGATGGCCAGAATGTTCTGTTCAACCGACAGCTTGCGGAAGATGGAAGGTTCCTGCGTCAGATAACCGATGCCGAGGCGAGCGCGCAGGTGCATCGCCTTTTTGGTAATCTCGCGGCCTTGGAACCGAACCGCCCCTGCATCCGGGCGCACCAGCCCCACAACAATATTGAAGGTGGTGGTTTTGCCGGCGCCGTTGGGCCCGAGCAGCCCAACGATCTCGCCGGGCGCGACGCTGATGGAAACGCCGCTGACGACTCGCCGGTGCCGGTATTCCTTCACCAGCTTATCGGTGGACAGCAGCGGCTCCTGCAACGGAGCGGGTTGTTGGGCGCTCACCTCTTCGGTGAGATGATGTTCGGTTTGCGGTTCAGGCATCACTTCTTGGGCTTATTGCGCGGCAGTGTAAACAGATTCGTATCGACAGCTTTGGCGGTGCCCGAAAGGCGGTAGTCCTTGCCCTTAACGACTACAGTGCCGCGGATCTGGTCCATGATAATGACCGAGTTTTCCACCGTGCCGTTGGTGCTGATCAGCACGGCTGGCTGGCCGGTTAACGTAAGCAACTCATTGGTTACAGTGCCAACAATGCTGTTAGTATAAACGGCCTTATCGCCCAGGCCATGAGTTTTTTGGCCGCGGTCGTTCATCAGATCAAATACCACGCCCTGTTCGGCAGTCAGCACCTGGCCCCCGGGAATGGCTTGCACGGTCATGCTTTCGCACGCCCAATTCATGTTGGTGTGGCTGACATAAACGCCGCCACGAAACACGCCCAGGTCGCGGGAGAGCACATACTCATCGCAGTAAACATCTGCGAATTGCGGGCCGGCGGCCGCCTTCGATTTTCGGGTGCCCGGAGTGCTTGTGGCAATGGTCTCGTTGAGTTCGTGAGCCGGCAGACGCAACCAGGCATTGGTCCGGACCAGCAAGTCCTGGGTTTGGGTGTTGAGGCGGACCAATCCGCCGTTGCCCTCGCGCGAGCCGGACCGCCAAGCGGGTTTGCCGGTCAGCTCCAGGATGCCGTTGGTACCGGTGTACACGGCTTGCGCGCCGGTGAACCGGTTTGTTGCCTGTTCGATGACCACATTGGTAAGGGCCACCAACCGGTCGAGGGTGTTGCTGGTCCCGAACCATGCCGTCATCCAGCCGCAATTCATACTGCCACGCGGCTGCTCTCCCTCACTCTCTCGCACGCGGACCTCATCGCGGAACACGGCCCAATTGGTGTGGAACTGGTAAGTATCCGACCAGATTTGAACAAGGCGATTGGTTGAAGGCCGCTGGGCAGCGGGACTGTTCGAGGCCAGCAGCAAACCGCCGAGGCTTTGGCCGGGCATTTCCAGCCAGGCATGGCCGTTGGCTTCAAAAACCTTGTTCGTTCGGTCGAGCGTTAACTCATCACCACGGCCGTGACGCTGCTCGGCCCGCCAGGTAGGCTGGCCGGTAATATGCATTAGGCCGTTGGTGGTGGAGTAAAGCGCGCGTTGGCCGGTGAGGCGCAAGGGCGTCGCATTCGTGCCCGTGTAGTTGGTGTAATCCACCACCACGTTCGTTTCGATCAGAATGCTGTCCAAGCCCGCGGGCCGCTGGGGGTCCTTCTGCGGCAGGGTCAAAGTCAGTTGGCTGCCGGTTACATCCAGGTTCGTCCCGCTCACATGCGCCTGCTGTGCGTACACCGCCTTGCCGCTATCAGAGCTGTACAGAAAATGGCCGGAAAAGATGTCCAGACGCTCGGAATTGTTATTGGGGCGGCGGGGCGGGTCACCCGGGGCGCCGGTGAGCAGGTCCGGATGCACAATGGAATGGACGTGGTTCGAGACCACCAGGCTTGAATTCGTTTGTTTCCACAGGAATCCATCACCGGAGATCGAGAATTTGCCGTCGGCGGTTTGCGCCTGCATCGGCCCCGCGGAAGCCGCTGTTTTCGCTTTATCATTGTAGAAACATTGCGGTGCGTGAACCGACAACTCCGGCTCGCCGTTGGTGCGGAACAGCAGCAGGTCCGCGCCGAGAACCAGCGTCAGGCCATTGGTCATCGGCCGCGCCCGCTCCCCTTTTAGCAGTGATTTGACCTGTGTCTGGAAGGGCGGATCAAAATGATCGGCGACCTGGAAGCCCTGGGCTTCGAACCCTGTTTGGCCGCATGCCAGCGAGGGAAGCAACCCCAGCAGCAGCAGCGCTATCCGGCTCGCGGTCATTTGCTGGCCTCGAAAAACTTCAGAAAGCTCTTCAGCAGCCCTGGCATTTGTGCCAGCGGGAGCATGTTAGGCCCGTCGCTTAGCGCCCGGTCAGGTTCCGGGTGCGTTTCGATAAACAGTCCGTTGGCGCCCGCGGCCAGCGCGCACCGGGCGAGCACCGGCGCAAACTCCCGTTGCCCGCTCGATTGATTGCCCCCTGCCCCGGGCAGTTGCACCGAGTGCGTCGCATCGAAAATCACCGGGCACCCGAACCGTTTCATGATGGGAACCGAGCGCATATCGGCGACAAGGTTATTGTAGCCGAAGGTAGTGCCCCGCTCGGTCGCCAGCAATTTGCGCCCGCCCGCCTGGCGCGCCTTCTCCAGCACCTGCCCCATTTCGTTCGGGGAGAGGAATTGGCCTTTCTTGATATTGACGATGCGCCCGGTTTTGACGGCGGCGTTGATCAAATCGGTTTGGCGGCAAAGAAATGCCGGGATTTGGAGGATATCCACCACCCCAGCCGCCGCGCCTACCTGCGCGTCGGTATGGATATCCGTCAGTACCGGCACACCTATTTGAGCGCGCACACGAGCTAGAATCGCCAGGCCTTGGTCCATGCCCGGCCCCCGGAACGTAGCGCCGGAAGTGCGATTGGCCTTATCGTAGCTGGCTTTGAAGACATAGTTGATGCCCAGTCGGTTGCAGACTTTCTTCAAAGTTCCGGCCACATCGAGGCAGAGCGTTTCATCCTCGATCACGCACGGACCGGCGATCAAAGTCAGCCGCCGCCCGTCGCTCAATTGCTTCCATAGGTTACTTCCATTCTGCACGGTGGGGTTTTAGCAGCGGCTGGGGGGAATGTAAAACTGGCTTTTTCGCACCGGGCGGCTACATTGAAGCAGAACGGTTTAGGTATATTTTATGGAGACTCGACAGTTCACGGTGTTGCTGGTTGAGGACGATCTGAACGACATTTTCCTCGTCAAACGGGCCTTCAAGATCGCGCGCATCCGAAACCCTCTGCAAATTGTCACGGATGGCCAGGAAGCCATCAGCTACCTCAAAGGCGAAGGCAAATACGCCGATCGCGACGCTCACCCTTTGCCCAAGCTCATCGTCATGGACATCAAAATGCCGCGCAAGAGCGGCTTCGAGGTGCTCGAATGGGTGAAGAATAACGGCAAGCCGCTTCGCCTGATACCCATTGTGATTGTCTCTTCGTCGGAAGATCATGGGGATATTAATCGCGCGTACGAATTAGGCGCCAATGCCTATATGGTTAAGCCGATGGATTTCCGCGCGGTCGAGCACATGTTCGCCTCCATCACTCATTATTGGGGTTTGGAATGCGCGAAACCTGAGCTGGAACCGGCGTGAGCGGCCTGGTAAGATTCGCGTAGCTATGTTGCGGCCAAATGCACGGCTGTGCGCGCGGGGTGGGTCGGTTTTTGCTTTGCTGCTCCTTTTGAGCGTGTTGCTAGCGGATGCGTTGCCGAGCAGCGCGACACCAGTGCGCGATCCCAAGCGTGTGGTCTATGGCCGGGTGGCTGATCTCACGCCTTTGTTGACCTGGTGGACCAACCGCCATGGCGCCCGCCCGCTTACGGCCTGGGTCCATGTGACCGGCACTGTGATCCAAACCAACGCCTGGGGTTGGGTCGTTCAAGCCCAAGTCGAAGCGTCCGCGAAAAGTGACGATGACTCCGGGACCGGTTCCGCGCTCAAGAGCGGCGCGCAAAAGGTGCTGTTGAGAAATCCGCCCGTAACCGAACGAGCGGAGTTCGACAGCCTAAGTGCCCAACTCAAAGAATTGGAGAGCGAACGGTCGAGTGCAGCCGGCGCGGCCAGTGACGCAAAAAGCCGAGCCGCTGCGTTGAAAAAAGAGCGGCAGGCCTACCGACGTTCGCGGGTGCTGGCGGCTGAAAATCGCCAGGTCAATTCTGCCCGCCAGGAAGCGGATGCGGAGCTCAAGCCGCTGGACCAGCGAATCCACGACCTCAAGGTTCGCCTGGCGCTCTATCCCAACCTCGACCACTACGAAGTGGACTGCTTCGCGCTGGATAGCCGGGCGGAGTTCCAAGGCATGGCGGTGTTGGACCACGGCGCAGTGTGGCGCTGAGCCCATCGCATGCGCGACCTTGGCCGACCCGATGTTCTGAAGTCTGCCTTACTCGCCGGGGGCCTAACGGCGCTGGCCTGCTACCCGCGCGTGGCCGATGCCCCCGGTCTCCGGTACCCGGTCTGGTACTTGGAAACCTTGTTGTTCCTGGGTTCCATCGTCCTTTGGGCGTTTGTTTTTGCCTGGCATACCGAGTACAGCGGCCGGCCCGTATTCACGCTGCACGTCGGTTGGAGGTCGTTTGCCCTGGCGACAGTGCTCGGCGTTACGGTCGCCGCGATCGTTTCCATGGGTGACAGTGCGTTGCGGGCCCGCACGCCGCACGATTATCCCAGCGACCTGGGCCAATGGTTTGCGATGGCGCTGTTCAGCCTCGCTTTCACCGAGTTGTTCCTGGTGTTTGCGCCTTTGGCGTGGCTGTTGCGCCTGTCCCAGCGAGTCGGACCGGCGGTGCTGCTGACAGTGGTGTTCGGGCTATTTGTGCTGGCCGCGAAGAACCGCGCTCCACCCACACCCATGCCACCGGGGATAATGGTCGGCTTGGTCGCATACCGCATCTGCGCCAGCTTGATTTCCGTTTATTTATTTCTGCGCGGCGGGTTGTTGCTCAGTTGGTGGTGGGGTTTGCTCATCCAAAGCCGCCATTTGTTCCACCTGACCGATTGGGCTATGCTGGGCGGATGAGCGCGTCAAATGAGTTGTTCGAGTCCGACCAGTCTGAACCGTCTGCTTGCGCCCATTCCAGATGAATGTTCCTTCTTCATCGGCACACGGTCGCGGCGCGACGGCCAATCTCCCTAATCGCTTCGAGAGCATCCGCCTCGAACGCGACCAGGACTGGAACCCCGAGGACGATCCCGCGCCCAAAACCCAGTTCCTGCGCGACCTCTCGCAAACGATTATCACGTACAACGACAGCCCGGACATTCCCTTCGACGCGAGCCTCAACGTGTATCGCGGTTGCGAACACGGCTGTTCCTACTGCTACGCCCGCAACACGCATGAATATCTGGGATTCTCGGCCGGACTGGATTTCGAGAGCAAAATCGTGGTGAAGGAACGCGCGCCCGAGCTGCTTCGCGCCGAGCTTTCGTCACGCAAATGGAAGCCGCAAGTGCTGGCGATGAGCGGCGTGACGGATTGTTACCAGCCGGTGGAACGGCGCCTGCAGCTCACCCGGCGTTGCCTGGCGGTGCTGGCGGAGTTTCGCAACCCGGTCAGCATCATCACGAAGAACTACCTCGTGACGCGAGACCTGGATTTATTGCGCGAATTGGCGGCACACCGGGCCGTAACGGTGCATTTGTCCATAAACTCGCTAGAGAGTGAACTGGCGCGGCGGCTGGAACCGCGCGCCGCTTCGCCCCGCCAGCGCCTGGCCGCCATCGAGGCGCTGGCCGGTGCCGGGATTCCAACGGGTGTGCTGGTTGCGCCGGTGATCCCGGCAGTAAACGACCATGAGATTCCAGCCGTCCTGGCCGCCGCAAAGGCGGCCGGCGCGGGTTGGGCCGGAACCGAGATTCTGCGATTGCCGCTGACTGTCGCGCCTGTTTTTGAGCAGTGGCTCGAAAAGAATCTCCCCGAGCGGAAGGCCAAAGTCCTTGACCGCATTCGGGCCATCCGGGGCGGCAAGCTCAACGATCCGCGTTTCGGCTCGCGCATGCGTGGGGAAGGGGTCTTTGCCGACCAGCTTTCTCAACTGTTCGAGGTCGCGCGCCGAAAAGTGGGGTTGGCCGAGGACGGGCCGGAGTTGTCCACCGCGGCGTTTCGCAGGCCAGAGGGAGCGCAGTTGGGATTGGGATTCTGAAGTAACCACCGCCATCCCACCGCCGTCTAACAACGCATGATAAGCTGAACCTATGAAAAACATTATTATCCGCCTGATGACCTTCGGTCTTGTTGCTTGCTTTTTGGCTGTTTTGGCGCCCCGCACCCTGGCAGCGCCGCCACCCAATGTGGACCTGCTGCGCCAGGCCTACGTGGCCCTCGCTCATGCGGACCATGACTACAAGGGCCATCGGGTTGCCGCGATGCGGCAGATCGATGCCGCGGCCAGAATCCTGGGCGCGAACTTCCGCGGAGAAGGCCGTGGGCACGAGAAACAAGGCGTCTCCGACGACCAGGTCCGCGTCGCGCAAGGTTTGTTGCAACAAGCCAGTGCCGGGTTGAGCGGCAAAGCCTTGCGGCACGTCCGGGCGGCGGAAAAGCAACTCAACATTGCGTTGAGCATCAAGTAGCGCCGCGCGGTGGGTTGCCGATGCCGGCTCCCAACGCGCGCAGTTGAGCCTGTCTGGGCGGTTGAGGCCAGGCAGACGAGAAAGCGCCAGAGGGCTGGCGCAGTCCACAACCTCGCGGACTTAGTGAAGCGCGTTGGACTGCGCCAGTTGGTTGACAGCATCGCAAGCCGCGCTAACCTAGCCTGTGCTCGCGCGCCTCGGCAAAATCGCGGTCGTAGCGGCCTTGGCTTGCACCCTCGGCCTGCACTGGGCATTTCTGCAGTCGTTGGCGTGGGCGGGCATGGTCGTCAGTTATTCGCGCGCGGCGCCGCTCTCGCAAGCTTTGGAAAAAACCTTTGATGGCAAACATCCGTGCCCCTTATGTCAGGCCATCGCCAAGGCAAAACGTGCCGAGAAAAAACCCGACGCGCAGGCGGAAAAGAGAATTGAGGGCGTTACCGCTCCGACGCGGTTTGTGCTGACGCCGACGCCACGTTTTTGGCGGTTGCTGCCCGACCATCCCGCGCCGCGCTCCATCTTCTCTCCTCCGCCTTCACCGCCGCCTCGCGCGGGTCTCGCCTAGTCCCTCCAGCCCACGCTGACCTGCGCTTCGCGGCGCAGTCAGTCCTTAATTCATTTTACCGGAGAACCTCCATTTGCGGTCGTCTGGCAGCTTGATCAAGCACCTAATCGAGAGTGGACGAGAGTCGGCGCGCGACGCCGACAGCGGCTTGATTGGCCCGCCCGCCCCGATTGAAGAATGAAAACATAGAATGAAACGGTTTACTTACAGTTCCTGGGGTGTGTGCGCCGGAATGGTTGCGGCATTGGTTGCCCCGAAAGCGAGTTGGGCGTGCGCGTGCGGTTGCGGCGTGTTCGACGTCGCCACCAGTTCCATGTTCCCTACCGGGCAAGGGGGAATGGTGTTCCTCACCTACGCTTACCAGGACCAGAATCAGAATTACCTCGGGGCTTCGACCGCCCCGGCGCAGAACAATGCGGACAAGGAAATCGAGACCCATTTCTTCGGGGTTGGTCTGCAGTACATGTTCGACAATTCCTGGGGGATCGAGGCGGAAATCCCGTACAGCTACCGCCACTTCCGCACACTCGACGAGGCCGGCAATCCCGTCACGGTGAACTGGAACCAATTGGGGGATATGCGCCTGCGTGGGATTTACACGGGCTTTTCACCGGACATGTCCGGCGGCATCACGTTTGGTGTGAAGCTTCCGACGGGCAGTTATCGCTTCCGGCCTGACGTGGTGGACCGCGACAGCCAGCTTGGCACCGGCAGCACCGACTTGCTTCTGGGCGGCTTCTACCGGCACGCATTGCCGAAGCTGCCGTTGTGGGACTGGTTCGCCCAGGCAGAACTCGATCTGCCGACCTTAATTCAAGCCGAATACCGGCCCGGACTCGAATTGGACGCCGCCGCCGGCATCTATTACAGCGGGCTGTCGCTCGGACCGGTGCGCATCACCCCGATCGCACAAGTGGTCGGCTCAGAGCGCACCAGTGATCGTGGTGCTCAAGCGTCTAACCCGGTTGCCTCCGGTTATCAGCGCTTGATGCTCGCACCCGGCCTGGAAGTGGACTACGACCAGTTCCGGTTTTATGCCGACGCCGAGGTGCCGGTGTACCAGCATTTCACTGGCTATCAATTGGCTGCGCCCGTGTTGTTCAAAGTCAGCTTCAGTTTTATGTTTTGAACTCGCTCACCCGGGCGGGGCTGATTGCTCGGCGGCGCCCCAAACGCAACTGGTGGGGTATAGGCCGGTTGTCAGCCAGCAGTTGTTTTGCGGAGCGCGGACTTGCGGAGCGCGGGCTTTAGTCCGCAGCTATTTCCGAACGGCAAATCTCTAGCGCGATTCGCCGGCGTGCTTAGCAATTGCACGTTGCTGCGGACTAAAGTCTGACTAAAGTCCGCGCTCCGCGACGGTGAATTACCTATGGACGACCGGCTATGGGCTGACGACGCGATAGAACTGAGGTCCAGCCGTCATCGGGATCGTCTGCGGGTTTTGCGTGCCCAGATTGGTCCAACTCACTGGTGAGAGCGAGCTGGTCTTCTGGAGGACAAAGCCAGGCCCATTGGTCCAGGAGACAACGACGTTGTTGCCGCTCCGGGTGATGGACAATACCGGCGGCACCGTCCCGGGCGGCGCCAGCGGATTCTGGAAGTCCACCCACACGAAGTTGAAGTCGGCATCGCGCGGGGTCACGACACCCTCGCCGCCATCGGGAACGACGGAGAGTGCCTGAATAATGAAGGCGTTGGCAGGGGTGTTCGTGCCGCCGTATTCGTAAGACAGATAGCTGGTGTCAACGACATTGGTGTAGCCGGTGGGCTGGACGGCGAGGTAACCTGAGTTCTGGAGCAACAGCGCGCCGCTGGCGGCGGTCTTGCCTGGGATGGTTAGCGCATAACGACCGGTCGAGAGCCGCTGCACGGTGAAATTCCCGGCGCCGTGGATTACGGCCGCGTTCGTGCCCCGGATATAGCCGGCAACCAGGTTATCGGCGTTCCAGGGAATATAAAGGAACGAGAAACTCGACCCGGCATCGCTGCCGCCGGTCATGGCATAAACGGTGGGGTCGGCCTTGCTGGTCTCGATATCGCGCACGGCGACATACCAGCCGGAGCCGTCCGGCAGAGCAGCGTTATTGGCCTGGGGCCCTCGAATGCCGTTATTCTCATCATTGCCAACGGTCAACAGCATCCCATCGGTAAGCGAATTGACCCCCGGCAGGCTGAGGGTGGCCAAGCCGTCGTAAGTGCCAAAGTTGTTGTCGTACACCCAGGTGAGCAGGTTTGTGGGCGAGTTGTACCAGGTCTGTCCGCCTTTGGCGGCGGCTCCCTTAAGGGCTGTCCCACTCTGCAGCGCCCAACCGTCGCCATGCTTCCAATACGGCCGGCCGGGATTCGAGAGATCGAAGTTATGGGAATCGTCAAAATAGCCGCCGATCCACCCCTGGTCGTAGGGGAACCAGGCGAGGGAAATGGGGATGGCACAGCGCTGGAGCGAGCCGGACGTTGGACCCTGGCTAGCAGGGTTTGGCAGAGCACCCGTCACCAGCTTGGTGGTGCGCGTGTAGAATTGCCCGCCGCGGAAATGGCCGCCGATCATATCGTAACCCTCGCCGGTGGCGACGCCGTCCAATTGGACATAGGCCGCGGCATAAAAAAACGGGGACTGGTCATTCCAGACCTGCCCAGTCTTGTTGACTGTGGCAAAGACAAAACCGTGGGTGGGGGAAGGCACCCAGGCCTGCGAGGCGGGCACGGTTACGTCCCCGGTGCCGAAACGCTCCCGTAACGGGTTGCTGTAAGGACCCAGGTTTTGCAGAGCAGCGACCGGGTCACGCGGACTGAGCATAAAATCAAATGCGCCGGCCTGATAGCGGGCAAAGCAAAAGCCGTCGGGCGATTGGCTGGTGATGCTGGCAATGATGTCGCGCGTGACACCACCGAACCCGTCGCCCGTGTTCCAAATGATGGGTTGGGCCGTGCCCTGGCTGGACTGAACAATATTGGGTGGATAACCCATGCCATCGCTGGAAACGCTGCCGCTGATGTTGGCGGCGAGCACGTGCGTGTTGGGGAATGGCCCGGGAGCCTCATTGGCCGGCACCGGCGTGCCGCCGCTCGAAGCTGTGCTGTGGGGGGTGCCGGTCGGCCCATAGTTGGCATAGGTGGAGGTCACCGTGTGCGTCGTGTCAGCAATATTGGAGTTGTGCGCGACGGTGCTGAGGCCCACGTAAAGCGTTTTGGGGAAATTAGTCCCCGCTGGTATCGTGGTCAGGAGCTGCCAGCCGTTGGTGCTCATCGGGCTGGCGCCGCCGGGATAATCCGTGATGTTGGTCGTCGCGAAGAAGCTCATCAATTTGTCCCCTTGCCGTTTCATCCGCAGCCAGACATCCGGATACGTGCAGTATCCGTAATCAGTTGTATCACCACCGTAATTAAGGGCTTTGCCAGGCAAATCGTCGGTATCAATCGACAGATCCAACCGGCCAATGCTTTCGATTTGGCCATTGCGCCCGGAAGGCGCCAAAGGCAGCGCATTGATCTGGTAATCATAACTGGTGCCGTCAAGGGTGGTACGGACCATCAGCGAGCCCTTGGGCGAGTCCTGGCCAAGCGGGTCGGTCGCGGTCACATTGACCACCTGCACAGCGATATCAAAATCCCCTGTGACTTGCTGATAAGCGTAGGTAAACGAATCCGGCGCGCCGTAAGTGTCGCCGCCGCCGGCGGTGATCGAAATCGATCCATCCCCGTTGGTGACAATAATCGGCGGGATGGGATTGTTAATATTGGTGACAGTAAGGCCCCATTTAATCTGCTGTGCGCCGGTGGATACTGCTGCGAGCGTGAGACCAAGGATTGCGCTGCCTACCGTACGGCTCCAGAACCGCACAGTCGCGCAACGGGTGAGAACGTTGCTTTTCTTCATAGACCAAGTACTCCTGACGTTTAGGTTTGAGTGAGTGACCCTCGATCCCTAGCAAGTCGCGGCGAAAAAATCAAGGAAGATAGGTGACAAAGTGGCAACAATTTGTTACGGCTGCTCCAGTCGTGGCACCTGGCACATGCAAACTTCGACCGCTCGCTTGCCTTCCGTGACCGCCCGGCCAGCCGGCTTCGCCCTGACCCGCTGGAGCGTGGTGCTGGCCGCGGGCCGCGGTCAGGCCCAGCATGCGCAAAGGGCCCTCGAACAATTATGCGCCACCTATTGGCCCCCGATCTACTCGTTCCTGCGCCGCCAGGGGTATAGCCCGCACGATTCGGAGGATTTGACTCAGGAATTCTTCGCGCGGCTGCTGCAAAAGAATTCCCTCGGCGCGGTGGACCGTGCCAAGGGCCGGTTTCGTTCCTTTCTGCTGGCGTCGCTCAAACATTTTCTCGCGAATGAATGGGACAAAGCCAAAGCGCAGAAACGCGGTGGCGGCAAGGTCCTGCTGTCGGTCGATGCCGGCAAAGCCGAAACGTCCTACCGAGTCGAGCCGGTCGAGCTTCTCACGCCCGATAAAATCTACGAACGCCGCTGGGCGCTCACCTTGCTCGAGCGAGTGTTGAATCTGCTCCGCTCGGAATACGCAGCGCACGGCAAGCCGGAGTTGTTTCAGCAGCTCAAAGGCACCTTGAGCGGTGACAGCCCATCCGAAAGCTATGCTGTGCTCGCGCAGCGCCTGGGTGCCAGTGAAGGTGCGATCAAAGTGGCCGTGCACAGGTTACGCCAGCGGTACCGCGACTTGCTGCGGGCCGAGATCGCCCAAACCGTCAGCAGTCCGGAGGAAATCGAGGAGGAAATCCGCGCGCTGTTTGCGGCGTTGTAATTGCGCCGCGGCTCGGACGGAACGCGCGGGGATTGCAGCACCGCCCGCTTCTGGCACCATGCCGCAGTGAGTGGCGCATTTAACACAAGTTCAGACAGGCGCAGCACCAAGGCGGCGCTGGCGCTGCTGCGCCAATACGAATCGCGCAACGTTACGTTCATCGAGGACGACGGCTCCTGGCCGATCGTGTGGGACCGGGCGAAGGGGGTCCAGGTATGGGATATGGAGGGCCGGAGGTATCTGGACTTAACCGGAGCGTTCGGAGTTGCGGCGGCCGGTCACGCCAATCCCGCCGTCGTGCGCGCGGGTAGGCGGCAAATGGGCCGCCTGCTGCATGCGATGGGAGACGTGCACCCGCACGTGTGGAAAGGCCGGCTCGCACGCGAGTTGAGCCGGCTAACCTTCGAACGTTGGACTACGGCTGCCACGCAGCCGAAACAGGCCGGGCCGCGGGAAGCTCCAATTCCCTTGGTCCGTGGCCAGACTATCTTCTGCAATTCCGGGTTCGAGGCGGTCGAAGCCGCGCTGAAGACCGCGCGCCTGGTCACAGGCAAGCGTGGGGTGCTCGCGTTCGAAGGCGCGTACCATGGCCTGGGCTACGGAGCGCTCAACGCCACACACCGCGAGCATTTCCGCGCGCCCTTTCGTGACCAGCTTGGCCAGTTTGGCTATTTCGTTCCCTTTCCGGCGAGCCCTGAATCACCCGGCGGCGACATGAACAAGGCGTTGAGCCACGTGCGCAAGCTGCTGCGCACAAAACCCATCGGCGCGGTGCTGATTGAGCCGCTGCAGGTCCGCGGAGGCATTAAGGTGCCACCAGCGGGTTGGTTGGCGGCGCTGCGCCAGCTTTGCGACGCGCACGATGTTTTGCTCGTTCTGGACGAAATCTACACCGGGTTCGGCCGGACAGGAAAATGGTTCGCCTGCGAGCACTACGGCGTGGTGCCCGACCTGATTTGCCTCGGGAAAGCGTTGACCGGAGGATTCCCGCTTTCGGCGTGTGTCGGCCGCGCCGAAATCATGGACGGGGCCTGGCCGTCTTCGGCAGGTGAGGCGATTCACACCAGCACGTTTCTGGGCCATCCGGTCGGGTGCGCGATGGCCCTGGCGCAAATCGCCGAGATTGAGCGGCGCCAGCTTGTCTTCCGAAGCGCGCAGCTTGGGCATTTCCTTCTGCAACGGTTGCGAGAGATTCGTCCTAAAAAAAACCGGCTGATGTGCCGCTCGCGCGGATTAGGCTTGCTCGCCGGGCTTGAGCTGCTGCACAGCGACGGCTCGGCGGCCGGCGCGACTGCCTTTGCTGCGGTCAAGGCGATGCTCCGTCACGGCTACATCCTCTTGCCCGAAGGCGGGGATGGGAACGTGCTGGGGTTCACGCCGCCGCTGACCATCACCAAAACGCAGTTAGAAAAAGCGGTCGGCGCGTTGGAGGAGGTCCTCAGCCAGGTGTAAAACCGGCGGAGACGACGCATCGAATGAAGCTCTCGGAAATGAAACAAATACTGGCCGACCACAACCTGCGGTTGACCAGGTCGCTGGGCCAGAGCTTCCTTCATGATGGCAACCAACTACAGCGGATCATTCACGTGGCGGAGTTGACGCGCGCCGACCGGGTTTTGGAGATCGGGCCCGGGCTAGGGCCATTGACGGAACTCCTGCTGCGCAATGCCGGCGAAGTTCTGGCCATCGAGAAAGACGCGCGGTTAGTGCGGCTGCTTCAGGAACGGTTCGCCGTAGAACCAACCCCCGCGACCTCCGCTCGGGAGGAGACCACCCCAGCTCCAGAGCACCCTGGGCGGTTTCGGCTGGTGCACGAGGATGCGCTCGATTTGTTACGGCGCCAGCAGCATGATTGGTCGGCCTGGAAACTGGTCGCCAACCTGCCCTACTCCGTCGCCTCCCCTTTGCTGGTCGAGTTGGCCCAGGGCGGCCGTGGCCCGCAGCGCATCGTCGCCACATTGCAACTCGAGGTGGCTCGCAGATTGATGGCCGCCCCGGGTCAGCCGGACTACGGTGTCCTGACCTTGCTGCTGCAGTTGCATTATCAACCTCTGACCTGGTTCAAAATTCCGGCCGGGTGCTTCTTCCCTCAGCCGGATGTGGATTCTGCTTGCGTCTGCCTCGCCCGCCGGCAAACCGCCCGGCTGCCGGCTGAGCTGACCCCGACTTTCGAACGGCTGGTTAAACGGAGCTTTTCTCAACGCCGGAAGATGATGTTGAAACTGTTGAAAAACGATTGGCCGCTCGCCAGCCTGGAACACGCGTTCGCGCGGTTAGCATTGCCGCCGACCACCCGGGCCGAGGCGGTGGGGCTGGAACAATTCGTTGGACTGGTGCGTGAGCTGGCCGCAGATTCTTCGCATGCCTGAAGAGATTTTCGATGTGGTCAACGAGCGCGACGAGGTGGTGGGGCAGCGCTCGCGGGCTGAGGTCCACCGCTTGGGCCTGCTGCACCGGGCGGTGCATGTTCTGGTGTTCAATTCCCGCGGCGAGGTATTCCTTCAGCAACGCTCCTTGCTCAAGGACCGTCAGCCCGGGTTGTGGGATTCCTCCTCCTCCGGCCATGTGGATTCCGGCGAGGAGTACGACGCGTGCGCCGTTCGGGAGTTGCGCGAGGAATTGGGGCTGAGCCTGCCGGCTCCGCCGCGCCGGCTGTTCCGAGTGCCGGCTTCGGTGCAAACCGACCAGGAGCATCTGTGGGTATACCGCTGCGAAGCGGAGGGGCCCTTTACGCTTGCGCCAGAAGAAATTCAGGCGGGGGATTGGTTTGCGCCGGCGGCTGTGACGGATTGGGTCGCCGTCAAACCCGCGGAATTCGCCAGCGCCTTCCGCCTGATCTGGAAAGCGCTGCCCGACCACTCATGAGGCCTGCGTGCGCGGGCCCGATGCGAGCTGCGGCTCCAGCACTCGACCTGCCGGGGCGCCGTCCGACACGCGCGAGCGCACCAGGCCCACACGCCGGCCGAACCTGACCCAAAGGGTTCGCAGCAATTGCTCTTTTTGAGCGAGTTGGCGCGAAAGTTCTTCGCAGCTCGCGCGCGATTGCCGAAGCTCCTCCCGAACCTGGCTCAGCTCCTGCCGCAGTGCTTCTGGCATCCGACCCAGACTTTCGAGTTTCGGCAACTGGTCCAAGTACAACGCGTGTGAATGCGCCGCGCTGCCTGCTACTTCGGTGATGGTGCTCGCCGGGCAGTCGGTTCTCATTTCCAGCGGGTACCCTAATTCTTCCATCACCGCGCCGTGCAAAATGTGGAACAAGGCCGCCTGTCCCTCGGTCCAATCGCGCAGGAACCCGCGGTCCTCGCCTCGCCGGAAAAATTGGGGCAACCGTTGTTTGAGTTCCGCGAAGGTCGGCAGCCGCGAACCCACCGGATGCGCCCCGAGGAATTCGGCAAGCACGGGCACGCATTGCGCCGGGCGGCTTACCAGCTCTTCGTACCGCAGAAAGAGCGTCCGCGGCCGTGTGCGCGGTTGCCAGGAGCGAAAGTGCTCGCTCCAGCTTCCGAATTGGCATGCGCCGGCGATGACCGCCGTCAAACTCGGCTGCTCGAAGGCGAATTTCTTATGGTACTGGAAATAGGAATCAATGGCCGCCCGCCCTTCGCGCACGAGATAAATCGCATCACCAAAGGGTTCCGCCGGTCCGTGGGTCTTAATCAACACCGGCGCAGCCTGGTGCGAATCGGTCAGGCGCACGCGCCAATCTTGCGGCAGGAACGGCGCCAGCTCCAACGCATCCGCCGAAGGATCCGGCAAGTCCTGTCCGGCAACTCGATACACCGAATACGTGTGCAACCGGAATAGATCCTGAAGAACGATCCGCAGAAAGGTGTTGCCCGAGCGCGGATAGGACGCGAGCCAGATGGGTCGCACTCGCGCGGGCAACCCGGCACCCGGGGGCGGGCGGTTCGGAACTGGAGCTGACACACCCTCAAAATGGCGGCCCGCCCCCGCGCCAGGTATGGGGTAAAGACCCCGGTACCGGCGGTGCTCCCTCACGGTGCGTTGGTTGTATCCACGATCTGCCTGCCGGTGGATGCCGAACCGCCATAAACCGCATTTGATTCCGGCAGCGAGTATTGCATCCAACCGGTGAGTTGGTCGTTGGTCATATTCCCACTCGTATCAAAGGTGCGCAATTCCAGCCCCATCCAGGAACCGATTGCGTTTTGGTGGTATTCGTCGTTCAAAAGCGCCTGCCGTACTGTCACCGTGTTCCACGGATTGTTCACATCGGTATAGACGTATTGCATTTGGATGAAATCGGCGACGAAGGCGCCATTGGACCGCACGACCGCAGTATCGCGTTTCAGAGGACGGTAAACCAAAATGCAGGTGGCGGGATCCAGGCCATTGTTTTGGGCAATGTGATTCACCACGTCCTGTTCGGTAAACGGCACTGCGATGATATGCCCCGTGGTGGAGTTGGTGGTGTAGTAGCTGCCACGCCAATAAAGTTGATACAACAAATCGGCTTTGGCGGTTAAGGGTTGCAGCAGGCCCAATCCCAACATTAGCAACAGGGCCTTTCCCAATCTCATCACTCGAAGGTCATTTTTCATGTTTCTTTTGCCCGCTTTTGTTCGAGGGGATAGTCCGCCACTGCCGACCGCCGGCCAATGGGGAAAAATGCCTAAAAAGAGACGGAGATTGCCTGCCGCCCAGATCACGGTGGAAGGACCGAAAGACAATACTGCGGATTAGCGCGGGAGCAAATCGCTTACCAGCGAGCGCTCTTCCTTCAATTCGTTCACCGTTGCGTCGATTCGCGCCCGGCTGAACTCATTGGTCGGCAGGTTTGGTTCAATCTCCACCTGGCGGCCATTGCTGCGGACGGGGAAGGAACAGATCAAGCCGCGCTCGATGCCATAACTGCCATCCGAGCAAAGGCAGACGCTGTGCCAGTTGCCCGCGGGTGTGGGCTCGATAATCGAGCGGACGGTGTCCACCACGGCATTGGCTGCGCTGGCGGCACTCGAAGCGCCGCGGGCCTTGATGATGGCCGCGCCGCGCTGCTGAACGGATGAAATAAACTCGCCTTTGAGCCAGGCTTCATCGGTGATCGCTTGCGGCACCGGCCGGCCATTAATCTGCGCGTTATAAAAGTCCGGGTATTGCGTGGCGGAGTGATTGCCCCAGATGGTCATCCGGCTTACAGCGGTCACCGGCACGCCGGCCTTCCGCGCGAGTTGTGATTTGGCGCGGTTCTCGTCCAGGCGGGTCATGGCGAAAAAGCGGTCCCTGGGGAGGTCGGCGGCGTTATTCATGGCGATAAAGCAATTGGTGTTGCAGGGGTTCCCCACCACCAATACGCGCACATCCTGGGCCGCGTTTGCTTGAATCGCTTTGCCCTGGCCGATAAAAATCTTACCGTTGATGCCCAGCAGATCCTTGCGTTCCATGCCGGCCTTTCGAGGCACACTCCCCACCAGCAACGCCCAATTCACACCCCGAAATCCTTCGTCCAGATTAGCCGTCGGGAGCACGCCCTGTAGCAGCGGAAACGCGCAATCCTCCAATTCCATCACCACGCCGCCCAGGGCAGGCAGCGCCGGCTCGATTTCTATCAAGTGCAGCACCACCGGTTGCGCGGGGCCGAACATCGCACCTGAAGCAATGCGGAACAGGAGCGAATAACCGATCTGGCCGGCGGCGCCGGTTACGGCGACATGAATAGGTGTGGTGCTCATAGCAAAAACCAAGAGCCCTGATTATGTGGGGACCACGGTGCCGACGCAAGCGGTCTTGCAACCGGGCGGTCCAGGCGATTTCAAGGGTTGCGGAGCAACTCCGGGAAATTCAGCTCAAGCGCTTGGAAGAACAACTCGGGGTGCTGCTCTTCCCACGCAGGCAGGGCGGCATCGAGCGCTTCGAGAATATCCTGCACCTGCTGCGCGTTAGGCGCCGTAAATCGGCAGCCGTGTTTCTGGTAGAACTCAAGCACCCGCGGCGTGCAGGCGCGCCGTTGCGTCGCTTCACGGCAGGTCTCAATCCAAAACTCCTGCCGCCCCATGGTGGAAGACCCCGTTGGCTCCGGCTTACCCGGCGCGGCTTGTGGGTTTGGGTCCGCGTTGGCCATAGATCAGACACCGAGCGCTTGACGAATCCGGTGGTAACTATCGCTACAGTACGCCTGAGCGCATAATTTGCAAGTGGGCCAAGGCGGAGCTTGCGGCCGGGCCTATCGCTCGGAGGCAATTCGATTTGTCGCGATCCTTCGCGAGCCGTCTGGCCTGTGAAATCCGGGCGTGACATCGTTCGCAGCTTATGGAAGATTTTCGCGAATTATGAAGTTATTGATTGCATTGTGCACGGCGGGTGTGGCTCTGGGCCTGGTCGCAGCTCGCGCCGCCGATTCCAAGCCCGAAACCCAGGCTGGCAAGACCGCCTCGGCCAATGAAGTCGCTGTCATTCACACGACTGATGGTGATATGGTCATCCAATTCTGGCCTGAGGTCGCCCCCAAGACGGTCGAGAATTTCAAGACCCTGGCGCGCAAAGGATTTTACGACGGCACCTCATTTCACCGAATTATCAAAGGGTTCATGATTCAGGGCGGCGACCCCAATACAAAGGACCCCTCGAAGGAAGCGAGTTTCGGGCAGGGCGGCCCCGGTTATACGATTAAAGCCGAGTTCAACGACCGGCCCCATGAATTTGGCGTCATCTCCATGGCGCGCTCCAGCGATCCGGATTCCGCCGGCAGCCAGTTCTTCATCTGCAACGCTCGCGCCGCGGGCCTCGACCACCAGTACACCGCCTTCGGAAAGTTGATCAAGGGCGACGACGTGCTGAAGAAGATCTCCGACACGCCGGTCACCGCGAATGCTTTTGGCGAGCGGAGCAAGCCCACGCAGCGGGTGGAAATCAAGAGCATCCAAATCGTGCCCGCCGATTCGATTAAGTAAGCACTGCCACACAAATTATGAGTAATCCAGCCAGGGAGGTTGCGATCATCAAGACCAGTGCCGGGGAAATCACTGTCGAATTATGGCCGGAGGTCGCCCCCAAGACGGTCGAGAATTTCAAAACCCTCGCTCAAAAGGGTTTCTACGACGGCACCGCGTTCCATCGCATCGTGAAGGGATTCATGGTGCAGGGTGGCGATCCGCTGACTAAAGACCCCGCTAAGGAAAGCTCCTGGGGCACCGGCGGCCCGGGCCACCACATCAAAGCCGAATTCAATGACCGCTCGCACCAACGCGGCGTGATTTCCATGGCTCGCTCGAGCGACCCCGATTCCGCCGGCAGCCAATTCTTCATCTGCCTCGCCGATGCTTCGTTTCTGGACCGTAAGTACACTGCTTTCGGCCAACTGGTTCGCGGTGACGAAGTCCTGGAACAAATTGGCAACACGGCGGTCACATCCGGCAGTGGCGGCGAGAAGAGCAAACCGCTGAGCCGCGTTGGGGTCGAAAGCATCCGCATTGGTCCAGCCGCGTAGCCGCGGTGCGCCAAAGAGCATGGCTGCCGGGGTGAATCAGCCCGGGCAACTGGCGATTTTGGCGTGGAAGCAGGATTTCTCGAACGATGGAGCTCAAAGAACTAGCCGCGGTCTTGGCAGCCCTAGGTTGCCCCCAGGATAAATCCGACGGGATGGCAGCACAGCTCGACAAGCGGGCGCGGCAGTTGGCACAGGAGAAACACCGCAGCTATGAGGAAGCGCTCGAACATCTGCTCGGGTTGATGCGGCAGGGATGGGCTGCCCAGGCCAAGGGGTTCTGATATGCTGCGCCCGTGGCAAAAACTTGGTTCCCGCCCCGCCGGCGATTTCCGCATTTTCAGCATCCGCGCCGATCGGTTGATCTCGCCGCGCACGCAACAGGAGCACGAGTTTATCGTGCTGGATTGTCCTAACTGGGTAAACGTGATCGCGCTGACTGCGGAGCGGCAACTGGTAATGATCGAGCAGTATCGCCACGGCGCCGGCACCATCGAACTGGAAATCCCCGGGGGCGTCATGGACCCACAGGATGCCACGCCGGAAGCCGCTGGCTTGCGCGAACTGCGTGAGGAAACCGGCTATGAGGGCCAGAACCCACGGCGCCTGGGCGAGGTGTTCGCCAATCCGGCCATCATGAGCAATATCTGTTACACCGTGCTGGTGCAGAACTGCCGCTGCCTGCACCCGGTGCAGTTTGATCATAGTGAGGACTTGCAGACGCGCCTGGTGCCGACGGCGGAAGTGCCGGACCTCGTCGCGGCGGGCAAGATTCGCCACTCACTGGTGGTGGTTGCTCTCTACTATTTCGAGCTCTGGCAACAAGGCCGTCTGCCGCCGGCGTAGTTTTTGGGCCGCACAGCTCTTCAAGCCGCTGTATGGCAGGTTTGCAACCGGCATACGGCTACAGTTCGGGCCTCGGTTCACTTCTGTTGCCGCACTTTTTCCTTCTTCTCATCGAAGTCGGCGCGAAGAGATTTGCGATCGCTGACGAGTTGTTTCTGTAGCTGTTCGAGCGCCTCGAGGTCGCCCTTGTTTTGCGCTTTGGCAATCTCGCCCTCGAGCAGCAGCTCGCGTTCGGCAATCTTGGCCGCACACTGGGAATCCAGGTCCGCCAACTGCCTTTTTTGTTCGTCCGTGAGTTTAATGGTTGGCGACGACTTGTTCAGTCGTTCCATAGCCAATTCGTAAGCGCTCTTCATGCTTCAAAATTTACTGTAATCGCACCCTTTTCGGAAACGCGGGGCAAAGCCGCGACACGCGTAGTGGCCGCGCGCCCGCCTTGGAGACGGCGAGGCCCAGGCCACATCGGCGGCTTTTACGCCATCGGCGGTCGAGATAGGGCATTCTGTCAGCACACGTTCCTTCCACATCAAAGTCCGAAGCAGAAAAGCGCTCTCGGATTGAAAACTGCCGTGGGCCGCAGCGGGAGGAGGGCTCATGATAATGTGGCCATGGCGGTCGGTCTCGACGCGGCCTTCGAACATCGCCAGTTCGGCGTCAGCCAGCAACTCCGACCAGCGGCGCAGGTTGAACCGGGTCTGCGTCTGCTGGGTTGGCAATTCGATGGTCACCACGGCCATGCGATCATCATATATCGGCTGGAACACCGGCGCAACGCACAACGCCGCACCTTTCAATCGTCGCTGCCGCGTCCGTCTCCTCGATGCGCGCCTTATGCCAACAAACTCGGCACAACTTCGCCGGCGACATCCGTCAGCCGGAAATCGCGGCCTTGAAAGCGATAAGTAAGGCGTGTGTGATCGAACCCCAACAAGTGCAGCAGAGTCGCGTGCAGGTCGTGCACCTGCACCATGTCTTTCGTAACGTGAAATCCCAAGTCATCGGTCTCGCCAATGGTTTGGCCGGGCTTAATGCCGCCGCCGGCCAGCCACATCGAGAACGCCTGCGGATGGTGGTCCCGGCCCAGCTTGCGCCCGGCGTCGGGATTGCTCTCGACCATGGGCGTGCGGCCAAATTCGCCGCCCCATAAGACGAGGGTATCATCGAGCAGCCCGCGCTGTTTGAGATCTTTGATGAGCGCGGCGCTGGCCTGGTCGGTCAAGCCCGTCTGTTCCTTGATGCCTTTGACAACCTCGGTGTGGTGATCCCAGCTCTCATGAAATAGTTGCACGAACCGCACGCCGCGCTCGATGAGACGCCGCGCCAGCAAACAGTTCATGGCGAAAGACGGCTTGCCTGGCTCGGCGCCGTACATCTTCAGCGTCTCGGGCGATTCCTTGCTGATATCCATCAGCTCCGGCGCGCTGGTTTGCATCCGGTAGGCCATTTCAAACGAATTGATACGCGTCGCGATCTCGGGGTCACCCACCGCCCCCAGATGCTTTTGATTCAATTCCTTGATCAGGTCCAGAGTTTGGCGCTGCATCGCCGGGCTCACTCCCGCCGGATTGGACAGGAATAGCACCGGGTCGCCCGTTTTGCGGAAAGGCACGCCTTGATAGACCGTCGGCAGAAAGCCATTCCCGTACAGCGCGACGCCGCCGCTCAACCCGTTGGCAGAGTTCATCACGACAAATCCCGGCAAATTCTCCGCCTCGCTCCCCAGGCCATAAAGCACCCATGACCCGAAGCATGGCCGGCCGAACTGGGTCGCGCCCGTCTGCATAAAAATCTGACCGGGAGCGTGGTTGAAGGAGTCGGTCGTCATCGAACGGATGATGGTGATATCATCGACCACCTCGGCGAGATGCGGCAAGGTTTCCGATAATTCCGCGCCGCACGCGCCGTGTTTAGCGAATTTGAATTCGCTGGCATAAAGCGCCGCATCCGGTTTGATGAACGCGTATTTCTGGCCCATGACCACGCCCGGGGGCACGGGTTTGCCGTTGTACTTCGCCAGCGTCGGCTTGTAATCGAACAGATCGAGCTGGCTCGGCGCCCCGCCCATGAACAAGTATATTACCCGCTTTGCTTTGGGTTTGAAATGCGGGGCGCGAGGTGCCAGCGGCGAGGCCGGGGCAGGCGGTGTGCCGCCAAAGGCTTTCGGCCCGTCCAGCAGGCTGCCCAACGCCATGCCGGCCAGCCCGACACCGCATTGGCGAAAAAACCAACGCCGGGTTACTAAACGCGCATATTCCGAGCGGAGCTCATCTGCCAGTTGCATAAATCAGGTCATTCGCGGGTGATTGTCTCATCCAGGTTCAGCAGCGCCCGGCTCACCATGGCCCACGCCGCGGCCTGGTGAAGGTTGACGGCCGGTGGCAATTTCCCCGGGTCGGGCAGCGCCACCTCGACCGCATCGGCGGTATCGTTCTCGAAATGGGCATATTGCTGACGCCAGAATTTCAGCAGTGCATCCAGTTCCGACGCGGTGGGCAGCCGCGCTGTGCAGAGGCGGAACGCGAAATCGGCCCGGGTGACTTCGTTGGTGCCGCCCTCTTTCAACACGCGCATCGCCAGGGCCTGCGCCGCCTCGACAAACGTCTTTTCATCGAGCGTCGTCAGCGCCTGCAGAGGCGTGTTCGAGCGGGCACGCCGCGGACAGGACGTCTCGCCGGATGGCACATCAAACGCGCTGAGCGAGGGGAAAGGCAGTGACCGCTTCCAAAACGTATAGAGCCCACGCCGAAAGCGCTCGTCTCCTTTGCTCTCGGGCCAGGAAAAGCCGCCATATACCGTATCGCCGACGCTGGCGGGGATCGGCGGATAGACACTCGGGCCGCCGATCTTTGGGCTCAAAAGTCCGCTGACTGCCAGCGCGATGTCCTGCACCACTTCGCCATCGACGCGCACCCGGGGCGCCCGCTCGAGCAGCCGATCAAATTGGTCGCGCGCATAGGCGTCCGGCGTAACTCGCGAGGATTGCCGGTAAGTGGCCGAGGTGACGATCAGCCGGTGGATGTGTTTCAAACTCCAGGCCGGCGCGACTGTTCCGTCGATTTCCACCGTTGGCTCCATCAGTTCGCAAGCCAGCCAGTCCAGTAACTCAGGGTGAGAAGGTGTCTCGACGCGGGTGCCGAAATCCTCAGGGGTAGTCACCAGGCCTAGCCCAAAATACTCCTGCCAAATCCGGTTGACAGCCGCTCGGGCGGTGGTCGGGCTGCGCCGAGCGACGATCCAGCGCGCCAACCCCAGCCGGTTGCGGGGCGCATCGGTTGGAAACGGATTCAACACCGCCGGGGTTGCGGGAGTGACCACCTCGGCGGGCCGCAGGCGGTCGCCGCGGGTGAACAGGTGCGTGACCCGAGGTTGGGCGCGCGCGCGGAGCACCAGCGTGGTCGGCGGATAGGGCCACTGGCTCCACAGTTCGTCAATTTGCTTGTTCAATTCGGCAAAACCCGAATCGTGCAGACGGAAGACACTAAAGAGCGTTCGCTCCTGGTCGGGCGTGCGCTGCGCGGCGGGAATCGGCAGCAACTGTCGCTCGGCCGGAGTTAAGGGATCAACGGTGAGTGGGCCTGCGTTTGTGGTCGCGCTAAAACGGAAGCACCCCAACTCATGGCAATCCAGTTTGGTCTGGTCATCCCAGGTCTCATGCAGGGTGACCTCGAAACACGTCCCGCCGGGAAAACCGAGCGGCTCCGCGAATTCGAACGCGGCATAGTGGTTTTGATTCCTGCGTTCGATGGTGCGGGTCGGAGTCCACCCGCCTTTGTCGTTATCCCCATCAATTGCTTTGTCGATGCCCAAACCGGGCGCTTCCTCGTCGGCAACCGCGCGGCGGATTTTGACCTGGTTGGTCAAGGTCGGATTGACCAGCGGCCAGGCGCGCACGGTGAGTTCCTTCAGCAAAAAGCTGCCGCGTCCGCGCTGGCCCGGGCCGCCATACATCAAGTTATCGTTCGTCAGGGCCTCCAGGCGCAGACCGGTGAGATTAGTCGCCTGCGTTTCATACCACACATGCATGACGCTGCCGAGTTGGAGGTCACCTCCGCCGAGCAATGAGCCATCCGGTTGCTTCTCGAATTTGGTCGCGAAGTTGAACCAGTCCTTCGGCTGGAGTACCGTCCAATTCTCCTGCGGTGTCGCCAGGCTCTGTTCCCAGGCTGCCATCCGCGCGGGCAGGTTTGTCGTATCCTTGATGGCTTTGTCTTCGAGCTCTTGAACCTTAAGAACGATTTCCGCCCGCTTGGTCACATCCTCCGCCGTCGGCACTTCGGCGAACGCTTCGTTGTCATTGTTCAGGAACGCGAAAAGCTGGTAGTACTCCTTTTGCGTGAAGGGATCGAACTTGTGATTGTGGCACTGGCAACAATTGAGGGTCAAACCCAGGCAGGCTTTGCCCAGCGTATCGACGCGATCAACCAAGGCCTCGACGCGAAATTGCTCCGGTTCGATCCCGCCCTCCTGGTTTAAAACTGAATTGCGTAAAAAGCCGGTGGCGACGCGCTGGTCCAGCGTGGGGTTGGGCAGCAAATCCCCGGCAAGCTGGTCGATAATGAATTGATCGAAAGGCAGGTCACTGTTCAACGCGCGGATCACCCAATCGCGATAAGGCCAAATCGAGCGTGGCTGGTCCTTTTCGTAGCCATTGGTATCCGCGTAGCGGGCGACATCCAGCCAATGGCGCCCCCAGCGTTCACCATAATGCGGCGACGCCAGCAAGCGCTCGACCTGGCGTTCGTAGGCGCCTGGCGCGCGGTCCGCCAGAAACGCATCCAACTCGGTAAGCGTGGGCGGCAACCCGGTCAAGTCGAGGCTCAAGCGCCGTAGCAAGGTCGCCCGGTCTGCTTCCGGCGCCGGTTGCCAATGTTCCTTCTCTAACCGGGCGAGGACGAACGCATCAATCGGGTTGCGTGGCCATTTACGATTATGGGTTTTGGGCACGACCGGTCGCACGGGAGGTTTAAATGCCCAGTGATTACGCCGCGGGTCGGGCGCGACCGCGAGGCTATCCGGCCAAACGGCCCCTTGCTCAATCCACGCCCGCAACAAGCCGATTTGCGCGGCGGTCAACCGCTCGCCTTTGGGCGGCATCACCGTTTCGGGGTCCAGGCCCGCAACCAGCGTCAGCACCCGGCTGCTCCCGCTGTTGCCGGGCACGATAATCGGGCCGTGCTCACCGGTCTTGAACGCGCTAGTCCGCTCATCCCAGCGCAAATCCCCCTTCTGTTTCTCAGGGCCGTGGCAGGAGTAACAATGTTCGGCGAGCAGCGGCTGGACGTCTTTGGCGAAATCCACCGGGCGGGTTGCCGCCGGAGGCAGTCCGGCGGGGGCGGCCACGACGGAGAAGGTTCCCCACGGCACTCCAATCGCCAGTGCCATTGCCCCCGCAAACCAGGCTGATACATGGTGCCGCTGAGGTAAGCCCGAAGGGCCTGCTTCCGGTGCGTTGGAACTCGGGCGCATACGTTGACTCCGCTCCACGGGCAAACTCCTGGCGGAGCCTGACAACGGCGGTGACGTTCAAAAGGACGCTTTATTATGAGTATTATTCAACCAATAAATGTCAAGGGGGGAACGCGGAGCGCGGATCGGATCTCAGCCGCTCGGGTTCCCCGAGGCGGCGGACTTCTGACCCTCTGACCTCCGGCCACTGCTGAACCGGCAGTCCTCTGAACCGGCTTTGACACCCGGCGGTTTTAATTCCAAATTGCAGCAGGGCAAGCCTGGACACATAGAACTGGTAGGGTATGGCAGACAAATTCTTGAAAGGCCAGTTGCTGCTGGACAGCGGCCAGTTGCGCGGTTCGTTTTTCCAGCGCACGGTCGTGCTGATTTGCCAGCACGACGCCGAAGGTGCGTTCGGGCTGGTATTGAACCGTGCGACGGGCTCACACGCCGGGGACATGATCGTCGCCGACCTGCCCGAAACCCTGAAGACCTGTCCGCTGTTTCTGGGCGGCCCGGTCCAGCCTTCGGCACTGAGTTTCTTGCATACCGATTCGTTCATCCCGGATGCCAATGTCATTCCGAACCTTACCCTCGGGCATTCGTTGGATACGCTGGTGGAGTTGGGCGAGTCGTTTTCCCCAATGCGCAAGGTGAAGCTCTTCGCCGGCTACGCGGGTTGGAGTCCCGGCCAATTGGAAGACGAAATGAAACGGAAGGCCTGGCTGACCCACCCGGCCACGCTCGACCTGGTGTTCGATACCGGGCCCGAGGAGTTGTGGCAGAAAGTGCTGCGGGAAAAAGGGGGCAAGTACAGGCTACTGGCGCAGATGCCCGAGGATGTGTCGCTGAATTAATCAGCACGTCTGCTGCTGCCTCAAGCTGCGGATGCGATCGCGGAGCTGGGCCGCGCGCTCGAATTCCTGCCGCTCGATGGCCCGCTGCAACTGGTGCTCGAGCCGTTGGAGTTCGGATAACGGCCGATTTTTTTCGATTTGCGAGGCCAACTCGCCCAGCGCAGTAATAGAACGGTCGCGCTCGAACTGAAAGGTCTCGTCGTCCTGCTCCTGGAGGGCCTGCACCTTGTCGATGGCTTCTTTGGCCAGGCGCAAAGCCGAGTCATACGCATTCTTTTGTAATTCCAGCATGATCGCGGCGCTGGCGTTGACCCGCAGAATGTACGGCCGCCATTTTTCCAGGAATTGCCGGTCCTCATCCCGGCGCCCGTAGCGATGGACAAGGTCGAAAACCTGCAGATTGCGGGCGGTATCGCGGATGGTGCGAATCCAGTCCTTCACCTGGAAAAGTCGAACGTATCGGAAATAATAAAGTGTGCCCTCGTTGAACAGTTCGCTGCATTCACGCGGCCCCAGGTCGAAATCCGCCTCTTTGCCCGCAGCGCGGGCTTGCGCCAGTTTTTGGGTATAATACTCGAGGGCCGAATCCATACCATGTGGCCGGGCGCCGTCGGGCCGGCCGTCCAGCTCGAATTGCTCCAAACCCATCGGTGTGCGCACTTGCAGGAACTCCCGGCCGTCCTCACCCCGCGCCAATCGCGTGTCATTCTCGGGGTCGTACGGCCAGTTCTCGAGGATTTTGCGCAGATCAACCGATTCACTCATATCGCTACGGTAGTATTCCTCGTTTTTGCTTCAGTTTCAATGATGACTGGTTTGGCCTTTGACCCGGCGGGGCCCGCGGTTATTCTCCCGGCCAATGGCGTCGATTCCTGTCCAGCAACTCATCCCCGTGCTGCAAGTGGCGATTGGCCCCGTGATTCTTATTTCCGGGGTAGGGTTACTGCTACTGACCTTGAGCAACCGTTTCGGCCGCGCGGTGGACCGTTCACGGCACCTGGGGCGGGAAATGCGCGATGCGGGCGAAGCCGAGCAGCAGCGGCTGGCCTGTCAGGTGTCGATTCTGTATCGGCGGGCGCGTCTGATCCGCTTGTCGATCAGCATGGCGGCGATCAGCGTGCTGCTGGCAGCGGTGCTGATTATCGTGCTGTTTCTGACGGTACTTTCGCGCCTGGAGGTCGGCGTGGTGCTGATCAGCATTTTCATCGGCTGCCTGCTCGCGCTCATTGCGTCCCTGGCGGCGTTCATCCGGGAAATCCAACTCTCCTTGCAAGCTCTGAAGCTGGAGCTGGAAGGGGGTTGCGGACTGGCCACGCCGGTGGAAAAGCGTTAGGGTTTTGTCATGGCACTGACACGTCATTGCTGGAAATGCGGAACGGAATACAAACTGCCCGGCACCCCCGGCCGGTCGGAGGCTTGCCACAATTGCGGGTCGGACCTGAAGGTGTGCCTGAACTGTGCCAGTTACGCTCCCGCGCTCGCCCAGCAATGCCGCGACCACCGGGCCGAACCGGTCGCCGAGAAACATCTTGCCAATTATTGCGAGTATTTCGACATGGTCCGCCGCGAGTTCGTGCCGCCCAAGACCGATCTTGCGCGCGAGGACAAGGCCCGGGATGTGCTGAAGAAGCTCCTGGGGGATTAGCTGGCGCTCGGAGAATTTTAATCAGGCCTTTGCGCCCGTGCATCAGCCAAAAGAAACTTTTCTGCAAACAAAGGCTTTACTGTAGCGGGAAAGGGGTTACGGTGAATACGGTCCGCCAGGCTATTACGGGCCGGTGGACCGCGAATGGAACTGAAGCGAAGAGCACAGTCCGGGTCCCCGTGCCGGCCGCGCCGGGGTTACAGATTCGCTCCCGGACTTGAGCTTCTCCCACTGCCGCGCCGGCCTTCAGTGCTTCCTTCGCAACCTTCCCCAAACATAGCCAGACAGGAGTTTTATTCCCATGGACCTGCATCATCCGATCCTGCGCGAGTTCCCGGAGCACCGGGAAGTCATCCGCCGACTCAAGGTCACGTCCGATCATTTTCGGAACGTGTTTGATGAGTACCACCGGCTCGATGACGAAATCTATCGCATCGAAGAGGAGATTGATTTCGCCACCGATCAACAAATCGAAGAGTTGAAAATGCGCCGCGCCAAACTGAAGGATTACATTTACCACCTGATCCGGCACGCGCCTCCGGCATGTCCGGTGTTTGAAGCAACGGGTGTGGTGATTCAGCAACAGTCCTCCGCGGCGGCATAGGGCGGATTGATCGCAATTCTGGTTTGGAAGCGGATCCGGGACTGCGGCAACGGAGCGCGGACTTCAGCTTCAGTCCGCGGCAACACTCGACGTGAAGCGGGGTTTGACTACTGTTCCCGCTCCCAGATGTTCGGACGTTGCTGCGGACTGAAGTCTGACTGAAGTCCGCGCTCCGCGTTTTACGCCACGACTACTTTTGCCGCGCGCGACTGGGCGGCGCGCTTGCGCTGGTTTTCGTTGAGGATTTTCTTGCGCAACCGCAGGTTTTTGGGCGTGGCTTCGACGTATTCGTCAGCGCCGATGTACTCGAGGGCGCGTTCCAGCGACAATTTCAGCGGCGGGTTGAGTTGGATGCCTTTGCCGTCACCGGTTGAACGCATGTTGGTGAGCTTTTTGGCTTTGCAAGGATTGACCGGGATATCATTTTCGCGGGCGTTTTCGCCGACGATCATGCCTTCATAAATCTTCTCACCCGGCTCGACCATCAAGCGCCCGCGTTCCTGGAGCATGTTCAGCGCGTAGGCCATCGCTTCGCCGTCTTCCATGCTGATTAGCGAACCATTCTTGCGGGCGACGATCTCGCCCCGGTCCGGCCCATACTCGTGGAACAGATGGCTCATGACACCGAGGCCGCGAGTCTGGTTGACCAAATCGGTTTCAAAACCAATCAACCCACGGGTGGGCACCAGCGCCTCGATGCTCACATCGTTCCCATGATGGCTCATATTGGTAATCTCACCCTTGCGGCCCGAGAGATTCTCCAGAACCGGTCCCATGTATTCTTTAGGCGTCTCCAGGAACAACCGTTCGATCGGTTCGAGCAGGTTGCCGTCTTTGTCCTTGTGGTAGATCACTTCCGGGCGTGAGACGAGCACCTCGTAGCCTTCGCGGCGCATTTGCTCGACCAGGATCGCGATCTGCATTTCCCCACGACCGCTGACGTTGAAAATGTTTGGCACTTCGGTCTGTTCAATGCGCAAGGCGACGTTCGTCCGGATCTCTTTGACCAACCGCTCCCAGATGTGGCGAGCGGTGACCAGCTTGCCATCGATGCCCGCCAGCGGCCCGTCATTGACGGCGAACTGCATTTGGATGGTGGGCGGATCAATCGGCACAAACGGCAGCGGCAGGCGTGCCTCAGAGTCGGTGATGGTTTCGCCGATGAACACGTCCTCGAAGCCGGTCAAGCCGACCACGTCACCGGCATGCGCCTCGGTGACTTCGATGCGCTTGAGGCCTTCGAAATGGAAAATGGCGGTAATTTTCGACGTGCTTTTCCGGCCGTCGCCGTGGATGCAAACCGAGGTGTCGCCGACGTTGACCTTGCCGCTATAGATTTTGCCGAAAGCGATTCGGCCCAGGTAATCGGAGTAATCAAGATTGGCGACCAGCAGTTTGAACCCTTCGCCGGCGTGGGCGCGAGGCGGGGGGATGTACTTGATGATGGTATCGAACAGCGGTTCCATCGTGCCGCTGGCGTGCTGCAGATCGGTCTTGGCGTAGCCGTCCTTGGCGCTGGCGTAAATGACTGGGAAATCCATTTGCTCATCCGTCGCGTGAAGGGAGACAAACAGGTCCCAAACGGCATCGAGCACCTTGAGCGGGTTGGCGTTGTCGCGATCGATTTTATTAATGACGACGATGGGCTTGGCGCCGGCTTCGAGCGCTTTACGCAGCACGAAACGGGTTTGGGCCTGCGGACCGTCGGCGGCATCGACGACCAGCAGCACCCCATCGATCATATTCATGATGCGCTCGACCTCGCCGCCGAAGTCGGCGTGTCCGGGCGTATCGACGATATTGATGTGGTAATCCTTGTACTTGAAGGCGGCGTTCTTGGCGCGGATGGTGATGCCCTTTTCGCGTTCGAGGTCCATCGAGTCCATGATGCGCTCCTCGGCGGCGATGGCCTGGTTGGCGCGGAAGGTGCCCGACTGTTTGAGCAGGCAATCCACCAGCGTGGTCTTCCCATGGTCCACGTGGGCAATAATCGCAATGTTCCGTATGTGCTGCATTGGTCTATTTTTGGTCGAAAAGGTTGAAAGTGAACCCACCGGGCGCACGACTCCACAAATCGAGTCGATAAGATGCACGGTTCCGGGCAAAAAGCAAGAGTTTAGCAGGAGGCGATCCCGTGGCGGAAATGCTCGGGGACGGGCGGGTGGGCGACTAAGTCAAACGTCATTGTTGCGATGCAACTGGAATGACCATATAAGTCAAAAATTGCGCTGAAACAATTGACAAACATACACAATGTCGTATAATCGTCGTATGGGTATCAAGATTGTCATTCAAGCGTCCGGTCTCAATGTATCAGCTAACCTCAAAGACGAGGCATTAATAACGATCCTGCAATTAATCCAGGAGAAACGGGACGATTCGGCTCCCCCTCTCACCCAACCAAGTGGAGGCATACCCTCGCAAGGAACCATGTCGGAGGCCCTCGTCGGCAATGGCACCGAGGAATCGATCAAAGCATTACTCATTGAAAGGGGGGGGGCTGAATTGCTAAACCAGCTCAAGTGGGAGAGCTTTCCGGAGAAGATCCTGCTACTTGGCGCTTGGCATGAGGCCCGTGGGGGTGCGACCCCTTGGCGAAGTGCTGACATGGACGACACATTCAAACTGGCGAAGGAAAGCTCGCCTTCAAATTTCCCCCGTGACATCAGGAACGCCATTAAGTCCGGCTGGATACATAATGAAACCCCGCGAACGTATACCGTGACGCGCACCGGGTGGAATAAAATCGGGCAAGCGCTAAGGGAACTGCCCTCGTGAGCCCCTTGCGAGCCGAAATCCGGTATCGAGTTCTGCCGCTGCCCCGTGTCCAACGTGAGGCAAAGAAGCTGTTATCACCGCAACAGCTCGCCGAGGGCATAGCGCTCGCTAAGCGCCTCCGATTTTATCCAAGTGTCCCTGAACTGAAAATCGAGCCCTGCGGAGAGGGGATGGAACTCCGTGTAGAAAGCAAGGCGGTGGATCAACAGGGCTGGCTGCGGGCGATTTTCTACACACACAATCCCAGCAAGACAATCTATATAGTCGATTTGTTCTGGAAAAAGACCAACAGGGTGAGCGTGGCGGACCTGCACCGCATTAATCATCGTATCCGGCAGCTGACTGCTCTTCTGGACGCCGGCGGACATCCTTGGCACTCAGGTGAGTAGTTCAGCTACGTCCACTTTAAATGCCTTGGCCAGCTTTTGCAGCGTCTTTTGCTGTGGAAAATGCACACCAGCCTCAATAACCGCGATATAGCTGCGTCGGAGACCAGATTTTTTGGCTACCGCCTCCTGCGTTTGAAGCCCAGCCTTGGCACGGAACGAGAAATACCTTCTTTGGAATGCGAGTCGCCGCCGATCAAGTGCGTCCTTGGCCTTCGCAAAGGCCTGATCCTTGGAAGCAAGATGCCCTTCCCACTGTTCCATAGTTTCGGTGGGTAGTTCTAAGTTTTGGTTCGCGCTGACTTCCTCTAGCGTCCGCAGAATGTTCGCCCTTTCAGCGGCGTCGGCTTCCGATTCGTAGGCACAGCAAAGTTCTACAAGTGATGCAATACGAGCCTTCTCGTTCTCGCTCGGATTATTTCCTCGAGCCAAGTTGTCTATTCTCCGCAAGGCACCCAGCATCTCAGGATGCTCGGTCAAAGTCTGTCTTCCGAGGCATCGCTCGGCTATGATCTCTAGCACTGTCATTCCCCTAATTCTCGAACAATTTAGAGCAATTTCTAGCTTTTTCATTTCACGTTCCTGGCGTGATTCGACACTTATTTAACTATGTGGTGCGGATGTCAAAAACGGCATCCAGGAGTTCCCGTGGATACTTTTCCACTTTCCGTGACAAACAAGAAGTTGGCGAAGCACGGCTTTCCACGTCCGAAGGACGTTCATCTCTTGAGGGGCACGGCTTAGTACTGGTGAACTTCTGCGTTCAGGCCGTGTTTCCACACAGGACTCGCGACGAGAAGTTGGTTTGGCCTAGACCCCCCGCGCACAGTTCACCCGTCTCCAGACTGCATGAGCCGGCTATGTTCTGTAAATTAGATGTTTTTTAATGAGTGTTATAGTGTTGAATTTAAACTTAATCTGCATTATCTTCGATTAACAACCGGAAAGTCGGGATGAATGCCGCCGCAGAACGGACTAATTACCGGTGGGCCGAAGGTGGCCGGTGCGTCGCAAAGGCTAGGCGGGAGTGCTGCCGTATTTCTGGTTCCGTAAGAGGTCAACTCCTATGAATACTGAAGCGGGTTTGGAACATTGTCTTTCGTTTATCAATTGTCAGTTGCAGTCTCCGCGCGGAGTGCTGGGGTTTCACAACGGCAATCACCGCCGGGCCATAACGATCTCGCGGCAGACCGGCTCAGGCGGGCATGCGACAGCCGAACGGCTGGCGGCGTTGTTGCAGGCGCGCTGCCCGGGGACCGGCGCCCCCTGGACAGTTTTTGATATGAACCTGGTCGAGCGGGTGCTGGAGGAGCATCATTTGCCGCAGCGGCTGGCGCGGTTCATGCCTGAAGACCGGACATCGGAGATCGCGGACACGATGGATGAATTATTTGGCCTGCACCCGCCTTCCTGGACACTGGTGCGCAAGACGGCCGAGACAATCCTGCGGTTGGCGGAAATGGGCAATGTGATCATCCTGGGCCGCGGAGGTAACATTATTACGGCCAAGCTCGAGCATATGTTTCACGTGCGGCTGGTGGGCTCGTTGGAACGCCGAATTAGGCACGTCCAGGAGGTCAACCAGCTATCGCCGGGCGAGGCGCAGGCGTTTGTCCATAGCCACGACCTTGGCCGCAGCCGCTTTGTGCGTAAATATTTCAACCGGGAGATCGAGGACCCGCTGCTGTATCACATGGTCATTAACACGGATCTGGTTTCATTTGAGGAAGCGGCGGAGTTGATTGCAGACCGGGTGGTGTCGAATGTGAGGGCACACCAGGGGATTGGCGCTATGGCGGCGTAGGCAGTTGGGCTTCTGGATTTTGAGTTTTTGCCCGGCGATAACCGCCACTCGAAATCGAAAATTCAAGCCTTTCCAATCGACGGGCAGGCATGTTAATGCTGGAGCATGAAAAGTAATTTTACGCTTCTGCTTGCCTCCACCACTTCCTTACTCCTGCTGGCTACAACCGTTCTGCGCGCCGCGCCGGTTGGCACCGGTCCCAGTTTCAAAGGCCCAGTGGGGCTGCAACTGTACAGCTTGCGGGCGCAGTTTGCGAAGGACGTGCCTGGAACGCTCGACGAAGTGAAGAGCTGGGGGATTAAGTATGTAGAGCTGGCGGGAACTTACGGCTTGTCGCCGGCACAATTCAAATCCGAGCTGGCCGCGCGCGGGCTGGTGCCCATCTCGGCGCATTTTGATTACAACCTCTACAAGAACGATCCGGAGAAAGTGGCGGCCGAAGCCAAGGCACTGGGTTTGCAGTACGCCGGCTGCGCCTGGATTCCGCACGAAGGGGACTTTACCGAGCAGACCTGCCGGGAGGCGATCACGGTGTTCAATCATGCCGGCGAGGTCATGGCCAGGCACGGGCTGAAGTTTTTCTATCATGTCCACGGGTTCGAGTTTCAGCCGTACAAAGACGGCACGTTACTGGACCTGCTGTTCCAGGAAACCAATCCGAAGTACGTCAATTACCAGATGGACATTTTCTGGATTGTCTTTCCGGGACAGGACCCAGTGAAGCTGCTGGAGAAGTACCCGCACCGTTGGCAACTGGCGCATTTGAAAGACATGCGCAAGGGGACGGTTACCGGCGCG
This sequence comes from Verrucomicrobiia bacterium, assembly GCA_035934555.1. Classification (GTDB taxonomy): domain Bacteria; phylum Verrucomicrobiota; class Verrucomicrobiia; order Limisphaerales; family UBA8199; genus DASYXT01. Next base: position 30,965 of record DASYXT010000030.1, on the reverse strand, counting down.
TTGACCGGCGGCACGGACGTGAAGAATGACGCGGCGCTGGGGACAGGCATGATGGATATGCCGGCGATTTTGCGGGCCGCTAAAAAGGCCGGCGTGAAATGGTACTTTATCGAGGACGAATCGCCGTGGTCGGAAAAGCAAGTGCCCGAGAGCCTGAAATATCTCGAAGAGGTCAGGTTTTAGCTCAGCGATTCAACGCAAAGCGAACTACCCGGAAAGCAGATCTGCGCCGATGCGCGGGGGCGCTCGGTAATCCTTCGTTGCTGCGGACTAAAGTCAGACTAAAGTCCGCGCTCCGCTACACGGCTGCGGCGTGAACCGCCAAAGGGGCCGTGGCAGCCGGGGGGGTATTGGTGCGGAGCCAGTACTGGGCGATGGTTCCGGCGAGCTCGATCAAGGCGTCGAGGTCGGAAGGTTTGAGGAGATACGAATTGGCGCCGAGGTCGTAAGCGTTGTTGATGTCGCTGGGCAGAGACGAGGAGGTGAGCATGACAACGGGCAGGCGTCGGAGGGGGGCCTGGCGTCGAATCCAGGCGAGCACCTCGAGGCCGGAGATGGTGGGCAGTTTGACATCGAGCAACACGCAACCTGGCAGGGCGCCGTTGAAGGAGCGCTGGAGCATCTCAATGGCTTTGTCGCCATCGGAGGCGACCTCAATTTGAACCTCAGCCCCGGCTTTGCGGAAAGCCAGCTCTGTGAGCATGATGTCGTCGGAGTTATCCTCCACATGAAGTATTTTCGATGCCATTCTGCGAGTGAGTTACGGCCGGCAGGTCCACCCAGAAGCGGCTGCCCTGGCCAAGTTGTGATTCAACCCCCGCGCCGCCGCCCATCCGTTCTGCGCCCTTGCGAACCAGGGCCAGACCGACACCGGTGCCGGGGTAGGTTTCATTTTGATGGAGTCTTTGGAAGAGGCCAAAAATTTTTTCGTGATATTGAGGCGCGATGCCGATGCCGTTGTCTTCAAAGCAAAGGCGGACGAAACCGGGTCGCGACACCGTCGCGATGCGCAGGTGCGGTTTACGGTCGGGCGAAACGAACTTAAGGCTGTTGCCGATCAGGTTTGAGACAATTTGTTTGAGCGTGGGCAAATGGCCAGTGGCGTGGCCGAGCGGGGAGGCGACTTCGACAACTGCGCCGCGCTCCTCCAGCTCCTGATGCATCACGTTGAGGAGTTCCTGGATGCAGTCATCAAGAGAGACCGGCGCGATGTTCAGCTCCGCGTGTGCGAGCCGGCTATAAGTGAGCATGTCCAGCAACAGCGTGTCCATGTATTTGGCGGAGCGGGCGATGCGCTGGGCATAATCGAGGCCTTGGGGACTGAGCCGCTGGCCATCGTCGGCGAGCAACGCGCGGGCCAGGCCGCACATCGAGCGCAGTGGCGTGCGCAAATCGTGAGCGATGGAATAATTAAACGCTTCCAATTCCGCGTTGGCCGCGGTGAGGGCGGCAACGGCTTCGCGGCGCGCGGTGACATCGCGGCCGAAAAAGTAGAGCAGGTTTTCGCCGCGGAACGGGGCGGCGGTGCAGCGGACCCAGCGGTAGGCGCCGTCTTTACGGCGGAAGCGTATTTCGAAGTCGAGCGGTTCACCGCCGGAGCGGAGTTGCTCGAGCAGGCCGGTGAGCACGGGCGCGTCGTCGGGGTGGACCAGGTCGAGAATGAGGCGGCCGTGGAGGTCCTCGGGCGCCTGGCCCAGTGTGGTCTGCCAGGCGGGGTTGGTTTGCAGCCAGCGGCCGGCGCTGTCGGCGATGCCCAGCAGCGCGACAGCCAGTGTGAAGAATCGATTGCGCCGGGTTTCGACCTCAAGGCGATCGGCGACTTCCGCCAATTCGCGCTGGTATTTGGATTGTTCGAGAAGGTGGAGTTGCTCGGCCTGTCGTTTGATCAACTCGGTTTGTTTGTGCAGTTCGACAAAAACGGAGACCTTCGCGCGGAGGATTTCCGGCACGATCGGGGTGAGAAGGTAATCCACCGCGCCGAGGGAATAGCCACGGGAAATATGATTGTCACCGTTGCTGATGGAGGTGATAAAGATGATCGGGGTGTGTTCCGACCTGGGCCGCTGGCGAATGTAAGCGGCGGTTTCGAAGCCGTCCATGGTTGGCATCGAGACGTCCAGGAGAATGGCGGCAAAGTCCTGCTTGAGGAGCAAGCGCAGGGCTTCCTTGCCGGAGCGCGCCTGGACCAGGTTCTGGCCGAGAGATTCGAGGACGGCGCCAAGGGCCAGCAACTTGTCAGCGCGGTCATCGACGATGAGGATGTTGGTTTTGACCTCGGGGACGGGCAAGGCGCCATTGCCGGAAGTCAGGAGCGGGGCCGAAATTTCGCCAGCCGCTGCTGTGGTGGTGGTAAGCAGGTTGCCCATGAGCAATCAAATGGAAGATATTAGCGGTGCAGCCATAGGCGCAGAGTCGAGCGGAGTTGTTCGGCCTCGACGGGTTTGCACAGGTAATCGGAGGCGCCGGCCGCGATGCATTTCTCGCGGTCGCCCTTCATGGCTTTGGCGGTGACAGCGACAATGGGTAGGTCTTTGAACTCGGCGATCTCGCGAATGGCGCGGATGGTGGCATAACCGTCCATGGTAGGTAACATAATATCCATAAGCACCACGTCAATATCGTGCTGGTCCATGAGCAACTGGATGGCATCCTTGCCGTTTTCCGCGGAGATGACGCGCATCTTGAACCGCTCAAGCAGGCTGGTCATGGCAAAGATATTGCGGATGTCGTCATCGACCACGAGCACTTTCCTGCCTTCGAGTATGCCCTGGTGAAGGTGTTCGAGCATTTTGCGCTGGCGGTCGGGCAACCGTGCGACGTCGCGGTGCAGCACCAAAGCGGTCTGATCCAGAAGGCGCTCGGGCGAGCGGACGTCTTTGATGAGGATCGATTCGGCCAGGTTCTGCAGTTTGGCTGATTCCTCGACGAGCAGTTCGCGGGCGGTGTAAACAATCACGGGCAGTGCGCGACTGGTGGAGGACTTGATGCGTTCAAGCAATTCGGAGCCGGACATATCGGGGAGGCCCAGGTCGAGCACCATGCAATCGTACTGGCCGGATTCGAGGGCGGAGAGCGCCTCCTGACCCGAAGCGACGGCGGTGGTCTTGACGTCCCCGTTGCCAATTAGGTCCAGGATGCTCAGGCGCTGGATTTCGTCGTCCTCGACCAGGAGCAGGCTCTTCATCGGGCGCTCGACGAATTGGCGCAGTTGGGCAAAGGCCTGTTGGAGGGATTCGCGCTTTTCCGACTTGGTGACAAAGCCGAGCGCGCCCTGGCTGAGGGCAGGAGCGGGGTCTTGCTCGACACTGATAATCTGAACGGGGATATGGCGCGTGGCGAGATCGAGTTTGAGGCCGTCCAGGACGCGCCACCCATCAAGGTCAGGCAAATGAAGGTCGAGGGTGACAGCGGCGGGTTTGAGGTCGCGAACCAGGCTGAGGGCCGCGCCGCCGCGTTGCGCCACAACCCCCTTGAAGCCCTGTTCATGCGCCATTTCCAGCAAAACTCGCGCATAGTTCGGGTCATCTTCGACGATGAGCACCACCTTGTCGCCCGGGGCGAGCTGGTTGCGGTCATCCTCCAGCACCGTTTCTGTCGGGGCGGGAATTTCTTCGATCGGCTCGGCTGGGGTTGGGGCGGCAGCGTCGGTGGGCGGCAGGGCCGGCCGGCGCGTGGTGTCCTTGCGGACCGTGCGCATCGGAACGTGAGTTTGAGGCAGGAACAGAGTGAAGGTGCTGCCCTGACCCAGAGCGCTGGCGAGTCGGATTTCACCGCCGAGCAAGCGAGCGATTTCGCGGCTGATCGCCAGACCGAGGCCTGTGCCGCCGTACTTGCGGCTGGTCGAGCCGTCAGCCTGGAGGAACGGCTCGAAGATGATTTGCTGCTTTTCGGGAGCGATGCCGATGCCGGTGTCGGTAACTGAGAAGGCAATGACCGAGCGGGCATGGTTGAGAATCTCGTTGTCCGGATGCCAGCCTTCGCGGACCTCGGCGATATCGAGCACAACCTGCCCCTGTTCGGTGAACTTGAACGCATTGGACAGGAGATTGCGGATGACCTGCTCGAGGCGCTGGGAGTCGGTGAACATGGTGGTGGGCAACTCCGGGTCCATCTGGATTTTAAAGTCCAGTCCCCTGGCTTCGGCGACATGACGGAAGGTGCGGTCCACATAATTGTGGAGTTCGGTCAACCGGAGCGCGGCGACATCGACAGTGACGGTGCCGGATTCGATCTTGGAGAGGTCGAGGATGTCGTTGATGAGGCTGAGGAGATCGTTGCCCGAGGCGTGAATAGTGCGGGCGAACTCGACTTGCCGCGGCTGGAGATTGCCCTCGGCATTTTGGGCCAACTGATCGGCAAGGATGAGCAGGCTGTTAAGAGGAGTGCGCAGTTCGTGCGACATATTAGCGAGGAACTCGGACTTGTACTTGGAAGTGAGGGCGAGCTGCTCGGCCTTTTCCTCGAGCGCCTGGCGGGCCTGCTCCACTTCGGTGTTTTTGCGTTCGACTTCGGCATTTTGCTCAGCGAGCAGTTTGGCCTTGTCCTGGAGTTCCAGGTTGGTTTGCTGCAGTTCCTCCTGCCGGCTTTGCAATTCTTTGGCCAGGGACTGGGATTGCCTGAGGAGGTTTTCGGTGCGGGTATTGGCTTCGATGGTGTTGAGCACGATCCCGATGGATTCGACGAGCTGGTCGAGGAAGGCCTGGTGAATAGGACTGAACTTTTCGAACGACGACAGTTCCATAACGGCCTTGACCTGGCCCTCGAACAGGACCGGCAGGACGATGATGTTGGTGGGCCGGGCCTGGCCGAGACCTGAAGTAATCTGGACATAGTCGTCCGGCGCGTTGGTGATCAGGATGCGCTCTTTTTCGAGGGCCGCCTGGCCGACGAGGCCTTCGCCGAGGTTGAACTTGTTGCCGACATTTTTCCGGTTGCGGAATGCGTAGCTGGCGAGAAGCTTGAGGTAAGCGTCGTTGTGCTCGGTTTCCTCGGTCGGTTCTTCCTTGGGCGTCTCGACGACATAAAAAACACCGTGCTGCGCCGAAACGACCGGGGCGAGTTCCGAAAGGATGAGCTTACCGACGGTCAGCATGTCTTTTTGGCCCTGCAACATGCGGGTGAATTTGGCAAGGTTGGTCTTGAGCCAGTCCTGCTCGTTGTTCTTGATGGTCGTGTCCTTCAAGTTCCGGATCATTTCGTTGATGTTGTCCTTGAGGGCGGCGACTTCACCGCTGGCATCGACCTGAATGAACCGGGTGAGGTCGCCTTTGGTGACGGCAGTGGCGACGTCGGCGATCGCGCGAACCTGTGTGGTAAGGTTAGCCGCCAACTGGTTGACGTTGTCGGTAAGGTCCTTCCAGGTGCCGGCAGCGCCGGGGACACTGGCCTGGCCGCCGAGTTTGCCTTCCACACCGACTTCGCGCGCGACGGTGGTGACCTGGTCGGCGAAGGTGGCCAGCGTATCAATCATGCTGTTGATGGTGTCGGCCAGCTCGGCGATTTCGCCTTTGGCTTCGACGAGCAGTTTGCGTTTGAGGTCGCCGTTGGCAACGGCCGTGACGACTTTCGCAATGCCGCGGACCTGGTTGGTGAGGTTCGACGCCATGAAATTGACGTTGTCGGTGAGGTCTTTCCAAGTGCCGGAGACGCCGCGGACCTGCGCCTGGCCGCCGAGCTTGCCTTCCGTGCCGACTTCGCGCGCGACACGGGTGACTTCGTCGGCAAAGGAGGAGAGCTGGTCCACCATCGTATTGACGGTGTTTTTCAGTTCGAGGATTTCTCCTTTTACATCGACCGTAATTTTCTTGGTGAGGTCCCCAGTGGCGACGGCGGTGGTGACGGCGGCGATGTTACGGACCTGGGTGGTGAGGTTGGACGCCATGAAATTGACATTATCGGTGAGGTCCTTCCAGACGCCCGCCAGACCGCGGACGTCGGCCTGGCCGCCGAGTTTGCCTTCGCTGCCCACTTCGCGGGCAACACGGGTCACTTCCGAAGCGAACGAGCGGAGCTGATCCACCATCGTGTTGATGGTGTCCTTGAGTTCGAGGATTTCGCCTTTGACATCGACGGTGATCTTCTTGGAGAGGTCGCCGGTGGCGACGGCCGTGGTAACGGCGGCAATGTTACGGACCTGGCCGGTGAGGTTGGAGGCCATCGAGTTGACCGAGTCGGTGAGGTCCTTCCAGGTGCCGGCGACCCCTTTAACTTCCGCCTGGCCGCCGAGTTTACCTTCGGTGCCGACTTCGCGAGCGACGCGGGTCACTTCGGCGGCGAAGGAGGAGAGCTGGTCCACCATGGTGTTGACCGTGTTCTTCAGTTCGAGGATTTCACCTTTAACATCGACAGTGATTTTCTTGGAGAGGTCGCCGGTGGCGACGGCCGTGGTGACGGCGGCAATGTTACGGACCTGGCCGGTGAGGTTGGAGGCCATGGAATTGACGTTATCGGTTAGATCTTTCCACGTGCCGGCGACACCACGGACTTCGGCTTGCCCGCCGAGCTTGCCTTCGGTGCCAACTTCGCGCGCGACGCGCGTGACCTCAGCGGCGAAGGAAGAGAGTTGGTCCACCATGGTATTAATGGTGTCCTTGAGCTGGAGAATCTCGCCGCGGACATCGACGGTGATCTTCTTGGTCAGGTCGCCATTAGCGACGGCCGTAGTCACGTCGGCGATGTTGCGGACCTGAGCGGTGAGGTTACCGGCCATCGAGTTGACCGAGTCGGTGAGGTCTTTCCAAGTGCCAGCGACACCGCGAACCTGCGCCTGGCCGCCGAGTTTGCCTTCGGTGCCCACTTCGCGGGCAACGCGAGTTACTTCGGCGGCAAACGAGCGGAGCTGGTCCACCATCGTATTAATGGTGTCTTTGAGCTGGAGGATTTCGCCTTTGACATCGACGGTGATTTTCTTGGAGAGGTCGCCATTGGCGACGGCGGTGGTAACCTCGGCAATATTGCGGACCTGGGCAGTAAGGTTGCCGGCCATAGAATTGACCGAGTCGGTCAGGTCTTTCCAGGTGCCGGCGACACCTTTGACTTCGGCCTGGCCGCCGAGCTTGCCTTCGGTGCCGACTTCGCGCGCGACACGCGTGACTTCCGAGGCGAAGGAGCGGAGTTGGTCCACCATCGTATTGATGGTGTTCTTGAGTTCGAGGATTTCGCCTTTGACATCGACAGTGATCTTCTTGGAAAGGTCGCCGTTGGCGACAGCGGTGGTGACCTCAGCAATGTTACGCACCTGGCCAGTGAGGTTGCCAGCCATGGAGTTGACAGAATCGGTGAGGTCTTTCCAGGTGCCGGCGACGCCTTTGACGTCGGCCTGGCCGCCGAGCTTGCCTTCGGTGCCGACCTCGCGCGCGACGCGTGTGACTTCGGCGGCAAAGGAGGAGAGCTGGTCCACCATCGTATTGATCGTGTTCTTGAGCTCGAGGATTTCGCCTTTGACGTTCACCGTGATTTTCTTGGAGAGGTCACCACGGGCGACGGCAGTCGTGACATCGGCGATGTTGCGGACCTGCGACGTCAGGTTACCGGCCATGAAATTGACATTATCAGTGAGGTCTTTCCAGGTGCCGGCGACGCCGCGCACTTCGGCCTGGCCGCCCAGTTTGCCTTCGGTGCCGACCTCACGAGCAACGCGGGTCACTTCGGCGGCGAACGAGGAGAGCTGGTCCACCATGGTGTTGATGGTGTTCTTGAGCTGAAGGATTTCGCCTTTAACATCAACGGTGATCTTCTTGGAGAGGTCGCCGTTGGCGACGGCGGTGGTGACTTCAGCGATGTTACGGACCTGAGCGGTGAGGTTGCCGGCCATTGAATTGACATTATCGGTGAGGTCTTTCCAGGTGCCGGCGACACCTTTGACTTCGGCCTGCCCGCCGAGTTTGCCTTCGGTACCGACCTCGCGGGCGACGCGGGTTACTTCGGAGGCAAAGGACCGGAGCTGGTCCACCATGGTGTTGATGGTATCCTTGAGCTGGAGGATTTCACCACGCACATCGACGGTGATCTTCTTGGTGAGGTCGCCGTTGGCGACGGCGGTAGTCACTTCGGCGATGTTACGAACCTGGGCGGTGAGGTTGCCGGCCATCGAGTTGACCGAGTCGGTGAGGTCTTTCCAAGTACCGGCGACACCTTTGACTTCCGCCTGCCCGCCGAGTTTGCCTTCGGTGCCGACTTCGCGAGCGACGCGGGTGACTTCAGCGGCGAAGGACGAGAGCTGGTCCACCATGGTGTTGATGGTGTTCTTGAGTTCGAGGATTTCGCCTTTGACATCGACGGTGATTTTCTTGGAGAGGTCGCCATTAGCGACGGCGGTGGTGACTTGAGCGATATTCCGGACCTGGGAGGTCAGGTTACCCGCCATGAAATTAACGTTATCGGTGAGGTCTTTCCAGGTGCCGGAAACTCCTTCGACTTTGGCCTGGCCACCGAGTTTGCCTTCGGTGCCGACTTCACGCGCGACACGGGTGACTTCAGAAGCGAATGAGCGGAGCTGGTCCACCATGGTGTTGATGGTGTCCTTGAGTTCGAGGAACTCGCCGCGAACATCGACGGTGATTTTCTTGGTGAGGTCGCCGTTGGCGACGGCGGTGGTCACCGTGGCGATATTGCGGACCTGGGAAGTGAGGTTAGACGCCATCAGGTTGACGTTGTCCGTGAGGTCTTTCCAGGTGCCCGCAACGCCTTTAACTTTGGCCTGGCCGCCGAGCTTTCCTTCGGTGCCGACCTCGCGGGCGACCCGGTTGACTTCCGAGGCGAAGGCGCCGAGCTGATTGACCATCGTGTTGACCGTTTTGGCGGTGCGGAGGAATTCGCCTTCGAGTTTCCGGCCGTCCATTTCCATCGCCATGTTTTGGGAGAGGTCGCCCTTGGCGACGGCGCCGATGACGCGCGCGGTTTCGCTGACGGGATGCGCCAGACAGTCAATAAGCGTGTTGACGGAATTGACGCGCTCGGACCAGCCACCAGTGACGTGACCCAAAGTCATGCGCTCCTGAATACGGCCTTCCTTGCCGACTACGCGACTGATCCGGCTCAGCTCGGCAGTGGAATGGGACATCATTTCGGCGACGTCGTTGAACACGTCGGCGACCTTGCCCGCCAACCCCGTCCACGCCACCGGCAGACGGACGCTGAAGTCGCCCTGCTTGATGGCCATCAAGGCGGAGAGAACCTGTTCCAGTCCCATGGGACCTTCGGCAAGCACGGGCTGAGCCCCGCCATTGCCGGGGTGTGTAGAGCGAGCGGGCGGGGGAGCCACACTGGAGCCACCGCGCAGCGGCTCGGACTTGAGCTGCATTGCGGCGGAAGAGGGGTCGAGAGTGGTCATAGAGGGCTTTTTCATCGACATAAGGCGTGACGCTAAGGTTGTAACACTGTTCGGTACACCAACATTTCTTGCTGGGGAAATGCCAGTTTATGGCCAGCGCCATTCTCTAATGTATTCACCTGTACCGGATATGGGGTGAACAACCCATGCGGGTACACCACTGAGCTTGCAGCCGAGTTTTCGCCGCGTTGCTGCATGGTAAAATGCGCCCCTGTCAAGGGATTCTCCGACAGCCCGAGACAGTTGGTTCGGTGAATTTATTTTTCCGGGAATTTCCCTGGTTTGATTGAGGTCATCCCCCCATTGAGATGGCAGGTGCGGCGTTTAGGTTAAGGCACGTTTAAGACGGCGCTAAATGTGGTGTCGCTTGGACAATCAACCAAGAAAGGCAGGTTATGAAAAAGCAGCTATTCAGCATCATGGCATTGTGTGCCGCGGGCCTGGTGCTCCAGGCGCAAGCCCAGAGTACATCTAGTGGTCTGTCAGGCAGTTCTTCCACTGCCACCGAACCCAGTAGCGGCAGCCAATCGGGCTGGACCGGACGGCATTCTGGTCACGGGGGAATGGGTCAGCAGGAGATTAAAGCCAGCCAGTTGACCGGTGCCCAGGTCGTCAGCAGCTCGGGCACGCAGTTAGGAACGATCAGCGATTGCATCATCAATCCCAATTCGGGCCGGATTGAGTTTGCAATTCTCTCGCTGAGCGGGGGCGCCTCGGGCAGTACCGGCAGCGCGACCAGTCCTTCAGGCAGCAGCACCGGCAGTGCGACCAGCCCTTCGGGCAGCAGCCTCGGCAGTGCCGGTGGGAGCAGTTCCGCTACCAGCAGTTCGTCAGGGTCCGCCAGTTCGGCTGGCGCTAGCGGCAAGCAAGTAGCCGTTCCCTGGAAACTCCTGCGTCCCGAGAACATGAGCAGCAGCACATCCAGCGGCGCAGGGCAACTGACGTTCGCGTTCAACGGCGAGCAGAGCAAACTGGAGTCAGCCCCGAGCTTCGACGCCAGCACGGACCTCTCGCAACCGAGCTGGAAGCAGAGCGTGTTCTCGTATTTCGGCGTTTCCGGCATGGGTTCGGCGACCGGTGGAGCTGAGAGCCCGGGCAGCACGAGCGGTTCGTCGGGCAGTTCCTCGAGCCTCGGCACCTCCGGCAGCGGCAAATAAGACCGCGGTCTAGTCATCGCGGGCCTGTTCTCAAGCCCGCCTTGCTCTTCATTTGAGCGGTGGGACGCCGAAACGAGGGGAATAGGGGGTTTTGGCGATTCCCGCTGCTCGTTAGAAAGAGTTCCGAACGGGTAACCGGTTCGGAATCTTGCTTTTTGGGCTGTTGAATTGAGCGACAACCTACTTTCTGAACGCTTGAACGGGACTTGCTGGTCCCGGTCAAAGACATGCCGGAAATGCCGACCCTAATGACCATTCTGCATGTCGAAGACGATTCCAACGACGTGCTATTGTTTCGTCATGCCTGCCAGAAAGCGGGTGTGGCGCTGAACCTGCAGGAGGCGATCGACGGCGAAGAAGCGATTGCTTACCTCAATGGCGAGAAGCAATTCGCCGATCGCCAAGCTCATCCGCTGCCGCATTTGGTGCTCTTGGATTTGAAAATGCCGCGCGTTAGCGGGTTCGACGTGCTGGTGTGGATGCGCCTGGACCCGCGATTCCGCCACGTGCCGGTGGTTGTCCTCAGTTCCTCGAACCATGACGCGGACGTGCAGCGCGCCTATAGCGCCGGTGCCAACTCTTACCTCGTTAAGCCGGTCGGATTCAACACGCTGGTGGACCTTGCGCGGAGCATTCATGATTATTGGTTGCTCTTCAACCAACCTGCGGCTCATTCGCTTGTGAACCTTTCGGCCGAGCGTGTCCGAAGCCCTGCCCCGGCTCAACTAAGCTGATTATCCGCTCTACTCCACGCTCCCCCGCACCGCACTCGGGGTGGGTTTATCCTAATTGAGCCGCTGTAGCTGTGGGTTGATACTAGGCGCAAGGAGGGGGCATGCAAGGCAACGGGTATGAGCAGGTGCTGTTTCTATCCGACATTTTCCCCACTGGCTATATGGCCGCGGAGAATTGCGGCATTGAGCCCGGGGACACAGTGGCCGTGTGGGGCTGCGGCCCGGTTGGCCAGTTCGCCATTAAAAGCGCGGTCCTGCTCGGCGCCGAGCGGGTCATTGCCATTGATAAGGTCCCCGAACGCCTGCGTTTGGCCCGCGAGGAAAGCGGCGCCGATATCGTCAATTACGAGCAAGTCGATAGCGTCCTGGAGGTCCTGCGCGAAATGACCGGCGGACGCGGCCCCGACCGCTGCATCGATTCCGTCGGCTTGGAGGCCAACGGTCACGCGCACTTGCTGCAGTTCACCTATGACCGCGTTAAGCAGAGCCTGATGCTCGAGACGGACCGGCCGATTGCGCTGCGTGAGGCGATGCTCGCCTGCCGCAACGGCGGCACGGTGTCGGTACCTGGAGTTTATGGAGGGTTCCTTGATAAGGTGCCCTTTGGGTCGGTGATGAACCGCTCTTTAACGATCAAAACGGGGCAAACCCACGTGCATCGCTACCTGGGCCCGCTGCTGGAGCGTGTGCAGAAAGGAGAGATCGACCCGAGCTTTGTCATTACACACCGTCTGCCGCTCGAAGAGGCACCGCAAGCCTTCGAGATGTTCATGCAGAAAAAGGACGAGTGCATCAAAGTGGTGCTCAAGCCGTGAGGGCAGTGCTCACTACGCAGTAAGCAGTAAGCAGTTTCAGTGATCGGTAATCCGCAATGAGGAGAGCGAGTGTGCCCTTAGACGCACACTAGGCACATCGGCGCTTCGGAGGTAATGAGGGAGCAGCAACAGTCACAGGTTTGGTTGTGGTTGGTTGCGAAGCAGGGGCCGGTGGCTGAAAAAACAATAGCCGTGCAACCGGGGATTTGGCGCCATCGGCCTCTGTATTTATTCGGAGCGCGGACTTTAGTCAGACTTTAGTTCGCAGCAACTCACGAACCCTCAGGCGCGTTGTCACATTTCCAGACTAACGTTCATTTAACGTTTGCTGCGAACTGAAGTCGACTGAAGTCCGCGCTCCGTTTTCTGCTGCCCTACTTTTTCAAGTTCACCTTGTTGGTGGAGTAGCTCCACAACCAATCGTCCGAGCCGGGTTTATTGCGGTCGTCGAGGCCATTCGGGCCGACGCCGCGGAGAATAAACCCGGCTGGTCCGCCGGCTTCGAAGATTAGCGACCGGCCCGAAACCGCATCATGCGGGACTCGAGCCAGGAACTCAGGTACCAATTGCGCCAATGTCGCCGGATAGGTGCCACGCGCCAGCCGGAACCGCTCCAGTGCGCACGCGAGGATCGCCTGATTGACCGAGGTCTGCGCGAAGGCGACCGACACCGGGTTTGCGCCCCACCAAAAGGATTGTTGTTGCAGCAACTCCTTGGTAGCGGTGTCCAACGGGAACCCCTCCAGGTCGGACCAATTGCTGACGGGCTGAATCCGGCCTGAGCCAACGTCCACTTGCTCGATAACGTGGCGGCCCGCATTGTAGAGTTGAATGCAATTGTCGAACCACCACGCGCGTGGTTGCAGTTGCCAGGTAGGCTCGATGTAAACATTGTCTGCTGCGAGCAGCGCCAGCCCACGGTCGGGGTTATCAGGAACCGTGCGCCAGAGGGCAATGTGCGCCAACACTGTGCGCTGGACTGCATTGGTGTAGTCGGACAGCAGATCAAATTGAGTCAGCTCGTGCTGCATCGCCGCGAGTTGCGGCCCAGTCCAGGCACGCCGGCTGAGTCCTTCCCACAACGGTTGCAGCGAGCGTGTCAGCAGCAACTGCACGCGCACTGTTGAACGGTTGTCCGCAAACTGCCATCCCAATCCAGCCAGGCGCAGACCGGCCAACAAATCTTCCGCCGCGCCGCTATTTTGCGCCAAAGCGAGCCGGGCGCAGGCACGCAGCTCAAACAAGAGGTGCAAGCGCTCCAGCAACTGGACCTGTTCTTGAGCTGGACCAAGCACGGCGAGAGCAACGCGGTTGGTCGAAGTTCGGAACATGGGGCAACGCGCTGCTGCCGTAGCCAATTCGTGTAAGACGTCGTTCTCGGGCTGTAAGCCCTGCAGGATGGCCACGGCATCATTGGTGCGTTGAGTCGCCCAAGCGCTGGCCGCCTGCTGTCTGTAGCCATTGCGGACGCGCCCGCGGCCGGGCTCGGTGGTAAGACAGACAACAAAGGGGCGCAGCGGCGACGCGGTTTGGCGCGTCCAATCCAGCAGCACGCCATTACCTTGATAGCCCGCGGTCCCCAAATCGAAAGGCCGCAGGCGATTGAACAGGTCTCTGACTTGCCGGTTGGTCGTGCTGAGCAGGCCAACAAATTCCGGTGAACGGGCAAAGTTGGCGCTGCTCGGCGCTTGCCCGAGCACCGCCGGCGAGAGCTCGAGTGATTCTCCTCGCTGTTTGAGCGCAGCCTGGAACGCTCGCCAGGCGCGCTGGCTTTGCCAGTTCTGATATCCATAATAGCTGGACACGAGCAAGGCCACCACCGCCGCGCTCCCGACCGTGGCCAGAACAAAGCGCCGCACCGCGCGCCGGTTAGGCAGCCGCCAACGCCAGGCCGGCAGCGGTTCGTAGCGGCTTAGCGCGACCGACCGCAATTGCCGGCGCAGGCGCGTTGCGGCCCACCAGGATAACAACACACAATGTCCAACACCGATGCCGAGCGTCAACCACATCATCAGCGGCAGGAACTGGCGCTCGGGGATGCGGTCCAGATGAACCTCGCTCGCCAAATAGCACGCCAATGTGAACAGCAAGAGCGGTGGGATAATCAACAGCACCAGCGAGGTGATCGGCGCAAACCCCGGATGTTTCATCCGTAGTCCCAGCCAACGCCCGACCCAGCCGAGTGTCGGCCAAGTCAGCATCAGTTGCAGCAGCAGCAGCAACACAATGCGCAGCATAAACCCAAACTGCCAGTCCAGCACATAGCCCCGCAGCGGCTTATTCAGCAGCGCGCTCCAAAAGATTTCGCCCGGTGTAGCTGCCGGGGGAAGTTCTCCCGGCGGATCGAGCGAAGCCATTACCATGCACATCCAAATGAAGAAGAAGTGGACTAGCGCGACGAGCACCGCGGGGAAGAACATTTTACGCGCATAAGCCAGCCAGAGCCCACGCGAGATGTCCCTTTCGCTCATGGGAGTGCTGAGCAATAACTCCAACGCGCCAGACTGTTTGTCCTCGGCGAGGCGCTGCGAGGCCGACATCGCCGCGTAATAGAGCACCAGCGCGTGAATGATCAGCCCGGTCCAGAGCCAGGAAAACAAATGTCCGAGCACCGGGCTGGCTATGCCGGCCCCCAGGGTCCGCCCGAAATAAGGGGCCGCCACATAGGACGTGATCAGCGTCAGGACCAGCGCCAGGGCCATGAGGATCGGCGCATTAATCTGCTTCGGCGACGCGAGCCAGAAAACCGGGTTGATCTCGAGTAAGCGCCGCCGGAACGCCGCGCGGCGCCGCGAAGGCAGACGTGCTGAACGGCGTCCGAAGCCCGGCAATCGCCACGCGAAGACTCGGGTCGGCCGATCGCGCCAGGTGTGGGCCAGCAAAAAAACCGCCAGAGCCAGCGTGCTGAGGGATATGCCGGTAACCGCAGCGACCGAATGCCAGTACGGATTCAGCCCGACCCCGCGGGCGGTGCCCGCCATGAGGAGAGTGGAAAGCGGGCTGAAGGCGAGCAGCCAATTGGCCACTGGGCTGCCGGGTGCGTAGTCCTTGACCGCCTCAGCTCCCAAGGGGAGCCCGCCGGAGAGGCAAACCATCAACCCGAGCGCGACAGCGATGGCGGTAAATTGTCGCTTACAGACCACCGATGCCAGGAAACCCGCGGCTAACGCCGACAAGATTCCACCCAGCAATGCCAGGACCGTGCGGCCAAACCAGCCCAGGGTGATCCCTCCCATCAGCAACGGCAACGCCAGCATCGGGAAAATAGCTATCAGGCCATAAACCGAACTCAGCGCTGTCGAACAGAACTTCCCTGCGATGATCTCGAAGCTGTTCAGGTTGGTGAGGAACAAGAGGCCCAAGGTGCCCTCGCGCCGCTCGATGCTGATGCAGTCGGCCGTCCGCGCGGTGCTGATAAACACGCAATAAAGGAACGTCAGAATCGAATAGACTCGGAAAATCTCGGGTGCGGCACGCTGGGCGGACATGTC
The DNA here is from genome assembly GCA_035934555.1 of Verrucomicrobiia bacterium. Classification (GTDB taxonomy): domain Bacteria; phylum Verrucomicrobiota; class Verrucomicrobiia; order Limisphaerales; family UBA8199; genus DASYXT01. The sequence goes on along the minus strand of DASYXT010000030.1, from coordinate 15,437 downwards.
GCGGAACAGCCACAACAACCAGACCAGCACGCCAAAGAAAAGCGCGGCGGTGAGCCACCGCGCGCGGTAAGTCCCCTTGTGCCGCGCGGCGCAACCCAGTTCACGGTCCGCTACTGATAAGAAACGCATCCTGCTCAGACCACTCCGGCCGGATATTGGCATAGACCAGTCTCGGAAGGAACTGTTTCACACCGATTCCAAAGAATTCTCTGCGTGTCTCGGCGCCTTTGCGGGTCAACTCTTCGTCTTGGCGGTTTCTTCTCGACTCGGTCCGCCCCGGCGTGATACTCGCCACATCTGGACCTTAAGTCCGGTGTTGAGCACGTGTTATGATCGGGATCTATAAATCCTCTGTTCCTTCCCCCCGCGGCCGGCCTCATTTTCTTCTGCTTGTGCTCCTGGTCAGCGTGCTCGCCGCCTGTTCTCTGCGAGCGGACCTGGTGCTGGCGCACTACACCGTTGCCAATCCTCTGAAGGTGATGCCGATCGGCGATTCGATTACCGACGATTGCGCCATCAATGGCGCCTGGCGCTTGTACCTCCAACCGCTCCTCCAAACTAACGGCTATGCCTTCATCAATGCAGGCCGGTGGGTTTCTTCTCCCACGGCCACCTTCACTCAGATTCATCATGAAGGCATTTGCGGCGCCGTCATCGCTTTCCCCGGCATGTTCGCCTGGCACGGTTATCCCACCCTGTCGAATTACGCGCTGCGGACCGTCGCCGACGCGCTAACCAACACCACGCCCGACCTGTTCCTGATTGATCTGGGCGTGAATGACATGGGCTATGGCCGCAACCCCTGGCTGACTGCGACCAATGATATGGCCAGTCTCCTGGACCTCATTTTTGCCACCGTACCTTCGGCCAACATCATCGTCGGCAAACCGACCAGCATCAGCCGCGCCTCGATCGGTTCACCGCCTTACAATAGTTACGCGACCAACATGCCCATTTTTTGCGCCGCGCTGCAGGCGATGGTCAACGCGCGCCGCGCCCAGGGCCAGAACGTCTTCATGGCCGACCTTTTTTCAGCGGTCGATCCCGCCACGATGCTGCAGGCTGATGGCACGCACCCCAACGCCGCCGGCTTCAACGCCATGGCAAAAGAGTGGTCCTTCCGCATCGCGGCCATGACCGTGCGGACCGATCAGGTGGTTACGCCCTTTATTAGTGCGAGCTCAACCTGGAAATACTCGGACCAGGGACTCGATCTCGGGACCAACTGGGTCCAGTCCGGGTACGATGATTCTGCGTGGCCACAGGGGCAGGGCCGCTTGGGTTACAACGCTCCCGGTGTCACCACCACGATCAACTACGGCAGCGCCACAAATAAGTACCTCACGACGTATTTCCGCAGCACCTTTGTCGTGTCCGCCGGCCTGCATTATACCAATCTCAACTTGCGCCTGAACCGTGCCGACGGCGCGGTGGTCTGGCTTAATGGCCGGGAGTTGTTTCGCGTGAATCTGCCCTCCGGCCCGGTCGGATTCCAAACGCGGGCTACCGCGGTTGTCCTCGCCGACGCTTTGAACACCTATTACTCCACCAACCTGACGATTCCTTCTCTATTGGCCGGCACGAACGTCATCGCGGTGGAAGCCCATAAATATAACCCTGTGCTGTCGAGCCTCAGTTTCGACCTTGAACTGTTTGGGATGGCGGAACTTGCGCCTCCGCTGACCAGCTCACTCAGCGGGACGGAGTTGGACCTGCGCTGGCCGGCTACCAATCATGCCGGTTTTATCCTGATGTCGGCGACCAATCTGTCCCAGGAGGCTTGGATGCCCGTCGGCGGGCCTTACCTGCTCAACGGCGGCTTTTATGAGTATAGCGAACCGCTGAGCCTCTGGCAGCCTGGCAGCTTTTACCGCCTCGTGTACGTCGGCCTGCCCGCGACTGGCCCGAGCCTCTCCTGGGCGATCGCCTCGAACAATTTTGCAGTGTCCTGGCCGGTCAGCTTTGCCGGGTTCAATCTCGAGGCCACCTCGCTGGCGGCGGCTCCAGCCTGGCAAACCGTCCCGGGCCCCTACCTGTTAAACAATGGCTCGTTCGGTGTGTCGTTTCCCGTAACGACCGTTTCCCAGCAGTTCTTCCGTCTCAGAAAACCGCTGCCGTAGCGCGGCTCTCGGTTGAAGTTGGGTCGTACTTGCGCTGACGGGAAGTGATTTCGCGTCAGATGCCTTCAATCAGTCGCGGCGAGCCGGAGCAAGTCTCTAACTTTTACACGAATTTCGCGCCGCCGCTCCAACGTGACACGCCCGCGCCGGCTCTTGAGGAGCGGAACATCAATGGACCAAAGAATCGAGCAGTCACAGAAGGTCTGCCAGTTCATTCCATCCTCGACATCGAGCATTACCTCGAATGGATGCGGTTCCCTGGTTTGGCGCTGGGTTGTGCAAAAGAGCACGTTGAGGACCTGCGCTCGGGCGCATCGGTCTGGGTGGGATACAAGAACGCAGGGATGCAGGCCCTTTTTGGGGAAATCGCAGTCCCAGACCTCGAACTGCATTTTCATTCAGGCCCTTTAACACAATCGGAAAGTATTTCGAGTTCTTCTCGGTCCCGTTCGGGGGTGAAGTACTTGAGCAGGCTGCCTGGTGGAAAAGCTTCTTTGCCGCCCTTGGGGACTAGCTTCCGTCCGCGGATCTCACCGTTCTCAACTCGCCAATCTACCAGGTCGTTCGGCTTTAGTCCGACGGCCTGACAAACCGATTCCGGAAGGGTCATTCGGCGTTTCTTGTCGATGACGGTTGCACTCATAGAGGGATTATCCCTCGAGCGAGAAGCCCTTGCAAGAACTTTTCGTGTGTTCAATTTACCGTCCGACACGCAAACCTTGGACAAATTCATCACCTGTCGCGACGCGCTGCAATCGGCCGCGCGCGACCAGCAACGGCAACAGCTCAAGCTGGGAGCTTAATGCGGTAAGACGCCACCAAAATCACTCTTTGTTTGCTCTGGCCTTTGGCTGATCCAGGCCCGCTGCCGCTGGCGAACTCGGTTGCACGACCGCCAATGCTTCCACCGAGGCGATGCAATCCCAGGAACGTAATCTCCTATCCTCCGGCGTCGGCCGTTGCCATTGACACCAGGACAGGTTGTCTGAACTCCGCCTGACGTTCCAGGCTGCATTCGCGTTGTCCTGCAGCCATGGTTCATAAGTGGCTACCAGCCCGCGGTCCCTCACGAACCTGGCCATCCAGCGCAAGAAAATCGCGTTGAAACCGGAATTATTTCCCCCGGCGCCATACCGCGGTAGAAGCCCGGAAACTGCCAAGGTGTCCCTGGTATAATTCGCAGCCAAAACTGCGTCGTTGGTCTGCCCGAGAAAGTTGGCCAGGCCGATGAACGTGCCCTGATTGTAGGTAGAAGCCCACCGATGCAGCCTGCCGTCCACGCCGATACTATCTGCCACCGCTCCGCTGTCGGCATTAAACAGCACGGCGCGTTCCCATCTGAAAATGTTGCTGGCTTTGGTCAAATAGCCGGTATCGCCGCAAATCCGGTAAAGGAGGGCCGCGGCGATGCCGCCGGGGCCGTTGACGCACGCGTTTTTCGACAGGTTGGTAGTTGTCCAATACAAGCCGCCGCCAAGCGCGTCGTCCCAACTGCGAGCATAGACACGATCGAAGTTCCAGCAGGCGGCATCGCGAAACCTGCCGAGGCCGGTATTCTGATATCCGCGCGCGAAGGCGATGCAGGCCCAAAAGCAATCGTCATTGTATTGGTTGGAAAGCCAGTTGGTGCCGTGTTTGTCGGCAAACCCATTCAACAACTGGGTGATCATTACCTTACGGCCGGGGTTGGGCGCCCACTCGTAGGCATCGATAATACACTCGATTTCCTCCGCCTGCTTCCAAAAATCGGCGATACCGCCGGTGGGCAGATTTTTGAAATACCCATTACTGCCGCTCAGCGAGTAGTACGCGTTGGAGTAGGCGTTGAAGAGGACGTTCGCGTCTTGCGCCGTAAACGCGGAAGCCGAAACGCCCGCGCTCATCGACACGGCACAAAGGAGAACAATTCTTACGAATGACCTCACAAGATGGGTCGGCTACGCCGGCGCGCTCGGCCAATCAGGCCGGCGGCAGCCAGGCCGATAAACGCCATCCAGGAAGGTTCCGGGATAATCGAAAGCTGCACGTTATCAAAGAAAACATCCCCGACACTGTTGTTAATATCAGGATTGAGCGGGTCATAGTAATCCTCGAGCATCAGATGTACGGTGTCGGACCGCGCGCCCGTGGCGGACTTGTGCCAGACGAAGTCGAAGGAATAGCTGTGCCACCGGCCATCGTCGAGCAGATGCACGCGCAACCCCGGATAATTGGCTTCCGTGCCAAAATACCACGGGTCCGGCCAGTTGCGCATCGCATACGGATTTTGCAGCACGACATCGCTAAGGCCGGCGAACCCGCCGTAGTTGCCGGGCGCTGAATCGGCCACCGCCCTGCCCAAATACTCCAGGGAAAACGAGTACGCCTGGCCTTCCATCAGCGTGATTGTGGGCGTTGAGAAAATGTCCCCGCCGAATGTCGTTCCGGTGAACGACAAAACGTGATTTCCCGCACGCAACGGGTCGGCGACTATTTCACCCTTGGCCGAGCCATAACCTTGCCCAGTCCACTGCCCAAGATTATTCTCAAAGTTGTCAAAAATAAGAGGAGCCGGTCGTGCCACTCTGGCGGCCAACACGACACAACCCATCAAAGCCATCCGCCACATTTTATCTCCTTTAATTAGTGCCTGCGCTCACGGGCAAACTCTCTCAAATCAGCGGCTTAATGTCAAGCGCGAAAAAGCCACTTGAGCGGGCTAACACGGGCTAACCTGCGCCGGCCCCTGCGCCAGGTTTGCCGCGACCGGCGAGCGTGTTTCACCCCATATCCATCGTCCGGGCGCCGTTTGACAAAGGCCTCGTGCCGCGCTTCTTTTACATTGCCGTTACAAGGTTTATCGCGACTCGCTTAGGCGACGTTCCTGCTCGAATACGATTATGCGAAAAGCGGCCAAAAAAGAATCGCTTTACCTCTCACGCGCGGCGTTGCTCGTGCTGCTCCTGCTCGGCTCCGGGCTTTTGAGCCCGTTTACGGCTAAGAGCGCTGAGGTCGTTTATGCCTGCAATGGTAGCAACAACATCATTGTGCGGTTCGCTCCGGGCGGGGTGAACACCGTGTTCGCCAGTTACGGCTTGAACGACCCGGAGGCACTGGCTTTCGATCGGTCGGGAGATTTGTATGCTGCAAATCTGGGTGATGGCACAATAGAAAGGTTCACGCCGCAAGGAGTAGGCTCCAGGTTTGCGACGTTCCTGAACTCTCCGGATGCGCTTGCGTTTGACGCGGTGGGCAACCTTTATGTGGCGAGCTATTTCGACAGCACGATCTGGCGGTACTCACCCACGGGGACCCGATCGCTTTTTGCCAGAATCGGGCTCGATAATCCGACGGCACTGGCCTTTGACCGCAGCGGCAATCTGCTGGTGGCCAACTATGCCGGAAACGAGGGTTTCGGCTATCTCGAGCGGTTCACGCCCAGCGGGGTGGGTTCCCTGTTTAACGGCACCGCGCTGGCGCACCCGGTCGCGCTCGCCTTTGACGGTGCGGGCAACCTCTACGAGGGAAGCGCCAACAACACCGTTGTCAGATTTGCTTCCAATGGTGCCCCGTCCCTCTTTGCCGATTACACGACTTTACATGGCTTGCGGGCGTTGGCTGCTGATAGCCAGGATAACCTGTACGCTGCCTGCTATTATGACAGCTCTATCGAGCGCTACAACCCGCAAGGTTCCGCCTCGTTGCTTAACAGCCTGGGCCTGGACGGACCTACAGCTCTGGCCATCCAGACCATACCCGAACCTGCGGCTGGTTTGCTGATTTGTGTGGGCCTCGGGACAATTGCCGTCGTTCGCCGAACTCACTTTCAACCCGGCTGTAGCAGCCGGGCGGGTGGGCCCGATCGGTGAGCCCGTCAGGAAAAACAAAAAAGAGAAAGTCAATTCTCTCCAGGGTATAACGCCGCTGGTTTTTCGAGCGAGCCGGTCAGGCAATAAAGGGCGAACGTTGCCAGACCTACCAAGGCGAGGGCTACTAGTATTCGCCACGCCCATGCCCAAACCGCGAGCACGCTCTGCCGACTTCGCGCCTCGATACCTTGCGAAGTCTCTACCGGCCCACGATATTCCTGCTGCGATACCGCCTGTGCTCCCGACCCACCATCTAAACGCGGTCTGACCCGAGGTCTTACCCACTTCATACGCTTTCCTTTCGTTCGGAGCGCGCACGCTCCGTGCTCGCGCTCTTGTCCGAACAGAATAATTATACCACGTGCCAAGCCGCCGCGCGCCAGATAGCCCGCAGCGCCATCGGCCACCCAAGAAACTAAAGCAGGAGGCATGCCGTGCCTAAGTCCCGGTGCTGGCTTGCTAAAAGGAGTCGGAAAGCTGGTTGCTCTGTGAGTTTTTATCCATCACGGCAAAAATGTGCCGCGGTAGGCGCAAAGCAACCCATTGCCCCCTCAGATTCCAGCGGCCACACTTACTGAGAGCGTCAGCATTGTTACGAACTGGGACCTTTCCAGCAGAATTCCTCTGCTCCAGACCCAGGCAACCAAAGGTCAGAGCTTACTCGTGGCGTCTCGGGAGAGCGTTGGGTCCAGCCACAAGGCCCAGTTGCCGCCGTTGCGGCTCACGGCCTGTTCAACATCAAGCTCCAGCGTCTGGACGCCAGTCACGTCAATCGCGTAGCTGGCTTTGGCTGCTCCGCGAATGGTCGCCGAGCGAAATACTTCCTTGCCATCGGCTTTGATAACAAACACGACCCCAAAGGCATAAGGTTGAAAGGCGGTGTGCAGCCCGGCCTCGCCCCGCAGGTGCTGCCATTTGCCGCCCAGGTCGAATACGTACCGCGATGGCGAGTGCGCGTATAACCCCGTCGCGTAGAGCCGGCCTGAGTCCAACAGCGGCGATTGCATCTCGTTGCTGACCGGAACACGGTTGGCGGCTGGTTCAAGCCAGCCTACCTGGGCGAGGCTAGCCTGCGCATCGCCCAGAGCCAGGTCAGTGACATCGCGCGGGACACTTGCCGGCGTCGGCTTGGGTCTGTGCTCCAGCACCGCCCTCAACTTCGCTCCAATCCCTTTGATCAGCTCGCTGGCATTGCTCTTCTCCAGAGCCGCTAGTGACGCCTGGGCTCCTTCGGCATCCTGTTGGAGGACGGCTTTGATGAGAGGCTCCAGAGCATCGACTCGCGTTGTCCTCAGGAACGGAATCGTGTCACCCGACAGCGGGCCAATCGATCGCTGCCGCAGATACAGGGTTCGACGAGGAAAGTCCAACGTCACCAAATGGCGCGCCAGGAATCTTAGACCCAGCACGTTGCCTCCATTGCCAAGCACAAGGTTGGTGTACTGCTGGCCTTCCCATAACCGCTCGGGGAAATACGACCCGCTCAGGCCCTTAATTGCTCCGTCGGTGACGTACCCGCTGTCAATAAGAGACCGTCCGGCTTTGCCCGCAACCAGGCCGTCATGAACAATCCATGGACGCCCGCCGCGGAACTCAATCGGAAATGCTTTGCCCAAGGCCGCGGCGTTGACTTGTTTAGGGCTCAAAAAACGCATCTTCTCATCCTTGAAATCCAGTTGGATGCAGTAGTTCCTCAAGCAATCAATGCTCAGCATACCTTCAATGCGGAAACCACTGTGCTCCGAATCGGGCCCGAAATCATAAGTGGCAACATTGCGGCCGGTCAGCAGCCTGACCCCGCCTAAATACAGCGGCGGTGCTGCGTACACCGCGTGAGTGCTGGTTTTTCCCCAGCTTTGCATGGACATCGTCCCGACTCGGTCTCCGAGCATCGGCTGCAATCGCTCGTCCGGCAGCGTGCCCGATGAACCCGTATCGACGATAAAGGCCACCTCCTCGCCACTCCCGATCCGCACTGGGACAATCAGCATGTCTCCCCGGCCCGCGCCAGGATTGAGGTTAACCTCCGCGGGAAGTCCCGGCGAATTCGTAGCGGCGGAGCACCGCACCGTCAGGCTTGAAACAAAAGCGATCAGCCCAATCAGCGCGTTTATTCTCATTTGTTAAGACGTAACTGGAAAAGGGAATCACGGCGCACCGAAGTGTCAATTCTCTTCTAGTGTCGCTCCACCCGCTTTAACGGCGGGCAATTCCGGTTCCGGCCAAGCACTCCCGCTTGGGACTAAACGTACGGCCAAATGTCAGGGTGCGCCGAGGCGAAAGAACTGTTGCCGCCCTGCAGGCGCGATGGGCAGGTAGAACGTGCTGCCTGTGGTTTGCGGAATATTTGTGACCACCTGCCATAGGATTGGATCGATCAAGTTACTCGCACTAAAGACGGTGTAGCCGCTGGCCCACGCGGGCCACGATAACGAGAGCGGCGTGCCGGCACCGAGCCCAAGTAACGGCGGCGGCCTTGGAGTTACACCAATTTCCGTGCTGTTGGCGCTTTCGCCCAGACTGTTGAAAGCCGAAACTACGTAGTACGACGTGCTCCAGTTCGCCAGACCCGTATCGAGGTAGAAACCGCCTGTGGGATTTCCGATGGTGGTGTAGGGACCACCACTGACCGAAGCACGTTTCACGTGATAGACGGCCGCTCCGGGCGAAGGACTCCAGCTCAAGCTTACCCAGCCATTGCCACCGAACCCCGCCAAACCTTCCGGAGTTGCGGGTACAGCGGTGGCGACATTATCAAACCCCGCCAGGCACAATGCGGCATTATTATGCGCCGTGACTTCGAGCCCAGCCCGCACCGTGGTGGCCATCGGGATAGTCTGGGTTCCCAACAACGTCCAGGTCAAGCCGTCGCTGCCGTAGGAAGCAGTGAAGCTCGCGCCGCTGCGAGTCAGGCGGACCCAGACGGGCGCGGTGATGCCGCTGATGCCGGCGGAACCGCACGTACCACCGGTGCTGGCGCGCCACTGGAAATTGACACCGTTCCCCGGGCTGACGAACGCATCGGCGAACATCGAGCCAGCGGTCGTGTCGTTGCGGAACATCACCCCGCCCTTGGCCCAGCCGTCGGTGTTTTCGACGGCCATCACGCGCGCGATGATCGTGTTATCTCCGCTCAGAGCCGTGCTGACGAAATTGAACGCATCGGCATTATTCCAGATATCATCGCCGCCGCCTTCGACGGCGAACACATCCACACAACCGGAACCGCTCCCAGCGACGCCTACACTGCCGATATCCTGGTCGCTCCATCCGTTGGGCAAGGCCGCGCCGCATGTGGTCATTACAGCCTCAGCCGAATTAGGGCCCTCCCCACCGGCGTTAACCGCCGCTACGACATAGTAGTAAGTGTTGTTTGCGGAAAGGCCGCTATCCAGCCATGGCGGACCGGTGAGATTGCTCGCAAGGGTGACAAATGGGCCGCCACTAATGCTCGAGCGTTTTACATCGTAACCGACGGTTGTCGGCAGCGGCGTCCAACTGAGGAACGCACGCGTCCCCACCGGCATCGCAATCAGACCCGTCGGTGCTGGCGGAGGCGTGCTCACAGCCACGGCCTCTGAGAAGAGGCCCTGGTTGCAAGCGTTACTCGCCGCGACGCGATAGAAATACGTCACGCCGGCCATCACGTTCGTGTCGATGAAGAAAGTTCCAGTCAAACCGGTCGCAACATAGTTGAAGGGTGTCGCGCTGGTAGCGCGCACGACATTGTAGCTGCTCGCCCCCGCAGCCGGGTTCCAGCCCAAGGTGAACTGCCCTCCGCTCGCGCCTGCCACCAGGCCCAGCGGAGCATCCGGCATGGCGCAACCAGTCACCGTCACCGGGCTCGAACTGGCGCTCTCACCCGCCGCATTGGATGCTGAGACGGAATAGTAATAGGTCGTGCCGGGTATGACGTTTGTGTCGCTGAACGCGGGCAATTCCACTGCCGCCACGTTCGTATATGGGCCAGCCGAAGCGAGGGCGCGTTTGAGGTTGTAACTCGTCGCGCCGCGGGTGGCGTTCCAAGCCAGCCCGATTGGATTGCCCGGCGTGCCCACCAAACCCGTCGGCGCGAGCGGCACTGCGGGAATAGTGCTCAGCACGGCGACGCGCGCGCCCGCCCAATCGGCGTGGTCATAACTGATGTTATCATCGGCATCATTGACGCCGAGCGTCAACCGATTCACCCCCGTGACGTCCAGATTGAGGGTCTGGTGCGGGTCACCGCCATGCATCACGCCGCTGTCGTAGATCTTCCTGCCATCGGCATATACCTGGAACACCACTGACCCATAGCCCACGCCCACTTCATCATCCACGCCAATATCTGCCTGAAAGCGGGAAGCGATTGCGCCCAGGCGATACTCAACACCTGAGAAGGCGTGCACGCCCAGGCCCTTGCCATAAGTCGTGCCGTTGAGCGTAATCGCATTGCCGCCGATGCTCCTGTCCTTCGTCATGCTGCCCCAGCCCACATAGGCATAGGCCGCTGTGAGGTCGCTCAGATAAAACAGCCCGGTGCTGCCGGGCAGTGCTGGTGCGGTGCCCATCACCTTTAGCAGCACTACACCATGGGCAGGCACATTCGTGGTGAACCCATTGCTGAACGAGCCAAGGTCCCTTCGCGCCCAAAGATCACGCACCGTCGCTGCCCCAGCCTGCAGGCCAAGGTCCGTCCAGGTCACCGTCATGCTCGCCGCATTGGTGTCATTGTTAAACAGTGCAACAGCTTTGACGCGGAAATCCGATCCCAAAGGTTTGCACCAAACCTGATTGAGGGTCGAACCAGCCACTTGAATGCCCTGCTCGCCGGCCGGGTCCTGGTCCACGGCAATCACCTCCGGGTTGGTCAAAATGGCCAAAGTTTGCGCAGACATGCTGGTCAGGTCGTTGCCGGCGATCAGCGGCGCCGCCATAATGCACCACAACGTGAAATGCGCCTGGTCCTCAATGGTGCTCATGCCGCCGCGGCCAACTTCGAGCATATCCGGATCGTTCCAGCGGCCCAGTCCGGCGACGTACGCCGATTGGCTGTTGGGCGCCAGCTTGGAAACCATGCTGTCGTAGGAGTCGCTGATGTCGCCCGTGGTGCGCCATAAGTTCCCAAGGTCCGGGTTCCAGGACAAAAAGCTCCAGGCGCAAATGCTGAATGTAATCGGCCGGCCGGACCTTAGCAGCGCATCGCTCATATGGAAGTAATCGGCCTGAGGTACGTCACCCGGCGGCCAATTGCAGTTATCATACTTAAGGTAATCCACCCCCCAGGAAGCATAGGTATTCGCGTCCAGGTATTCGTAGCCGTAACCACCGGGCCGGCCGCCGCACGTTAGCACGCCATGATCCGAATAGACGCCTAGTTTAAGCCCGTCAGCATGGACATAATCGGCCAGAGCCTTGATCCCGCTGGGGAATTTGGCCGGGTCAGCCACGAGGACCCCGGTGGGATCGCGGCTTACGGCCCAGCAATCGTCCATATTAATGAACTGGTAGCCGGCCGCCTTCATCCCGTTGGTCGCCATCGCGTCGGCCGTGGCGCGGATAATGGCTTCGTTAATGCCGCAGCCGAAATTGTTCCAGCTATTCCAACCCATCGGCGGGGTGAGCGCCAGCCCATTGGTCAGAGCCCAGCTCATCGGGGCGGCAAGCAGCGCGAGCAGGAAAAGCAAAAGGGATGAAAAGCGACGAAGCATTTTGGCGCCGGATTTGGCCGACTACGCCTGAACCTGCCGCGAAAGGGTGTTTTCGTCAAAGCGTAATGTTGAACTATCCCGCTGCACCTCGGGCTCGCACGCTCGTGCGGTTTACGCGAGTTTCTGAAAATGGATCGTTTTGTCGTGAAGGCATGATTGCACAACGTGCACCTTGGGCTACCTTGTCCAGCACCAACATCATCATGAAAACTCTGGCTGGAATTTTCGCGGCGGTCCTTGTCGCGTCGGTGGCCCAGGCGCAACCATGGGCCAAGGCGCGGCTCGACAACTCCCCGCGCCACCTCGAATGGGTCAAGATCAGGAATGGCCAACGCGAGGTGAATTGTTTCATCGCTTACCCCGAGGTTAAACAGAAGGCCGGGGCGGTGCTCGTGATCCATGAGATTTTTGGACTTACGGATTGGGTGCGCGGGGTTGCCGATCAATTGGCCGAAGCCGGCTACATCGCAATTGCGCCTGACCTGCTTTCCGGCACGGCCCCAGGCGGCGGCGGAACCGCGGAACTGGGCGGCAACGACGCCGTGCGCAAGGCGATTTCATCGCTCCCACCTGAACAAATCACGGGCGATTTAAAGGCCGTTGCCGATTACCTGCGAAAGCTGCCTGCGTGCGACGGCAAGCTCGCCGTCGCAGGCTTCTGCTGGGGCGGCGGACAGTCTTTCCGATTCGCCACCAACGAAAAAGACCTGACGGCCGCATTCGTTTTTTACGGGCCGGCGCCAGAGCGACCGCAAGACCTCGCGCGGATCGCTTGCCCGGTGTACGGATTTTATGGCGGGAACGACGCGCGCATCACCGCGACCGTGCCCAAAGCCTCAGAACTTATGAAGCAAGCCGGCAAGACCTATGAACCGGTTGTTTACGAGGGGGCCGGGCATGGCTTCATGCGCGCCGGCGAGGCGCCGGATGCGCGGCAGGCAGACCAACGCGCCCGCGATGAAGCATGGAAACGATGGAAGGAGAAGCTCAGCGGGTTGTGAGCAGTTGTTGACAGCTACTAATTCTGCGAACAGGCTTTTGTAATATGTCCCCAGCCAATACTCCTGCGGGTCGGCTTGCGCCCACCCTGGTGTTCGAGATGCTCCAGGCCCACCAGCGCACCGCCGCGTTGAAAGCGGCGATCGAGCTGGACTTGTTCCGCGCGATTGGCGAAGGCCCGGGCGATGTGCCTTCGTTGGCGCGCCATTGTCGAGCCTCCCAACGCGGCATCCGCATCTTGTGCGATTTCCTTACCATCTGCGGCGTGCTGGAAAAAGAAGACGGCCAGTACCGTCACAGCCCAACCAGCGCCGCCTTTCTCGACCCGCGCTCGCCGTCTTCCCTCGCGTCGATCGCGCACTTCTTAAGCAACCCGGCCATGCGCGAACCCTACGACCGGCTGACCGAAGTGGTGCGTAACGGCCGGACGGTTTTGCCGGGCGAGGGCAGCGTTGAGCCGGAGAATCCGATTTGGGTGCAATTCGCCCAAACGATGGCGCCGATGATGGCCCCTTTGTGTGGTCCGTTGGGCCGAATCGTGCTGGAAGGCCGCAGCGGCCCGATGCGCGTGCTGGACATCGCCGCCGGGCACGGCTTATTCGGCATCGAAATCGCCAAACAAAACGCGCAGGCGCGCATCACAGGGCTGGACTGGGCGCCGGTGCTGCGCGTCGCCATGGATAACGCTGGCAAGGCCGGCGTCCAGGACCGTTACGAGATGCTGCCCGGCAGCGCCTTCGATGTCGATTTCGGCGGACCCTACGACGCTGTGCTCCTGACCAATTTTTTACATCATTTCGACTCGCCGACCTGCGTCGGATTGTTACGAAAAGTGCATCGCGCACTGCGGCCGGGGGGATGCGCCGCGACGCTGGAATTTGTGCCCAATGAAGACCGGGTATCGCCCCCGGTTCCGGCTACGTTCAGCCTGGTGATGCTGGCCAGCACCGCCGCAGGTGATGCCTATACCCTCAGTGAACTGACGGGCATGTACCACGAGGCGGGCTTTAAAAATATGACTTCCCATCCCATTCCCGACAGCCCACATACCATCGTGATGGGCCGCACGTGAGTCCAGCAGCGCAGAGAGGATAATCACTTGGCCGTGCCGAACAATGCCTCGCGCATGCCGGGCATCGGCTGGTGCTTCGCCTTATCCCAATAACGAAACCCTGCGCTCCAATCCCAGATCGCCCAGCCGATTTGGTCCGCCTCGCACGCGCGGCGAAACGCACCATAAAAATTCGCCCGCGATTGCGGATCGGCTGTCGTGAAGCAGCCGAACTCGCCCAAATGAATCGGCCGCCCATAATAATCTGACCAGGCGCGCGCAGATTTCAATTTTTCTTCGAACGCAATCGGGCTGCTGGGATTCTCGTTTTGAGGCAGGGTGTTGTATTGGTGAATCCAGTTGGTGACCCAGCGGTTTAACTTCAGCGACGGGTCCGGCACAAGCGGACTCGGCGGCGGCCCGGGAAAACGGATGCCAGTCACTTTGGTGTCCGGTCCGGCCCACGTCGCGCCCTGGTGCGTGAAATAAAACGGGTCGTAACAATGCACCGACACAATCAGATTGGGGTCATCGGGCAGCACGAGGTTTTTCAGTTCGCTGATGCTCCCCCAACCGCCTGGCTCGACAAAAATCGTCCGGTGCGGATTCGAGCGGCGGATTTCGGCGATGGCCTGCGCATCAATCGGGTTCATCACCGCCGTCGTCGCCTTCTCGTGCGGTTCGTTGTCCAGTTCGAACGCGAGCCGGTCCGGAAAATCCTGATAATGAGCCGCCACTTGCTTCCAGATCGCGACGAACTCGGCCGTGGCATTGGTCGGGTCGCGATCCAGGGCGTTGAAATGGTGGATATTGATCATCACCGCCAGTTCGTTTTTCAGCGCATTGGTGACCACAAAATCCACTTGCGAAAAAATTTCGGGCGCGAGGGTGTAATCGGGGGCCGGGCCTGCGTAGTAATACCAGCCGATGGGCACGCGCACGTGGTCAAAGCCCTGCTCGTGCATGCTCGCAAATTCCTCCGCCGCAACCCTAACGCGGCCGCGCCCTCCTGGCCGCGACTCCAAATAATTGCCGAGATTAGCCCCACGCAGGAACAGCTTCGCCGCGCGATACGCCGGGGTATCATGGCTAATAATGCGTTTCATCTCCGGCGGGTTGGACGGCGTGAATGTTTCGCTTCCGCGGGTTTGGCCGCTGAGGCCGGTTGCCGGACAGAGGGAGATAAGGAGCGCCGCGAGAAAAAGAGGTCTATATTTCATATCAACTGCGATGCTGGCGCTCCGGAACTTTGCGAGGCGGTTTGCCAGTCACCGACTGAAAGACACATGTTTGCACGGTTATACCCCTCCCGGCGCACCGGTCAACTCTGCAAAAAGGGCCACCCTCCCGCGGCATTGACCGATTCAAACGGCCTGACACCACGACCGCAATCCATGCGGCATGGCACCGCGATCAATCCGTGCTGGTGATCTCGGTCGGCGTAGGCGAATTTCTCACCCGACCCGATAATCGTTCGTGACGTTATGAAAAGCGCAACCTTGCGGCAAAACTGTTCCAGGTTTCTTTGTGCGGCGCTGACTCTGCAAGTCATTGGCATTGGACTGGCCGCGGCGCCGCCCGCAACGGTGTCGCCCATTAGGGCGGGTGTCAACCGGTAAAAAAGTTTCCGTTTCCCCATCTTAAATTCTTCGTTTCTTCGGGGTTGACTCACCACTGCCGAGAAACGGGTTTTGCAACGCGTTACTCGAACCTGTCATTTCGTCTGTCT
>DASYXT010000019.1:0-30663 GCA_035934555.1 Verrucomicrobiia bacterium | reverse complement strand
TGGTTTGAATCTTGGCGATTTGGTGGAGGATAGAATGCAATGGATTTTGAGTGTTCATGGCAGTGAGTATCTACTATCATAGATACTTTGTCACCAAAAAATGCGCAGATCGTGGACTCTGCGATTTTTTGTCATGCGCCCTTTCAGGGTGGGAACTGCAACTTTGCCTGGCGGTAGTCCGCGATGCGCCACTGCAGGAATGCGGCGCACTGCTTCGGGGTCGCTTTGTTGCGGCGGGGCCAATAGGCGTTGAAATCGGCGTCGAGGGCTTGCAACTGTTCTATTCCTTTACGAGCCATGGTTCGCGCACGCGAGGTGTGGCCGGCAGCGAGGGACTGCTGCCAAAGCATGATGTGACACGATTGCTCAGCCATCCGCGCCGCCAGAGCGAGCTCGAGGCGCAGAATCTCGCCGCCGGGACCACCAGGCATCCCGCGGGCAAGGGCACCGCGCTGCGCTTCGACCTCTTCTAAAGCCGCACGGATGTTTCTCTCGGCGAGCAGGGCGTAATACTTCAGTCCGTCGCGACAGGGAATCTCGCGGGCGCGCGGTAGTGGCGCGGCGATGACGGCCCCCAAGGGAGTGATGTTCGGCGCGAAGTAGTTCAGTTTCCGATGAGCGAGCCCCAGGGCCAGCGCGGCCTTCGCCACGCGTTGAGTGGGGTCGTGAAACACGTCGCGGCTGAGCGTCGGCACGAGCAACTTCTCGTCGAAAGTCGCGGCGCACCAACTCAAGCCCGCGCCCGCCAAATAGGGAATATAACTGACCGTGAGGGGCTGCGGGTGACCGCCATCGCCCCAATCGGTGTTCAGGAAGCCACACGCGCCATGACGCCGCCCCGCTTTGCCGGCCAGGCGCAGATTGGCAAGCGCATTATCATGCCGGCCAATCAGCGTCATCCAGCTCGAGGTGCCGGGACAGACGTAAAAGGGGACCTTTGCTTGCGCAAACTGCGTGGCCTCGCGCTCGAACGGATGGTCGGATTCGTAGCCCCAATTGAGTGCGATGACATTCGTAGGCAGTTCGGCGATCAATTCGGGGTGATGCAGCACGATGTCGCCCCAGAACTGCATCCGGCGCCCACGCCGCTTCACTTCCTTGTGGATTTGTTTCAGGAAATCCAGATATACCCGGCCTTTGCCGCGCGCGGCGCATAAACGTTGGCTCTGACCGCGGCCCAGGTCCCAGGTTTCATCGCAACCGACATTGAACTGCTCACTGCTGAAATGCGGCAGGAGTTCGTCGTACAAGCTTCGCAGGAACGGCAGCGTGCCGGGGTTATTCGGCGCGAGCGTCGTCGGGTACCGCAGGTAAGTGCCATCGGCGCCTTCATAGGGCTCGCTGACCTCGGCCAGCTTCTTAAGCGGCGGGTATTCCAGCCAGTATCGCAGGTGCCCGAATGAATTCTGGTTTGGCACCAGGTCGATGCCCAGTTGGCGGCAACGCGCGTCCAGGCGCAGGATTTCGGCCCCGGTCAGTGCGCCCCAAGCACCCCAGATGGGCTCATAAGCGCTATACGCGAACGTGTGTTCGGTGTAGAGCTGCAGTTCGTTAATTTTGAAAAGAGCCAGGTGCTCGCAGAGTTCGAGCAAAGTCTCGAGACGCGGCACGCGGCCGCGCGAGATGTCGAGCATGACGCCACGACGCGGGAAATCCGGGTAGTCTTTAATGAGCAGGCGCGGCAGCCGGCGGCCGAATTGGGACAGGAGTTGTCGCAGGGTAGCGACCCCGGCGCGCAGGCCGCCGATGTCCCGATACTCTAGCGTGACCAGCTTTGAGCCGATGTTGAGCGTGTAGCCCTCAGAGTGATTCGGAGCATCGGGACCTTGGAAGGCGCGGACGGCGAGGCGCGGATGTTGCGGGGGGCCGGTGACGACTTCCAGCTCGATGCCGCCGGGCTGGGCGTCGGCGCGGAGCCGCTCGGCCAATGGCAGCAGCACCTCGTCGCGAGCCAGCGCGGTGTCCAAATGGAGCACGGCCTGGCCCGGTAATTGCAGGAAGCCCGGCAGGCGCTTGAGCGAGCGTGGAAAAGGGAGGAGGTCCATTCAACGGGGCTGGGCAGGGTACCCCGGACAAGGGGCGACCTATCTATTGGCGATCATCCCGGTCTTTCGCGCGTAGTTGAACAGCCCGCCGGCATCAACCACCGGACGCACCTCGCCCAGCGGTTTGAAGCGAAACACTTTTCCCGTGCTCTTGGCGGTGACGGTGCCGGCGTCCAAATCCACGGTGACCACGTCGCCCGTTTTGAGCTGCTCGCATAAGCGGTCGAGGCATTCGCAGGGATAGAGTTCGCCGGTGGCGACGCAATTGCGGAAGAAAATCCGGGCGAAACCTTCGGCAAGAACGACGCGACAACCGGCGGAGCCCAAGGCAATCGGGGCGTGCTCGCGGGAGCTGCCGCAACCGAAATTCCGGCCGCCGACAACGATGGGATACTGGGAATCGAGCTTGCCTTCGGCGACATAGCGCGTCGGATACAGCGAGTCGGGCAGGCCGCACAGTGCATAGGAGCCGAGCTTCTCGTATTCGTCGGGAATCGTGGGAATCAGATTCAAATATTGGGCCGGGATGATTTGGTCCGTATCGATATTGTCCCGCACCACATAGACCGGTCCGCTGAAAACAGATTGCATGGCGGGAGCTTGCCGGGAAACGGGCAGATTTTCAATCAGATAAGCGGTGGAAGCGGCTGGCTTGGGGCATTAACAGCGAAAGCGGGGGATGGATTATGCAGCCGTGGGGCTGGCGATCAGCAGGCTGGGAAAGCGGCTGGGAAGCGAGTTGGCGTTACGACGTTAGGAGGACATCAGGATGACGTTGGGACGACGTTGGGATGACGGTGGGATGACGTTGGGACGAGGGCGGCTTGGCGGCGGCGATGGGCGCTCCTGGCTACGCTGGTAAATACGCGGCTAAGTCAGCTAAGCTGGAGAAAGGTCCTCTATGGCGAGGATATTTGCCGAACCCCGACTGGGTTCAACCTGTTCGATCAGGTTTTCAGGCCGGCGCGCAGCACAACCGAAAGCGGACCCGGCGGAGAGGTTCGCGCTAGTTCTGGCAGGGTACCCCAAGTGGATTGGGAAAGTGCTTTAGGCCCCTCAACCACCGGGTCTGGGCAATCAGCCCCTCTGGACTTAACCCAGACTGCGGGGCGAGGATACCCCGTGGACTTGACAAAGGGAATTCCTGCACCGCGGAGGGCGCGGCGCATTCGTATGGCCTGCCGTGTTAGGTGGCCTGTGCTGCTGGCGTTGCTCCTGGCAGGCGCGCAAACCGCCCAGGCGTATTCCGTCCTGACGCACGAGGAAGTCATTGACCTGTTGTGGAAGGATGAACTGCGGCCGATCTTGTTGACGCGCTTTCCGGGTGCGACCCCGGCGCAGTTGCGTCTGGCCCATGCCTATGCGTACGGCGGGTCGCTGATCCAGGATATCGGCTATTATCCATTTGGCAGCGGATTCTTCAGCGATCTGACGCATTACGTGCGCACCGGGGATTTTGTGCAAAACCTGCTGCGTGAGTCTTCCGACATGAATGAATACGCGTTCGCGTTAGGCGCGATGGCGCACTACGCGTCGGACATCGCCGGCCATCCGACGATCAATAGCGTGGTGGCGATGACCTTTCCGTGCTTGCGAGCCCAATACGGCAAGCACGTGACTTACGAAGACGATCCCAAGGCGCACATCCGCGTCGAGTTCGGTTTCGATCTGGTGCAGGTGGCCAAAGACCGCTTCACGTCGGATAATTATCACGATTTCATCGGATTTGAGGTGGCGAAGCCGCTGCTGGAACGCGCCTTTTTCGACACCTACGGTCTGCATTTGGAGGACGTGATTGGGCATGTCGATCTGGCGATCGAGACCTTCCGCCGCGCCGTGAGCGAGGTAATCCCTGAGATGACGCGTGTGGCGCTGGTCTGGAAGCGTCTGGACCTGGTGAAAGAAACGCCCAATTTCAATGCGCGCAAATTTCGTTATTACCTTTCGCGGGCGCAATATGAGCGGGAGTGGGGGCGCCACTATCGCCGGCCCGGCTTTGTGGCGCGGGTGCTGGCGTTTTGCCTGCGCTGGGTGCCCAAGATCGGGCCGCTCAAGGCGATGGCCTTTGTGATCCCAACCAATCAAACGGAGGACATGTACATCCGCAGCATGGATCTAACCCGGGAGCAGTATAAGCAATTGCTGGTATCTTTGCGTGAGGGTCATTTGCGCCTGCCGAACATGGATTTGGATACCGCGGAACCGCCGCGCGTTGGCGAATACGAATTAACGGACGAAACCTACGCGCGTTTGCTGCGCGAGCACGAGAAGCGAGGGTTCCAATTTGTGCTGCCTGAATTGCGGGCCAATATCGTCGTATTTTATCGGAATCTCGATGTGCCCGTGCCGACGCACAAGCAGGTAAAGGCCTGGCGAACGGGACTCATCGAGCTGAAGAAGCTGAGGAGCGAATCAGCGGTGGGCGGCTCGCGCTAGACCAAGTTCACCAGGCCGCCAGATTTTGGACTGCGCCTGCCCTCTTGAAAGCGCCAGAGGGCTGGGCCAGTTCGCCGCTGGCGCAACCCATAGTAACCGAAAAGTGTTTTCACTAACAACACGAGCTCGGAATCGGAATCCGATGTGGTGCGCTCCCAAAGCAAAAGCATCGTTCCGCTAAGCCGGGACGGAGCCGCCCCGGACAAACTCGCGGTGCAAGCGCGCATACACACCGCCTTCGGCCAGGAGCGATTTGTGCGTGCCGCGCTCGACAATTTGACCTTGGTCCAGGACCAAAACCAGGTCGGCATTTCGAATCGTGCTAAGGCGATGGGCAACCACAAACGCCGTGCGGCCTTTCAACAAAACTTCCAGGGCGCGTTGGAGACGCGCTTCGGTAACGGTGTCAATGGCGCTGGTGGCTTCGTCGAGCACGATAATACGCGGGTCGGCCAGCAAGGCGCGCGCGAAACAAATCAATTGGCGTTGCCCCATCGAAAGCGACGCGCTGCGTTCGCCGATCTCGGAATCCAGGCCGCGGGGGAGCGCTTCGAGCAGGTCCAGGCAATCGAGCGCTTGGAGGGTCGCGCGCACGTCGCTGACCGATGCATCGGGCCGCGCAAACCTGATATTGTCCAGCACCGGGCCGGCGAATAGGAAGTTGTTTTGTTGGACACTGCCCATCTGCCCGCGAAGGGAGTCGCTCGTGACATTGAGCAGGTCAAAGCCGTCCACCAGCACCCGACCGGCGGTGGGCAGATAAAATTTCTGCAGCAGGCTGACGATGGTGGTCTTGCCACTGCCGGTCGCGCCAACGAGCGCTACGGTTTGGCCGGGCTCGGCGACGAAAGCAATATCGGTCAGGACGGGCCGGCCGGGTTCGTAATGAAAGCTGACGTGGTCAAACTCGACTTGGCCGCGGAGCGTGGGGAGGGGTTGGGCGGCGGGGGCGTCGGTCCATTCGGGCGGAGCGTCAAGCAAGCGGAAGTAGCGTTCGGCGCCGGCCATCGCGGTGAGGGCCTGGTTGTATTGGTTGCCGATGACCTGGACCGGGTCGAAGAAAAAGTTTGCCAGAAAGAAGAACGTGACGAGGTCGCCGACGTTCATGTGGAGCCAGCCTTGCCAGCGGAGCGCGCCGAAGCCGCCAAACAGCGCCATCACGCCCAAGAAAAGCTGACTTTTCATCTGGAGCATCGGGATGAACACGGCCGAGGCGCGGGCCACGCCGACATTGTTCTCGCCGTGCAGGTTGATCAGCTTGCGGAAGAAGCCGGCGTTGATCTCCTGCCGCACGAATGCCTGGGTGACGCGGACGCCATTGACCGACTCCGACAATGTGGAGGTGACGCGACTCCAGGTCTCCTGCACTTTGCGCAACTGATGGGTGACCTCGAGGCGGTAACGCTGGTTGAGGACCCAAATGAATGGCACCAGCAGCAACATCAGCGCGAAGAGCTTCCAGTTGTAATAGGCCATGAGCAGCGCGGCGACGGTCATCTGAACGGCCTGGATGGTGACGACGAAGGCGACGTCCTGCACGGCGACGCGCACGCCATCGATATCGGAGGTCATGCGGCTGATGATGCGGCCGAACTTGGTTTTATTGAAAAACGACATCGGCATGGTCGTGAGCTTATTGAAGAACTCGCGGCGCATGTCGTGCGCGACAGCTTCGCCCAGTTCGAGGGCATAACGCTGGCGGAAATGCAGTGTGACAACCATCAGCAGCACGAGCACCAGGTAGATGCCCGCGTACCAATAAATCCCGCCCAGATTTTGACCGGCAATGGGGCCGTTGATCGTTTGACCGATCATCCAGGCCAGCACCGGGAGCTGCAGGCCGCGAGCAAACGTGAGAAAAAAAAGCCAGTTGCGCCGGGCGCGGTACGGCCGGGTATAGGTGAAGATGCGGCGAATCAACCTGGCGCTCAGCGGCGCCCAATCGGCATCGCGGTCTTCCATCGGCCGGAAATAGGTGATGGATTCGCGGTCGTGGGCGGAGGCCGGTCGCGGCGGTTTGTCAGCCAGGGCCATCTGGCTCATAAAGACCTCCCGGGCGATTGGGCCAGCGTCGGTTCCAATAATCCGCCGCGGGCGGGTTGGGCCAGCGCCGGCGGTTCCCGCGCCGGATCTTCGCCCAAGTCCATCAGTTGGAGCAGCGCGGTTTCGCGGTAAGGCCCGGGCTGAGTCACGAGCTGCTCGTGCTTGCCAATGGCGGTGAGGCGTCCGCGGTCCAGCACCAGAATCATATCGGCGCGGCGCAGCAGGCTCAGGCGGTTGGCGACCACAAATGCGGTGCGGCCGGTCATGGCGCGGCGCAAGGCGGAGACGATTTCGTGCTCGGTCTTTGGGTCCACCGACGCGGTCGGGTCGTCAAGGAGCAGAATGGGTGGTTCGAGCAGCAGGGCGCGTGCGAGGGCAAGGCGCTGGCGCTGGCCGCCGGAAAGGTCCACACCCGATTCGCCCAGGACGGTGTCATAGCCGTGCGGCAGTTCGAGGATGAACTCGTGCGCGGAGGCGACGCGCGCGGCGTGTTCGATTTGCGCCTGGGTGGCGTGCGGATTACCGAAGGCGATGTTCGCGGCGATGGTATTCGAGAACAGAAAACTTTCCTGATAGACGATGCCGATTTGGCGGCGAAAAGTGTCGAGGTCCAAATCGCGCAGGTCCTGACCATCGGCCAGGATGCGGCCGCGTTGGGGGTCGTAAAAGCGCGGGATGAGGCCGAGCAAGGAAGATTTGCCGGCGCCGGTCATGCCAAACAGGCCGATGACCTGGCCGGGTTGAGCGGCAAAGGAGACGTCCTGCAGCACCGGCGAATCAGGGTGATAGCCGAACGTGACGGCGTCGAAGGCGATGCTCCCGCCAAGCCGGCTGGGGATGATCGCTCGAGGCTTGTTCTGTACTTCAGTGGGGGTGTCGAGCACTTCGAAGACGCGCCGCGCCGCGGTGAAGCTCTGCTGAACCGAGTTGGCAATCGTGGTGAGGTTGGCGACCTGGCCATTGAATTGTTGCATCAGGCCGGCGAACACCACCAACCCGCCGCCCAGCGCGATTTGCCCTTTGACGAAAAGCCAGCCGCCGTAGGCGAAGAGGATTACCAGGCTCAACTGCGATAAAAATTGCGTCGCGGGGGTGAATATCGATAGGTCCAGGAAGATGCGCCGCTGCTGGTTGGAAACCTGGTTGTTGGCTTGCTCGAACCGGCGGAATTGGTGCGGTTCGGCGGCGAACCCTTTAACGGTTTGCATGCCGCGGATGCTTTCGGTGAAGAGTTGGACCAGGTGGTCGTACAGCTCGCGATTGCGTAGATACCCCGGCCGTAGCCGGCCCGAATAGTAATGGGTCACACCCCACAAGCCGATGGTGACGGAGAGGCAGGCGACGGTGAGCGCCGGATGAATGCGCCACATGAAGAAGAAATAGGCCACTAAGGTCAGGACCATGTTAATGCCCTGGAGCACGACGCCATCCACAAACAGCCGTGTGTTTTGCACATCGCCCGTTACCCGGTTGAACAGCGAGCTGGACCCGTGCACGTCGAAGAAGCGGAAGCTGAGGCGCTGGAGCCGGTCGTAAAGGCGGTCGCGCAGTTCCGGGACAATTTTGCCCTGGGTGAGCCGCGCGGTGACCATGTTGTACTGGTAGGTGAGATAGGTGCGCAGGAGGGCCTGGGCGACGATCGCCAGCGACACCGACGTGATAATTTGCAGAGGCGTCCAATGGGTCGGGGGCGTCCAGCCGAACGGATACACCGGCGGGCGTTGGGCTGGGTCCAGCGCGTGCCGGATGACGTCGATGGCCACGCCCAGCAGTTGCAACCCAGCCAGGCCCAACAACAGCAGCGCCAGGCTCAACGACAGGGACAGCAGGCAATCAAGGCGAAACCGCCAGGCTAAAGCCAGCAGTCTCCGCACCAGTTCGCCCGTCCCGTACCGTTGTTCGGGTGTAATTGGGGTGGTTGACCCAGACATAAACAGCTCACCACGATGCCTTGGAAGCGCAGTTTGGGCGAGTGGAAAAGAGCCGCGGATTTGATGTATTGGGGCGGATGGGTGGCTGCGACGTGACAAATCGCGCCAGAACCCACCGCTCGGCGCAGGTACCCCTCAATGAAGCGTCCGGAGCGCGGATTCTAGCCCGCAGCAACATTCGAAAATCCTGCCCCGCCGGACCTTGCTGCGAACTAAAGCTAAAGTCCGCGCTCCGGCCCCAGCCCCGCCTTCACTGATGGGCTACGGGCGCAGGCTAAATAGGTTTGCACCCTGGTCGAGGAGGAGTAGAATAACTGGCCGTGGCAGGCCTGACGGACCGAACATTTTTCGCTTTTGCTGTAATCATTTACGGCGTGAGCATGGTTTATTCTATCTTCTTGTGGCGCAAGGGATTCCGCCGTGACGATTACGTCAATTACCTGCTGCTGTTGTTTGGCTTTTGCCTGCATACCACGGGGATGGTTTTGCGGGGGTTTCGCCTCAACCATTGCCCGGTGACCAATTTGTTCGAGGCAACCACCTTCGCGCTGTGGAGTTTGCTGGCGGTGTATCTGGTGCTCGGGTTATGGCCGCGATTGCGGTTTTTGGGCGCGTTTGCGGCGCCGATTTTATTTGGCGTGGGCGTTTTCGCGCTGATGCCCAACCTGGACACGCAGCACGTCGAGCCGCGAGGCTTGCCGGCGGCCTGGACGAGTATTCACGCGGCGTTGATGGCGTTATCGTATGGTGCATTCGGGTTGGGTTCGGTTGCGGCGTTGATGTACTTGACCCAGGAACACAATCTGAAGCTGCACAAACTGCAGGCGATTTTCTCGTTAATGCCGCCGATTCAACGGCTCGAGGTGGTCGTCGGGCGGTTGTTGCTCAGCGGGTTTATTCTGCTGACGCTGGGGTTGGGGATTGGCGCGTACGACCTGACGCGGTTGCTGCATCCGGAAACTTACCGGGGCGATCCCAAAATCGTCTGGTCGGTGCTGGTGTGGTTTATTTACCTGGGGCTGCTGGTGATGCGCTGGAAATTCGCCCAGGGCGGCCGCCGTTTCGCCATCGGCGCGATCGGGAGTTTCGCCTTTGTATTGTTAACCTTTTGGGGTGCCAACGCGCTCTCGCCCTTGCACAATCCTTGAACTCCATTGACGCACCTTTGCGCGACGCGCCGACCTGAGCCCATGCCCTTCATCGTTCTCGGCCTGAGCCATCATTCTTCACCCGTTGCGTTGCGGGAGCGGTTTGCGTTTGCCGAGGCGCGGATTCCGGCGGCCTTGGCGCTGCTGCGGGACTCGGGCGCGGCTGAAGAAGCGGTGATTCTCTCGACGTGCAACCGCGTCGAGATTTACGCTGTGACGACCCTGAGCGCCTCGCCGGCGTTCGCCGCGCTGCAGGATTTTCTGGTGACGTGTCATCAATATCGCGATCCGCTGACGGACGAGATTTATCGGCTCGACGAGCCTCAGAGTGTGCAGCACCTGTTCAAGGTGGCGTGTGGACTGGATTCGATGGTATTGGGTGAGACGGAGATTCTGGGCCAGCTTAAGAAGGCTTACGAACTGGCGCTGCGGGGTGGCCATACGGGGGCCCGAATCAACAAGGCTTTCCAGCGCGCGTTCAACGTCGCCAAACAAATCCGCACGGAAACCAACATCCAGCGGGGGAGCGTCTCGGTGGGGTCGGTGGCGGTCGAGTTGGCGCAGAAGATTTTCACGCGGCTGGGCGACCGTGACGTGATGGTGATTGGAGCGGGAGACACGAGCGAGAAAACGGCCCGGGCGCTGGTGTCGCGCGGCGCGCGCAGCATCCTGGTGACGAATCGTTCCTACGAGAAGGCGGTGGTGCTGGCGCAGGAATTAGGGGGCCGGGCGATCCATTTCGAGGATTGGGACAAGGAATTCGGCAACATTGATATTGTCATCAGCAGCACTGCTGCGCCGCATCATATCCTGGACCGCGCGCGACTGGAGCCGCTGATGAAATTGCGCCGGAACCGGCCGCTGTTGTTGATCGACATCGCCGTGCCGCGTGACATCGAGCCGAGCGTCAATTTCATGGAGAACGTATTCCTGTATAACATCGACGATCTGCAAACGATGGCAGACGGGTACCTGAAGCAGCGGCAGCAGGAGATTGCGCATTGCGAGAAGATTATTCGCGAAAAGGCGCAGGGTCTTCTGGATGCGCCGCCGCAGCGCCCGCCGGCCGGGCTTGCGTCCGCGCCTGTGGCGGCAGGCGGGCAAACGCCTGGCGCGCCGCCTTTGTCCCAAAGGTATCCCCCGCCGATGAGTGCGCTGATGCCCAACCGAGCGCTCGATTCATAGCCAACGCAAACTCTTTCATGCCCGCCGAACGCCCCATCCTGCTTGCGACACGTGGCAGCGCCCTGGCTCTCGCGCAAACCAATATGGTCCTGGCGCAATGCCGGGCCGCGTTTCCCCGGCTGCAATTCGAGATGAAGATTATCAAGACTACAGGTGATAAACTTCAGACCGCGTCGATGGCCCAGGAAGGAAAGTCTCTTCCCAAGGGTCTATTCACCAAGGAACTCGAGGTCGCGCTCGTGGATAACCAGGCCGACTTGGCCGTGCATAGCTTGAAGGATTTGCCGACCGAGCTGCCGCCGGGCCTGGTCCTGGGCGCAGTCGGCGAACGCGCCGATGTGCGCGATGTCTTGCTGTATCGCGACGCGGCTTACGGGCAGACGGCGGAAGCGGACAAAGATGAGATTGCTGGTTCCCACGGCGAGGTTGTGCGCCGCGGGTTCAAGGCCGGTTTGCGTGTGCGGGACTTGCCTGAGGGCGCGGTGGTGGCGACGAGCAGCACGCGGCGCCGGGCTCAGTTGCTCGCGGTCAACCCCGGCCTGAAGTCGCCCGACATCCGTGGCAACGTGGCGACGCGCATGCAGAAGCTGGCGACCAAACCGGAGTTCGATGCGACCATCCTGGCACTGGCGGGTTTGACCCGACTCCATTTTGTTATTTCGCCCCAGGGTCGCCTCGAAGGTGATGCCGTTCCCGAGGGTATATTGGCCACAGTACTGGGGACGGATGAGATGTTGCCTTGCGTAGGGCAGGGGGCTATCGGACTGGAGATTCGAGCCAGCGACGAACGGCTGGTGAACATTTGCGAGCGATTGAATCATCGCCCTACGATGGTCTGTGTCACCGCCGAACGGAGCTTCCTGGCGGCAATGGGCGGCGGGTGTCAAAGCCCGGTGGCTGCGCATGCTGAGGTGAGCGGCGAGAACATTCGGATGACCGCCTTATCCTTCGTCTCTGGTCCTCTGCGGCGAGCCCGCGCTAGCCGCCCGCTGGCGCAGGCCGCCGAACTCGGCCGGCAATTGGCGGACCAACTCCGCGCCGCTGGATGATGGGTTGGTGGTTGATTCGGCTCCGAGAAACCGGCTCCCCCAGGCCGCGAGGTTTTGGACTGCGCCAGCCCTCTGGCGCTTTCGAAACAGGTGCTTTGGCCTAAAGCGCCAGAGGGCTGGCGCTTTCGAAACAGGGGCTTCGGCCTAAAGCGCCAGAGGGCTGGCGCTTTCGAAACAGGGGCTTCGCCCTAAAGCGCCAGAGGGCTGGCGCAGTCCAAGACGCTGGCGCGTGCTGCGCATCATTCCATTATTCCATCGATCCCCCTAACTATTCCCTCGATTGCCCAACCCATTTCCCCGTCGTTGCGCCCCCAGGCTTTCCCCACTACAGTAACGAACGGATGAAATCAAAGGGCACGGTTTATCTGGTCGGCGCCGGCCCCGGGGATGCGGGCTTGCTGACCTTGCGCGGCGCGGAACTTTTGCGCCGGGCTGATGTCGTCGTGTACGACGCGCTGGTCAACCCGGAGCTGCTCCAACTCGCCCCCAAGACCGCTGAAATAATCTATGGGGGCAAGCGCGTGCGCCATCACAGCCTGCCGCAGGAGGAGTTGAATCGGTTGCTGATTAGCAAAGCGCGCGAAGGTAAGACGGTGGTTCGATTAAAGGGCGGCGACCCTTACGTGTTTGGCCGCGGTGGGGAAGAGGCCGAGCAGCTCGCCGAGGCAGGCTTGGATTTTGAAGTCGTTCCGGGTGTTTCTTCGTTTGTAGCCGTTCCGAATTATGCCGGCGTACCGCTGACGCATCGCGATTTTGCGTCACGGCTGACCCTCCTGACGGGCCATGCGGAGCCGGGGACCGAGGCGGCGAGCATTGATTGGCCGCAAGTGGCTCGCACGCCGGGCACCAAGGTCATTATGATGGGGACCGAGCGCATCGGCCACCTCGCCGAATTGCTGGTCCAGGAGGGCATGGACGCCGAAACGCCGATTGCGCTGGTGCGCTGGGGCACGACCGGCCGTCAGCAATCGGTCGCCGGGACACTGGCGACGATTGCGCGGGTTGCCAACGAGGCCGGCATCACCCCTCCGACTGTGGCCGTTATTGGCGAGGTGGTCCGGCTAAGAGCCAAGCTCAATTGGTTTGAGCGCCGGCCGTTGTTCGGGCGGCGGGTGGTGGTGACGCGTTCTCGCGACCAAGCGCCTGAGCTGTCGAGCCGTTTGCAGGAACTGGGCGCGGAGGTATTGTCGGTGCCGACGATTAAACTCGAAGCGCCCACGCGCCGCGAGGATCTGGTCGATGCTTTGCTGGAACTTAATTCCTACGATTGGCTGGTCTTTACCAGTCCAAACGGTGTTTCGACTTTCTTCGAGTATTTCTTTCGCCAATTCCACGACATGCGGGATTTGGGGGGCGCGCGCATTGCCGCGGTGGGGCCTGGCACTGCGCGCAAGCTCAGGGAGCTGCATCTGCAGGTGGACCTGATGCCCGACGAGGCCCTCGGCGCAGCCGTCGCCGAGGCATTCTGCGAATTCGAAAGCATCGAGAACCTCAAACTCTGTCTGCTCCGCGCCGAAGTGGCGAACCCGGACCTGCCCGCCGCGCTGGAAGCACTGGGCGCTATTGTGGACGACGTGGCCTGCTACAAAACCGTGCCGGAAACCGACGACCCTGCCGGGGCGGGGGCCAGGCTGCTGGATTCAGGGGCCGATTGGGTTCTTTTTACGAGCGGCTCGACAGTGGAACATTTCCAGGCCCGCTTCGACATTGCGGCACTGCAGCGAACCTTCCCGCAGTTGAAGCTCGCGTCGATTGGGCCGGAAACGTCCAAAGCGCTTGCCGCGCTGGGACTCAAGGCCACGGTCGAAGCGGACGTTCACACGCTGGATGGGCTGGTGTCCGCCCTGGTGGCGGCAAATGCTCCTGGACGCGCAACGGGCCCAACGGTTACGACTACAAAATAATTAAGCGGAGGACCGGCCTAAGACGCGGTCTCCGCTCTGTAGTTTCCCTTGGTCCGGTTTAGAAGTGAAAATCAAACGCGATGCTGAACGCGTGTGCACGTGTTTGGCCAAGGCTGATGCGGTCGCTAGGTGTGTTATAGACATAATCGGCGTGCCAGGAGGGGCTGTCGGCCCATAAAAAGTGGTACTCGACGGCTAATCCCATGCGGTCGTTAAGCCGGTAGCGCAAGCCGGCCATCGCCTGCCATGCGAACACCGCGTCCGAATCGCTGCCATGTATGGAGGTTTGTGCTCCCGTGGTGTCCATGATCCCCAAATGCCCGATGTCGAGGATGCTTACCGAAAAGCCGGCACCCGCGCCAATATAGGGGGTGAAGGGCGAGGCGTTTGGATATTGCAACTTGGCGTTGACCATGAACGGCACCTGCTCGTAATAGGAATCGTGCAGGTAGGTCTGCGCAGTCACCGAGCTGATTCTATTGCCGTAATAGCCAATTTCACCATCGAGCGCGAAGTACTGGCAGAATTGGTACCCGCCGGATATTCCGGCGCGGACGCCGGGGTCAAGATGCAGTTTGCTATCGGGAAACAGGGGCACGCCGAAGAAATCGCGGATTTTCACGTCCTGCATCCATTCGCCACCCAGATCGGCTTTCACATAGGGACCGTTCTGTTGGTCCTGCGAAGTGCCATAGTATTGGGGTTGTCCGGGCGCATAGTACTGGGGGGCAGGGCCGTTGTCCTGGTCCTGCGCGCTGGCGATGCACAACACGGCTCCACTCGCCGCGAGGCAGGTGATCAAAGTCCGAATTCTCGAATTCATAAGTTTAATTGCCTTTTTTGCAGTTCCTGGTGGTTTCACCTTGGCTCCCCTCCTAACGTGTTGAAGGCCGGGTGTCAAGGGGCAAAGTTTTTTTGCAAAAAACTGTTGCAATAGTCAAGACGTTTTGATAAAAGCATTGCTAACGGGAATCGCGAACCGATTAGCAACTATGAAAACCACGAGGATATCTCTGGGGCTGGTGGTGCTGGGCGTCGTCGGGTGGGGGCTGCAGGCTCAGGCGGCCGTTTACACCGACACTTACTATGGGAACGGCAGCGGCTATATTGTTGGAAACGGGCAAATGACCTTGTCGGATAGCGGAGGCAGTGCGCTTTCGGTGACGTTCGCCCCTGGTTACGTTGTCAATGGTGGTTTTCCTGAGGCCCTGGTGTTGTACGTCGATTCGCAGGCCGGCGGTTTTGCGACCACGGAGAATATTTTGGACGCAGCGGATGGGCAGCGCCGGGCCATTTCGGGCACCACCCCTGGACAGACAGCGCATTCGTTACTGCGCTTTGCGCCAGGGTTCGAAGCCGACTACGCAATTGTGCTGGCGCCGACCGCCGTCAGTGGTCTCTATAGGTTGAATGCGGGTGGTGATGGCAGCCTCGAATTCCTGCGAAGCTTTTCCCCCGGGGATAATCCGGCGCTGTGCCAGTTCAATATTTATTGGAGCGACCTGGGTATCAGCGGGGATGCCGCCCATTCTCTGCGGTTCCAATCTTCCTACACCTCGCTGCTCGGCGCGCGCACTCGGGAGAGTTTCGAGACCCTCACCTACACCGGGAATTTTGGGACGTTAACGTTCGACTATTTCAACACGTTCGGCGTGCAACCTGTGCCGGAGCCAGTGAATGTGGCGTTGGCATTATTCGGCGGGATTGCCTTAACGGTGGGCGTCGTCAACCAGGTGCGGCACCGGAGACGGCTCGTGCCCGTCCTGGGGACTAAACTCCACAAAGGTCCGCGCTCTTCGAGCCGGCCTTAACCGCCGGAGCGGGCCGCCGGTTTGCCTTTGGCCGAGTCCAGGATGGTTGCGACAATATTCGCCGGCACCGGCTCGAACCGGAACGGCTCCATCGAATAGGCCGCGCGGCCTTTGGACAGGGACCGAATTGCCGTCGCGTAGCCGAACATTTCTGCCAGCGGCACTTCGGCGCTTAAGATAGTGGAAGTGTCTTTGGCTTCGATATTGACGATTTTTCCACGCCGCCGGTTCACGTCGCCGAGCAGGTCGCCCTGATACTCGTCGGGCGTGGTGACTTCGACTTTCATGATCGGTTCCAGAAGGATGGGGTGGGCCTTCTTGGCGGCATCTTTGAGCGCGAAAATGCCGGCCATTTTGAATGCCAGTTCACTTGAATCGACTTCGTGGAACGTGCCATCAACAACCTCGACCTTTACGTCCACCACGGGGTAACCCGCCAGCACGCCACCGGCAATTGCTTCCTCGACGCCGTCGATGACCGCCGGGATGTATTCTTTGGGAATAGCGCCGCCGACGATTTTGTTTTCGATTTCAACGCCCTTGCCCCGTTCGTTAGGTGCCAGGGTGATCATCGCGTGGCCATATTGGCCGCGGCCGCCGGATTGGCGGATGAATTTGCCTTCGCCTTCGGCCGCCTTGGTGACGGTTTCGCGGTAAGCAATTTGCGGCGCGCCGGCGTTGGCGCTGACTTTAAATTCGCGGAACAGCCGGTCGCGGATGATCTCCAGGTGCAGCTCCCCCATGCCGGCAATAATCAACTGACCGGTTTCCTCGTTGGTGAAACAGCGGAAGGTGGGGTCCTCCTCGGCGAGGCGTTGCAACCCTTCGCTCATCTTTTCCCGATCGGCCTTGGTCTTGGGCTCAACCGCCATGGAAATAACCGGCTCAGGGAACGTGGGCGGTTCGAGCATGATCTCGAAATCCTCGTCGCAGAGCGTGTCGCCGGTGGTGATGTTCCGGATGCCGACCAGCGCGGCGATATCGCCCGCGTAGGTGGTCTCGACATCAATGCGTTTGTCGGCCTGGATCATCAGCACCCGGCTGACCCGCTCGCGCTTGCGTGTGCGCGGATTGTAAATCACGTCGCCCTTCTTAAGCTGGCCGCTATAGACGCGGAAAAACACCAGCTTGCCCACATAGGGGTCGGTCCACAATTTGAACGCCAGAGAACAGAACTTGCCGTGATCGTTCGAGGGTACTTCGACGGGTTGGTTGGTATCCGGCGCGATGCCGGTGGCGGCGGGGATCTCCAATGGGGAGGGCAGGTAATCCACGACTGCATCGACCAGGGGTTGGACGCCGCGTTTCTTGAACGCCGAACCGCAGAGCACCGGCACCAGCTCGATGCGGCAGGTCAAACGCCGGATGGCCGCCTTGAGTTCCTGGGCGGTTATCGGCTTGTCTTCGATCACCATTTCGGCGATGTGATCGTCCTTATTGGAAACCGCGTCAATCAATTCCGCCAGCGCCGCCTTGGCGCTTTCGAGCAATTCCGCCGGAATATCCGTGACGGAGTACTTGAGGCCGGCCTCGTCGGTCGGGTCGTAAACAATCGCCTTCTGGTTGACGATATCGACGACACCGGAGAAGTTGTCTTCTTTGCCAATCGGCAGGAAAATGGGATAGGCATACGCGCCGAGCTTTTTGCGCATGTCATTGAGCGCGTTCTCGAAGTTCGCCCCGGTGCGGTCCATCTTGTTGACGAACGCAATGCGCGGCACCTTGTATTTGGTCGCTTGCCGCCACACGGTCTCTGACTGGGGCTGCACGCCCGCGACGCCGCAGAACACCGCCACCGCGCCGTCCAACACGCGCATCGAACGCTCGACCTCGGCCGTGAAATCGACGTGGCCGGGAGTATCGATGATGTTAATGCGATGCGGCACGCCCTGGAAGGCCTTGTAAGTGCCGTCCTCTTTTTGCGTCCAGTAACAGGTCGTCGCCGCCGACGTAATGGTAATCCCGCGCTCGCGCTCCTGCTCCATCCAGTCGGTCACGGTATTGCCGTCGTCCACGTCGCCCATCTTGTGGATGAGGCCGGTGTAAAACAGAATGCGCTCCGTCGTGGTGGTCTTGCCCGCGTCGATGTGGGCGGCGATGCCAATATTGCGCGTCCGCTCCATCGGGTAGGGCCGCTGGGGCGAGTTGGGCGAGGCCGCCGCTGTCGTCTTGTTTTTCTCTATGACTGCTTCCATGTAATTCTTCCAATTAAATTGTCATCCCATTCCCAGGGAACAAAAACGCCCCGCGAACTTTCGGCCGTCGGGGCGTACTCTGACTAAATTATCCTACCAACGAAAATGTGCAAATGCCTTGTTGGCCTGGGCCATTTTGTGGACTTCGTCCCGTTTGCGAATGGCGTTGCCCTGGCCCTGGTACGCTTCCATGATTTCGGCCGCGAGGGCTTCCTTCATCGGAATCCCCTTGCGCCCGTCGGCAAAATCCACCAGCCACCGCAGCGCCAGGGCAAACTGGCGGTCGGCCGGCACTTCCAACGGGACCTGGTAGGTGGCGCCGCCGACGCGACGCGCTTTGACTTCCAGCCGCGGTTTGGCGTTATCGACCGCGCGCTGCAGGATATCCAGCGGGTTGGTGGCGGGGTTTTTCTCGGCGATCTGGTCGAAGGCACCATAGACGATGCGCTGGGCGACGGACTTCTTGCCGGACACCATGACGGTGTTGACCAGCCGCGAAACCAGCGTGCTGTTGAATTTCGCGTCTTTGCTGATAGGCCGTTTAACTGCTTGCCGACGTCGTGACATGTGTTGCTTGAATTTAAATCGTTATTGCCCGCACTTAAGTTTCCAAGGTCTTAGGCCGCCGGTGCAGCCGCGGCCGGCGCCGCCGCCGCCGCCGGTTTGGCGCCTGCCTTGGGCCGCTTGACGCCGTACTTGGACCGGCTCACCCGCCGCTTTTCGACGCCCGCCGCGTCTAATGTGCCGCGGACAATATGATAGCGCACACCGGGCAAATCCTTCACGCGCCCGCCGCGGACCAGCACAATCGAGTGCTCCTGCAGGTTGTGGCCTTCGTCAGGAATATACGCGATGACTTCATACCCGTTGGTCAGCCGCACCTTGGCCACTTTCCGCATTGCGGAATTGGGCTTCTTGGGTGTGCGGGTCATCACCTGAATGCACACGCCGCGCCGGAAGGGAGAGTTCTCCAAAGCTGGCGACTTGGATTTGTGCTTCAGTTTGCTGCGCCCTTTGCGCACCAGTTGATTGATTGTCGGCATTGCGTAATAAAAATCGTTGCTCCCCGCCCGGACAGGCAAAGGAACGCGGAATATAACAAACGGAAACTGGCTTGCAACAACTATTTCGCACTGTTGCAACGCTCAACGCGTCAACCGCCTCCGCACTCTAAAGCGCTCTAACCCAAAGCCCAGTCGTGAGGAAAGCGCGTTTATCGCCGTAGCAATGGAGCCCAGGATCGTGAACTTCTGATAATCCTAAGCAGCGGGTTGACCGGCCACTGAATAGCCTTCATAATTTCGCTGGTGATGGAGTTCGCCGTCCTTGCGGGGAAAACCGCCTGAACCGTTTTCAGTGCTGACAACTCCTGCGGCTCTGAGAGCCGTAGCGAACTATTTGCCATGAAAACGACACCTTTGCACGGTCGCGGTTCCGACGCCTTTCGCAATCGGCGGTGCTCGTGCCAACGTCTTCTCTGTCCATGAAACGCGCAGTTCTTGTCCATGTTCTCCTGCTCCTCATCGTTTGGCAGCCGGCAACGGCCAAAGAGTCGCCGGCTAACTTTTATTCCACGACGGAAATCGTCGGCCGGACGGCAGGTGGTTTTGAAACGCCAGACAACCAACGCCTCACGCCTGCTGGAGTGTTGGTGGAGCTTCCCGGCGTACGCCCCAATGCGCTCGCCTTGAGCCCGGATGGCCGGCTCCTCGTTACGGCAGGAATGACGCACAAGCTAATCGTGGTTGACCCGAACAGCGGGCGCATCCTGCAGGAAATTGAGTTCCCGAATGCTACGAACAATTTGAGCGCGATGGCTGGGTCGGAGCTGGTCCTGAACGCCAACGTGAAGGACAAGTTGAGCTTTACCGGGATTGCGTTTTCACCGAAGGAAACGCGCATTTACCTCTCGAACGTCAACGGCGACCTCAAGGTGTTCGGCGTCGGAGCCGACCGGAAGGTATCGCCGCTGTTTGCGATTCCGCTGCCAGCGGTGAACAAGCCGGATCGCAAAATGGACATCCCCACCGGCCTGGCGGTTTCGCGCGACGGCAAGCGCCTTTATGTTTGCCTGAACGTTTCAAACCGTCTCCTGGAGCTGGACACCGCGACCGGGCAGAGGTTGCGAGCCTGGGACGTCGGGGTGGCGCCGTTTGAGGTGGTGGTTGTGGGTAACACAGCGTACGTGAGCAACTGGGGCGGACGCCGGCCCGCGCCGGACAATGCGGTCGGCCCCATTGGCCGCAACGGGACTGTGCGTGTGGACCACCGCTCGGTCGCCAGCGAAGGCTCGGTTTCCGTGATTAACCTCGCCAGCACGCCGCAACCTGCCGGTTCCAATTTGGAGATTCTGACAGGTCGTCATGCCAGCGCACTGGCGCTTTCACCTGATGGGAAGTACGTGGCCTGCGCCAACGCCGGGGACGACACGATCAGCATCATCGATACGCGACAAAACCGGCTCGTTGAGACCGTCAGCGCGCGCCAACAACCGGGCGATCCGTTCGGAGCGCAACCGGATGCATTGGCATTCGACAGCTCCGGGACAATGCTGTTTGCCTGTAACGCTTCGCAGAATGCGGTCGCCGTGTTTCAATTCAAAACCAAGTCAAAGGTGCTGGGGCTATTCCCCAGGTTCCATTATCAACCGGGCGGCACGAGGCTGGTGGGCCTGATCCCGGTCGGTTGGTTTCCCGGCGGCATCGTTTACGACGCCTCGCGTCGGCGGATCGATGTTGCCAACCTGACGCACCTCCCCGCCCAAAAGCAGAAGGCTGGAAACAGGAAAGGGAGCGGGACTGGGTTCAATTCCAAGCAATGGTTCGGCTCTTTGTCGCTGGTGCCAGTCCCTTCATCTGCCGCCCTGGAGGCGTTGACCAGGACCGCGCTGGCAAACCTGCGCTATCCCTTGCTGGAGCAGGCCAAACTCCCAGCCCGCTCGGACCGCGCACCCGTGCCGGTTCCGGAACGCGTGGGTGAGCCCAGCGTGTTCCACCACGTTATCTACTTCATTAAGGAGAATCGCAGTTACGACCAGGTCATGGGCGATATGTCCGAAGGTAATGGTGATGCGGATCTGTGCGTCTTCGGCGAGCGCGTCACACCCAACCAGCACAAAGTCGTTCGCGAATTCACGCTGTTGGACAACACGTATTGCTCCGGCATCATGAGCGCCGACG
The DNA here is from genome assembly GCA_035934555.1 of Verrucomicrobiia bacterium. GTDB lineage: Bacteria > Verrucomicrobiota > Verrucomicrobiia > Limisphaerales > UBA8199 > DASYXT01. The sequence continues at coordinate 9,737 of DASYXT010000019.1, read as the reverse complement.
GCCATCAATGGGCCGATAGCGGGATCGCGACCGATTACATCGAGCGGTCTTTCAACACCTGGCCGCGCAGTTATCCGGGCGGCGGCTCCGACGCCCATGGCTACGATTCACTGGCGTATTCGCCGGCCGGGTTTATCTGGAATGACGCTTTGGAACACAGCAGGACCGTCGCCGACTTCGGCGAATTTACCAACCCGCGAGCGGTCTGGAAGAACTCCGGCAAGCCAGTCGCCAATTGGACGCAAATGTACCGGGATTTCATTGGCGGTTCCAATGCCATCGCTTACTCCGCGGAAGCGGGCCTGGAGGCCTTGCGGCCGTGCGTGGTTTCCAATTATCCCGCCTTTGATCTGCGGGTGCCGGATGTAGTCCGCGCTGGGCTATTTATTGAGCAGCTCAAGAAATATGAGACGGCGGGCAGCATGCCGAACCTGCTGATCGTCTGGCTGCCCAACGATCACACCAGCGGCACGCAATTCGGGGCCCCGACACCGGAGGCGCAGGTAGCGGATAACGACCTGGCATTCGGCCGGATTGTGGATGCGGTGAGCCATTCCCCGTTTTGGAAGGACACCTGTATCTTCTCCATCGAAGACGATCCGCAGGATGGCTGGGATCATGTGAGCGGCTATCGCACGACGGCATACGTCGCCAGCCCGTACAGCAAACGCCACGCGGTTGTCCACACGCAATACAACCATACCAGCCTGCTTCGCACGACGGAATTGATTTTGGGGCTGCCGCCGATGAATCAACTCGACGCGACGGCCACACCGATGTTCGATTGCTTTACCAACGCACCCGACTTTACTCCCTTCGACGCGGCCAGGAATCAGGTCGCGTTGGATGAAATGAATCCACATCCAAAGAGCATCAAAAACGCACAGTTGCGCAAAGACGCGCTGCTTTCGGCGAAGTTACCGCTGGACCGGGAGGACCAATGCCCGGAGGACCTGTTCAATCATATCCTGTGGCGAGCAGTTAAAGGCCCAGGCGTTCCTTACCCGGCCTGGGCTGTCAGCGTAAAGCAGGAGCCGGATGATGATTGAAAGTTTCCATAGCCAATCCCTATTTCCTGCTCCAGGGGATGGATGATCTGGCGAGATGCTTCCTTGGCAAAGTAAACCTACCCAGTCCGCGGCGTGCCCGAACGCTCACGCGCACGGCGGCATGATCCGGGCCATCCTCAGTTTGAGAATTGCTGCGGACTAAAGTCTGACTAAAGCTAAAGTCCGCGCTCCTTTCCACGCGGAGTCGAGAGACGATTCTCGCAGGCGATTTTCATTTGCGATGGCGATCGCGAGTCATTACGGTGTCTGGCCGACTTGGCGACGGGAGAACCTTAGGGCCGGTTAAATGATTTATGGCAACTAAACCTCTGACGAGCGCAGAACTGGATGAATTAGCAGCCGGCTTGCACCGGCTGGCGAGAAATCTTTGGTGGACCTGGGACCAGGGAGCGCAGGAGATTTTTCAGGAATTATCGCCCCGCTGCTGGCAGAACCTGTATCACAACGCGGTGGCGATTCTCAATGAGTTGTCAGACTACGAACTGCGGGTGCGGCTGCAAAACCCTGATTTTGCGACCCACGTTCGGCACGTGCTGCGGGCTTTTGAGGATTATCTGCGGCTGCCGAATACCTGGGCACAGCAGAATGCGCCGAGCCTGCGCGCCAGCCCCATCGCCTACTTCTCAGCCGAGTTCGGATTTCACGAAACGTTGCCTATCGCCGCCGGCGGCCTCGGCATGCTGGCCGGGGACCACACCAAATCCGCCAGTGACCTTGGCTTGGGCTTCGTCGGCATCAGTCTTTTCTACCGGGAAGGGTACTTTCAGCAAGCGATTGATAGCAACAATTGGCAGACGGAGTATTACACGCTGCTCAACCCGCGGAACCTGCCGATGGAACCTGTGCTCAACGCGCGCGGCGAGCCGTTGGTCGCCCAGGTGGATATCGGGGTCAACCAGGTGGCATTCCAGGCTTTCCGCGTGAATGTCGGCCGCGCGACGGTGTTTCTGCTGGACACCAACCGCCCCGAGAACGAGCAACATTTCCGTGATTTGACCCTCCGGGTTTATGGTGGTGATAGCACCACGCGGATCATGCAGGAGGTGTTGCTGGGGATTGGCGGGGTTCGGCTGCTGCGGGCGTTGGGCTTCGCGCCCTCCGTGTTCCATATGAACGAAGGGCATGCCGCATTTCTGACGCTTGAACTCATTCGCGAGAAAATGGCCGCCGGACAAACCTTCGCCGATGCTCTGGCGGCCACGCGCGCCGAATGCATCTTCACCACCCACACGCCCGTGGAAGCCGGACATGACCGGTTCAGCCCGGATTTGATGGACTATGTGATGCACCGGTTCCGGACGCAGTTGACCGTGCCGTTCACGGAAATTGTGAAGCTGGGGCGGGTGAATCCTCAGAACCTGCAAGAGCCGTTTTGCATGACGGTGCTGGCGCTGAAATTGTCGCGAGCTGCCAATGCCGTGAGCGAGTTGCACGGCCGCGTCAGCCGGCACATGTGGCACTCGCTTTATCCGGACAAACCGGTGTCACAGGTGCCGATCGGCCATATCACCAACGGCATCCACCTTTTGGGCTGGATGAAGGGGACCGTGCGCCGGTTCTGGCGCCGAAAGCTCACCGGGAAATCGGTCAGTTCTGTCACCATCAATTCCAAGACGGCCGAAGCAGCCTGGGACCAGCAAGTTAATTCGCCGGAGTTTTGGCAGCGCATGGCCGATCCCGGGTTTATATCGGACGAGGAGCTTTGGGCGTTACGCTACCAATTGCGTCGTGAGCTGATCGAGTTTGCGCGACGCCGGTTGCTGATTCAACGCCAACGCCTGACCCAAGGCGACTTCATCGCGTTCGACCAACTGCTTAACCCGGATGCTTTGACGATCGGGTTTGGCCGGCGGTTTGCCACCTATAAACGCGCGCCGCTCATTTTCCAGCAGTTTGAAAATATAGTGAAGCTGACGCGCGACCCCGCCCGGCCGGTGCAGTTCATCTTCGCCGGCAAAGCGCACCCGCGGGACGACGATGGCAAACGCTATATCCAGCATATCATTCACCTGAGCAAGTACAGCGACCTGCAAGGGCACCTGATCTTCCTCGAGAATTATGACATGCATGTCGCGCGCCAGATGGTCTCCGGCTGCGACGTATGGCTGAACAATCCGCGCCGGCCGTTGGAAGCCTCGGGCACCAGCGGCATGAAGGCCGGCTGCCACGGCTGCCTTAACCTGAGCATCATGGATGGCTGGTGGCGCGAGGGCTACGATGGCACCAACGGCTTTGCCATTGGCGAAGACTCCCACCCCGACTCCGTCGAGGAGCAGGACCGCGTCGATAGCGCCAACCTGTACGCGGTCCTGACAAAGGAAGTCGTGCCGCTGTTTTTTGACCGCGACGACCAGGGTATCCCGCGAAAGTGGCTGCAACGGGTGCGCCGGGCGATGGTCACCCTCGTTCCGCAGTTCACGACCCACCGCATGGTGCTGGAATATACAGAAAAGTACTATCTTACACGGGAGGAGAAGACGGACGTGCAAGTTCAAACCTCCAAAATTGAGGTGAAAAGCCGGTAGCAGAGGTCAGAGGATGAGGAGGCAGGTCCCGAACGGTCCAGGCCGGAAAGCCGGGAAACCGTTGAGCGCGACATCGCGACCAACAAAAAACCCCGCGGGATGAACCGGCGGGGGTTAAGGAGTTCTCTAAAGTTGAATTAGCTGCGGCGGCGCAGCGCCATTGCCAGCCCGCCAAAGCTCAACAGCGCGAGAAACGAGGGTTCAGGCACGGAGGTGATGGTGATGTCCCCGAAAATCACTGCGCCGTTATTTCCGGCAGCGGTGCTGCGTTGAATTTGAAAATACCCACCCAGAAAATCACCAGCGCTGCCGATACTCGCACCCGGTGCGAGATCGAAGTAGGGATTACCAGGCGATGAGGCAGCTTGCTGTCCATTCACCCAATACTGGAACGCGTTGCGACCTGTAAGCGGATCGGGGAGGTAGCTCATTGAGAGATTGTAGGTCAATCCGGGCAGGTAGTTCGGCACGCCGCCACCGGCCCCCGGGTACCCCCCGGCACTCGGCGAGAAAGGATAGTAGGAAGGTCCGCCGAACTGCACGACGACCCCATTGTTCACATTCATCAGGAGTTGCAGGTCACCGCCGAAACCGCCGCTCGGGTTGCTGAACAAATAACCGGCTTCCAGGTCGATGCCCGAAGTGTTGCCGACTATCGTCACGTTCATGGAAGTGTGGAAATAATCGCCGTTTTGAAACAAATACGGAGAGGTTCCACCGTTATTCGAGAAGTACCAGACGTCACGGTTGGCAAAACCGGTGGCAGATGTAACGTTCTGCTCACTAAACGAAACGAAGCCGGGCCCGCCGGGATATGCCGGGTAGCTATTGATGTACGTGCCGTTAGCGGTTGGTATGTCATTGAAAACCCTGGGCATCAACGTGTACGAGTTGATCGACCCGATTTGGGCGACTGCAAGACCGGTCTCAAAGATTGTAATTAGTCCACAGGTAAGGAGGGCCTTCATAGCTTTCCGAGTGTTTATCGTGTGCATGATGCACATGTTACGGTCTTTTGTCAAGCCTGAAAGTTTACGCAGCGCGCCCAAATCGCGGTCCAAACTAAAAGACCCCGCGGGATGAACCCGCGGGGTCTTGGGGAGTTCTCTAAAATGAAATTAGCTTACATTAGCTGCGGCGGCGCAGCACCATCGCCAGCCCCCCAAGGCCCAAAAGCGCCAGCACCGAAGGTTCCGGAACGGCCGCCAACGAGATGCCAGCGAAGACCGCCTCGCCAGACGCTCCCGGGCTGGTACCCCCATTGCCAATCTGGTAATAACCACCAAGGGTGTCGCCCGCCAGATTTCCAGTCCAATCCTGGATCGGGCTGTAAACCGTCGTGCCGCCGTAAGTGACCGAGAACCTGAAGGCGTTCTGGCTCGCCGCCGTGTCGTAGAAATACGTCATTCCCAAGGTAACCGGGGTGTTTTCGCTATAGGTTAAGCCCGAGTTCCAAAACCCTGTCCCGCCGAACATGCCGATGAAGTGATCCTGGGAGGCTTTGGCTATGAATTGCAAATCGCCCCCGCCAAAGCCGCCGTTTGCGTTCGGAATGATGAAGCCGGCTTCGTTGTCCACAGTCCCACTCTCCCCAAAGAGCACCATCGTCATAGAAACGGTAAAATAGTCATTAGCGCCCAGCGTGTAGGCGCTCGTCCCGTTATTGGAAAACTGCCAGATGTCGCGGTTCAAACCGCCAGAGGCTGCCCGGCCAGCGCCGAATTCGCCAAGGGAAATGAAAGTGGGGTAATCATTGCCCACGGTCTCTGTGGCGGAGGTAAAGTCATGGAAAAAACCGGGCGTGACTACTGCGGAGTTCACGCTACCAATTTGCGCCCAAGCGCCGCTGGCGACCGCCAGGCAAACACCGACGAGGGTCCCAACACGTGTGCTGCGATTTAATGAAATCATTGCTTTCCGAGAGTTCATGCTGCACACCCTGAACATTTTACGCCAATTTGTCAAGCCTGAAATGTGACGAAAAGTGGCTTGTTTCACGGTTCTTAATGTTTTTTTGTCGTGCAGCGGCCAAACCAATAGCACCAATCAAGTGCAGCAAAGTGCCTGGGATACCCTAAACGTAGACTATCCTTGGCCGCGCTGAACTTGCGCCTTCTGCATTACTTCCCTTCGCCGGGCTGTGGCCTAAGCCAGCCTAACGCGTGCTTCCGGGTAACAAACACCACCCCAAGCAGGTGAACCGCAACGATGAGCAAATAGAGGCAGACAAAACTGAGGAGGGCCAGCAGCCCTATCATCCCGAATAACTGTCCCATTGACCCGGTCGTCATGCCGTCGGGAAAGGTTCGGTCCAACCAGACGCCGCCGCCATATTGAAGTCCCGCCACGAGAGCGAGAAATAGCAGGCACAGCAGATACGGTAATGGGACTTTGAAGAGCGAGGGAACAACAACCAGGGGATTGGCCGCGGCAATCGAGTCATGAATGGCCACCGCCAGGAACGCCATAGGAAAATACAGGCACCCAGCCAACAGTGCTGTCCAAGTGATCAGGCCGGCAGCACCCTCTGCGTCTTTTCCTGCCCATACCGCCAGGCCAATTACAGGAGCAAAACTCAGCAGCAGCAGCGCCAATAACCTGAAGAACGGGACAATCACATCCTCGAGGAAATTGCTGATGCCTGGCAAGTCGGGCAGTTCGCGCTCCTCGGCGGCAGTCGCATGGATGATGTTTTGCAGAAAAGCGAACAGGTATCCACCGGCAAACACTTCCACAATGATCCCAAATATCAAAATGCGCAGGTTTCGGAAATGGAGGCAGGCCTCGCCGGCTTTGAGCAGTCCGAATAAAACGATCCCCACAATCACTACAACAACTCCCGCGCCGCGCACGGGGTAAGCGAATGCGCCAGGCAATCTCGCCAGGAATCCTTTCTCGACCGCCTCCCCAAGCCGGGCCAGGACCGGCGCGCACGCTACACCGCAGTGCCGGCAGAATGGGCGTCCGCCTTGGCGCAGCGCCACGCAAGCGTCGCAGAAAAACTCCCCGCATTGGGCGCATTGGTAGCGCGCCGCCATTTTCGGGTGGAACTTGCAGGTTTGGGCGCCGACAAACTCGGGCTCAACAGGTTTGGGCGCCGGTGCTGGTTGGCGCGGCGATGAATTCCAGTCAGGGTCCGCTGCTGCGGCGCTGGATGTTGGCCAGGCGTCAAAACGGACGGTCATTTCCACCTGCCCGACTTGTAGCGTTTGCCCGTCCTGCAGCAGGCCCTCGGCTATGGGAACACCATCCACAAACGTTCCATTAGTTGAGCCGTGGTCGCGGACAGACAGAGCATTTCCATTCACCGTGATGGAGCAATGAGCGCTCGAAACGGACGGATGATCGATTTGGATTTGGTTTTCTGCTGCGCGACCCACGGAATTCGCGCCGGGTTGCAAGAGCCATTCGGTTAGGTTTCCTCCCGGTTGCTGAAGCAACAGGCGCGGACCTCGTTTAATTTTGGAACCAGGCGTGTTGTTGTTTATTGCAGACATCTGCCATCCTCCGGCGTGCCGGGATTGACAACGAGCCGGGCCATACGAACTTTCAGGGCTAGCGCTGGAACCAGCCGAACTTCTGCTTGTTGGTCACGTAGAGCAAGCCAAGGATCCGCATGCTCACCACCAGCAGGTAAACGCTGATGAGCGCCCAAACGGCCCGCAGGCCAAAGCTGCTGAACATGGTGGACATGTCGCGAGTGTGAAAGCTGGCCCGGCTAACGGCGCTGGTCACCACATCGCCCACCTCCCGCACCGCATACACACCCACAACGACGATGGCGGTGAGCAGGTATCCAAGCGGGACCCTCAGGATGGCCGGGACAACCACCAACGGGTTCGCCGCCAATGCCGAATCCTTCATCGCCACGGCCAGAAATGCCATCGGGAAGTAAAGACACCCCAGAACGGTGGTGGCAATTATGGCGACGGCCGGAATCTCAGCTTCGGAAAAGAAGGCGATTAGCGCCAGCGCAATGGGCAGACCGAAGCTGGCCAGAGTGGTTACCGCAAGACGAAACGCGCCGCCAAACACGTCGTCAAATCCCGGCAACTCTGGCATCTGCTCCTCTTCGTTGGCGGTCGCATGAATGATGTTCTGCATGTACGAGAACAGATAGCCGAAGGCCGCGATCACCAGCAGGATGGAAAACCAGCCGAACATGGCCATTTGGATGACGGAGAGGACGACCGTGCTGACAATCAGCATCAACAAGCCTGTGCCGCGGAACGGATACAGGAACGCACTCGGCATCCGTTTGTAAAAGCTTTGGGGCGCTACGGGCCGCAGCGGCTGGACATGCGCTTTGACACAGGCACTGCCACAATGCCGGCAGAATTTCTGTTGAACAGCGCCGGTCGGGCGCGAGTTCACACACAAATCGCAATAGAACTTGCGGCACTGAGGGCAATAGTGGCGGCCGGCGCTCCGGGGATGGTGCTTGCAGTTGCCCGACAGCGGCACGTCGGCTTCGCTGACCGCGGCGGCGGGCAGTGGAGGGGGTGCCTGCCAGAGCGCCGGGTCTTGTTCGATGTTCACGTCTGCGCCGGCTGACAGCACCAAGCCCTGCGGCGCTGCGCTCGAGCGCGGCTTGGGCAGGACCGGTGTGGGGAGTGGGGGAGGACCGGTTCGTGGTGGCGCGGCAAGGGAACCATCGCCACAAAACAGCAATTCCACTTGTCCTATTTGCAGCGTTTGGCCGGTTTGAAGCGCAGCTTCATGGATCGGCGCGCGATTGACAAATGTGCCATTGGTTGAGCCAAGGTCCCGAACCACCACCGCGCCATCCGATACAGTGATTTGGCAATGCGAACCTGAGACGGATGGGTCAGGCAGTTGGAAATCGTTGGCCTCTGAGCGGCCGAGGAAATTTTCACCCGGCTTGAGTTGGACTTCCCAAGCGGCAGGCGAACCGGGGTTGACGACCAGTCGCGGCATGCGGACCAGGAAATTTATTTCACAAAGTTGCGTGACTGTCCAACAGAAAATTCACCCTGCTTTTTCCGCATTTTCTCTTCGAATGCGTCCCCGCCAGCCAAGCGCGCCATGGCCCTTACGAGCTCCGCCCGGACATTCCCAATCGCACCCAGGTTGGGGCATGGTCGCTGGCGCCGGGTTGGCCGCGCACCCAGGTATCGACACCGGCATCGGTCATTTGCGATTTGAGCGCAGGATTCAGCAGGAGATGATCAATCCTCAAGCCGGCATTCCTTTCCCAGTGTTGACGGAAGTAATCCCAGAATGTGTAAACCGGCTGATCCGGGAAACGGGCCCGCAGCGCATCGGTCCAGCCCTGAGCCAGCAGGCGCTGGTAGCATTCACGCGTTTGGGGCTGGAGCAATGCATCCTTGCGCCAGGAGCGCGGGTCGTAAATGTCAAAGTCGGTCGGCACGACGTTGTAATCGCCGGCGAGGACCCCCGGCTGCCCGCCCTCGCACAGCGCGCCCGCGTGTCGAATCAGTCGTTCGAACCACGCCAATTTGTAGTCGAATTTCGGTCCGGGTTGCGGGTTGCCATTCGGCAGGTACAAGCAGCCGATCAAAACGCCATTCACTGTCGCTTCGATATACCGGCTGTGGGAATCTTCCTCGCCTCCCGGCAGCTTGCGCCTGGTTTCGATCGGATTGGCGTTCCGCGCCAGAATCGCCACGCCGTTCCAGGACTTTTGTCCACTCCAAACCGCCCCGTAACCGGCGGAGCGGATTGCCAGCACCGGGAAGGCTTCGTCGGGGGCCTTCAGTTCCTGTAAGCAGACGACATCGGGCGCCTCGCGCTGCAACCACTCGAGCAGATTCGGCAAGCGCGAGCGGATGCCATTAACATTGTAGCTGGCAATTTTCATGCGGCGTTAACCCAGGTTGAGACCGGTTTCATCCAAACGTGCGTTTCGCCAAATAATACATGCCTTTTGCCAAAGCATCCATTTTCATCGATAGCGTGTCAGCTCGACCTACGCCGCGGACGCTCCACAGGCCCATGGGTATGGCGGAGTCAAAACACCGGTAAGTCACTGAAAAGCAAATCCCTGTTTATTTGAGCTGGACATTGGCCCGCACTTTTTTTACCTGTGGGGCCAATGAAGACTAAACATCGACCGATTGTCACCGCCGAACAGCAGGCCCTGCTTGACGGGGTGCAGCTG
>DASYXT010000018.1:0-64074 GCA_035934555.1 Verrucomicrobiia bacterium | reverse complement strand
TGTAGTTCGGCAGCGTTCAGAGTGGGCGACGGTGACTGTTTGTGTTTCATCCCCACTGTAAATAATGGAGTGTATAAATTTGTACAATCTCATTTTTGAGAATTTTTCGATTTGCTTACCCACATTTAATCGTGCCCCCGCCCGAGAACTTGCGATGGTGGAGAGAGCACGTCGTTGGTCAGTGAAAAGTCCGGAAGGTCGCCCCGATGAAATCGCCAGTCAAAATCGAGCGAAGTGACCCGGCGCGGAGCAGCGACGGCCTGGTCGGCCGCTAATGCCAAGACGAGCAGCACAACTCCAAGGCAACGCTGAAACATAGAGCGAAACCATTGTGTCACTTGCTCCACGCCGACAGAATAGTCCAATTGAGCTATTGGGACATACACCGCGACCCGATAACATCAGGCACGACACAGCTTTCGATGAACCGCCCACACAGCCCTTGTCGCTTTTGCCGCGCCATGGTACTGCCAGTCCTCCTGGTGCTTTTGGCCGCAGTTCCCGTTCACGCACAAACCCATGAGGGCTACGACTCGTTTCGCTTTGGCGTGTGTTATTACCCCGAGCAATGGCCACAGACTTATTGGGAACAGGACGCCCGCCGCATGGCGGAGTGCGGCGTCAACACCGTCCGCCTGGGCGAATTCGGCTGGGCAGTGATCGAACTGCGCGAGGGTCACTATGACTTCAGCTTGTTCGACGGCGCCATTGAAGCTTTGGGCCGTCACGGGATCAAAACCATTTTCGGCACGCCGACCGCCACGCCGCCGAAATGGTTAACGCACAAGTATCCCGAAGTGCTGACCGTGTTGAGCAACGGGCGGACTGTGGACGACCAGTCGCGACGCCAATATTGCTACAACAGCGCCGTCTATCGCCGTCTCTCGCGGAAAGTCGTCGAAGCCCTCGCGCGCCATTATCGCGGCAATACGAACATCATCGGCTGGCAGATCGATAATGAGATGAACAACGAGAACCCCGAGTGCTTCTGTTCGAGTTGCCAGGCGGCGTTCCGGACCTGGTTGCGGCACAAGTACGGCAGCCTCTTGGAATTAAACGCACGCTGGGGGACGGTCGTCTGGAGCCAGACCTATTCGGATTGGGACCAAATTAACCTGCCGTTCCCCACGCCGGCTTGCCACAACCCGGCGCTTATGCTCGACTTCAAGCGGTTCATCTCCGCTTCCGCCACCGATTACCTCGATGACCAGGTGCAAATCCTGCGGCGCTACCGCCCGCACGATTTCATCACTCACAATGGCGTCTTCAAGAATCTCGATTATTACCAGTTCAGCCGCTCGCTCGACCTTTATGCGTTCGATAATTATCCGAGCTTCGACAACGCGCCGCGGTTTGCGACCGGCGCGTCGCTCACCACCGTGCGCGGCTTTAACGGCCGCATGATGATCATGGAGCAACTGGTCGGGCCGGCCGGCCAGACCTATCTGCTGCGCTCCCCGCGCCCGGGTGAAATACGGCTCTGGGCGATGCAGGCGGTCGCGCACGGCGCCGAAGGGCTGCTGCACTTTCGCTGGCGCTCGGCCCTGCGCGGCGCGGAGGAATATTGGTACGGCGTGCTCGATCACGACAATGTGCCCCGGGCGCGCTTTGCTGAGTTCCAGCAGGAAGGCCGCGAGTTGCAGAAGATTGGGCCGAGGATTGCCGGCTCAAAGATCATTTCCGAGATTGCCGCCCTCAAAGATTACGAAGCCGAGTGGGTGTTCACTTACCAATACCTGACCCGTGAGGCGAGCCCCGGCCCTGCGTACGACGCGCTGTTCCAGGCCGCCTCCGAGCAGCGGCACAATATTGATTTCGTCGGTCCGCGCGCGGATTTGAGCGGATACAAACTGGTGTTCGCCCCGCAACTCGCGCTGATGGATGGCGCGCTGGCGGCGCGCCTGGACCGCTTTGTCCAGCAGGGCGGCACACTGGTGTTGTCGTCCGGCAGCGCGATCAAGAATCGCGATAACGCATTCACAACCGCCGCTATTCCGCTTGGGCTCACGAATGTCTTCGGCGTTGAACTGGACTCGTTCCAAACCTATCAGCCGCCGTCGGCAGGCGCTAATGCGCTGCGCTTTGCGGACGGCGCCACCGTCTCGCTCCGCGTCTTTGCCGAAGTGCTGCATCCGACAACCAGCCGCGTGATCGCCCGTTGGGACCGCGATTTCCTCAAAGATGCGCCCGCGGCTACCGAGCAGGTTTGGGGAAAGGGCAAGGCGGTTTATTACGGCTCGCTGTTAAATCTTGAGTCGGCGCGTTATTTGCTCAAGCGTTACGCTGCGGGACTCGCGCCGTTGCTATCCGACGTTCCCGCTCAGGTCGAGGTGACCCGCCGCACCGAAGGCGGAACAGATTTCTATTTCCTTCTGAACCACGGGGACACGCCCGCAACCGTGCCGCTTGGGGCTGGGTTTATCGATGTGCTTACGGGAAAAGCCCCAGACCCCAATGTGAGCCTTGCTCCGTTTGACTATCGGGTTCTGGAGCGTCCGAGTACGTAAATCCCTTTCCCGCCCCCCCGTTTGTGCTAACGTTGACCTATGCTACCCTCATCTGGAATCTCCCGAAAAAAGTTTCTGCAATCCCTCTCGCTGGCGGCGGCGGGGTTGGCACTGCCCGGGTGTGCGCTGCCCAAAAAGACCGCCGCACGCCCTGTCCAGCGACCCCTCGCCCAGTTCGATTACGGCGATGTCGATTTGGCCAGTGAGCTCCATGAAGCACAGCTTGAGCAAACGCGTTCGCTCCTGATGGGGCTGAGCGAAGACAGCCTCCTCAAGCCGCTGCGCCAAATGAGCGGCCTGCCCGCCCCAGGCGACGACCTCGGCGGCTGGTACCATTACAATCCCGATTACGTTTGGGGCCGGGACCGCGATGGATTCGCGCCCGGTTGCACCTTTGGCCAATGGGTCTCGGCCCTGGCGCGCATGTACGCCATTCGCCCGGACCCCGCCATACGTGAGAAAGTGCTGCGGTTGAATCGCCTCTACGCGCAAACCATTTCGGGCCAATATTATGAAGTCAACCGCTTCCCCACCTATTGTTACGACAAGTTCGTCTGCGGGCTGATTGATGCGCACAAGTATTGCGGCGATCCAGACGCCTTCGCCATCCTTGATCATACCACCGACACCGCCTTGCCCCATTTTCCCAAACACGCCGTCGCGCATGACACACCCTGGCGGCCAAACAAAGACAAATTCTGGACCTGGGATGAGTCTTACACGATTTCCGAGAACCTTTTCCTGGCGTATCAGCGCGGTGCAGGCGCGCGCTATCGTGACCTGGGGCAGCAATACCTCTTCGACGAATACTACGACCCCCTGGCGGAGGGCAGGAATATTTTGGCCGGCAGACACGCCTACAGTCATGTCAATTCGCTCAGCTCGGCTATGCAAGCCTTTCTCACGCTGGGAAGTCAGAAGCATCTCCGCGCGGCGCGGAATGCCTTTGACATGCTATCGCAGCAGAGCTTCGTGACGGGTGGCTGGGGCCCGAACGAAACCCTTTGCGGGCCGGATTGTCCCGACCTTTACCGGAGCCTCACCTCGACCCACGCCAGCTTTGAGACCCCGTGCGGCGCCTATGCCCATTTCAAACTAACCCGCTACCTCCTGCGCGTCACCCGCGACTCCCGCTTCGGCGACAGCATGGAGCGCGTCATGTACAATACCGTCCTCGGCGCCAAACCTCTCATGTCCGATGGCCGCACCTTCTACTACTCCGATTACAATTTCAAAGGGCGCAAATATTATTCGGCGGATCAGCACTGGTCTTGCTGCTCCGGCACCTTGCCCCAGGATGCGGCTGACTATCGCATCAATGCTTACTTCCGCGACCCGCGAGCCGTTTGGGTCAATCTTTATATCCCTTCGACCGCGCGCTGGAACCAGCACGGCGCCGAGGTGGCCTTGACTCAAGAGAGCCGCTATCCATTTGATAGTCTCGTTCAATTCAAGGTGCGCACCTCTCGCACGCGCGAGTTCACGTTGCATTTTCGCATTCCGGCCTGGGCCGCTGGAGCTTCGTTGGCCGTGAACGGCCGGTCGCTGGAAATAGAAACAACTCCCGGAACCTTTGCGGCGGTTCAGCACTCATGGGCCGATGGTGATCGTGTTGAGTTGCATCTACCCATGACAAACCGGCTCGAATCCATCGACCCGCAGCATCCGCAAATTGTCGCCCTCAGCTTCGGCCCTCTGGCGCTATTCGCGCTCACCGACAGCCATCCTGCAGTGACCAGGACGGACCTGCTGGCCGCTAAAAAGCTCGACTCGCGCACGTGGCAAGCCGGCACTGCCGCCGCCCCGCTCAAGCTGCTGCCCTGGACGGAAATTGCGGATGAACAGTACTCCACCTATCTGACGGTGACGGGATAAATCCCCAGTTCCCCTGTTATCCCTGTTGCTGAGCAACTTAGATATTGACAGGAGCGACTGCCTCTGCTACAGCCGCTTTATGAAAGGAACCTCCTTGGCAGGCCTATTCCGGCAGTTCTATTGCGCACCCTGCCGATCGGCTCCCGCGGGGATTGCGGCAACTGCCTTCAGAGCAAGCCCTGAGGCCAGGGCCTTGGCAGCGGTGCTGACCTGGGCAATGGTAGCGTCCCTTCAAGCCGGCCCGGCGGACCACTGGCATTGGCGCAGTCCTGCTCCTTTTGCCGATCGCATGCTAAGCGTCGCGTTCGGCGCCGGCAAATTCGTTGCGGTCGGAGATGACGGTGTTGTCCACCTTTCGGCGGACGGCTCGGCGTGGGATGAGGGTAGCAGGCCGATTAACGAAACGTTGTTCCAGGTGACCTATGCGAATAATCAATTTGTGGCTGTAGGGGCCGCGGGCGCGATCGTCACCTCGCCCGACGGATTTACGTGGACCCGGCGAACTTCGGCCATAACGAACACGCTTTTGGCGGTGACCTACGGCAATGGCAAGTACCTGGCCTGCGGCGAGGCTGGCCAAATCGCGTTATCGGTGGACGGGGTGACATGGTCGATGGGGTACGCAGGGACGGACGATTTGCCGAGTGCCGCCGCCGGCAACGGTGTTTTCGTGATACCAGTCCCGGGGTCCCAGTCTGGGAACGTCAAGGTCCTGGTCTCGAATGATGGGGTAGTCTGGACCCCCACAACTATGTTCACGCTCAGTCCAGGCTCGCCCGACCCGGCAGTCGTGTATGCGGATGTGTTTTCTAATGGCCGCTTTGTGGCTCTGGTTGAAAGTGCACTTAGCCTGGGTGGCGTTAGCTATATTCCGCAGAAGCAATTTTACACCTCGACGGACGGCACGACATGGGTCCAAGGAGCCGCGGCTTCCGGTGGTTACGCTAACATGGTACCCACATTTCTCAGCACTGCTAACGGGAACGTCTGGGCCGGGATCGGGGCTTCCATTGTGAGCACCACTGATGGCTCAACCGCCACTGCTACCTCTCTGGCGGATGCCGGGGACGCCAATGGCCTTGCTTATGGCCATGGCACCTATGTGATATCAGGCAACAGCGGCAAAGTACTGACCTCGACTGACGGGATGAATTGGACGGCTGCGTACACCACCAATGGAACGAGTATTCGGCAACTGGCGCTCGGTGCGAACGGTTATTACGCCGTTTCCTCCAATCCCAACACTTACGGCTACAACAACACTACGGTTCATTATCCGGGACCCATATTCACTTCGTTAAACGGGCTGGCATTTCGGCCTTCGTCAAACGCCCCCTTCTTGCCCTACACCGGGATCGCGTTTGACGGCAGTAACTATGTCGCTGTCGCCGAACAGGGAGTTTTATATACCTCGACAAACGGAGTGAATTGGACGCAGCGCACCAGCAATGCCAGCCAGCATCTGTTGGCGGTAGCGCGCGGGGCGACGCGCTGGGTGGCGGTGGGCGCCGCCGGGACCATCGTCACCTCGCCCAGCGGCACCGCCTGGACGTTACGTTTTTCGGGCACTGGCAACGATCTGCGCGGTGTCACTTACGGAAACGGTCTGTACGTAGCCGTAGGTGTCGGCGGCGATATTCTCACCTCACCCGACGGCGCCATCTGGGATGTGCAGAGTTCGGAAACGGTTGCCGACCTAAACAGCGTGCAATACCTCAACGGCCAATTCTTTGCCGTCGGAGCCAATGGAACAATCCTGAGCTCCGCCGACGGGATGACCTGGACACCGGAAATTTCAGGCGTAAGCCGCAGCCTGATTGGAATAGCCTTCGGCAATGGCCTATATGTCGCGGCTGGGTCGGATTCGGTTTTAACCAGTGGGCCAGACCCGCGGCAGTGGGGGACTGTGTTTGGATATAGTCCAACCGTGCTATTGGAATCCACCAACGGCATGGACTGGCGGGACATCAGCACCAGCCTTCCGGTTTCAGTAAACCTGCGCAGCCTCGCCTTCCTGGGCGGTTCGTTCTGGCTGACCGGCGATAACGGCACGATTCTCCAGAGCGACACGGCCGATGGACGCCCCGTGCTGGCTGGCGCGATGTTGGCCGGCAATAGCGGGTTTAAATTGGACGTCGTATTGAACGCACCTGACTCGTACGTGATCCAATCCAGCGCGATGCCCGGTTCCGGTTGGCAGGACGTGCTGAGCGTCACCAACCCTGTCATCAACCATTCGTGGATTGATACGAACACTCCAGGCGCACCGGTTCGGTTCTATCGGGTTAAAGGGAATTAGCGGCTCAGGCGCGGAACCCAAACGGCGCGCTCATGAGGGTGCCCGCGGCGGCGCCATTTACTGCAGGCGCGCGCGGTAGAATCGGCGTGGGAACCGGCCCGGGGCGGGATCGCTGAATGGGGCAAAGCCGGTGCCGGGAATCAGGTTGGTTTGGAAGGGTGTCCAGGAGGTCAAATCTGTTGAGGTTTCGATCACGACGAGCTGGCCGATGGCAGCGGCAACGTTCCCGGTGAACTGGTTCGCCTGGACCCCGAAACCAAACAGCGTGGGCGGAATAAACCGGACCTCGACGTAAACGCTGGAGCCGTTGTTCAACCCACCGCTCAAAAAACCGTGCGTGCGCACAACCGCGCCAGGGGCAAGCAAGGCGTAGTTCAACTGCCACCCGCCAGTGACTCGCGTGCCCTCGCCCAAGGCGACCCAGTTGGTGCCGTCAGCGGATACCTCGAAGGTGGCGCGCCACACCTCGGGGCTGCTGCCGCCGCGCAACCAAAGCAGCGCGCCGGTGACTGAGGTCAGAGTTTGCGTTGCCGCATCGGGATTGACGAGCCGGGCGATGTTGGTTCGGGATTGCCCGGCGACGCTGGTGAAGCTACCGCCAACCAGGACCGCGCCGTTGGTTTGCAACGCCAGCGACATTATCGGGCCATTCAAGTTGGGGTTGAAGTAGGGATCGAGCGTGCCGTCGGTCGCCAGCCTGCCCAGGCGATTGCGGGCAGTTCCGGTGAGGTTCGTAAACGTGCCGCCGACGATGATATTACCGTCGGTTTCCAGGGCCAGGGAATTGACGGTGCTGCTGGCCCCGGGATTGAATCCAGTATCGAGTGAGCCGTCGGGATTCAAGCGGCCGAGGCGATTGCGTGGCTGGTTATCCAGCGCGGTAAAATTCCCGGCGACCAGGACTTTGCCGTCGGCCTGCAGCGCAACACAATTCACCATGCTGTTTTGGCCCAGGGAAAGGGTCGCGCTGCCGATAAAGTTCGTATCAACCGCCCCAGTGGCCGTGAGACGGCACAGGTTGCTCCGCGCCACTCCGGATACCGAGGTGAATGTGCCGCCAACGATGATGTTTCCGTCCGCCTGCAGGGCCAGCGAACCGACCGTTCCGTCCTGAATGATGGCCGTGAAGTTCGTATCCAATGTCCCGTCCGGATAAAGGCGGGCGAGCCGGCCTTGCGACTTGAGGCTCACGCTCGAAAAGGCGCCGCCTACCAGGATTTTTCCATCCGGCAGCGGCAGGATGCTATTGGCCGGCCCATTGAGGCCGGCGCTGAAAGACGCATCGACAGTTCCGTCCACATTTAATCTCGAAAGGTAACCGGAAAGCTGCCGACTGAGGGCCGACACGAGCAGTTTCCCGTCCGTCTGTAAAGCCAGGGCGTAGATGGTGGTGTTGGTCGGTGGGTTGAAGGAAGTGTCCAGCGTCCCATCTGAATTGAGCCGGCGCAGCACCGGGCCGCTTTGGCTGCCCGACGGGCTGAATGTGCCGGCCGCGAGCACTTTCGAGTCCGGCAGCGGCATCAGGCAATTGACCTGGAAGTTTGGGCCGGGATTAAATCCGTCCGCGACGGCCGAATTGACGCTGACGGTGGCAGCCAGGCTGGTCCGGACCCCGAAAACATTTGTGACGATCACGTCGTAATTCCCGGTGTCACTGCCTTGAATATTGGTAAAGACCAGCGCTGCAGCGGTCGCGCCCGGAAGGAGCGCTGCATTCTTGCGCCATTGGTAATTCAGCGGGCCGGTGCCCGCGACAGTCACGCTCAAGGTCACCGCCTGGCCGGCTTGCGCCGCCTGGCTGACCGGGTTGGTCAGGATCACCGGGTCATTCACTGTCAGGGTGGCCACGGCGCTGGTTTGAGCGCCCCAAACATTGGTCAGGATAACCTGGTAGGCGCCGGCGTTTCCGCCAAGTGCGTTGCTCACCGTCAGGTTTGCCGTTTGCGCGCCGGAAAGATTCGCACCGTCGCTGAGTGCTGCACCGTCTTTGAACCATTGATAAGTCAACGGGGCGGTGCCGATGACGGTAACCCCAAACGCAACAGTTTGCCCGGCGTTGACGGCCTGGCTGGCGGGCTGGCTGGTGAGGAGTGGGTCCAGGACCGTCAGACGGGCAACGGCACTGGTGGTCGCACCCATTGAATTGGTGGCTGCCAGCGAGTACAGCCCCGCATCGGCGCCGAGCACGTTGCTCAAAGTTAGCACGGGGCTGGTCGCGCCGAAAATGTTCCCGCCATTGGCTAATGGAAGGCCGTTCTTCAGCCATTGGAAATTCATCGGCGCGGTTCCGAGCACCGTCGCGCCGAAGCTGGCAGTCGTCAGCGCGTTGTTGGTTTGGCCCACGGGTTGCCCAGTAAAGAAAGGCGCGCCACCAATAGCTTCAACAAACCAGGCGCCGCCGGCGACAAAGCCCCGGGCGCGAACCAGCGCGGCCGAGCCCAGCGCCAGGCCGGAGGCTTGCCAACCGCCGGCTGTCCGCACACCTGCAGCAAGGGGCACCCATGTGACACCATCCGGCGACCCGTCGAACGTGGTGCGCCAAACCTCAGTTTCGCCGCCGGCCCGCAACCAGGTGATGGTCGAACTGTTAAACGTGAGACTATCCACGGCGACATCGGTATTAACCAGGCGCCCGAGATTACCGCGCGGTTGGCCGGCCAACGTGCCAAAAGAGCCGCCCACAAGGATCCCGCCATCGCCTTGCACCGCCAGGGCATTGATCCAGCCGCCGCCGGGGTTGAACGTCAGGTCGGGAGTGCCACCCGGGTTGAGCCGGGCCAGGTTTGTGCGCGGTGAGCCGCCCATCGCGTTGAAATAGCCGCCCACGAGAATCCGGCCGTTGGCTTGCAGCGCCAGGCAGGTCACCTCAGGACATGGCGAGCAAGACGGCGGATTCTCCGGCCCCGGATTAAAGTCAGGATCAGCGCTTCCATCGGGATTGAGGCGAGCGATGAAATTCCGCATCAAGCCACCCAACGAGCTAAAGGATCCGCCGGCCAGAATTTGGCCATCGGGTTGCACGAGCAAACTAAAGATCCACCCTCCCTGCCCCGGGTTGAAGCCGGCATCGAGTGACCCATCCGGGTTGAGCCGGCCCAGCACAGACCGAGGCTGGCCGGCCAGGTTCAAGAACCCGCCACCGACCAGAATCTTGCCGTCGGTTTGCAGTGCGAGCGCACTGACCGATAAATCGGCTCCTGGGTTAAATCCGGGATCGAGTGTGCCGTCCGGAAGAAGGCGCGCCAGACGGTTGCGGGCCACGCCTCCGACGGAAGTGAAATCACCTCCCACCAGAATTGAGCCGTCGGGTTGAATGGCCACGCATCTCACCCACCCGTTGAAGACAGGGTTGAAGCTGGTGTCGACCGCGCCATTGGGATTGAGCCGAACCAGGTCGGGCTGGTTAAAAGCGCCCACTATGCTGAAGGTGCCGCCGGCGAGCACCGCGCCGTTGGTGGCCACCGCCAGCGCCAGCACATTGCCGTTGGCGTTCGGGTTAAAGCTCCCATCCAATGAACCATCGGAGTTGAGCCGGCCCAGATGATTGCGCGTCAGCCCACCCAAACTGCTAAATGCGCCGCCCACAACAATTTTGCCGTCGGCTTGGACTGCCAGGGAATACACATCACTGTTGGCACCTGGGTTCAAGCTGTCGGGCACGAGCAGGTTCACCGTGAGTGTTGCCGTCAGGCTGGTGACACTGCCAAACGCGTTGCTGACTATGGCGTCATAACTCCCAACATCGGTCGCTTGAATATTAGTGAGGCTCAGGGCAGGCGCGGTTGCGCTGGAGATTAAAGCGCCGTCCTTTCGCCATTGATAGCTGAAGGGCTGCGTGCCGTCGGCCGCAACACTGAAAGACGCGGGTTGCCCGAGCGCAGCGGCTTGGTTCACCGGGTTGTTAGTAATTACCGGGTCCAAAACCACCAGGTTCGCCACCAGGCTGGTGACACTGCCCCAGGAATTGTTCACGACCACGGTGTAGGCGCCTCCATCGGCGCCCGTGACATCAGCAAGCGATAGGAGCGAACTCTGAGAACCGGAAATGTTTCCCCCGTCCAGCAAAGCCTGGCCATTCTTGAGCCACTGAAACGCTATCGGCAATTGGCCCACCACGCCGACACTGAATTGGGCGGAAGTGTAGAGGTTATTGGTTGAGCCCACCGGCTGGGTCGTGATCAGCAGCGGGCCAATAACGTTCTCGGCAAACCAGCTCGAACCATCGCTGCTGCCCGCCACTTGCCCGCGCGCACGCACCGTCGCATTGGTGGGCAAATTCAAACCGCTCACCTGCCAGCCGTCCGTAATCCGCACCGCGGCAGACTGGACAAAGGCGCTGCCGTTGGTTGAGACATCGACAAAGGCGCGCCAAAGCTCGGGGCTGGTCCCGGCGCGGAGCCAGGTCAGGGCGGTCCCGATGTTGACCAGGCTCTGAGTCGCAGCTTCGAGCACGACCCGCCCGACGTTGCCGCGCGACTGGCCGTCTAACATTCCAAAGCTGCCGGCCACGAGAAGCTTGCCGTCCGGTTCCATGGCCAGGGCGTTCACCTCGCCATCGGCGCCCGGATTAAAGGTCATGTCCAGGCTCCCGTCGCCGTTCAGGCGGGCCAGGTGGTTGCGCGGTTGGCCTGCCAGATTGGCGAACGCGCCGCCCAACACGATTTTGCCGTCGGTCTCCAAAGCCAAGCAATTCACCGGCCCATCAGCAGCCGGATTAAAGCTGGAATCCAGAGCCCCACTCGAGCTTAGCCGAGCAACATAGTTTCTCACCTGAGAGCCCAGCGCGGTGAACGCCCCGCCCATCACTATCGCGCCATCGGCCTGAACGGCCAGCGTGTTTACCGCTCCATTCGGATTGGGGCTGAAACTGGGATCGACGCTGCCATCCGGGTTGAGCCGCCCAAGATTGGTCACCGCCTGGCCGGCCAGATAAGCAAATGCACCGCCTACGAGCAGCTTGCCATCCGGCTGCAACGCCAGGGAATAAACCGTGCCGCCCGCGCCGCTGTTGAAATTGGTGTCCGCGGTTCCGTCCGGATTGAGCCGGCCAAGGCCGGCGCAAGCCCGTCCGGCGAGGTTCGTGAACACGCCGCCAACAATGATCCTGCCATCGGCCTGGACAACCATCGCGAAAATCGAATCGTTCGCCCCAGGGTTGAAACTCGAGTCCACCGAACCGTCCTCATTAAACCGTCCGATTTGCCCTCGCCCCTGCCCATCGAGGCTGGAGATTCCACCGGCGATCAATACGCGCCCATCTTCCTGCAAAGCCAGGACCGGCAGCGCTGGGGAAGACGGAATACCTAACAGGCCGGCCGCGAAGTTCGTGTCGAGCGTCCCATCAGGATTGATACGCGCTATGCCGGAGGCGAATTGGCCGTTCACCTGACTGAAATAACCGCTCACGAGCACTTTTCCATCCGGTTGAACAGCCAGGGAACGCACGGGATAATTCGCAGTCGGCGCGAACCCGTCGGCGATGGCCACATTAACCGTAAGCGTCGCCACGGCGCTGGTGACTGCGCCAAAGGCCGTGCGCACCACCACCTGGAAAAGGCTGCCCGAATCGGTTCCTTGCACGTTGGTTAGGATGAGCATCGAATTCGTTGCCCCGGTGAGAGTCGCGCCATTCCGCCACCATTGGTAATTCGGCGCGGTGCCCGCGGCGGTCACACTGAACTGTGCGGTTTGTCCGGCATCGAGGAACAGAGCCACCGGTTGGGAAGTTATCACCGGCTCATTGACCGTGAGTGTCGCCACACTGCTGGTCACAGGGCCGAGGCCGTTGCTGACCACGACCGAATAGCTGCCCGCGTCGGCGTGGAGCACGTCGCTGAGTGTTAGAGTGGCGGTGCCGGAGCCCGAGAGATTGCCACCATCGACCAGGGGCACACCGTTCTTGCGCCAGGAACAGACCAGCGGCGGCGACCCTTCGGCGACGACGCTAAAGGTGGCCGTCGTGCCTGCATCATTGGTGCTACTTGCCGGCTGGGTCAGGAACAGCACCGGCCCCAGCACCGACTCGACAAATCCGCCCGAGCTGTTCTGGTAACCGCTGGTCAGAAATCCACGGGCGCGAACATAAGCGTTGGTTGGCATACTGACCGGGCCTAATTGCCACACATCGGCGTTGCGGGTGCCGGCGCCCAGCACGCTCCAATTGCTGCCATTGGTGGAAGCTTCGAAGGTGGTCCGCCAAACTTCCGGGCCTGTCCCATCGCGCTGCCAGGCAATCAGGGTGAGGTTCGTAGCGGTCATGGAGGTTAGGGACTCAGTCGCCGGGCTGGTATTATTGAACCGATCGAGGTAGCCCCAGCCGCCGGCCAGCAGCTTTCCATCGCGTTGCAATACCAATGCCGATGCTTCTGACCCTACCTGCGGAGTGAACGAGCTATCAAATGTCCCATCCCCATTTAGACGCCCCAGGTAGCCTCGCTGCTGTCCCCCCAAATCGCCGAAGAGTCCGCCCACCATGATTCTTCCGTCTGTCTGCAACGCCACGCTGTCAACTTCGCCGCTGGGACCTGCATTGGCAGAAAACGTGGTGTCGAGCGTACCGTCTGGATTCAACCGGGCCAGGTGATTGCGAGTTTGGCCGTTCATTGAAGTGAAGATCCCGCCCGCCAGGATTTTGCCGTCCGGGGCGATCGCCAGTGAGTAAACCCAGTTGTTCGCTCCGGCGACGAAGTTTGTATCCAACGTGCCGTCGGCATTGAGGCGGCAAAGGAAGTTGCGGATCTGTCCGCCCATGAACAGAAAGCCGCCGCCAACCAGGATTTTGCCATCCGGTTGCACGGCCACCGTCCGCACGACACTGCCCGCCTCCGGATCAAAGGCCACGTCAACCACGCCCGCGGCGTTCACTCGCGCCAGGGAACTCCGGGCCAGGCCGCCGGCGTGATTAAAATTCCCCCCGAGGATAATCTGTCCGTCCGGTTGAAGAGCCAGGCACAAGACCGAGCCGTCGAGGGTCGGCGCGAAACCAGAATCGAGCGTGCCATCCGCGTTCAGCCGGCCCACAAACGATTGGTTCTGACCACATAATTGTGAGAACATGCCTGCCGCGAGCAGTTTCCCATCCGGCTGCACCAGGAGCGAATAGACGTAATTATCGGCGCCTGGATTAAATCCTGTGTCGAGGCTGCCATCGGCATGAAGACGTCCAATGTGGCTGCGCCCCTTGCCATCCAGCATCGTGAAAGCGCCGCCTATAAGGACCTGCCCGTCCGGTTGCGCCGCCAGCGCATACACTCCCTGGTCAACGTTCGCATTGAAGCCGCCATCCAAGGTTTGTCCACGGATTGCCCCTGGGCACATCAAATACCCCAGAGCAGCAATCCAACATGCCGCGGCAACAAACCCCGGCCGGCAAATCCCGAATCGCAGATGCATATTTGGAAATGTTCGGACCGACCGCGGTCTCGGGAGTTGTCCGCGTGCAACTCGATTCCGAAGCGGTGATTAGGTTGTAGCACAAAAAGGCCTCTCTTGGCAATATCCGAACCGCCTCAATCGACCCAATCGACCCCGGGAACTATCCACCGAAAGCGACCGAAAGTGATCCCGGCCGATTCCAACCTTTTCACCCGCGAGCCATCTTGGTACCCTCGCGGTAGAAGTTCACCATGACTGGCCGAGTGTTCAGTGTTCAGCGGATCGCGAGTGGCCTTGCCATCCTGCTGCTGGCCGGTGCAGCGGCCAGCGGGGCTTCGCCGTCGGTTTTGGTGAGTCCACCGGCACCACTGGGGGCGGGCGCGGAGTCAGCGGTGCTGACCAACGCCGACCAGGTGCACTGGTTGAGCCGGGAGGAGGCCGCGGCCGCGCGCCACGTCCTCATACGCGGGGTCGTTACCTCCGCGTTTCCGCTGTTCGACGCGGCCGTGGTCCAGGACGCCACGGGCGGCATTTACATTGACCGCTGGGATAAGACGCTGGGTGCGCCACCGGCTATCGGCGCATTCGTCGAAGTGGAAGGGGTGACCGATCCGGGCGAGTTTGCGCCACGAATTCATGCGCTGCGGATCACCGGGCTGGGCACACGAGACTTGCCGCCGCCGGTGCATCCCTACTGGGACCAATTGGTCAACGGCAGCCTGGACACACAGTTCGTAGAGATTGAAGGAGTGCTCACAAGAGTCCGCGCAGAAGGTGTCACAGTGCTGACGCACGGCGGCAAGCTGACGGCGCTGATCTTTGACACCGACGGCGCCACCAACAACCTCGCGCTTAAGCCGGATGAAGGCGCGCTGGTACGACTGCGCGGTTGTTTGTTTGCCTCCTGGAATCGGGCGACGCATAACGTCGATGTCAGCGCGATCCGGATGTTCGCTCCATCCGTTACGGTGGTCGAACCAGCGCCGGCAGATACGTTTGCCGTCACGCCGAAACGCGTCATTGACTTGCTTCTATTCGATCCGCACGCCAGCGCACTGCGGCGGGTGAAAGTCTCCGGCCAACTCGTCTGCCAGCGCGAGGGGGAATGGTTTGCAATCGACGGCGCGAATGGATTCCGGTTCGCGCCGAAAGAGGACGAGAACCTCGCAGCCGGTGACTTGGTCGAAGTGGTCGGGTTCCCGAGCTTGTCCGGCCCATCGCCGGTATTGCAGGAGGCGCTGGCAAGGAAAGTAGGCGCGGCTCCGCTGCCTGCGCCGCGCCTGCTCGAATCCGACCATTTGTTCCGCGCGGAAAACGACGCGCTGCGCGTGCGGGTCAACGCCGTGCTGGTGAACTTCAGCGGTGACCAGCGGACGCTGGAGTTGCAATCCGGCCTGCAGCGATTTGTCGCTCGTGTTGAAGGAGACAGCGGAGGCGCCGGAGTGCGTTTGCCTGGAGCGCAAAGCCGGGGACTGGATTTGCCGCTGGGCAGCCGGCTGGAGCTGACCGGCGTCTATGATGGCAGCGGCGGGAACCGCACAACGGGCCTGCAGGTCGGCAGCTTCGAGTTGTTGTTGCATTCGCCCGCGGACATTCGCGTGCTGATGCGGCCGCCGTTCTGGACGTTGCCGCGTTTGCTGGTGCTCGTCGGCGCTTTGTTCGGGGTCCTGGTCGTGGCCTTGGTTTGGATCCGGCTCCTGCGACACCAGGTGCAACAACGCACCGCTGAATTGCGCCAGGAGGTGCAGGACCGCGAAAAAGCCGAGCGCCAGCGCGCACTGGCCCAGGAACGCGCACGCATCGCGCGCGATTTGCACGACGACCTCGGCAGCAGCCTCACCGAAATTACCATGCTCTCGACAGCCGGGCCGGGCCACGAACTGCCTGAGGATGAGGCCGCCGAACGCATGACGAGCATCGCCGGAAAATCACGCACCCTGGTGCATGCGCTGGACGAAATCGTCTGGGCGGTGGACCCGGCACGCGACACGCTCTCATCGGTCGCCCGATACCTCGCCAGCTACGCGGAGGAATATCTCTCCTCAATGAAAGTGGCGTGCCGTGTTCACATTCCCAACTCCTTTCCCGAGCAGGTGGTCGTGGGCGAAGTGCGGCATCACGTGTTTTTAGCGGTGAAGGAAGCGCTGAATAACGCGGTGCGCCACGGCGGCGCCACGGAGATCACGTTCGGCCTCCGCGTCGAGCACAACCAGCTCTACATCTCGATCGCGGACAACGGCGCCGGCTTTGACACGCTCGAACGCTCCAATGGGCACGGGTTGCTCAACCTGCGCAATCGCCTCAAACAACTCCACGGGCGCTGCGAAGTGGAATCCAAGCCCGGCGCGGGCACCACCGTCTCGCTGGCGCTGCCGCTGCCCGCCCCCTAATACCCTATGACCACTGTCGCCATCGTTGAGGACAACGCCGTAATGCGGAAAACCTTCAGCCAATGGGTGGATGGCGCGCCGGGCTTTCGTTGTGTCTTCGCCTGCGCCACCGCCGAAGAAGCCCTGGCCGAACTCCCCGCTTTGAAGCCCGACGTTGTGCTGATGGACATTCATTTGCCCGGCGAATCCGGCATCGCCTGCACCGCCCAACTCAAAGAAAAGCTCCCGAGCGTCCAGGTGATTATTGTAACGGTCTATCGCAACCACGAACTCATTTTCCAGGCATTGCAGGCCGGCGCGTGCGGTTATCTATTGAAGCGGTCCAGCCCCGAGGAGTTGCTAAAGGCGATCAACGAAGTCTGTTCCGGCGGCGCGCCCATGACCAGTGAGATTGCCCGCATGCTCGTCGAGGCCTTCCAAAAAAAGCCGGCCAATGTCGCCACTAATGAAGCGTTGACCCAGCGCGAGTCCGAGATTTTGAGCTGGCTCTCCGAGGGCCTCAGCAACAAGGAAATCGCCGACCGCGTCAAAATCAGCTACGACACCGTGCGCGCCCACCTCCGCCATATCTACGAGAAACTCCACGTGCGCGGCCGCACCGAAGCCGTCCGTAAATACCTCAAATCCTCCTCGCCGGCGATATAGTGTAATCGGTTAGCGATGGGCGGAGCGCGGACATTCCTGTCCGCAGCAGCGTCCGAATACCAGCACGGCTCGAATTTGCTGCCGAGTTTACGGGAGCACGCTGCTGCGGACAGAAATGTCAGACAGGAATGTCCGCGCTCCGGCCTTTCCGCCCGCCGTCACCGACCCTGATTACGATATAGTCCAATTGAGCAATAGCGGGGGGCGGCGCGTTTTAGTAGTCTGTAGGACGATCTGAATGCTGTCTCAGAAACTCTCGACTAAACCATCCATCCAACAGAACCATGAGAAGTCATTTTTCCCTTAATCGCGGGGCCGCCGCCGCCTGCGCCGTGGCCGGTGCCTCAAGTCTCCTCAGTGGGAATTGCTCGGCCCAAAACCTCGTCGCCGCTGATTACGCCACCAACTCGACTTATGCCGCCGGCTGGTCCGCCGGCCAAAACGGCGGCTTTGGGTTCGGTCCGTGGAGCATGGATTACACCTCGACGTCGCCTATTCAGAACGATATGGACCGCAGCTCGCCGTATGACCCCTTTGGCGTGGCTTGGGTGCTCTATAACCCAATCGCACCGGCGATCGGGTGCTCCAACCCGCCAGATACTGGCACCGCCTCTAACGGCGACTTGTCCCGCGCGGGTCGCGCGTTGCCGGGCAATGGGCTGCAGCCCGGCCAAACCTTCAGCACCGTCATTGCCAATCCCCTCGAGCGTAAGTTTTACCGCGGCTACACCATCGTGCTGTCCACCGGCAGTGACAACATCCAGTATGGCGGCGCCGGCTCCCAAATCGAGGTTGGCACTTTTGAGTATTTCACCTACGGCAAGTGGTACACCAGCGAAACCTATTCGACCGGGCGCACCCCGCTGTTCGACAGTGACACCACTACCAACGGAATGCAGCTCGATATCACCATGACCAGCACCAACACTTATCACCTGGTCATGACGCCGGTGGGCAACCCCGCGATTGCCTATTCCGAGGACGGCGTTTTGAAGACCAACGCGCCCGTGAACTGGGTTACCTTTCAGCTCTATAACACAGATTCGGATTTCTATCCCGGGCTGGCCCAGGGCTGCCAGGAGCGAACCGATTTCTATATCCGAAGCATGATTGTTTCAGGGTTAACCTTGAATATCGCCGCCCAGGGCTCGAACGTGCTGCTGAGTTGGCCCACCAACGTGCCCGGATTCAACCTCGTCTCCGCGACGAATCTCGGTCCCGCCGCGGTTTGGGCACCGGTCTCGACCCCACCGGCGGTCGTGGGCTCCCAAAATGTGGTTACGAACCCCGTCACCGGGAAACAACAGTTCTTCCGGCTGGCGCAATGAGCAGGTTTCAATTTGCAATGAACTCCGGCGCCCTTAACAGGAACAAGGAGCAGATACTACCTTGAAGACGGGATCGAAATCGCGCGCATACCCGGCGTTCACGTTAATCGAGTTGCTGGTGGTCATTGCCATCATCGCGATCCTCGCGGCGATGCTTTTGCCGGCCCTCAGCCACGCCAAGATCAAAGCTCAGGCAACCTACTGCATGTCGAATTCGCGCCAGTTGATGCTGGCGTGGAGTCAGTATGCCGGCGATAACAACGACCAGCTTGTCAACAATTACGGTGGGGTGTTCGTCTCGGTTGAGGAGCAACACCAGACTTACCGTAGCTGGGTGAATAATTACATGACTTGGAACACTCGCGACCAGCTCGGCAACCCTATTACAAACCTGGACGGCGTGATTCAGGCTCCGTTTTATAAATATACCGCCAGTGTCGGGGTCTATAAATGTCCCGCTGACCATTATGTCAGTGGCGCGCAATCGGCGGCCGGCATCCTTTCCCGCCCACGGTCCTACTCGATGAACATGTTCTTCGGCGCCAATAGCCCCACCTCGACCGGCTCGGCCAATTTCCTGTTTACCGATTATTTCCAGTTCCTCAAATCCAGCACGATTCTGAACCCGGCGGGATTATTCGTCACCTGCGACGAGCACCCGGATAGCATCAACGACGGCTTTCTCCAAACGGATCCGCACACACTCATTGCCCAGTGGAATCCGCCGCACTGGAATGATTTGCCGGCCACCTACCACGATGGCGCGGGCGGGTTTGCGTTCGCCGACGGCCATGCCGAAATCCACAAGTTCAGAAGCTCGGTATGCACGATTCTGCCGGTCCGGTTCGCCCCCTACCAGGCAGTTCCATTCTCATCAGACCCGACCGGGGCCGGCGCGGCGGACGCACTCTGGGTAGCCGCCCGGGCCAGCCTGCCGATCCAGTAACGGCTGCCGGAGTTTACCCATGGCACGGGCATGGTCAGCGCTGGTTGGCGGAACATCGGTCGTAATCGGGTTTAGCGGCTGGTTGCTGGCCTTCGCCGGCGCCGCCGAGCCCCCTTCGAGCCAGTTCGTCAGCAATGGTGGCTTTGAGCAAGGCCTCCAGGCCTGGCGTGCCACCGGCGACGTTCGACTGGAAACCAACCGGCCCCTCGCCGGGAAAATTTCGGTGCGGCTCGGGCCCGGCCCCGGTTCGCTGACTCAGCGTTTCCAAATCGGGAGCGGTAATCCCCTCACTTTCTCCGCTCTCGTTGAGACCGAAAAGACCAACGGCTGGACGGTCGCCCTTCGCTTCCTGGACCACGATGGACATGAGGTCTTAGGCGTGAGTACTTCGGACGGTCTTGAGCGCGACAAGCGCGATGCCCGGCAATTCCGGCATTACATGCAGGCACATCCGCTGACGGAGTCGATCGAAATTGACATCGCCAAGGACCCTTCACCAGGCACGCTGCTGGTCGATGATGTGCGGTTGGACATGCCGGATGAGAACGCGGCGAACCTGCCACCGGCCTGTGACCTCGATGAAGCGATGCAGCCGTTCTGGCGCGGCCGCCGGGTGTCGCACGAGGCCGTCCTTATGGTGTCCCACGACGGCGAACCAGCCGCCGGCAGGCTCCTGTTCCAGCCTACCCGCATTCTGTCCGTTCAGGATTATGGGTTAGTGACCAATTACCTCCCGGCAACGGATTACATCCTCCATGGCCGGACGCTGATTTGTCCGGCCTCGTCTCGCATGTCGCAAGTACGGGCGGAGGACCTGCCGAAAGGTGAGCTGGCGTGGCCGACCGTCGGCGGCCAGCAGGTCATGGTTTCTTACGAACACGATGACCGTTGGGACCATCCCGCGCCGGAGTTTGCCGGCGACGGTTTGCCGGTGGTCCTCGGAAAACTAAAATCCCGCGCGCCCATTACCGTCGTCGCGTACGGCGACAGCATCACACACGGTTTGGGCGAAAGCCGCCTGTCGCGCATTCGGCCGTTTTTGCCGCCGTGGCCCGAGCTGGTGGTCGGCCAGCTCAAACGCATTTATCAGGACGATGCGATTCGGCTGTACAACTCGGCCCAAAGCGGCGCCGATTCAACCTGGGGCGCGCGTTACGCGCAAAGTATGGTGGCGTCGCTGCACCCCGACCTGGTCATCGTGGCCTTCGGACAAAATGATTTCTGGGGCATTCCCGCCAGGGTCTTCGCGGATCATATCGCGCAGATCATCCAGACGGTTCGCAAAGAAAACGCGAGGGCGGAGTTCCTGCTGGTTTCGCCTTTGCGCTTCGACCCCGCCTACTCGACCAATGCGCAGTACTGGCAGCTCGTCGGCGAGTATGGCGCCGGCCTCAAGGCGCTGACCGGGCCAGGCGTGCAATTCATCGATATGACAAAGCTCAGTGAGTGGGTCTATGCGGCTAAAAGGGCGAAGGATTGTATGAATGATCCGCTGCACCCGAACGATTACTTCGCGCGCTGGTACGCCCAAAGCCTGGTGGCCGCGCTGAGCCCCGAGTCGGAACCGCCCGAACCGCCGAGCGCACAACCTGCGCACCTCAAACCCCGCCAAACCGCAGACTCGCGATAACTCGCGGATACCCCTTAGTTGACAATCATTCGCCAGCGGCAGACTGTCACCGAATGATCACCGAAATCGGTTTCACAGGCACACCGGTCACTGACATCAAACGCGCACGCGCGTTTTACGAAGGCGTGTTGGGACTCAAACCCACCATGGAATCCGCCGGCGGCATGTGGGTCGAATACGATGTCGGTCCCAACACCTTCGGCATCGGTTGTTACGGCGACGTTTGGAAACCCTCGACCGACGGCACCTGCGTCGCGTTTGAAGTGGACGATCTCGATGCGGAGATGACTCGTTTGAAAAGCCAGGGAGTGCCCGTCCATATGGACATCATGGACACCCCAGTTTGCCGTTTCGCCATCGTGAGCGATCCCGATGGCAACAGAATCCTGGTCCACAAACGCAAGGCGCGGTGATCCTACCCTGAAGGCCCGGCCCGTGAGTCACTTGCCGGGCCGCCTGGCCTCAGCCGTCGGCTTTATGCCATAGACCAGCCGCGCTTTTTCACCGTCCAACGCGCTGATGCCATTGTCGCCCCACTGGCCGATGACGCCGTCGTAGTTTGTGCCGACCGGGTCGATCACCGCGCATGGGCTGCTGCCGTCCCCATCCCGGCACTGCGATTCGCACTTGGACGCCCAGCAGGTCCGGTAATGCATGATGGAGCGATAATCATAGGGCGTGCTGCTGACGATCCAATTCGTGCGCGGTACCCAGTCATAGTCCGGTTCGCGCCCCGGTTTTATGTTCTCGTAATGGATGGTGACGTAGGTGTCGCGGTCCCAGCGCGCGTGCTCGTGGAAGAAGCCCAGCACGTGCCCCAATTCGTGCGCCGGCATCCACTCCTGTTGCCCCCACCAAAAAGCGGTGATGTTGATGTCGCTTCGGACGCCCTGCTTGTATCCCACCTGGCTGGTGTTGTTGCCCGCGTCCGTTTTGCCCGTGAAATAGACGTACTCGGTTTCCGTCGTGTGCGGGACGAACCGGATATTTGCGCCGGTATCCAACCATCGCTGCATGGCGCGTTTTACCGTCGCCTGCTGGTCCTTCGTCAGTTTCGAGATGTCGTATGGGATTAGGCCGCCTGGCCAAGCCTCAGGCTTCTCTGAGTGCTCGTCCATGTGCGCCGGGTCGGAATCCGCTCTGGATTGTTGGAGCGCGAACCCCGCCACGAATAGCGCAATAAACCCAAGCCCCCGGAGGCCGGCCAGAAAGCTCTTGTTCAACATGAACCCAATCCAAAATGATTGCGTTGAGGAGCACAAGGCCATTCACAGCACCAAGCGAGAAGAGTCTGGGAGGACGCGCGGATGCGAGCGGGCTGAGAGGCAGCCTGAGGACACGGCGAGCCGCAGGACAGCAAGATCAAAAAGTCAGGCCGTCGCTTTCAGAGCGTCGGCTGGCTGATCACCCCATGGACCCTGAGCCAACCTCGTGATAAAAGTGTCTCCACCACGAGGGGCTATGTCATTCAAGGCCTGGCGCTGACGCTGGAGGTCCGCTATATACACTGGTCCTGCGCCGGCATCAACAAACCGAACCTTGGTCTGAATGGCGTCGCCGGAATGCTCGGCGTGACCTATTTCTTCTGAGCTCTTTCGCCGCTAATCTGCCAACAGCCCATACACATTCAGCCGATTCGAAAAGGTCGCCAAGTACACTTTCCCGTTGGCCACCGTCGGCGGAACGAATTTAGCCAGCGCCCCCACACCATCCCGCCCTTTCACCTGGTCCGAGTTCCACAACTCGCGTCGCACGTCCTGCGCGTCGTAGGCCCGCAGCGTGCCCGGACACGTATTGTGATTGCCATCGCAGCCGAGCGTGTGGACCGCCCAGACAATGCCTGTGCCCGGCCGCTTGCCATCAGCCGAAATGGCCAAAAGGCCGCCCGGCATCGGCGCCGGGTTGGACGCGGCCGCGCGCGCGAATTCCGGCTCGATGAATTTCCCCGATGCCCTGTCAAATTTATATTGGCGGAGGAAGTCCAACTTGCTCCACAAATAAGCATACGAACCGTCCGGCCCATCCCACCAAACCGGTGAGCCGAACAACCCGGCCGAAGCCCCTGCCACAGATACCCGTATGCTCTGCACGATGTTCGTGTCCGCTCCCGACCCGCTCAGTCCGCCCATATTATCCCGGTTCACCAGATAGACTTTGCCGTCCTTGCTGCCGCAGAACGCCAGCGTGGTACCTGGAACCAGCAGCGGCCCGGAGCAGCCAAAGTCACTGTCGGTGTCTTCGAGGTGCTGCCAGTCGCAGGGTGTGAACCAGCTTTTGACTTCCATCGAAGCGCCACGCCGCGCCAGTTTCAGGAAGCTCTCCCCACGGTTGATAAGGTCCTCCGGGTGTCCCCGGCGCCCCACGCTGCCGTTGCCAATGCAGAGGTAGAGATTCCCCTCGGGATCGGCAGCCGGCGCCTGGCCGCTCATCCAAATCCCGCCATTGCCACCGTCCGGCGTACTGTTGTACACCACGGCCTGTTCAAGAGTTTTCCCGTCATAACCGATCAACCAGCCGTGGTAGGGACCCCAATCGCAGTGCGACGCCCAACTGACATACACAACCCCATTAACCAGCGCCAACCCTGCCCGCGGGTTCTGCCGCTGCGAATCAAATGTAAGCACCCCGTTACGGCTACCGGCTCCGTGCCCAGCGTAGGTTGCGGTAATGGTCACGGGACTATGGCCGCGTTCGGCCCCGGTGCGCAGGTCCAGTGCGTGCAATTTCTGGACGTAATTGGTCCCGTACTCCTTCGTGCGCGCCACCAGGTACAGCGTTCCTGAGACGGGATCGATCACCGGTGTGGCCACAATGCCAAGCGCGCCCGTGAAATCCGCATACTCGCCGCCGCACGCGCCGGTCATATCGTCGTTGCGCGGTGCGACGGCGTTCGGTCCGAGAAAACTCACGTGCCAATAGGGAGCACGCCGCGCCGGGTCATCCGCGTCAAATGCATACACCGAGTCGTTTACGGTCGCGACAATCACCACGTTGTGCGTGCCTTGGGCGCCCAGGTCCACGTTGGTCATCAACAGCGGTTGGGCGTAAATCTGGTCATCCACCTCGCGCTGGAACACCAGGCCGAACTGCTTCGAATTGACGTTGCCGGTGTTCAAAACCGTTTCCCGCAGGTTTGCGCCCGTGCGCGCCAGGTCATTGTGCTGGGTCAACACCGCGACCTGCGCACCCGCGACGCAGCAAAAAGCAAAGCTCGCGGCTGCAATAAGTGAACGGAACATGGGCCGAATCTAGGCGTCTGGACCACTGGCGCAAGCATGGAGCAGCGCGCTCACCCCACAGGGCCATGCGACGAGAGGGTTTGTGCGATGTCAGGCGCCCGATTAGCGCTTCAGTATTCGTCAGGACCTTGACGAAAATCCTTGGCGCTTTATTGCACACAGCCCGGTCGCCGGTCCAATGCGGCGCCCTTCACGGCGATATAACCGGACTCATAAGCGGACAAAGAGCCTCCGCCTGGCCGCGCGAGGCGGCGATTTCATGCATTCCATAAGACCATGCGAAATCCTGCGCAAAGAGGGGTCATTGTGCGGAAACTTTCCGGCGCTGAGGCGGAGATGATAGTGCGATAAGGGGCCGCGAAAGCGCTGGAGGGCTGGCGCAGTCCAAAAGCTGGCGCCCTGGTTCGCGAAGCGTCGTGGACTGCGCCAGCCCTCTGGCGCTTTTTGGGAGTCCTTCTCCATCCCTGGCCTTCCCGCTCGACTGACCCGCCCAAATCCCTGCCACTTTTTTTCAAAAAACATTTGGCATATTTCGAAGACCCTGTTAGAAACAACCCAGTTCTATTTTTTGGTTCGGTTCGGTTCGGTTATTTTTTTCGGGTTCCGCTTGGGCGATTCAATTCCTCACGGCCAAGTTCGCGGAGTGGTAGTGGAATCGTGTCGGAATGAACGCACCTGTACTAATCGCTGCGGCTGTTGGTGGCAATGAAGCGGAGCTGCTTTACGTGTGGCATCAGGCCACGCCTGAAGCCAAGGTCATCATTCTCTGCCTCGTTGCCTTCTCGATTGTCGCCTGGACGGTCATGATTGGCAAAGCGCTGCAAATGCGCCGCGCCAAACGGCTCAATCTGTTCTTCAATAACGAATACCGCACGCAGAAGAACGTCCTGGAGGTTTTCGATCGCCGGGTCCAGGCCGATGGCTGCCCAATGTTCATGGTGTACCAGGTCGGCAGCCTCGAACTGGACGCCCGCCTCAAGAATACCGAGGGCACCGGCCGGAAACGATTTGTCTCTCTCAAGGGCATCGAACACGTGAAGCGTTCGCTGGAAAACACCGTCGCGCAGGAATCACTCAAGCTGGAGTCCGGGCTAATCCTGCTGGCGATTGCGGTGAGCGGCGCGCCCTTTCTGGGGCTGCTCGGAACCGTTTGGGGCGTGATGAGCACGTTCGGCCACATCGCCCAACAAGGCAGCGCGACCATGGCCGCGATGGCCCCCGGCGTCTCAGCGGCGCTCATCACCACCGTCGCGGGCCTCCTGGTGGCCATCCCCTCCATGTTCGGCTATAACTGGCTGGTTCATAACCTGCGGGTCCTGACGGTCGAGCTGGACAACTTTGCGCAGGACCTGGTCTCCAAAATGGAGACCGAATACTTGGAAGAATGAAAGTTATCAGGTTGTCAGGTTATCACGTTATCAGGTTTTTCGACTCGGCGCGCCGCGTAAAAATCGGCTGCTCGGTTCAACCTGACAACCTGAGAACTTGAGAACTTGATAACCGACGATGCGCCGCTTTTCCCAACGCAGTGCCCTGGTAACGCTGAGTGAGATCAACATCACTCCGCTGCTGGACCTGGCGTTTGTGCTGCTCATCATCTTTGTCATCACGACACCGCTGCTGGAACAGAGCATTCCGCTGAAGCTCCCCGAAGGCGGGCAGCCCAATGAGCGCGTGCAGAGAAGCGATGTCCGGCTCGTAGAAATCGATCCGCGGGGGATTTTTTACCTTCAACGCCAGCGCGTTTCGCTGGACCAACTCGAAGCCAACCTCGTGCGCGATTTCAGCCTGAACCCCAAACTCGTCGTGCGCCTGCGGGCCGACCGCAACGGCCGCAACGAACAAACTTTTGCCGTGATTGACCGCTGCCGCAAACACGGCATCACGCGCATTGATTTGCAAACGGAGTTCCCGCACAACGGGCGATGAAAAGACTGCAACAAAGGTATCTCCTTTATCTAAGCCCGCGCGGAGACGTGGCGCCGCGCTCCTTTGCATGAACCGGCTTCAGAAAAAGTGCCTGATCGTTTCACTGAGCCTGCACCTGCTGCTGGTGCTGGTGATCGTCGTGGGGCCCGGGTTTATGTCCTCCGACCACCAAATGGAGAATCTGCAACTGGTCGATTTTACGCCTGTGATCATGACCGACGATAATGTCGTGGGCGGCGGGAACCCGAACGCGCGCCCGCCGGCGCCGGTCACTCATGCCACGCCAACTCCCCCAGTGCGGGCTACGCCACCTCCACCCGAACCAAAGTCTGAACCGAAGGTGACCGAGCCTGAGCAGCCGGAACCCGCTAAGAATCTCAAACCTGAACCAGATTCACTCGAACCCAGCGCTCCAAAGAAAAGAACCCTGAATATCCCCACCACACTCAAACCGCGGTCCAGGACATCCTCGCGCGCTCACAGCCGGGCCAACGAGGAGGCACAGGAACGCGAGCAAGCCGCGCAACAGCAGCGCCTGGCGCGTTTGTTCGCTGATGCCGCCAGGGACATCGGCCGCAATACAGCCGCGCCCACGGCGATTGAGGATGTCCAGTTCGGGCCCGGCGGCGGCGGACCGACTTACGCCGGGTACGCCGCGTGGATTCAAACGGTTTATCTCACCGCCTGGGTGCCGCCGGACGAACCATCCGTGGACTCCGGCGTCGCCTACGCCAGTATCACCATCGCGCGCGATGGGACCATCGTCTCGGCGACCCTGGTGAGTAAATCGGGCGACTCACAGATCGACGCGTCGGTGCGGCGAACTCTCGAACGCGTGACCACCATTGGCAGGCCCTTCCCTGAAGGGGTCAAAGATCAAGAACGAACCTACAAATTGAAGTTTGATTTGAAAGCAAAACGAGGAATGGCATGAAGCGTAGTTCAATTATTTGTTCTCTCCTGTTGGCCGCGGCCGCTGTCCGCGCACAAGAAGTAATTCCCATCGAACGGACAATGGAACCTGGCCGGACCAAGCCCATCTGGGTCTCGGTAAGCGGATTCACCGGCGAAGCCGCACGAGTGCTGGAATTCGATCTCTATGTTCAGGGTTACAACTTCACCAACGCCCAAAACGCCCAGTACAGCTTCAGCGGCAGCAGCAACGGCGAGTTGCAAGGCCGCGTGGTGGACAATTACAACAAAAAAACTTTGGTTTCGAAGGCTTATCGGGGCGGCACGGTCGTGCGGCAGGTACACCTGTTCGTGGACGAGTTCAGCCAGGCGCTGCAACTCAAGCCCATCGCGCAAACCCTGGTCGCCTTCAAAGGCGAGAAGGGCTCGACCAGCGAAGTTTATGTGTCCGATTTTGACGGGCACGAACCGCACGAACTGACGCACGACGGCAGCCTCGTCGCCGCGCCCTGCATGGTTCCGGGCCAAATGGCCGTCTATTACACTTCCTACAAGCTGAATCACCCCGACATTTTTCATCAAAACCTCGCGACGGGCGCGCGCAAGATCTTCGCCCGGTACGGCGGCTCGAACATGAGTCCCGCTGCGTCGCCCGACGGCGCGCGCGTCGCCATGATCCTCAGCAAGGACGGCTGGACCGACCTGTACGTCGAAAACGCCGATGGCTCCGGCCTGCGCCGCCTCACCAAATCGCCCCAGGACGAATCCTCGCCTTGCTGGTCGCCGGACAGCCGCTGGATTTGCTATGCCGCCAAAGACCACGAACGGCGCGCGTTGCGCAAAATTCCGGCTGATGGCGGCGAGTCCCAGGCCATCTCGACCGCGGGGCTGCCGAGTCCCACCGAACCCGATTGGGCGCCTGACGGCAAGCTGATCGCTTTCACGGCGCAGTTCCGGTCTGGCTTCCGCATCTGTGTGGTTTCACCCGCGGGCGGCGATGCCACCGAGTTAGTGGATGGTGAGGATCCGTCGTGGTCGCCCAATTCGCGCACGCTGGCATTTGCGCGCCGGCAGGGCGGTCGTTACGTACTCTCTCTCCTTGACGTGCCCACCAAACAAGTCAAGGATGTGGCCCGGCTTTCGGGACTCACTTCCCAGTCACAACCCAGTTGGGCCAGGTAACCCGAGCCCGTGAAAAAAGAAAATGAAATTGACCAATTTTAGTTCTCTGTTGGCGTTTGGATTAGTCGTCACCCTCGTAACAACTTCGGGCTGCAATAAACGCCCAGGTGATGTCACGGGCATCCCCGGCTCTCGCACCAAAATTGGCGACCTGCCACCGGCTCAGCCGCTCGTCGATACGCCCATACCCAGCCCGGGTACAAACGGCGGCATCGCCGAAGTGGACCCCAGCCAGTTCACCAATTACACCCGCGACGCCGAAATCTTCAAAGCCGATACCGCCTACTTCAACT
Source organism: Verrucomicrobiia bacterium (assembly GCA_035934555.1). Classification (GTDB taxonomy): domain Bacteria; phylum Verrucomicrobiota; class Verrucomicrobiia; order Limisphaerales; family UBA8199; genus DASYXT01. The sequence continues at coordinate 35,525 of DASYXT010000018.1, read as the reverse complement.
TCGACAGCTCGGCGGTGAAGTCCTCGGATGCACCCAAGATTGCGGCGGTGGCCGATCACCTGAAGGCCAACCCCAGCCAGGCGTTGGAGGTGCAGGGCCATTGCGACGAACGCGGCACCGAAGAGTATAATCGGTCCCTGGGCGAGCGCCGGGCGTTGGCGTTACGTGAGGATCTCGTCAATCTGGGCGTGAAAGCGGATCATATTATCACGATTTCGTACGGTAAAGACCGGCCCGCCGAGCCGGGCCATGACGAGGCGGCGTGGAGCAAAAACCGCCGCGGCGAGTTTATTCTGCTGAGCCCGCCCGAGAAACCCGCGCCGTAACCGAAAGACCCTACCATGAAGTTGAATAATTTCCTTAACCTGTTCGCGGCGGGATTGCTCGTCGCGGCCGTGAGCACCGGTTGCAAACACCCTCACCCGGGGGTCACCCCGCTGGGCAACGGCGCTGTGGCCGGCAACGGCCAAAACCCCGACCTCGGCCCCGGCGGCAAGTACTCGGGCCCGGGCGGAGATTCTACCACTGGCATTCCCGCCAATCCGGCCGGATCGCACGACGGCTGGACCGCCCACCCGGATACCTTTGCCGCCGATACGGTCTATTTTGCCTTCGATAGTGCCGTCGTTAACCCCAGCGAGGAATCCAAACTCTCGGCTGTGGCTGATTACCTTAAATCCAATCCGTCGTCAGCGGTCCGCATCGAGGGTCATTGCGATGAGCGCGGAACCGAAGAGTACAACCGCTCGCTGGGCGAGCGGCGCGCTTTGGCGCTGCGCGAGGCCCTCGCGCGGCTGGGAGTGGACCCCACTCGCGTCGATACAGTCAGTTTCGGCAAAGACCGCCCCGCCGACCCCGGCCATGATGAAGCGGCGTGGCGCAAGAATCGCCGCGGCGAGTTCATCATGCTGACGCCTCCCTAGTCCGACCGCTCGTCGTGTATTTAAGCTGTATTTAAGGGCTTTACTCTTCTCCACCCCGGGCGTAGGATAAGCTCAGCATTACTTGCTATGGTTATGAACCTAATGTTTGCTGGAATGATCGGTGGCTGGGAGATGGTTGTCATCCTCGCTGTCGTCCTGATGCTCTTTGGCGCCAAGAAATTGCCGGAGTTGGCCAAGGGCCTTGGCCAGGGAATCAAAGAATTTAAAAAGGCTACGCGCGAAGTGACCGATGAAGTGACCCATGCGATGGACGAAGAGCCGCCAACACCGCCGCGCCGCCTGCCCGCGGCCAACCAGGCCCCTCTCGATTCCACCCCCGTCCAGGCTCAAGTCAATGTCCAGCCCGCTGCTCAAACCGTCCCCCAATCTTCGACTCCCGGCGCCGCCAAGGCCTGATTCGCTGAGCGGTTCGTCCCATGGTTGAAGAGCCCGAAGCGGAGCGCCTGGAGACACAAGAGGAAGAAGAGGGCGGGCCGGTTAAATCATTTCTTGAGCACCTCGAGGATCTCCGCTGGGTGCTGATTAAGAGCGCCACCGCGCTTGCGGTCGGCCTGCTGGTTTGCCTCATCGGCGCCAACTACGTCGTTGATGTCCTCAAACTCCCGCTCAACCACGCCTGGTTTTCCTACCCCGGCACCAACCAGGTTGTTACTGCCTACTTCGGGACCAACAAGTTCGGCCCGTTCCCGCTTTCCCCGGGCGACCAGCAGCGCTTCCAGCTCGGCACCAACCGGTTCATAGCCGTTCACGTTGAACCGGCCCTCATCGGCACCAACCATGTGCTCACTTGGAATGTCGATAGTGACCCCGCGCTGGTTGAAAATGCCCAGCGGCTCAAGGCAGAACTCATCAACCTTAGCCCCGCGGAAGGATTCCTGGTTGCCTTCCAGGTGGCCTTTTATGGGGGAATCGTGCTGGCGTCGCCATTCATTTTTTACTTTGTGGCCGCATTTATCTTTCCGGCGCTGAAGATGAAGGAGCGCTTTTACATCTACCGTGGGCTCGGGTTCGGTTTCGGCTTGTTCCTGCTCGGCGTGCTTTTTTGCTACTTTGCCCTGATGCCGCTGGCCTTGGCAGCGTCGCAAAGATATTCGGAATGGCTGGGGATCGGGGCTACGCAATGGAAGGCGGCGGATTACATCAGCTTCGTGTGCAAGTTCATGCTGGGTATGGGCTTGGGCTTCGAGATGCCCGTGGTCATTCTAACGCTGGTGAAGATCGGTGTCGTGGACTACCAAATGCTCTCAAAAGCCCGCAAATACATGGTCGTGATTAACCTCGTTCTCGGCGCGGTGCTGACTACCCCCGAGGTAGTCACGCAATTGATCATGTTCCTCCCCTTGCAGGGCTTGTTCGAAATTAGCCTCTGGATCGCCTGGTACTGGGAAAAGAAAGAAAAGAAGCGCGTGGCCGCCGCCGAAGCCGCAGGAACCGCGTAGGGAGCGATTCGTTCACGTTCCTCCCTCAGGCTTGGGCTTCTTTTTCCACGGTTGTTCGGGGAACTTGATCGGCGGAGGCGGCTTGGGTTTGGCGAGTGCCAGGTCCGGATTCTCGGCGGCCGGCGCCGGCCCACCCGCTTTGGCCTGTTGGGCTTCTTCGCGCCAGGAAGAAATGCGTGCCTGAAGCCCGTGATGTTCCGCCGTGACCTTGTCACCGGCCTTTTGATAGAATAACGACAAGTTGGTGTGGACGAGTTGCTCGTGCGGCTTGAGTTTCTCCGCTTTATGCCCTTCCTGGATGGCCGCTGCGTAATCGCCCTTGCGGTAAAAGGCCATGCCTAACGCCAGTTGCGCATCGAATTGCGCCGGGTCGTGCACCAGCACGGCCTGAAATCCGGCAATCGCGCCGTCGTAATCCCCGGTGCTGAACTTGAACATCGCTTCGTCGTACTGGTCCTGCAAACTCACCATTATCTCTGTTCGCCTGCTTCAGCAGCCCGTCAAGGGCGGAGTTGACTTTACTTCTTCGTGCTGTTCCCCTGTCTGCACTGTCCAAAGAATAGATGCACGGTTATACAGCCGATTACATCCGCGGCATCCTGGTCCTGCTGGTGCTGGGCAGCGGCTTGGGCTGGTTCATTTTGCGGACGGTCAAAAACGCCGAGGACCCGCCCAAAATGATCTTCAAGTGGCTGCTGACCGGCCCAGTCGTTTTCCTGATTGCGGTTTCGGTTCCGTGGTTCGGTCCTTTAGGCCCCTTTATCATCGCAGTTTGTGGCATCGTCCTTTCGATTCTCTGGACCCCACATTTGGGCGCCACGCTCATCAAACCGTTAACCAACCTCATCGACGGTGGCAACATTCCGCCGGAAGACCGCCCTGCTTACTCCGTCGCCCAAGCCAGGCAAAAGCGGGGTTTGTACCTCGAAGCAATTAGCGAAATCCGGCAGCAGCTTGCGCGGTTTCCCAACGATTTCGAAGGCCATATGCTGCTGGCGCAAATTCAAGCTGATGACCTCAAGGACCTGCCCGGAGCTGAACTGACCATTCAGCGGTTTTGCGCCCAGCCCGGGCACGCCCCGAAAAACATCACCTTCGCCCTTTTTTCGCTGGCGGATTGGCATCTGCGCTACGGGCCGGACCGCGAGGCTGCCGCCCGCGCCTTGGAACAGGTGGTGGCGCTGTTGCCCGACACGGAGTACGCGCTGACAGCCGCGCAACGCATCGCGCACCTCGGCACTGCCGAGATGCTATTGGCGCCACATGAACGAAAAAAATTCACCCTCACCGAAGGGCCGCGCCGCCTCGGGCTGGACCAAGCCTCAGCCGGGGCTAAGCCGCCCGATAAAGACCCGGCGCAATTGGCGGCCGAATATGTGAAGCACCTCGAGAAATTTCCGCTGGATGCGGACGCGCGGGAACAATTGGCGGCGATCTATGCCGACCATTACCAGCGGCTCGATCTTGCTGCGGACCAGATGGAGCAACTCATCCAGCAGCCTCACCGGCCTACCAAGTTGATTGTGCGCTGGCTTAATCTCCTCGCCGACCTACAGGTCCGCTCCGGCGCCGAGTACGAACCCATTCGCGAAACCCTCCAGCGTATTATCGACATTGACCCAAATCATTCGGCGGCTGACAACGCGCGCAAGCGGATCGATTTGCTCCGCCTCGAGCTGAAAGCCAAAGAGAAGAACGAATCGGTAAAGCTTGGCACCTACGACCAACGCTTGGGCCTAAAAGCCGGACGACCAGGCTCCCTCCGCGGCGGCGGCCCCTAACCGCACCCCTTGCCGCGGAGCAGCCTTTCCGGGAACCAGACTCCGCAACGCCGCCAGGTTTTGGACTGCGCCAGCCCCCTGGCGCTTTTCGATGGCTCGCTCCGTTCGCAGCGGGACCCTAACCCGCACCCCTAACGGCGGAGCATCCCTTTCCAGGAACCAGATTCCGCAAGGCCGCCAGGTTTTGGACTGCGCCAGCCCTCTGGCGCTTTTCGAGCCCAGCTCCGGTTTCAAAGCACCAGCGGGCTGGCATAGTCCAGGACCCTGGCGCGCCACTACCCCAACCCTATTCCCGTTGCAGGCTATTTTAGTTCCAGCGCGATTTCTTTTTCCAGCTCGTGCGCGAGGTCCAAATCCGAGCCGCCGCCGGGCGTGCGCGTTTGCACGATCACCGACGTGATTTTCGGGTCCACCGGCTCGATGCGCATCCAAACACTGCGCTGGTTCACCTTGCCTTCGAGTGTTTTCACGATGTTGGTCGAATACACATTGCTATCGCGCACCAGCACGCCATTACGCCGGACCACATCTTTAGCCGCGTCGAACACCTGGTCCACGGACCGCGCATACCGGCCTTCGACGCGGTCCTTGATGAAGGGAAATCCGGCGGCGGTCCGCTCGTTGACGGTGCTGACGCAACCGGCAACCAAAACTGCCGCCAAAAGCATCAATCCAAAATGCAAATTTTTCATTGGGCCTATCCAATCACAGTCACCCAGCCGGTCAAGCCGATTCCAAATCAGCCGATTCCAAATCACAGCGCGGACTGCTGTCGCCTTCAAGCCGCCGCACCGCGCCAATGGAAGCCGGCGTTGATAATATTCGCCGCACGGTTGGTATTCAACGGTTGCTGCGGACTGAAAGTCCGCGCTCCGGCGCACTCGACACGCGCCTCGTAAAATGGCACTGTGGAGTGTGGTGCCGGACAAATACGAACAATTGCGCGCGCTTTTGCGGTCCTACGGGTCCTGTCTTGTGGCTTATTCGGGCGGGGTGGACTCGGTGTTTCTGGCTTACGTGGCGCGAGAGGTTCTGGGTGAGCGCGCGCTGGCGGTGATTGCCGATTCGCCGAGCCTGCCACGGCGCGAATTGAAGGAAGCCGTTGATTTGGCTGAGCGGTTTCACTTCCCGGTGCGGGTGGTGAAGACCGGCGAGTTTGATAATCCCGAGTATCTGGCCAATCCCAACAACCGTTGCTACTTCTGCAAACACGAGCTCTTCACCGAATTGACGCCACTGGCCAAGGCCGAGGGCTTCGCGGTGATTGCCTATGGAGAAAACGCCAGCGATATCGGCGATTACCGCCCGGGCGCGCAGGCCGCCACGGAGTTTCAGGTGCGCGCGCCTCTGAAGGAAGCGGGCCTGACCAAGAGCGATATTCGGCGGCTGTCGGCCGACTTGGGTTTGCCCACGGCTGAGAAACCCCAGATGGCCTGCCTGAGCTCGCGCGTGCCCTACGGTCAGCCAGTCACTCCGGCGAAGCTGCGCATGATCGAGCAAGCCGAGAACCTCCTGCGCGATCTGGGATTCTACGATGTCCGCGTGCGGCATCATGAATTGGTGACTCAAACTGCGCCCGCCTCGACCGCGCCCTCTCCGGTGCTCCACCTGGCCCGAATTGAAGTCGGTCCCGCTGAGTTGCGTAAATTCCTCGGAGACGGTATTTCGCAGAAAGTCGCCGACGCGCTGAAGCAAGTCGGGTACGCCCACGTGACGCTCGACCTGCAGGGATACCGGCGGGGCAGCACCAACGAAACGCTCAAGCCACAACGGTAGCCGCTGGGTCGCGCGCGCCGTCCTGGCTGAGCCGGCCTCAGGCCCGCAACCAAGGCGCGGCGATACCGCTGTCGAGGCTTGCGGCGGCTCCAAACATTGCGCACAACTCGCGCCAAAGGATAGCATTTGAGGGATGTCTCTCGACTTTGTGGCCAAAAACCCGCTTGGAATAACGCAACTTTCCGCTAAATTTGTGGTTTAAGTAGAAGCAGCTATGCCGCAATTTTCGTACAAAGCCCGGCGCCGTACCGGCGAGGTGGTAGAAGGCGTTTTGGAAGTGGCCGATCGCTCGGCCGCACTGATCCAAATTGAGCGGCTGGGTTTGTTCCCGGTGTTCGTCGATGCGGCCAAAGGCGGCGCGCTGGCGCTCGCCGAACGCCCAGGACGACAGAAAGCCGATTGGAAGGCCATGTTGCCGCCGACGCTGCGCACCGCGCTATCACAAAAGCGCAAACCCAAGCTGCAGGAACTGGCCACCTTCACCCAGCAGCTTGCGAACCTGCTGAATTCGGGCATGCCGCTGACGGTCGCGCTGAACAGCATGACCCACCTGGAAACCAAAGGGATTCCCGCCGATGTCAGCCGTGAGCTGCGGCAGGACGTCATGGAAGGCCGCAGCCTTTCCGATGCCATGGCCAAGCAGCCCCGCATCTTTTCCGACCTTTACATCAACATGGTCCGCGCCGGCGAATCCAGCGGCGCGCTGGTCGATGTGCTGCGTCGCATGGCGGATCATTTCGATCGCTTTGCGCAGGTGCAGTCCAAATTCTCTTCGGCGCTGATTTATCCTGCGTTCGTTGGCGTGGTGGGCATCGGGATCATGTTCTTTTTCATGAGCTATATGCTGCCGAAGTTCATGAGCATTTTCGATGGCATGAATGTCCCGCTGCCGATGATGACGCAAATCCTGATCGGCATCAGCAACGCCTTCTCCCATTACTGGTGGCTGATGCTCTGCTCGGTCGTGGTGATGATAATCCTTTTCAAACGGTTCCAGGCCAGCACAGAAGGCCGGCGCAAGCTCGATCAATGGAAGATGAGCGCACCGGTCGTCGGCAAGGTTATCAAGTTGAACCTGTTCGGCCAATTCGCCCGCACCCTCTCGACGCTGCTCGAGAACGGCGTGCCCGTGCTGACAGCCCTGAAAATTACCGAACAGATCATTCCCAATTGCATCGTCAAAGAAGCCATCAGCAAAACCCGCGAGGAGGTCACCGACGGTAAAACCATCGCTCAGCCGCTGGCCCGCTGCAAAGTATTCCCGCAACTCATGGTGGACCTGGTGAAAATAGGCGAAGATACCGGCGACGTGCCCGGCGCGCTGAAAAATGTCGCCGACACCTACGAAAACGAACTGAGCAACGCGCTCAAGGTGATGATGAACATGATTGAACCGGTCATGATCGTCGTCATGGCGGCCGGAGTCGGTTTCCTGCTCTTGAGCGTGCTGTCCGCCATGTTCGCCATGACCGCAAATATTGCCCGTTGATGCGCCGGGGAAGACCATATGATGGCTGGAGAGGGCGAACCCCTAGCGCAGATTTGCCATCCGCGTTATCCAGAGGCTTCACGCTGCTGGAGATCATGATTGTGGTGTGCATCATGGGCATCATCATGGCCATGGGCGTGCCGCTGGTGTGGAAGGTGTGGCACAAAGCGCCGATGGCCAAGGCCATTTCCGGTGTGGTCGAGGTCTGCAGCAACGCCCGGCGGCTGGCAATCCTCCAGGACCGGCAAGTGGACGTGGTACTGCATCCGCGTGATGGCCGGCTCGAGGTTTCGGGCGCCGCTGCTGCCCCAGTCCAGTCCAATACCGACCCCACGGTCCCCGTCCAAATAAACCCGCCCCCGGTGCCGGCTTCGGGTCTTTCGACCCAGCTTCCGCGCGAGGTCATCATCGAGGAACTCGATATCAACAAAATCCCCGGTGGGTTCCGCGACGCCGAGACCGCCCGCGTCCGGTTCTTCCCGAACGGCACTTCCGACGAGATGTCGCTCTTCCTGTTGTCGGACCAGAACCAGCGTTGCGAAATCCTGCTCGAAGTGACCACCGGCCTGGCCTCGGTTGAATGGGATGTGAGGAAATTCCGGTGAGGACGCGCGATTTAAAAAGTGGGAATGCGCCGACTCTGACGCCCCTTCACCCGGGCTCTCCGCTGCACGCTGCCGCATTCCGCGGCTTTGAGCGCCGCATCGCCGCGTTCACGCTGATTGAAGTCATGATCGCTTGCGGCATTTTCTTCATGGCCACCTTTGCCATCCTGGCGTTGGTGGCGGGCACGCTGCGCAATGCGCGCGCACTGCAGCGCGGGGACGTCGATGCCGGGATGGCCGCCTCCCAGATTTTTCAAATGCTCAAGACCAACCGCCAGGCAGACATCTCCGGCTCCGGCGATTTCGGCGACACCTACCCGGATTTCTCTTATGAGTTCTCCAGCAGCGAATACATGACCAACGGCCTGCTGCAGGTGGACATCGTGGTCAACAAGCGCGGGCTCCAAAAACCTTTCGACACTCTCAGCATCTGGGTCTATTCCCCGGACGCCAAATCCGGTCCCGGAGGGCTGAACCTGCACTGATGAAACTCGGCGCTAAACCAACCCCCCGCAGCGGCGATGGCCCCCTGTCGCGCGCAGACCAGCACTCTGCACGATTGGCTTTCCTGCGTGCGCGCGCGCGGCGCGGTTTCACGCTGGTGGAAATCCTGATCGCGATGGGAATCCTCTCCTTAGTGCTGGCGGCGATCTATTCGAGTTGGACCGCGATCCTTCGCGCGTCGAAAGTCGGCACCGAAACCGCCGCCGCAGTGCAACGCGCGCGCATGGCCTCGCGCACCATCGAAGAATCGCTGGGCTCGGCGGTGTCGTTTGCCGCCAACCAGCAGTACTATTTCTTTGATGCGGAGAACGGCGATAATTCCAGCTTGAGCTTTGTTACGCACCTGGGTCCATCGTTCCCGCGCAGCGGCAAGTTTGGCGATTTCACTGTGCGCCGTGTCACCTTTACCGTCGAGAAAGGCCGCGACGGCACGAGCGACCTGATGCTGCGGCAGCAGCCGTTGCTGATGGACATGGACAAGGACGAGCAGGAGTTCCCATTGGTTCTGGCCAAAGACGTGAAATCGTTCAAGACCGAGTTTTGGGACCTCCAGCTCCAGGACTGGACGGATGAGTGGAAGCAAACGAATCAATTGCCGGTGATGGTAAAAGTCAGCCTTGAGATTGCCGATAATCCGCTCTCGGCGAGGAAAGCCCGCGAACAGATCGTGCGCATTGTCAGTTTGCCCTCGATGATGGTCCAGCCGGGATTCCAGGTGCCGCGTTTGCCTGGCCTCATGCCCGGCCAGCAACTCCAACCAGGGCCCGGGCAAGTGCCTGGCCAGATTCCGGGACAACTTACTCCGGGTCAGCAGGGCTATCCGGGCTCTCAACCGCTGCCGCATTGACATGAAGGCGCCTGGCACCACTTTCATTCACACCCGGCTTCAACGGGGTGTCCTGCGGCCGCCAGAGCCGGGCAACCGTTTCAACGCTTCGTCTCAGTCCGGCATCGCGTTGATCATTGTCATGATTTCCATCTTTGTCCTGACGATGTTGGCGGGCGGTTTTGCGCTGTCGATGAAAGTGGAGACGCGCCTCGCGCGCAACGCCAATAGCGAGACGGAACTGGAATGGCTTGGGCGCTCTGCGGTTGAATGCGCGCGTTGGGAACTGGCGCAGCAATACATGATCGCCCAGGAGCCTTACGACGGGCTGGACCAGGTGTGGGCCGGTGGCCCCGGTGGCATCGGCACCTCGAACAGCCCGCTGGCCGGGTTCCGCCATGAAATCGACACCAAAGATGGCTTGGCCACCTGGACAATTGTCGATCTGGAGAGCAAGGCCAACATCAATGTCGCCACCGAACCCATTCTTCAGCAGGCGCTGATGCTGATGGGAGCCGATGCCGGCGAAGTCACGCCGGTAGTCAATTCTATCCAGGATTGGATCGACCCCAACACCGCTTCCCACCGCGTCCAGGGCGCCAAGGATGATTATTACCAGAGCCTCGACCCGCCGTACCACTGCAAGAACGGGCCGATCGACGACATGTCCGAGCTGCTGCTGATCAAAGGAGTCACACCGGAACTGTATTACGGGCTGGCGGCGACCAATTATCAGCCCAACCGTTTTATGCCGCAGGCGAGCCGCGCGCCAATCGTCAACCCGGTGCCCATCGGATTCACCAACCTGTTCACCCCCCTCTCACTTGGCAAAATCAATCTCAATACCGCCTCGGCTGAAGTCTTGCAGTTAATCCCCGGTGTGCCGCGTGAAGCCGCCGAGGGGATTGTCGGAGCGCGCTCGGGCGAGGATGACGGCAGCGGTTTAATGGGACCGTACCGGAGCGTCGCCCAGGTCCAACGAGTGCCCCAGGTCACGCCGATTATGTCGCAGCAGATCCAACAATTCTGCGATGTACGCAGTTACACCTTCGAAGTCCATGTCGATGCGCAGGTGGCCGGGTACCATCGCCATTTCATCGGCGTCGTCGGCCGCCCTCCGGGCAATCCGCGCGGCATCAAAGTGCTGAACTTCTACTGGACGGATTAGCCCCCGGCGCGCGGACTTTAGTCCGCAGCAACACCCTTACGCCCAAGCGCCCCGCGACATTATCCCGCCGTGTTCCGTCCGACAGTTGCTGCGGACTAAAGCTAAAGTCCGCGCTCCGCGCGCCCCGTTGCGTTGACAACCGGCCCTGGCAGGCTTTAGCTTGGCGGCCAATGTCGCGCTTGCCCTTTGAGTTGCTGCTGGCGTTGCGATACCTGCGGCCCAAAAGGACGTTCGTCTCGGTTATCACGTTGATTTCCGTGCTGGGCGTTACTTTGGGCGTGGCGGTGCTCATCATCGTTATCAGCGTCATGAGCGGCTTCGACCAGGAGTTGCGCCAAAAGATTCTTGGGTTCAACCCACATTTGCGAGTAATGGCTCAGGGCGAGGCGATGACCGGTTACCGGCAACTGATGCGGAGCATCGGCAGCAACGCGCAGGTGCGAGTCGTCGCGCCCTATGTGCTGGGACCTGTGCTGGTTGAGACGGAACCCGACAACGGCCAACCGCAAGTCAATGCGCCGTATTTGCGCGGGATTGACCCGCGGCTCGAATCCCAACTAACCGGCCTGGCCACGAACATGGTCGAAGGTAAATTCGATTTAAGCCAGGGCAGCGTGCTGGTCGGCAGCGAATTTGCCAGCAACATGGGGTTAAGCGTGGGCGATCGCCTTTTAATTTACTCGCCGGCCGAACTGAAGCGAATGGAGGAAGACCGCGGCAAGCGGCACGAGCACATCGATTTGCCCAACGAATACACCATCACTGGTATTTTTAACGTCGGCTATTTCGAGTATGACGCCACATTTATCATTACCTCACTGCAGGACGCGCAAGAACTCTACGCTCTCGACGACAGCGTCCATGGGCTTTTCGTGCTGCTGAAGAATCCCTACCAGGCGCCCGAGGTCCAACGCCAGATCGAACGCCTGCTCGGCCCTGATTTTCGCGTGACAACCTGGATGGAGGAAAACGCCAGTCTGCTGGGCGCGGTCGTGGTTGAGAAAAACGTGATGTTCTACCTGCTGTTCTTCATCATGATTGTGGCGGCATTGTGCATTCTGAGCGCGCTGATCACCTTTGTAGTGCAGAAGACGCGCGAGATCGGCATGCTCAAGGCCCTCGGCGCCACCGACCTGCAAGTCGCCGGCTTGTTCTTAAGCCAGGGTGGCGTGGTTGGCTTGGTGGGCGTCGCGCTCGGCTTTGGCCTCGGCCGGTTGTTATTGACTTATCGCAACCAGTTCCTCGCGTTTATGGATTGGGCCGTCGGGTTCCAACTTTTCCCCCCGTCGATTTACGGTTTCACCAAATTACCGGCGCTGATCGTGCCGCGTGACATTATCGTGATTTGCGGCAGCGCATTTTTGATTTGCCTGCTTGGGGGAGTGATACCGGCCTGGCGGGCGGGCCGGCTCAAGCCCGTGGAGGCGCTGCGCTATGAGTGAGCCGCTGGTTACCGCCCGGGACCTCTGCAAGACCTACCTCCTGGGCAAACGCCAGCTCGAGGTGCTGCGCGGCATTAATCTCGAACTTCATCGCGGTGATTTCCTCGCCTTACGCGGCGCTTCCGGCGCCGGCAAGAGCACGCTGTTGCACTTGCTGGGGGGCCTGGACATGCCGACGCGTGGGGAGGTTTGGCTCGCCGGCCGGAACCTGGCGCGGCTTTCCTCGGCTGCGCTTGCTGGAGTGCGCAACACCGAGGTCGGCTTCATCTTCCAAGCCTATTACCTGCTGCCGGAACTTGACGCGTTGGAGAACGTCTGTCTGCCGGCGCGGATGGCCCGGCGCCCCGCAGCAGAGGTGGCGGCGCGCGGGCGTGAACTCCTCGAGCGGGTTGGCTTGAAAGACCGCGTCGAACACAAGCCTTACGAGCTTTCCGGCGGCGAACAACAGCGGGTCGCCATTGCTCGCTCGCTGATTAACAGTCCCGACCTGATCCTGGCCGACGAGCCAACGGGCAACCTGGATTCCCACACCGGCCAGGAAATCATTGACCTACTCGTCTCACTGCGCGCCGAGAAGCAAACGACACTGGTCATGGCCACGCACGATGCCAGTGTTGCCGCCCGCGCCCCGCGCGTCATTCAATTGGTCGATGGCCAGGTCGGCGCCGGTCCCATGCCTTAGCCGTGCCGTATGAAGAATATCGTCTATTTCGACCTCGAAACGCAGCGGTCAGCCGACGAAGTCGGCGGATGGGATAAGATTAGCCAAATGGGCATGAGCGTGGGTGTGACGTTCAGCACGGGGCGGAACGAGTACACCATTTACGGCGAGGGCCAGGTAAATGAGCTATTGCGTGAGTTGCAGCGCGCCGACCTGGTCGTCGGCTTCAACAACCTCCGCTTCGATTACGAGGTGCTCCATGGCTACACGACGCTGGATCTGCGCCAGTTGCCCACTTTGGACATGCTGGTCGAGCTGCAAAACCAGCTCCAACATCGCCTCTCACTGGACGCCATCGCCACCGCGACCTTCGGTGTGGAGAAAACCGCCGAGGGCCTGCAGGCCCTGCGGTGGTTCAAGGAAGGCAAACTGGTGGAAATCGCCGAGTACTGCTGCTATGACGTGAAGCTCACGCGATTGGTCCACGAGTTTGGCGTGCAGAATCGGCAACTCCATTACCAGAACAGGTTCGGCAAAAAACTCACCGTGCCGGTGAGCTGGTAAAGTTGGAACATTCCCTCATTCCAGATTGACGTACGGCAGCAGCCCTTGTACGCCGCCCTCGCGACCAAACCCGCTTTCCTTGTAGCCGCCGAAAGGGCTGGTCGGATCGAACTTGTTAAAGGTATTGGCCCACACGACCCCGGCTCGGAGTTGGCTCACCATCTTGAAGATTTTGCTTCCCTTATCGGTCCACACACCTGCGCTCAAGCCGTAGGCAGTATTATTGGCGCGCTCGATGGCTTCCTCCGGCGTGCGGAAAGTCATCACCGCCAGCACAGGGCCAAACACTTCCTCCTGCGCCAAGCGATGCGACGCTGTCACACCGGTGAGAAACGTCGGTGGATACCAAAATCCTTTCGCCGGCAGCACGCACTTCGGCTGCTCCAATGCGGCGCCCTCGTCAATGCCCGATTGGACCAGTTGCCGAATCTTTTCGAGTTGCGGGCGGTTGTTGATCGCGCCGATGTCGGTGTTTTTGTCGAGCGGGTCGCCAACACGCAACGTCTGAATTCGCTCGCGCAGCTTGCGAATGACACTGCTCAAGATGCTCTCCTGGACCAGCAACCGCGACCCGGCGCAACAAACGTGTCCCTGGTTGAAGTAAATGCCGGCAATGACCCCTTCAACAGCCTGATCTAACGGCGCGTCCTCCAGGATGATATTGGCCGCCTTGCCGCCTAGCTCCAGTGTAAGCTTTTTGTCCGTGCCGGCGACCCATCGGGCGAGTTGCTTGCCGACTTCCGTCGAGCCGGTAAAGGCGATTTTGTCGATTCCGGGGTGTTGCACCAGCGCGGTGCCCGTTTCGGCGGGGCCGGTGAGTACGTTGACCACCCCGGGGGGCAGCTCGGCTTCCTGAAAGATTTCTGCCAGACGCAACAAGGTCAGGCTGGTGGTTTTGGAAGGCTTAATGACGACCGTGTTGCCACAGGCCAGGGCCGGCGCGATTTTCCACGCCGCCATCAGCAGCGGGAAATTCCACGGAATAATTTGACCCACCACGCCCACCGGTTGCGGATTCCGGCCGGCGAATGCATACCGCAGCTTGTCCGCCCACCCGGCGTGATAAAAGAAATGCGCTGCAACCAAGGGCAGATCGATATCCCGGGTTTCTTTAATCGGTTTGCCTCCGTCCATGGTTTCCAGAATCGCCAGCTCTCGCGCTTGCTCCTGGATTAGGCGCGCGATGCGGTAAAGGTACTTGCCTCGCTGGCGTCCGGGCATCCTGCCCCAGACATTATCGTGCGCGCGGCGCGCCGCCCTCACCGCCGCGTTAACTTCCCCGGCGCCTGCCAGCGCAATTTCCGTCAGCTTTTCCTCAGTGGCCGGATTGATACTATCAAAATACTTGCCGGTCGCCGGCGGCACAAATTTGCCATTCAGGAATAAGTCCTGCCGCGGCGCGATCCGGATATGGCTGGCAGCTTCGGGTGCGGGCGCATAATCCCATTTGCCGCCGAATTGCAGCCGGCGCTCGCGCAGCGGCACCGCCGGACGGGCATCGTGGGCCGCGCCGTTGGCTTGCACTGGCGAACCGCTAACGGCCGCCGCCGACCTGGAACCATGGCGGGTGGAGCGCGCTTTGGTTTTCATGGAACTTCAGGGGAGCGAAAAATAATCCGAGCTTTGATACCGGCCATCGGCCGCTTTGGCAATCTGCATCAGCACATCATTCAATAGCGTGCTGGCGCCAAACCGGAATAAGGCCGGGGTCAGCCAGTCATCGCCGAGGGTTTCCTTCAGCATCACCAGGTAAGCCAGGGCCTGCTTTGCGGTGCGGATACCGCCGGCGGGTTTCATGCCGACCCGAATGCCGGTCGCAAAAAAGTAGTCGCGAATGGCTTCCAGCATCACCAACGTCACCGGCAACGTGGCCGCCGGCGATACCTTGCCGGTGCTGGTTTTGATGAAATCCGCCCCGGCTTCCATTGCCAGCCGGCTCGCCAGGCGCACGTGGTCATACGTTACCAGCTCCCCCGTTTCCAGAATCACCTTTAGGTGCGCCCGGCCGCAGGTTGTCTTCGTCGCGGCAATTTCGTCGAAAACACGGGCATACTCTCCAACGAGAAACGCGCCACGATCTATCACCATATCGATTTCGTCAGCGCCCTCCCCGGCTGCCCGCCGGACCTCTTCCAGCCGGCTGCGGAGAGGGAATTGGCCGCTGGGAAAGCCGGTCGCGACCGAAGCGACTTTCACAGGGGCGCGTGGTCCCAAAAAATGGCGCGCGTGGCGGACCATGCTGGGATAGACGCACACAGCCGCGCAGGAAGGCACTTGCAATCGTGCGTCGGCTGGCTGCAGCGCTTTGCGGCACAAATAGGCAATTTTCCCGGGTGTGTCTTTGCCCTCGAGCGTCGTCAGGTCCATCATGCTGACAACCATTTTCAGCCCGGTCACCTTGGCGCCGCTCTTAATGCTGCGCTTTGCGAACGCGGAGGCGCGTTCCTCCACCATGACCTGGTCCACACTGGCGAGCGAAGACAAGGCCTTAAGATTGGGCGCAGGGAGTGCGGGAAACCGGCTCATGCGAATGGCAGGCCTTCGCCCGGAAGGGGAGTTTAACCTGGCATAATCGCCTGCGGCCGCGATTTTCATATAAGCCGGGAGAGTTTGTGGCGTGGATTCCGCGCCGTCAACGCCGATGTCCGAGCGGCGACGGTGCGCGGGCGCATCAGGGCCTGGCCCACCAACCGCGAAAGGTGCGGCGGGCGTGGTGTGAATGGTCCCTGCTGCGCACCACTAATACGGCGGAGTGGACGCGGTTGACGATCTCGCGACTGACATCGCCTAGAACATAAGTGCGCAAGGTGGTGCTGAGCGCCGAGCCCGTCACCACCAACTCGTAATTGCCGTCCCGGATTTCACGCAGGATTTGCTCGAGCACCGCGCCCTGGCGCAGGCGCACTTCGCACGGCACACCTAAGGATTGGAGTGTGGCTTGTTCCTGACGCAGGTTTCTGCCCAATTCGGAGTTGGAGCCGAGCACCCAGGCGGCGGTTTCGGCCATGCGCGGCAACCCGGCGTAAATGGCCGGCGGTTCGGGCATGACATGGAGCAGCGTGGCCGCCGCCCCCACGCCATGGGCGATTTGACCGGCAAGCCGGACCGCGGCATCGATGTAGCTCTTGCCCCCGCTGCAAATCAACACCTGTTTAAGGGAGGAAAGATTGCCGGCGACGCTGAGCACGGGCGGCTCAATTTCTTTGATGATTTTATAAGATTTTGAGGACATCCAAAACAGCCCCCCGGACTCTTTGCGCGTTGCGCCAATCACCACCAGGTCGTAAGCAGCCTCCTGGGTGCGCCGAACAATCTCGGCGATTGGCTCGCCCGCCCGAGTCAGAACTTCCGCGTTGAGCTTCCGCTCCGCGAGCAACGCCTGGCCGCGCTTGAGCGACTCGTAAATGCTGTCCGCGTTGGCGGGGGTTTCGATGATCCCAAAAAGAGTCACGTGCGCCTGGCATCCGGCCGCGATCGGCGCCGCTAACCGGATGGCGCGTTGGGCTTGTTCCGAGCCGTCGGTGCAGATCAAAATATTCATCGGCTTACTTTCCTGGATGACCGCTCAGCAGCCCGTGCAGCATCAGGAGCGCCCCCAACACCGGCAGTGGGATAAAGGCCATGCGAATCCGCGGCCCGACGAAGTATTGGGTGAGGGTCGCGCCCAACTGAGCCCCGATGGCCGCGCCGGTGTGCATCACCAAGGCGATCAGGATGTCCACGTTGCCTTTCACTGCGTGCGTAAACGTGCCGTAGCCGGCCGAAATAATTATTTCGAACAGGTCCGTGCCCACGGCGATGTGTGTCGGGATGCCAAGCAGGTACACCATGCAAGGCATCCGAATGTAGCCCGCGCCTCCGCCCAGAAAGCCGCTGAAGAAGCCACCCAGGTACGCCACGCCGAGAATTGCCCAAATGGAGATCGATGCCACCCCCGATACCGGCAACTTCACGTAGGGCGGCAGGCGGATATGCTGAATCGCCTCCGAAATATGCGCTACAGCCGATTGGTCGCGTCCGGAGGGATGGCGCCGCAAGGAGCCTCCCTCGCGCCGCGCGCGCCTTTGCGCCGCCAGTGTCTTGATGCTCTCCCAGGTCATAAATCCCGAGATCCCCACCAGAATGACGATGAACGACACCCCGACAACCCAGTCCACATCCGCGGCCCGTTTTAACGCCTGGATCACCTGCGCGCCGCTCTCCACGCCGATGATCGTCCCCACCACCATGATCAACCCCAGCTTGATATCTATATTGCCGAGCGTCCGATGCTTCCGCGCCGCCACAATCGATTTGCCAACAATGTGTGCCAAATCCGTCCCCACGACAAAGTTCATCGGCACACCGGCGGCAAACAATGCGGGCCCCGCCAGAAAACTACCGCCGACACCGAAAAATCCGCCTAGCACACCCACAATAAAACCCACACCGATCAGGTAGAGGGGGTGAATGTGCACTCCGGCGATGGGAAAGATCATTCGCCCTCTCTTGCGTGTTTGACCCAGCGCAGCAACCAGCGGGTCAGCAACTCGAGCAAGAATCCCTGCCCGATAATCAATCCTAAGGCAATGCCGGCGTAAGCACGGCGCTCATGGGCAAACAGCCACTCCAGCCAATTGCCCAGAAACCGCAGCACCAGAAAATAATAGCCGGCGACCAACCCCGCATAGACCACAATCTCCACCAGGAAACTGCGCGCCCAATTCGTATCCCGTTCGTGCATGATGCCAATCAACCTCCCACATTTGCGCCAGTTTGCCATCGGGGAAACCGAGCGGCGGGTACCCCCCTCAGTGAAGGCGGGCGGAGCGCGGGCTTTAGCCCGCCGCGGCCTAATCAATTTTTGATCTGAAAGGTCCCGGTCACGGTTTGGTTCGGACTCAGGACCGTATAAAGGTCGGGCACGATGCGCGAACTGATGTCGCGCGGCGGGCTGTAACACCGGTCAATCACCAACCCGCAATGGCCCGAGGCCTCGAGGGTGCCTCGGACGTGCTGCCGTTGTCCGGGCGAAAACACAAAGCACAACCCGCGCTGGTGGGCATCGGTCAGGCTGGCCCAGTTGCAGTTGAACTTCGTCGAGTTGAAATCGAATGCGTCAGGGCGCTCCACTTTTGTCAAATCGACCCGCGCGCTATCGGGCCTGGCCGTCCCGTCGGGCCGGCCAATATGGTCCGGCGGGTAATAGGACCACGGCGCGTGGCGGTCCCATGAAAATCTGTCGCAGCCCTTGGGAGCGGTAAAGATCCAACCCAGCTCATAGACATCGCTCTTGTTACCCAACCAGGTGAATCGGTAGGTCATCTTTCCCCCCGAAAGTTCACCCTCAAGATGGGCCGCAGGTACTGACCCGGGGCGCACCAGCACGTCGGCTTCGAACTTCTCGACCTGTGCCAGGGGCGTCGCTGCGAGCTTGCTCGCGGTCACGCCCTCTGCCGCCAGGCCTTTCCGTTGCAGCTTGATGTTGGCCAACTCTCCAGTTTGCCGGTCCAATCGCCGCCAGCCTTTGCCATCCCCAACAACTTTGCCAGTGACAAAATTGAATCTCGGGAAGGTGATGCCAGTGACGGCTTGGACCTCCGGCGGCGGGTGAACGATTGGTTTGAGAAGGTATTGGCAGGTGAGCACATTCCAACCGCCGGGATGCTCGAACTCCAACCGCAGCGTATCCGCGCCGGCCAGTGCCGCGGCAGGAACGCTCAAACGCACCTGTCCTTGCGACCTCGGCACGCAGGACAGTTTCGCGCTCCCCTTGGCAAGCTTGCGGCCGGACTGGCTCAATTCCCAATTCACCGTCAGGACTTTTAGGTCCGTAAAGGAATACCGGTTGGTAATTTCGAACGTGACGGCATCAGGCGCGAGGTCCGGCTTCGCGCTCAGGGCCACCGGGCTCTGCGCCATCTTAATATGATAGTACTCCGGACGCGGATTGCGAAAACCGTCCACGACGCCTTTGACCTTCACCAGGTTTATCCCGGTCGCCGGAAAGTAGTAGTAGTACTTGGTCGGGCACTTGTCTGCGACCGCGCGATCCTGCCATTCCCAAAGGAAAGTCCCGCTGACGTGGTCGTCATTCCAGAGCTCGCGCCAGGTTCGCACGATCACCGCGCGCCATAAGTCCAGCGAACCATAATCCGGCCCGAGGCGAACGTCCCACACATTCGGGTTTTCGGTGTAGATCATCGGCCATCGGTCGCGCCGTGGGTCGCTTTCGGCCCGGTGAATTTGTTGCGGCGTGACATAATGGGCGTCGTCGAACTCGACCTGTTCGGTGCCGTCATCGGCATGCTGGCACGAGATGAGGCGGGGGCGGGTGGGATCCAGTTCGCGCGTGATTCGCGCCGCCAGCGCGTTGTCGCGGCCGGGATGGTTTTCGTTGCCCACGCCCCAAATCACTACACAAGGGTGGTTCTTATCCCGCGCGACGGTTTCTCGCGCGCGCTGCGCAAACGCCGGTTTGAGCTCCGGGTCATCACAGTTCACCCAGCAGAATGGCTCTTCATCAATCACGTAAAAGCCCAGCTCATCGCACAAGTCGTAAAAGCCCGAGCCGTACGGATAATGCGAGGTGCGGATCGCATTGAAATTGGCCCCCTTCATCAACGTCAGGTCCTTCTTCCAAATCTCCGGGGTGATAGCCGTGCCGAGTGTCGGATAGATATCATGCCGGCAGATGCCGGCCAGCTTAACCGGCACGTGGTTAACGCAAAAAATGCCGTTGGTGATCGACACCTCGCGCAGGCCAATCCGCCGGGAAACGCGCTCCAGCACCTTGCCTTCGCCATCTTTGACCTCGAGCGAGAGCGAATATAAATTGGGGAATTCCGCCGACCACAGCTTGGGATCGTGCACGGTTTGGGTGAGTTCAACCTGGCCGTTGGCGTCCGGCTCGGCCTCGAGCGGCGGCTGACCTTCCAGGCGCATGGATAATTTCGCGCCCTGGTTTGCCTCGCTCAATTGCGCGAGCACTTTCACCTCTGCGCTTCGGTCCGCCGCCACCGTCGTTCGAACAGAAAAATCGGCGAGGTGGGCTGCAGGAATCGAAAACAACGTCACCGGGCGGTCAACGCCGCCGAGCAGAAAAAAATCTCCGGTATCGCAATCGACGCTTTTGGTGTTTTTGACGACGCGCAAGGCCAGCAGGTTGGCCGCGCCAAATTTGACGGCTGACGTGAGGTCGGCCTGCCAGGCTGTCCACCCGCTCTCGTGATAGTTGGTCCGGCCCCAACTGGGCAGCTCCACCGGCACCAGTTGGCCGTTGCACCAGATTTCGCACCCGTTCTGCACCCCATCGAAATTCAGTTTGACCAACCTGCCCTGCCAACGCGCGGGCACTTTAAACTTCAGCCGGTACAGCCCGGAGGCGTTGTCCGGCTGATCGTAAGTGGCCGGCGAATACCCCGCCATCTCCCAGTTGCCCGGGACCCGCAGGTTGTGCCAGCCCGAATCCTCCCGGTAATCGTCCAGGTAGAACGGTTCGATATTGGTCGGGTACTCGATGGGGATGGGACGGCCGCTGACGCCCAGAAACCGCGGCGGGGGGGGTGCTTGCTCCAGTTTGAACCGCCAGACGCCGTTTAAGGAAATCGCGTATTCGCTTTGTGAAGGAATGGGGACCAACTCCGCGAGAGCAACGGGACTAACCGACAAATAGAGCCCACAGGCGATCCAAATTGGCGTGCTGAAGAACTTCATATCCATGCTGGCAAACTGGCAAGACCATTCAATTTCATCGGGCTGGCCAGGCCAGCTTATCAGAGCCGCTGCCGAAGGGCAATGCCGGGCCGGCTCCAACGCGGGCTGCCCCGGCGCCGGAACCCAACAGGGGAACTGCGCACGGGGCGCGGTCTGGCGCGTCGTGGCCTGCCTGTGTGGCGACGGCGCGGGGAGGACCTAGCCCTGCGGAGCGTGAGGGGGAAGACGTGCAGCGTGGAGCGTGAAGTGTGGAGCGGGGGGAGGGCGGGAGAAGCGGAACGGCAGGGCGACGGGCCGTAGCGTCTAGCCACACAGCAAACGAGGCTAAAGGCGAAGGGCTGAAGGCTGAAGGGGGGACACAGGGAGATGATGCAGGAGTGGCGGATTAGGTACGCGGGGGCCGGTGTGGTTTCCTGCCAGCCGTCGGCTTCGGAGGATTTGGTTTCCCACCTAGTAGCAGATTCGATGGGGTAGCAGGGCGGGGCGAGTTCGGTGTCGGTGGGGGTGAGTTCGAATGTGGCGTTTTCGGTGCGCGCCACGGTGCGGTTGGTGAGTTTATCGAAGCGGGCGGACACCGATTTAATGGCGCTGGTGAGGAGGGCGTCGTTGGCGGAGTCGGTGATACCGAGGCGGGCGTGGAGGGTTGGGAGGGTGGTGAGCATGGGGGGAGGTGTTGCGGAGTGATGGAGTGGTGGAGTGATGGGGATTGCAGATTGAAGATTGAAAATTTGGGGAGGCGGGTGGGCGGGCGGCGAGGCGGTAGGGGAAAGAGCTGGGAAAAAGAGGGATTAACGCCAAAGCTCACTGGCCGGGAGCAGCCGTCAGCGACGCCCCCATTGAAACAAACTGAACCGGCTGCTCCCGGTCCAGTGGAGCGGAAAGTTAGGGCGCATTTGTGAGTGTAATCGAGACGACTTTGACCCCGTTGCTCTGAATCGAGGCCGCCCTTAGCAGTCCGCCTTCCCACGCGCCGTCGGTCCGAACACGCTTGGGCTCTATCGCTAGGTCCAGAAAGCAGCCATTCGACAAATAGTAGAAACGCGTCCATCCAAAGCTATCTCCGACACGTCCCCCGCTCCTGAGGCCGCTCGGCTTGTCGAGGGCGCTTGCTATCTCCTCCTCTCGCATTCCGGCCCAAAGGCGCGAAGTGAAACGAATCGCCTCTGTCTGGCTTACATTGTTCGTTGGGAATCGTTGCGCGAACGAGCAAACAACAATACCCAACAGAACTGAAAAGATGGCGATGCGCGCTTTCATATTACGCCATATCAACGATGCTGGGCAGTGGCGCGCCGTCGCTGGCAACCAAATGCAAACAGCAACGCTATCGACGCGTCCACTGCCGCAGCCGGGTTAGCCTCGGGCAAATATGTCGATGTGGACAACATAATAGACTGCCAAGGTGAACAGGAAAGCGGGCAGCGGTGAGAGGAGAACCGCTGCACTCCGGTGGAGCGGACGGCCTCGCAGCAGGACCGGAAAGACGAGGACCAAGCACACGGCTGAGGCAGCCCCCTCAAGGAGAAAGTTGTGCCCAGGTAGATAGGAGTGGCCGACGTAATGTGCGCCAAGCGCCCACCAGCCGTAGAGAAAATACAGGAGAAGCAGGTGGAGAGCGGCTGCGATTCCAACTCGGGTGCTGGCATGTAATTCCTGCTGCATAGGCTAACGAACAAACTCACCGGGGCCGCGCCACTGGCGTCCAGTATGGCAACATGACGGATTCGCGCCATCCGGTACAGTGACCTCGTTATGCAATCGTTTATCCACGAGCACCGAGCCTCCTGGCAGACCACTTGAGCGCGAAGCCCACAGCGAACAGAACAACGGCCAGAAATGCGTAAGCACCACACCACCTGGCTGCAAAACGCCAGCGAACCGCGGCATGGCCGGAGTTATTGTCGAACAGCATTGTCAAAAATCCTAAGAGAACGGCCAGCAGACAAAAAGCCGACAGACCCCACGCGCCGTGCCCTAGCCTCCATACAAGGGCCAGCCCCTTGCTATGCGCGTTGATCGCACGGTAATCCGCAAATTGGCAGGGCAGCAGTTTAAGATGCATAACGCTCCGCAGCAGCGGCCCCGCGCCACTGGCGTGGAACGCAAACAGAGCGGAATCGCGGGGTCCGCTGACTGCGGTTGTTAGCCGATCTCCGCATATAGTTCTGAGTCTAGGCGGAAGTGCCGTGCTAGGTCATTGCTGAAAAACAACCCAGAGGTCATGCCGTGCGAGACTTCTGTGACAGTGCGATTATACATCGTGATGTCGTCAATGGTCACCTCGATATGATCAGCACCGCAGCCGTTCCTGAGTGTCAGGCGATCACCTCGACGAAGCTCATCGCGACAATTGCGCCCTCCGACCATGAACTTGCCTGAGCCGACGTGCTCCAAACGACCGACGGTGAATAAGACGCTTCTCATCGTGGGGCCAGGCTAACGCAGAGTGCAGCCGCGCCGGGTCACTGGCAACCGGAAAACACCGAGACGCCGTCCCGGCGTCGGTTGGCACGTCTGGTTCGGCGATCTCGCGCTTGTATTCATATCCTCGGCAGGGCCGCCCAAATCCCCCACCCAAGGAGGACCGCAATATGGAGGAGCGAGTCTCTTCGGTGTTGCCTCCACGTCAGGAACGCGGACAGGACAACCACGATCATCACCGGGACGCTCACCCCAAAGAGGTAGTGGTAGTGGAACTTGTCTCCCCACGCAGACCCGGTAAACAGAAAAAGCCACAACGCAGCCACGAGCCCGATGCCGAAGCACTCGACCGTGCGAAAACAGACCCGGAACAGACGCTCACCGCTGGCTGAAGGCTCGCTCATAATTTCGCCGAACAGTACCAATGGGACAAAGATTTCTGCCAATGACAAAGATTTAAACCGCACCCCAACATCATGGAAGTATCATCAGGGATACGGCCCTTTCTGTCAAGTCCAATTATAACCCTGTGGCGGAGACCAATATGAAGCGTATTTCTCCTACATGAGAACGTGATGGGTAATTGTTAATCTTTGTCTTTGCGCTTTTCGTGACAAAGTCGTATAAAGACAAAGTCGTGGGTTTGACCGATCCTGGCCCGTCGGGAAGGAGCGGCCGGGCGGGACCGAGACATTGAGCATTGAGCATTTTTCATTGGGGGAGGGCAAGCCGCTGAAGCGGTTGGGGTGGCGCGGAAGGTGGTGGGCACCCCGATGAATCGGGGTGTTAATGAGAGGCGACGTGGCGGGACGATGGGCCCATGATGGGCGGCCTCGCGGGACGCTGGGCCCCAGACATTGAGTATTGAGCATTGAGTATTGAGCATTGAGTATTGAGTATTTTTCATTGGGGAGGCACCGCTGAAGCGGTTGGGGTGGGGCGGGTAGTGGTGGTGGTGGACACCCCGATGAATCGGGGTGTTAATGAGAGGCGACGGCCGGGCAGGATGCTGGCTTTGAGGACGGAGGCGAGAGCGTCGGTTTTTGTGGCCCCGACCTGGCGTGATTTCTCCCAGATGCGGAGGGGATGGGGATCGTTGATCCAGGCGAGTTGGGTGGGGAGGCACCAGGTTTCGAAGGGAAAAAGTGTTTCGGTGGGATTGGGTGGGATTAGGTTGGATTGGGTGGGATTAGGCTGGTCTGCGTGTGTGGGGTTGGGAAGGCTAGTCCCGGTTGGGGCGGGTGGCAGCGGCAGGCTAATCCCGGTAGTTGGGTGTTTGGGCTGGGGCTGGCGGCGGCTAAATAGGCAGGAGAAGAGCATTGGTCAGATGATTTTTATTGCGTGAGCGAGTTGCTTGAGTTTCGCCTTGATCGAGGAGTTTTGTCGGGTTTGGGGCTTGGTTTTGTTTTTCACTTCACCCTGTATGGCCCGACAAACCGTGTCGGATGACCGACAAACCGTGTCGGGTGATGAAAAAAGTGGTGGTTGGGGGGTGAAGCGGACGGGGGTGGTGTCGCGAAGGACCTGGTGCGGCCGTCCTCGTCCACTCTTTTTCCTGAGAGGCACACCATATTAGGCCCAGCCCAACTGTTGCAGAATTTGCAACGATTCAAAAGGAAGGCGAACGTGCAGTGTCCACGGGCAAGCCGTGGATCGGAGAAGGCGCGAAGCGAATGCGCTCACTGAGCGCGGCACGAGAGGCGCACGTGCAAACTTCTCCCGCACGCCACACGCCGCCCCGTGCGCAGTCCCCCTGTCTGGTTTCCGGCGCCGGGGAAGCCCACTGCTCCAAAACCGCAATAAACGGTCGTGCCAAACGGGCTTATTTGGATTATTGCTGAAGAGAAGCGATACGGAATATTAATGAACGGCATGATTTCCCATCTATTGTTCGCGGCTTGCTTAACCCGCGGGCGCAACCGGCATGACCATGAGTAAGCCTCCCCATAATTCCTCGAAAATCGGGCGCGAGCCAGCGCTCAAGTTGGGCGTGATATTCCTGGGCCGGCGACGGCCCGGCTTTGACATGGAATGGGGCCGGCAAATGGAAGACCGCGCGCGGGACTGGCTTAAACAGACGCCGTTCGATGTGTTTGAGCCTGCGCAAAAGGCGATCGACGAACCGTCGTTGAACCACGCGCTCGCGGCGTGCGAGCAGGAGCACACCGATGCGCTTGTTCTGCTGCAGACGACGATGGGTGATGGGCGCCTCGCGCCGACCCTGGCGCAACGCTGGCCGGCTCCCCCGGTGCTCTGGGCGACGCCCGAAAAGCCCGACGGCGATATGATCAGTTCCTGTTCGCTGGTTGGAGCGCATTGCTGGGCTTCAGTCCTGCGCCAGATGGGACATGCTTTCGAAATCGTTTATGGCGATCCCGCTGAGGCTGAGACGCAGCAGCGGCTGAGCGAGGCCGTTCGATTGGCCGCCACCGTTCGGCGGTTGCGCACCGTGCGCCTTGGTGTTATCGGCGGGCAAGCGCCGGGTTACTTTGCCATGAGCGCCGAGCCCTTTGCCATCCACCGCGGCCTGGGCGCCCAGGTCCAGACCTACAGCTTGTTGGAGTTCGCCAGCGCCGTAAACGGCTGCTCCGATGCGGCCGTCGCGGAAGATGTCGCCCGGACCAAAGCGCTTGGCATGCCGCATAAAGATACCAGCGATGAGGATCTCCCCGTCGCTTCGCGTCTCTACCTGGCCATGCGCTCGTTCATCGAAGGCGAAAACCTGGACGCTTTGACGATTCGCGACTGGCCTGAGATGGCCAATACGTTCGGTCAATGGCCGTACCTGGGAGTGGCGCGCTTGACGGACGAAGGCTGCGCGTTGGGCATTGAAGGCGACGCCGACGGCGCGCTGTCGGCCTGGATTGCCGAGGCGCTTGGCCTGGGGCGCTGCTATTTGTCTGACTGGCTGGAGCACGACCAGGATTCCATCACGCTCTGGCATGGGGGCGCGGCGCCGATGTCACTCTGCGAACCAGCCGGCCAGCCGGGCAGCCCCCGCATCGCCCGCCATTTTAATATTAAGAAACCCGCGGTGGTGGAAGCGACCCTGCGGGCCAATATGCCGGTAACTATCTTGCGGTTCTGGCGCTTGGACGGAAAATATTTCCTGACGGCGCGCGAGGGCACGACGCTGCGGCCGCGGCGTCATTTGATGGCGACCAACGGCCTGGCACGACTTGACCGGCAGGACCCGCGTGAATGGTTCGAGGAACTTTGCCATGCGGGCATGCCCCACCACGTGGCGGTGGTCGCGGGCCATCATCAGCCGCTGCTGCGGCGCTTCGGCCGTGCGCTGGGTATGGAGATGGTTTAGTGGTGCAGCCGTGAGCACTCGTTTGGCCATTGCGATCGGACTGCTGCTGTACGCGGTCTTGATGCTCATGGTGTCGCTCTTCTGGATGGCCCGCGTCAAGCGCGCCGCCGATTACCTGGTCGCAGGCCGCGGGTTGCCCGTTTGGGTTCTGATTGGGACCATTGTCGGCACGTGCATCGGCACTGGGGTGATCATCGGCGGCTCGGGCCTGGCGTATCGCCACGGTTGGGCCGGCTGCGCTTACCCCATCGGTTTGGGACTGGGCACAACCTTGACCGGGTTCGCTTTCGCCGGGATGCGCCGTTTCCAGTTCATGACGCTGAGCGAAGAGGTGGCGTGCTACTACGGCGGGAATCGCGCGGTAGTTGAGTTCGCAAACGTCACCTTGTTTTTGTCGCAACTGTGCTGGTTGACGGTCCAGATCATGGGCGGGGCGGCGGTGCTGGTCGCGGTGACGGGCCTGCCGCATCACATCTGTACCGTGCTGTCAGGGTTTATTAAAGCGATGATTTCCATTCCGGGCGGCCTCAAATCGGTCGTCTATACCGACGTGCTGCAAACCCTCATCCTGTTCTGCGGTTTTGGGTTTCTCACCTATTCGGCGCTGAGGACTTCCGGCGGCCTGGCAGGGTTGCGCCAGGGCGTGCCGGCCGAGTACTTCAGCTTCCTGGGGATCGATTCTCTCGGTGGGGGCAAAGTTCTGAGCATCCTGGTGGCGCTGGTGTTAGGCGTCATCGCCGATCCCGGACGGAGGCTGACTATGTACAGTGCCCGGACGGAAACCGGCGCCAAATGGAGCATGGTGGTCTCCGGTGTGCTTGTGATGTTGTTCTCGGTGGTCATCGGCATTACCGGGATGTACACGTTCCATCTGAATCCCAAACTCAACGGGCCGGACGACACACTGCCGTGGCTGGTGGCCAAGGTGTTGCCGCCGTGGCTGGCGGGCTTTGTCGTGGTGTCGGTCTTCTCGGGGATGTCGTCGGCCGCCAACGCTTGCGCGACTGCGGCCGGCACTTTCTTTGTCCGGCACATCTACCCGCTGGTCACCGGCCTTTATCCACGAAACCCCATAGCTGCGGTGCGCTGGGCTTTGGTCTGCGCTTTCATCCTGTCCACCACCCTGGGCCTCTATACGGGAACGATAGTGGATTTTGTTCTCGGGTTCCTGCCGATCACCATGAGTGGCCTGGCCGTCATTATTCTGGTGGGCCGGTTCTGGCGGCGCGCAACCTGGCAGGGCGCCCTGGCCGCCCTGGTCACGACGCCGCTGGTCTCCGTCACACTGAAACTTGCGCATTTCCAGCTCCGCCTTTGGAATGACCCGGTGGTTGTCGCGACCATCGCGGGATTCCTTGCGCATTTCGCCCTCAGCACCCTGACTGCGCCAACCACGCGCAGCT
Source organism: Verrucomicrobiia bacterium (assembly GCA_035934555.1). Taxonomy (GTDB): domain Bacteria; phylum Verrucomicrobiota; class Verrucomicrobiia; order Limisphaerales; family UBA8199; genus DASYXT01. The sequence continues at coordinate 7,491 of DASYXT010000018.1, read as the reverse complement.
TTGCCGAAGTGGCCCAATCGATGGCGAACCAGCGCCGCGCCATCGAAGGCGAGCCAATGCTCCACGCCGCTCGTACTTTTCCCGCAATTTGCCAGGACGACCTTGAGTCCACCTGAAGCCGGCGACGCCATTACCAAACCAAACCCGACAGTGCCTATGAAGTTCTACAATGCGAAACAACTCTGTGACCAGGCGGCCGCGAAAGGCTTCGCCATTCCTGCCCTCAACAACAACGGCGGCACCTACGACATCGGCCGCGCGATTATCGAAGCAGCCGAGGAGCTTCAATCGCCCCTCATCATTCAATGTTATGAGCCTAATCTGGAGTACCGCGGGTTCGATTACGCCGCGCAGTTAATCAAATTCCTTGCTGCAGAAATGACCGTGCCCGTGGCCATCGCATTGGACCACGGCAAGAGCCCAGCCTCGGTCCTGCGCGCCGTTCGCGCGGGCTTCACCAGCGTCATGATTGATTACGCCGACCAACCGCTCGAGGCCAACGTGCGCGGCACCCGGGAGATTATTAAATTTGTGCGGCCCTTGGGCATTAGCGTCGAGGCGGAGATCGGCCATATCATCAAAAGCTCGGATGCTTCCAGCCAGCGCGCGCCGACCGTCAGCGTCGAAGAGGCCACGGAATTCGCGTCGCAAGTCGATGTGGATTTATTGGCGGTGGCGGTCGGCACCACTCACGGCATTTTCAAAGAGCAGCACGGGATTGATTTTGACCTGATCAAAAACCTCGCAGCAGCCATCAAACCGCCCCTGGTCCTGCACGGCACTTGCGGCGTCTCCTTGGCCGACATCTCCAAAAGCGTCAAGGCCGGCATGACCAAGATTAACTTCGGCGAAGGGCTGCGGATGAATTACATCCAGTATTTCAACGAATGCACCCGCACGCTCGACCACGAGCAGCATGCGTGGCGGATCATGCGCGCCGCCAAGGATAAACTCAAAGAGGACATCAAAGACATCATTCGCGCCGTGGGTTCGGAAGGCAAAGCCGCGGCCATAAAGTAGCCTCGGTTCGACCAGCTTAACGCGTTTGACGATCCACAATTCCCTTAGTGCAACGCGCAGCCGTTGTTACGCCCTGAGTCCAAACAGCTCTTTGGCCATCCGGGCTGTTTCGGCGCGTTGCTCGCGGGCCAGCCCGCGCCGGAATGGCCAGTGCGCAGTTCGGGCCAATTGGCCTGTCACCCCGCTCACGGCACGGACCACCCGCATCAGCTCATCTGCGGACACGTTATCCAGAGCATCCTGAGCGCTGTGGTGTTGCCAGCGCATACCGCCGTCCATGTTGGGCCGCATGAACGTCACAGACGGAATGCCGAACGCGGAGAACGGGAAATGATCGGCGAAGGGCATGGTGGCAGTCCGCTCAGCCACTTCGAGCCCTGCCTGGCCCAGCCGTTTCACCAGCCAGGCCCCAAACCGGTTGGACCCGGCCCGGATGAGCCAATGGTGGCCCAGGGGCGACGAGACGCTGTCCAGGTTCAACACCGCGCCGAACGAGCCCATCTCCCGCCTGTGCGCGGCCGCGTAACAAGCCGAGCCGACCGACAGTTGCTCTTCCGCGCCGAAGGAGATCAGGCGGATGCTGCGGAGCGGCTTGTCCGGGCCGAGCAGTACAGCCAATTCCAGCAGAGCCACCACACCCGAGCCGTTATCGTCCGCGCCGGTATTGTTGCATTGCGTATCGTGGTGCGCGCCTAACACAATGAGTGGCAAGTCCGGCCGGCGTCCGGGGAGGTCGCCCACGACATTCTGCGAAGTGGTCGTTTTAAGTTCTACCGCGGCCAAGACCCGCGCGCGATTGGCGCCGCGCTTGCGTAATTCCCATGCCGCTCGAAACGGAACAGTGATGGTGGGCGGCATGCCGTAGCGCCTCGCCCAGGCCGGGTACACCCCATCATCCTTCACCCATTCGAACGGCAACCGGTCATCGACGTGGATCACGGCTGCCGGTTGGGCCTTTACCAAACGCTGATGCCACTCCGCCCGCGTGGGCATCGGCCCGAACAGCACGACGATTTTACCACGCAGCCCAGCCTGGCGCAGACGCTCAGCCTGCTCCGGCATCTCAATCCAGACCAACTCGCTCTCGACGGGGCCCGAACCAGCCGTGGCCGGCGAACCGGCCAGCACGCGCGCCGGCACGCTTTTCAGAGCGGCGGCATTCCCTATGGCCACATCTGCCCTGGCGTTCAGTACCGAAACGCACGGGAACGACTCCTCATGGACCGCTCTGAGCCCCGCAGCACGAAACTGCTCGAGGATGTAATCTGCGGCAGCTCGATCTCCCGCGCTCCCGGCCCGGCGCTCGCCAATACCCGTGCAAAGGTGGGACCAGTGTTGTAGAATCCGCTCCTTCGAAAGGGTCGGTGCAGATGCAGTTGGTTTCGCGCGGCGCATGCGAGTTGTTTGTTGAAGATCGCTCGGGGGTTCGAGCCTTTAGAAGCTGGAGCCAACGGTCAGAATTGAACGAGCTGCACTGATTCAGCTAAGCGAGAGTAGCTGAGTTTATGATGATAAGCAAGCAGTATTTACTCTAACTCGCAACTATTGTTCTTAACGGATTGAGTGCGATTACTGGCAGTTTCACTGGCAGTGTTGCTGACACTTTGCCTGATAGGGCTGCCGCCGGTTCATGGGTGATGGCCGGTTGCCGGCACGGGAAAGCGCGACTTGTCAAGGCACGGTGAGGGGGCAGTATCGCGGGCATGGGTACATTGCGTTCGAAGAATAATGGCGGGGTGCCGGAGTTGTGGTGCGTGGAGATGGTTCCTAAGCGAAAGCAGTTCGGGGACGCGGAGAAGAAGGAGGCGTTGTGGATGGCAAAGGGCATACCGAAGGACCCGGACGGGACGCTGCTGTGGATGGCGGGTGTCTTCTGCGGGTTGGAGGATCACAGGGAGCCGCGCTTTGCAGAGGTACGTCAGCGCCTGGCCGTGTTCACCGACAAAAAGCAGGCGGCAGCACGGGCTCGGAAGGCGACGAACGAATTCTGGAAAGGTAAGGTGCGGGCCGTGAGAGTCGTATGATTGGCGGCGCGGGGACACGGCTGGCACGTCGGGGGCGGGCAAGCGGTAGAGAAGATGGCTGGAGCCGTGATTAACCGATTACGAGCGCGGGACCCGACTCGCCACGTTCAACGGCTTCCAACTTGCGCTTCACCGCTTCAAAACAGTGAGGGCACATGCCGTGAGTAAAAGAGGCTTTGGTGTGCTGCATCAGGTAAACCTCAATTTGTTTCCAGGTCCCCTCCGGTTCTCTGATTTTTTTGCAATATCCGCAGATGGACAACAGGCCATTTAGAGTTTTTGCCTCGGCAACGGCGTGCTTTAGCTCTCGGAGTTCCTTCTGGCGCTGTTGGTCGGTCTTGTGCCGGTGAAGCGCAAGCTCGATGGAGGCCTTGAGTTCGGCGGTTTGGTAGGGTTTGACGACATAGCCGCTCGGGTCGGCGCACTTGGCGCGTTCGAATACCGGCCCTTCGCAGTGGCCAGTGACGAAGACAACCGGGAGCTGCAGTTCGTGCATTCGTTCAGCGGTTTGGATGCCGTCCAGTCCGCCGCGGAGTTGAATGTCCATGAGGACGAGGTCGGGTTTATGCCGCTGAGCGATGGCGAGTGCACCCAGGCCCTTTGAAGTCAGGCCGGTGACTCGGTAATCCAGGTGCTTCAACCGATATTGCAGGTCTTCAGCACAGCCTGGATCGTCTTCGGCGATCAGAATGCTTTCGAGGGGCATGGGGGTATGCAAGCATATGGGAGACCAAGATTGCGCCCGGTGGGAGGTGCGGCCGAGGTGCGGTGGTGCTCTCGGGTGTCCAGTTTCTGGAACAATCGTGCGCAAATCGTGCGTGTTGGAGTGCCGGTTGCCGGCACGGGAAAGCGCGACCTGTCAAGGCACGGTGAGGGGGCAGGATGGGGCATGGGTACATTAGGTTCGAGTAACAATGGCGGACTGGAGCACTGGACGACCACTGCGGCGTTAGCGTGATCCGGGTGCGCTGCCGGCGCTAGAGGCTATGAGCTTGGGGACTTCGGGAGCGCGGGACAGGGAGCGGGGAGTGGAATTAGGGAGGACGTAGTAGGGCAGAGAGAGGCCTCAATCTAAAAGCGACTGGGAGCCTGCGCCGGACCAAAGTGTGGTATCGCGTGGTGTGAGCCTGATCGGGCTGGGCGGGCTGGTTAGGGGATGCGAACCCGGTAAAACCGGGCTGGAAGCTGGGGCTGCGGGAGGGTGAACGAATAGGAGACGCCGGGCACGTTTGTGGTGAGAATGGCTGGCGCGCGGGACCATTCGCCGCCAGGCTGATCGCTTTGGAGCAAGGTGAACGACGTTGCTGGGCCTGTCGAGAGGGCGAAGTCGAGTTGGATCGCGCCCGGGGAAATTACGGGAGGGCTCACGACAATGGCAGGTGGAGCATCGGCCCTCCACCCTTTGCGAATTATATTGAAGGCGTCGGCGACATAAAGATTGCCAGCACCGTCGAGGGCGATTGAGCCGGGGAACACAAACTGCACGCCGTTGCCAGTTCCGTCTGCCTGGCCTTCGTGGCCAGCATGACCGGCGATTGTGGTCACAAGCCAATTCGTGCCGGACTGGACCACCCGCCGGATGGCGCTGTTGTAGTGGTCGGCCACGTACAGGGCGCCGGCGTCGTCAATTACGACCCATGAGGGAAAAAGGAACTGAGCCGCATTGCGGTACCCATCGGCAGAACCGATGTTTGTTCTCGAACCCGCTATGGTGGTGACGACTCCGGCTGGTGTAATGTGTCGAATCGCGTGGTTGCCAAGGTCGGCCACGAACAGGTCTCCTACAGAATTCACGGCTATGCCCCTTGGGAAAGTGAATTGGGCGTCTCCATTCGTGCCGTCATTCAACCCCGAAACACCTGGCGTTCCCGCCAAGGTGGTCACGTACCAATCCGCGCCGAGTGGCGTGATTTTTCGCACGGTAGAATTCAGGCTATCCACCACATACAAGTTGGTGGCGGAATCGATGGCGAGTCCGATGGGAGAATAAAAGCGTGCCTGGGGACCGATGCCATCGGCGGCGCCAGGACTGAACGGGATTCCGGCAATGGTGCTGACGAGCCAGTTAGTGCCCATGAATGTCAGTTTTTTGATGGTGTGGTCGAAAGAGGCGAGGTAGAGATTCCCGCCTCGATCAATGGCCAGCCCCGTAGGTAGAGTGAATGATGCTGGACGACCGCCGAGCGGCACGCCGGGTCCACTTGTCTCCCAAGGTGTGAGGGTACTGACGACTCCCGAGCGCGTAATTGCCCGGAGCACGGAATTGGCGTAATCGGAGAGGTAAACTGTCCCTTGGCCATCGATGGCCATGCCCATTGGAAAATCAAACCTGGCTTGGTTTCCTGTCCCATTAGTCAATCCGGGTTCAAGCCAGCCCGCCAAGCTGGTGAAGGTGTAAGGCATGATGACCCTCAGGGAAGCAGGTGCGCTTTGAAGCGTGTGCGGGTTTGGGTGAGGGTGGGTCTCTCGACGGAGCGAAACGAGGACTTGGTAAGTGCCTGAGTCTGACAAGTCCACGTTTGTGATGCTCAAAACGGCGTTGGTTGCTCCTGGAATATCCCGATCGTCCTTGCGCCACTGATAAACGGCGGCATGAGCGTTGGTAATCGCTACGGAGAACAGGGCGTCGTAGGTGGCTGCCACAGTTTGACTCTGGGGTTGGGTGATGATTTCGGGTGGACCGTGAATCCCGGGCTGAGGAGGAGGTTCATACGGCCAGCCCATGCGAATGTTGCCGTTGATGTGGTCCACGACATAAAGTCTGCCGTCCGGGCCAGTGGCGATTCCCACTGGGGATCTGAACAAGGCGCCAGTCCCAGTGCCGTCCGCCGCGCCGGACTCCCTGCCAGCTATTGTGCTGACGATTCCATCGGGGGTTACCTTGCGGATTGCGGCGTTGCCAGTGTCCGCGACAAACACTCGTCCCGAGGGGTCAACGGCGACGCCTTCGGGCCAAGCGAAGAAACCGAAGCCGCGAGGGCCGTCCAGAAGCAGCCCAAGGCTAGGGCCGCCTCCGGCTAATGTCGTGACAAGCCAATCTGTTCCCACTGGAGATACTTTGCGAATGGCGTTGTTCCCGGGGTCAGCCACAAAGGTATCCCCGAATGCGTCAACCGTTACTCCGCCGAGGAATTGAAATTGAGCATTGGTACCAAGGCCATCCGCTAATGGATTGTTGATATCCCAGGGGGCGGTGCCGGCGCCAGCCACCGTGGTTACGATCCAGTTGGTGCCCTGATGTTTGATGCGGCGGAGAACGCCTGGGGAATTGTCAGAGACAGTTAGGTCGCCAGCGGGGTCGATTGCGATTCCAGTCGGAAGCTCGAATGTCGCGTCCGTGTTGGTTCCATCCCGGTGGCCGCGAGTTCCGAACTGTCCAGCCAGGGTTGTCACCACCCAGTTAGTGTCCTTCGAATCCTGAGTTGGAGTTGGAGTGAGCATTCGGATAACGCAATTGTCTGCATCTGCGACATACAGCCTGCCGGCGCCATCCAAGGCGATGCCGTTCGGCCAGTTGAATAGGGCGTTTGTGCCGACTCCGTCCGCGTATCCGCCACTGATGTACCCATCTCCGACGATGATCCGGCCGGCGATTGTGGTGACCACCCAGTTGGTTTGGCCGTGTTCACGCACTGGAGAGACCCGGCGAATGAGGGAGTTGTACGAATCGGTTACGAAGAGATTGCCGGTTTTGTCCACTGCGAGGCCCGAAGGATAGCTGAAAAGCGCGTTTGTCCCTGTGCCGTCGGCGTAGCCGCCCACGGGGTATAAGGGGATTCCTGTTTGGTAGCGGCCGGCCAAGGTGACAAATGTGTAAGGCTCTGCGTACTGCTCTTGAGGCGAAGCGAGCGAAATCGTGGTGAGCCATATCAAGCCGGTAAAGCCGAGGCTGAGCAGTGCGGGCCGAAAGGGTCGCACGTGGTTGCGCAGGGGGCCTGGTTCGAGGGGTTGGATTGTTTGTCGCACGAGATTGGCTGCGAGGTTCCTGGCTTGAGGGCCGCCCCCAGAGGAGCAGATTGAACCTGGAAAATCAAGCAAGATCGCGGGGTGATCAGCAGGCCGTGCGGGTGGTGTACCGGGTGCCGCGTTTTCAAGCAACCACCTCTGAAACGCCGCAATGAAGTTCCCTCGAGGTTCGATGCGGAGCGCCCGGTGACAGACGCCAAGGAGGTGAGGGTGAAGAACCCTGCAGAAGAAACGTTCCGTCACCGAGCAACGAGAGGGTATCAACCCGCGGGACGAAGTCAAACGTCTTGTCGTTACGTGGTGAGGCGGGGCGCATCTTGTCAGTACGACCGTGTCTCCGTTATGGCGGAGTCAAAACACAGGTAAGTCACTGAAAAGCAAATCCCTGTTTATTTGAGCTGGACATTGGCCCGCACTTTTTTTACCTGTGGGGCCAATGAAGACTAAACATCGACCGATTGTCACCGCCGAACAGCAGGCC
>DASYXT010000013.1:0-7141 GCA_035934555.1 Verrucomicrobiia bacterium | reverse complement strand
CACCTGGTGCAGTCGCTTCTTGAATGGCGCCAGGAACTTCACCACCTCTTTGAGATCGCACGCCACCTTCCGGTTGGCCAGCCGCTTGCCGTCCGTATCCATGATGCCGATCACAACGTTATTGCTATGCAGATCCATTCCAGCTACTACTTTTTTCATCGGTCGCCTTTCGGTTGAGTGTTGTTGTTTATTTACTGTCTACCAACGACAACTCTTTTACCGAGAGGCGGCCGGCTTCGCCAGCGCCCTTAATGTCTATCAGTTAATGAGATTGTCATGCTGCTTTAGATGGGCAGGAAACGCTGGGCGTATGCAGCGCACAATGGCCATTGCCGGTCCGCCTCCAGAACATCGCTTATGGCAGCACCTGTTACTGGATCACCCTGGATGCACGCGGGGGGGGGCGTCTTAGCCAATCAATATGCAGACCACTGGGATGCCTCATCAAGTAGAAACAGTTTTTCGTTTGGCCCGCCACCGCCGCACTGCTAAATAAAAGCTACCTCCTGTAAGCAACCCGCACACCGTTGGCTCAGGAACAACAGTTAAGTGTGCTGTGAACGACAGGTCACCCACATCTCCCCAAGTGTCCCAAGTGGTTGTGTTCAGCAGCGCGAAATTATTGGTGTTGTTGAACCATACAACGCCTCCATTGCCGTCAATTCCGGGCGGCAGCGGTGGTTCGTAGGGGTTACGGGCCGACACATTTTGGACCTCAATGTCGCCGAATGACGCGGCGTAATCGGACGGCATTGATAAGGTAAATCCCATAACGTAATGCCCTCCGGGTGTGAGGCTCAGCCCGTTCGGCCCAAATGACTGCGTCAGCGGCACCCACCCATCGGGGCGTGGCGGAGGACTGAACGTGAAGCTCGGGCTGAGAAAAAGCGGGGCGCCAATACCCCGTCCCCCATGGCCTATCATTGGGCCAGCCCATTCAAAAACGAATGCCCGCAGGTAGAGAGTGGCTATTCCACCGTTGTATGGGTAATAGGATTCCGCGAACAAGGTGAAATCGCTCAAGCTGACCGCTGCTCCCGCTGGCGCGATGAATGTTTCGCCCACTGTGGAGGCTTGCTCTGGTCCAAATCCCCCAAGAATCCCGCGCACCGCACCCCAATAAGGTGCAGTGTCCCAAACCACAGGTTGGGCAACCGCCGTTCCCAGGTTCACGCAGGCGCACAACAGCAGTCCAGTTTCGAGCGTGTTCAGTTTTTTCATTACCGGTTCCTCTATCTGTTCAACCCAATGGTTTCGGTGGCGCCCAGTCGGCAAAGCATATCTGGTGGACAACGCCGAATAGTCGCGCGCCAAGGCGAATATTATGTGACTTCCGTGCGCAATGCAAGCTCGCATTTCGGTAGCACTACGCCCTGCAACAACACCTTTCTTCCTTCAACTGCTCGTCTCGCATGGTCGCATCCAGGCTTAAAATGTGTGTTCAATCGTCCTCGCCTTTCAGTCGATGAGCCCCTGGTGACGGTGCGCATAGCAATCAGATGTTAACCGCTCACTTTATGGTCATTGGCGATAAAGGAGGACTTTGGCGGTGGATGCTCGCATTTTCGGACGCCTCCTCCGGCGCCTTGAGGAACCGGCGCCGGTCGTGGACATCGGCGAAGATGGCCTCGCGGTGGTCACCCCGATTCATGACGTGGTAGATTGCCCCTGGATACTGAACGCGCAGCTTACGAGCCACCGGCCTCCGTCATGCACAAGATAAACTCATTTGTCAATACAATAGGACAATCTCATTAACTGACACCCGCCCTAATGGGTGACCCCAGGGTCCTGACCCCCAGGGTCCTGATGAAATCGCTTGGCTATGGAGAGCTGATCAGTTACGGCCGCGACGGTAAGCCTGGAGGAACTGGCCTTGATCGTGACCTTATTGTTCGCTTTCCATGTGACGTGAATAGTAATTGGAACCAGCAGATGGGAACTGGGCTAAAAAGACCACGCATGAATCCGTAAATGTTACGTAACAAGCAGGAAGCCTGAGTTGGACGTTTGGATTCGAGTTATTGACATTTGCATAATATAGTGACATTTGGCTCAAAAAGGAAGTTCCGCTTGTTTCCAGAAGGATTCGACCAGGGTTGGCCGGCGACGCATCCTTCCCAGTGCTCGGCGAGCGGCGCTGGTCAATTGGGCGAAGTCTTTTGGGCAAAGATTGGGCAGTTCATGCTGCTTGCAATACCCCCAGATGTATTCCACCGGATTGAGTTCCGGGGCATAGGCCGGCAGATACTCCAGATGGATGCGACCAGCCAAACCAGCGACAAACTCGCGCACCAGCCGGCTGCGGTGCACTGGCAGCCCATCCCATATCAGCAGGAGCCTGGAACCGATGTGCCGCTGCAAGTGTTCCAAAAATTCGATAACCTGCGGGGCTTTGATGCTTCCTGGAAACAGTCGGAAATAGAAGCTCCAGATGGTAATTCCGGCCATTGCCGAAAGGCATTTTCAGTTGAAGGAATACTGCAGCACGGGGGTTTGGCCACGAGGAGCCCAAGTGCGAACCCGGTGAGGTCGCTCGCTCAGGCCGCTCTCGTCCACAAACACTATGGTGCGCCCCTCCTGCTGGGCTTTTTTTTTAACTCCGGTCACCGGACCCGTTTCCAACGGCGGATAGCCGGCTCATTGCGTTGGGTGGCCCGACCAATCGGACGCTGGCAACTCCAGCCCAAGGAGCGCAAAATCCGCCACACATGCCCAGGATGAAATTTCTGCCCCGTTTGTCGCTCAATCAGGTCGGCCACCCGCCAGGTCGTCCACAAGGACGTACCATATCCCAGTATCTCCGGCCCTTCCTTGAGGCCGCGACTCAACTGTTCCAATTGCTCGGGCAACAATCGCGGTTTGCGACCGGCCCGACCGGCTTTGAGCAAGGCCTTAGTGCCTTGCTTCTGCCAGGCCCGATGCCACCGACTTACCGATTGGCGGTGAACCCCCAATCTCCGAGATACCTCCCCTTGACTCAGGCCACGGTCGAAGAGTTTGGCGGCCTTCAACCGCCGTCGTTCCAAGCTGTTGAAATCGCGTTCTACGCCTTTTGGGTTGCCCATGCCCAAAGACTAACACGGCAAATGTGATGTGTCACTATATTTTACGAATATCTATAGTTCGCGCAAGACTCTGCTGGCAGCTTCACGTTCGGCCTGGTTTGGACTCAGCCTCTTCCTCCTAAGAAATGGTGCTACTAATTCTGGGTGCATTTTTGTCGTGCCCAGAAAGTCAAGGACTCTCACGCGGCAATCAGGATTCAACTGCATGCAAAGGTACGGTAAGCCGTTAGTTCCAATGCTCTCAATAGCCCCGAACAGTGTTTGGTCCGATTGGGTTGGGTTCTGTGCGACGTACTCGATAACCCAATGGCTTGGCGGACGTCGTTGATATTGAGGTTCTTGTGTTATATTTACTAGCGTAATTACTGTCGCAACAACCCCAACCGTAGCAAGCGTCAGGTACAAACGCCTCCGCAACACGAACGCCGTAACGCACAGCAGGGCGGTCGACATGAAGGGCTTTGAAAACGGATGCGTGGGTTTCGGGGAGCTCATGGCGTACTTAGCCGATAGAAGCGTTGCGGGTCGGTGGCCGTGGTGTCCTGCACGGTGCCGATTCCGTTGGCGGCGGCAGTGTTGGTCACCAGGTTGAGCCAGGAGCCGGTGACGGGGTTGGTAGTGAACTGAGTGACGTAAGGAGAGTTGGGGATGCCGAGGAAGCTCAGAGTATTGGTGTGGGGTCCGGTCGCATTGGCCTGGAGACTCAGCCAGGTGCCGGGATCGATGACTGCTCCAGCGGCATATCCGCAGGCCTTAGCGCCTCCGATGGTAAAGCCGCCACCGGCATACAACGTGCCACCCGAGAGCGCTAATGTCCTTACTCCAGCGTTCATTCCCGAGCCCAATGGTGACCAATTGGTGCCGTTCCATTGGGCGATGTTATTGGCCGCGCTGCCGCCAGCGGTCGTGAAAATGCCTGCCGCATACAGGTTGCCGCCAGACACCGCCAGCGCATAAACCAAGCCACTGTCCGCCTCAGAACTCGTCCCCGAGCCCAAGGCCGACCAACTGGTGCCGTCCCATTGAGCGATGGCATTGGCGGGTGCACCGCCTGCATACGGGAAATCGCCACCCGCATACAACCTGCTCCCGGATACCACCAGCGCCAACACGTTACCGTTAATCCCCGAGCCTAGAGGCGACCAACTGCTCCCGTCCCATTGGGCGATTCGACTGGCGGAACTGCCGCCTGCGGTGGTGAACTCGCCACCCACGTACAACGTGCCCCCGGATGCCGCTAATGCGCTCACATTGTTGTCCATGCCCGAGCCCAGGCCCGACCAATTGCTGCCGTCCCACCTGGCGATATAATTGGCCGGGGTGCCGCCGGCATTGGTGAACCAGCCGCCGGCGTACAACATGCCGCCGGAGGCTGCTAATGTATTTACCGCGCCGAAGTAGGGGCCGGTCATCCCCGAGCCTAAGGCCGACCAGTTGGTCCCGTCCCACTGAGCGATATAATTGGCCGTGTTGCCCCCTGCGCTTGTGAACCAGCCGCCGGCATACAAAGTGCGGCCTAAGATTGCTAGCGCGGACACATCGTTGTTCATGCCTGAACCCAAAGCCGACCAATTGCTGCCGTCCCACCGGGCGATGTGATTGGCCGATGTGCCGCCAGCGGTTGTGAAAGAGCCGCCGGCATACAGCGTGCCAGCGGACATGACAAGGGCAGACACGCTACCGTTCAATCCCGAGCCCAAGCCCGCCCAATTGCTCCCGTTCCATTGAGCGATGTAATTAGCGGCGCTCCCGTCGGCGATTGTGAACCCACCTCCAGCATACAATCTTCCCCCAGACACCACCAACACAAGCACCTCGCCGAGCCCGTAGCCGTTGCTCACCCCGGAGCCCAAGGCCGACCAACTACTGCCGTCCCATCGGGCGATGTAATTGGCTGAACTGCCGCCTGCGGTTGTAAAAGAGCCTCCGGCATAGAGCGTGCCCCCGGAGACGGCCAGCGCGTCCACAGTACTGCTCATTCCAGAGCCCAAGCCCGACCAATTAGTTCCGTTCCATTGGGCGATGTAATTGGCTGGATTTCCGTCCGCGGTGGTGAAGGGCCCTCCGGCGTACAGCGTCCCCCCGGACACCGCCAACGCGTTGACCGGGCTGTTCATGCCGGAACTCAATGCCGACCAACCGCTCCCGTTCCATTGGGCGATATAATTGGCCGGGCTGCCGCCTGCGCTGACGAAATTACCACCCGCATACAAGGTCGCCCCCGACATCGCCAGCGCCGACACAAAGTCATTCAGACCCGAGCCCAATGCAGACCAACTGTTTCCGTCCCATTGAGCGATCTTGTTGGCGGCGGTGCCGTCCGCAGTGGTGAAAGAGCCTCCGGCATACAAAGTGCCCCCGGACACCAGCAGGGCAAACACATAGCCGTTCATGCCCGAGCCCATGGCCGACCAACTAGTCCCGTTCCATTTGGCGATGTAATTAGCCGCGGTGCCGCCTGCCGTCGTGAAGTACCCTCCGGCATACAAGGTGCCCCCGGAGACCGCCAGTGATACCACTCCGTAGTTCATGCCCGAGCCAAGGGACGACCAACTGCTGCCGTTCCACTGGGCTATATTGTTGGCGACGGTACGGCCCGCCACATGGAAGTTTCCACCGATGTAAAGATTGCCTGAGTTGTCCACCGCCGCGGCAACAACGGAGCCGTCTGTACCCGGAACCCCGTCCAGGCTAAACCAGTTGGCATCACTGAAGGTCGGGTCAATGCGCACGGGGTATGCCGCCCCCGAATCGTTCAGGATCACGGTGATTAACGGACTTCGCGATGCCACCTCCATGCTCGCCCGCAGTTCGCGGCCCGTGGCATCCGTGGCCCGCAAACGCGTATAGGCAATCTTGCGCCCTGATTGGGCCAACACCAAGCTTGCGCCGCCCGGCATTGATTCCACGTTCGCTCCCGCCACTTCCAACTGAACGGTCAGTTCCCCGGCGCCAGCGGGTTTATCCGTGAGCACAAAATCCTGCCGCACACCGTCCACACTCACGGAGTACTCCTCGATCAACCCCGGCCGGGTGAACCGTACAGCCTGGCGTTCGAGCGATACCGCGCCAGTTCGCGGCAAAGTGAGCAGTGTGGAGCCTGCGACCGGAACCGCGTTTGCTGGCTGCCGGCCTACCGCTATGGCCCCGACCCGAAACCGGTCCTGCACGTGATTGGGCAGGGTGGAGGTAAGCCATAGGCCGTCCTGGGTCGCCTCGGCGTCCAAGCGTTGGAAAGAGCAATGCAAGCGCGCGCCCGCGGCATTCGACGTTACCATTAGCCCCTCGCCCCGGTAGTCGGCCCCTGCCTTAGCGCCAAGTTTGTCCCAGGGGATGGACGTGGGCATGGTGGTTTGTGCGGCCCTGGCTGGGGGGTTGGCAAGCGCCCACAGCAGGGCGAACGCCGCGGCGCACAGCACGGGTGAAGCGAATGGTTTTGAAAACGGATGCGTGCGGGTACGCCTAATGTTTTGAATTAGCTCTTCTGGAGCTCTATTTGCTCGGAGAATGCTTAGTGAAGGGCGAAAGCTATCAATGCGAGACGGAAACTGAATGAAGAGACGGTTTAAGCGCATGTATCACCTCACCGATAAGACCGGCAATCAACGGACAGGAGGTTAGCACAATATGTGCCGAAGTGGATTTGCGTGGGGTTTCCGCTGAATGTTGCCTTTGTCACATCTCCTTTTGTGTCATTTTCACGCGGCATGCGTGATTTTCACGCCAACGGGAGCAGCAGTTGCGTTGATAAGAGATTAGATGATAGTGGTTGCCCATCAGGCAATAGGCATGCACCTGCCAACCGGTTTTCTGACAGGCCTGGGCCAGGGTTTGATGAAATCGTGCCGATCCACGTCATCCAGCCCCACTCACCGAAAGTTCCAAGCGGAGTTGTTCATCGAGCCACCAATGGGGTCAAGCCTCTACTTCGATTATGGCGGAGTCAAAACACAGGTAAGTCACTGAAAAGCAAATCCCTGTTTATTTGAGCTGGACATTGGCCCGCACTTTTTTTACCTGTGGGGCCAATGAAGACTAAACATCGACCGATTGTCACCGCCGAACAGCAGGCC
>DASYXT010000012.1:0-10049 GCA_035934555.1 Verrucomicrobiia bacterium | reverse complement strand
GGCCTGCTGTTCGGCGGTGACAATCGGTCGATGTTTAGTCTTCATTGGCCCCACAGGTAAAAAAAGTGCGGGCCAATGTCCAGCTCAAATAAACAGGGATTTGCTTTTCAGTGACTTACCTGTGTTTTGACTCCGCCATACCTGAAGCGGGCGCTGCCTGGCCTGGCGGACAACGAGGACACGCGCATCATCGCCGATGAAATCAATCGCTTGGAGCGGATTGTTAAGGACTTCTTGCGCTTTGCGCGCCCTTCCGAACCGGCCCTGGCCACCCTCGCCCTGGCGCCGGTCCTGCGGGAAGTGCAGGGCCTGCTGAAAGGCCAACTGGAACGCGCCGGCATCCAGTTGCCGGTTGAGCTCGGCTCGCCGGCCTTCGTCCAGGCCGACGCCCAACAGGTCAAACAGGTGCTCATCAATCTCATCCAAAACGCCGCCGACGCCATCGGCCGCCAAGGCCAGGTGAAATTACTCTTGCGCCGCGACACCGCCGAATTAGACGGGTCCACCCGGTCGGTCGCCATTGTGAGCGTCATCGATAATGGCTGCGGCATACCGCCCGCCATCGAGGCACGCTTGTTTGATCCGTTCTTTACCACTAAAGAGGGGGGCACCGGATTGGGCTTGGCTATCGCCGCGCGGATTGTCGAAAAGCATGGCGGCATGCTACGTTACGAAACTGAAGAAGGCCGCGGCACCACCTTCGAAATCGTCCTGCCGCAAGTGGAACAATATGCGACCGAAACTATTGCTGATCGAGGATGACCCAGGCACCGCCTCCGCACTGTTGAAGGTGCTGCAGGCAGAAGGCTACGAAGTCCTCACCAGCGGGCGAGGCGATGAGGGACTTCAGCGGGCGCAGACCATCGCCTGCGACCTGGTGCTCACCGATTTGAAATTACCCGGCCTCAGCGGCTTGGACCTCGTGCGTGAGCTTCATTCGACCCGCCCGCGCCTGCCCATCGTCATGATGACGGCCCATGGAACGACGGAAACGGCCATCGAGGCGATGAAACTCGGCGCCTGCGAGTACCTGGTCAAACCGTTCGAAGCCGATGAGTTGCTGGATTTGGTCGCCAAAGCCGTCCGCGGCTCGCGGTTAATGTCCGAGACCGTTGAGATTGGCGACGCCGGTTCGGCGCCCCAGGCGCTGGTGGGCAAGAGCCGCGTCATGCAAAATATTTACAAAGAGGTTGGCCGGATTGCCGCCGCCCCGGTGACGGTGCTGATCCGCGGCGCGACAGGCACGGGCAAGGAGTTGATCGCCCGGGCGATCTACCAGCACAGCGATCGGGCTGGCAAACCGTTCATTGCCGTCAATTGCGCCGCCATTCCCGAAACACTCCTCGAAAGCGAACTGTTCGGACACGAACGCGGCAGTTTTACCGGCGCCCACACCATGCGCATCGGCCGCTTTGAGCAGGCGCATGGCGGGACAATTTTCCTCGATGAAATCGGCGACCTGGCTGCCGGCACTCAGGCCAAATTGCTGCGCGTCCTGCAAGAGAAGTACATCCAACGCGTCGGCGGTGACGAGCTCATTCCCGTCGATGTGCGCGTGCTGGCCGCGACCCACCGCGACCTGGAGGCGGCCCTTCAGGAAAAGGAGTTTCGTGAGGATTTGTTTTACCGGCTCAGCGTCGTCACCATCCGGTTGCCTCCGCTGAAAGACCGTGCCGAGGATATCCCCGATTTGGTCCGCTTCTTCATCCAGCGCTACGCCGCGCAGCTTGGCGTGCAAAATCCTTCGATTCAGACTGAGGTGGTGAGCTGGTTGCAGACTCAATCCTGGCCCGGCAACGTCCGCGAACTGGAGAATACGGTGCGTCAGGCCCTGCTGTTGGCCCGCCCGTTTGCGATCGGCCTCGAGCACGTCCAGCAGGCCGTCGCCCGAAACCGCCAGCCCCTGGCACTCGCCGGGCAAACCCACGCAGCCTACATTACCAACCTCCTGGCCCGCGTCCAACAGGGCGAGACCGAGAATGCGTATGCGCAGATGATTGCGGATCTCGAACCGGAGCTATTCGCCCAAGCCATCCAACTGGCGCAAGGCAATCAGGCCAAAGCGGCGCGCTGGCTCGGCATCACGCGCTTGAAAATGCGCGAACGACTCACCGAATTGGGGCTGCGTCCCAGCCAGGCTGCTCCTGATAAAGAGCGTCGGGCCTCCGGGACGGGCGGACCGTCCGAGGCGCCGCCAGATATCAGCGCTGACGCCAGCCGCCCCGCCTCAGCCGCCTGATACGATCCAACCCACGGTTGGACCAATTTGTTTCACTCATCCGCAAGTTGGGATCAGCTCGCCCGCACAAACCCCGTTCAGAACGACCAAGTCCGGCCATTGGCACGTATCTGGCTACCAGCTTGCCCCTAGTGCTGGCTTGGATTTGCGATACAAGAAGAAACCCCAGCTCGGGCAAATGCTCTCTCACAAATCATGCGTCTGGAAGTGCTTCGAACCGGCCGCCGTTCACGGTCTCGCCGGCGGGATGGCAACCCTCGCTTTGGGCCCCAGCTCAGGCGGCTTGACCACCGGACTGTGGAGTTATCCGGAGCGGAGCACAACGGACGCCGCCGGGCCCCTCGACGGCCGCCTTTAGTTCGAGGTGGCCCGGCGCCCCAACCCCGATAGCAAGCCCGGCGCGGTGCCGACGGGTCAGGGACCACGTTGCTATGCTGCCGAATTTTTTACTAATTGGCGCCACCAAATGCGCCACAACGAGCTTGTGGGCGCTGCTCAAAGAGCATCCGCAGGTCTTCATGTGCCACCCCAAGGAGCCGCAGTTTTTTTCCAACCCGGAGTACTACGCCCGCGGCTTCGATTGGTACGAAAGCCTGTTTGCCAAGGCCAACGACGCCCTCGCGGTGGGCGAGGCTTCGGCCAACTATGCCAATTCCTTGTATTCCGAATCCGCTGCGCGGCGGATTTACCAACTCCTGCCGGGTGCCCGCCTGATCTACTGTGTGCGCCATCCGCTGCGGCGGATCGAGTCCGCGTGGGTCCACGTTCGCTGCCGCCTTTATACCGCCGCCGAGCGCGCCCGCGGGCTCAAGCCGGCGCCCGCCAATTTCTATCGCGCACTGCGCCATTCCACCGTTGGGCGTGACGTGCTGGAAACGTCGTTGTTCTGGCGCCAACTAAACCGGTTTCGCAGATTTTTTCCTGATGAGCGAATTCACATCTGCTTCTTCGAGGATTTCCAACGAGACCAGATGGACGTGGCGCGGGGCTGTTTCCAGTTCCTGGGAGTGGACCCGTTGGTGGGGTTGCCGAGCCAGTCGCGGCATCTCAATGCGAGCACTCACAAACAGCAACCCACCTGGCTCTATCAAAACCTTTTAAGCTTCCCGCTACTGAATCGGCTGGCTGAGCGCCTTCCTGCCCAACTCAAGTGGCGTCCGGCCCAGCATCCGGTTTGGACCCGCCAAGCCTCCGAGTTCGTGACGTCCGTGGTTCGCGAGGATGCCATGCAGCTTCTCGACTACTGCCGCCGTTCGCCGGACTTTTGGCGCTTCAACGATCCCTTTCAGAATTCCAGTTACCAACCGGCTTCCGCCAGCCCTTTACCGGCCGGAACGTCACCCTCAAATCCAGCCGCAGCCTGCTGAGCGCCTCCCTGAACTAAGTATTCCAATCTTCCATCGTTCGATTTCCCAAGCGCCTTTTGGTAAAGGGACCGACGGCATTCATACCGGAAAGGTGGAGGTGGACGCCAAAGGGGTACCGCAAAATTCACTACCCTAATAAACAGTTAAACTTACTTATATCTGGTTATTAATTAGTACACACTTGACATTCAACCAAGCCCGATCAACCATCTCGACAGCATCAAGGTATGTGCGCGGGCAAAACACTCCCTCCAGGAACTCGAAAGCACCGCGTACCCGATCCCGCAAAGGTGGGTCATGAAAATCCGAACACTAGCCGCTATCAGCTCAATCACGGCGCTGAGCCTCCTTAGCGCTCACGCACAAGCAGGTGGAGCTTCCCTTCCTCCACTGAACGGGCCCGCGCCGCTCTGGGCAACCAACGCTATCGAGGCGGCCGTGCGCTCCTCAATTCCGCCCCTGGCTCTGGCGACATCCGCTCCGGCCACCGCCCTTTCCACAAACCATGGTGTGCTTGAGATTCCAGCCGCGGTTCAAGCTGCTCCTCTCCCCGCCCCCAGTATTTTACCTCAAGAACTCACCGTCTCGGGAGCAAACGCCGTCGCGCATTTCGGCCCGTTTACCGCCGCGTTCGCTGCCAACGCCAACACACCAGGGGCCATCGAGCTCTCAGTCCCGAGCCGCAACGGTTTAATGCTCATGCGCAGCCACCTCGCCGGGCTATCTTATTACGACAGCAACACCGGCCAGGCAGTCCTCCTGGCCACGCCCCAGGATAGTGTGGCCCAAGTCATCCCGCCGCACATCGTTCTGTTCACCAATTCACTGGCCGGCATTGATGCTGATCTCCGCTACACCTGCTCGGCCGCTGGTCAGTCTTTCGAGCAAGATATAATCCTTAGGCAGAGGTTGCCCGACCCGCGCGCGCTGGGTTTCCCAAACCAGGCGACGGTTCTCGTCGCTGTCATGACCGAGCTGCTCGACTGCCCGTCCCCACAGCGGGCGGCGGCCACACTGGATTTGCGCCCGGCCAAGGCTGCCCTCGACGCTTCCGGCCCCGACAGCCTCGACTGCGAAGACCTCTTTTTCGGGTCAATGCGTTTAGTCAGCACCGGGCGGGCGTTTCTGCTCGGACCAAGCGTTACTGAGGTGCCCACCGCAGCCAGGCTGGTCGAAATTTCCGGCCGCCGGTTCATCGTCGAATCAGTCCCCTATCCACTCATTGCCGCGCAAATCGAAAGCCTGCCCGAGGGAACGCTACACGCAAGCGCGACCCACCGCGACAACCTGAACAAGCTGCTTGCCGATATTCCCCGCCCGGTCCAGCCCCAGCACTCGGCCGCCAAAGCTGTGTTGCTCGCCGCCTCCGCAGCCGATAGTCGCCCCGGGTTTGTCCTCGATTACCTGATGGTCAGCGCCCCGCTGCTCAATATTAACTTCGCCGGCAGCACCCCGCCCAAAGCTGGGTTTGCCGCTGTCGGCCAGACCTCCGCCGATTATTGGACTCCCTTTGCCTTCCCCTACGTCCACATCGCTTCCATGGCGAACCTGGCGTGGTCCGACGGTTCCGCCTCCAGCGTCGGCATCACCGTCTCCAACGCTCCTGGCTGTTGGGGCTGGAACTCGGGCGACCCGATGTACAGCAGCTATATTTACGCCTCACCCGGGCAGGGGAGCATTACGGTAACCATTACCAACCTCCCGCCCAACGCCTACCACCTCTACCTGTATGGCCACGCCGGCACCCGTCCCACCGATAACGCGCTATTCAAACTCTACCGCAGCGGCCTCCAACTGGGTTACAAAGGAACCACCATTTGGGGCTCGGCCTGGAACTCGACCAACTGGGAGGCAGGCCAGCAGTACGTCGTTTTCAAGAACATCGCCGTCACCAACCAGCATCTGGACATCGTCATCCCGCCCGGGGGCGACGGCTACTGCTACATCTGCGGCTTGCAGATTGTCCCCTCCTCAGCCGTCCCGCCCGATTCCCCCGCCATCGCCGCGCTCATCAACGTGGACCTCGGCGCCACCAGCACCTCCAAAACCGGTCCGGCCGCAGTCGGCCTCGATGACTCTGATTTTTGGAACAGCTTCGCCTCTCCCTACGCCAATATCGGGTCCACCGTGCCCCTTTATTATTCCGACACCACCGCCTCGACCGCCGGCATGACCGTGTGGAACGCTCCCGGTTGTTGGGGCAACGGGGTGAGCGATCCCATGTACAATAGCTACATGTATGCTTGGGACTCCGGCAACATCACCGTCGGCGTCACCAACCTGCCGGCCGGCAACTACGACCTCTACCTCTACGGCCATTCCGCCGCCGATTACGCCAACGCCCTCTTTCAGGTGTGGACCGGCGAGCGGGACTGCGGCTTCAAGGCAACCACCATCTGGGGCTCCGGTTGGAACTCCACCCTCTGGGATGAAGGCCAGCAGTTCGTCGTCTTCCGCGATCTCTGGGTGCAGGACTCCCAGCCTCTCACCATCGTCGCCGGCCACGACACCGACGGCTATGCCAACTTTTCCGGAATCCAACTGGTTTATAAGGGCTCGGCCGATTCCAATAATAACGGCTTGCCCGATGCCTGGGAGCAGTATTACTTCGGCGACCTGACCCACTCCGCCAACGACGACTTCGATGGGGACGGCCTCACCAACCTGCGCGAGTATCAGTTGGGCCTGGACCCCTCCAAACTCGACAGCAACGGCAATGGCGTGCCGGACGGCGCCGATTGTGAACTAGTCTGGGTGGAGGACTCAACCCCTACTGGGAGTCACCTGGCCTCGCTCAACGAAAACTGGAACTGGGCCACTTACTTTTACAGCCCCGATGGTTGGGGCGGTGCGACGGTGAGACCTTACTCCGGCACGTCCATGCACCTCTCGGCTCTCTACGACGGCGCCGCGCACCGGCATTCGTTCTATTCGCCCGACCAGAATTTCCTCGTCCGCACTGGCGACGTCCTCTACGCCTACATCAACCTTGACTCCAGCCGCCCGCCCACCGAGGTCATGTTAGAATGGTACGTCACCGACGCCACAGGCCACAACTCCTGGGAACACCGCGCTTATTGGGGCGCCAACCAGATTCCCTGGGGCACCGACGGGACTGTCAGCCGATTGCATATCGCGGACCTGCCGACCGCCGGTTCGTGGGTGCGCCTCGAGGTGCCCGCCAGCACTCTCGGGCTGGAAGGCAAGGTCATTCAGGGCATCTCCTTTGCCCTCTGGGGTGGCCGCGCCGCTTGGGACCGCGCCGGCAGTTACGTCCCCGATATGAACGCCAACGGCATACCGGATTGGTGGGAATGGAAGTATTTCAACTCTCTCCAGCCAGCGGACGCTGATTATGACGGCGATGGAACCAGCAACCTTGCCGCTTACTTGGAGGGAACGGATCCAAATATCATTCAGTTTGCCGTCCTTGTCACCAACAATTACGTGAATGTGTCGTTTGTCCCAGTTGAACTTCAGTTAACTGCCGGGGTGGCAAGCCAGCGTTCGATATTAGTTGATGGCACAAACTTCTCCGCCGCAGCGTGGACAGCGTACACTCCAGGCACCTTTATGTTGGCTCCGGGTGTGGCGCAGGGCTGGCACGACGTGTGGATCGGGCTCCGGGGCCTCCCGGACGATGCGCAGCAAACCTGGGTGCTGAAACGGCTCAAGGTGGACACCTTCCCGCCGCTTCTAATCGTCACCAATCCCACCTCCCCGGACATTTCCCAGGGCATAATTGAGCTGCAGGGCTACACTACCGAAGACCTCAGGACGGTCTCATATGATATAGCCAACGCGACCGGCTTGGTCACCAACCTCCCAGTTCTCACGCTCGACCGCGTTTGGGATGGCACCACGGGCGAGTCCACCACAAATTTCGTTCAGGCCTTCGATATTAACCTGGATGAAGGTGTCAACACAATCACCGTACACGCGGTGGACCGGGCCGGGAACTGCGCCGATTCCGTGCTGAGCTATACATTAGACTACTCCCGCCAGGCCACTCCCCCCAGGGTGACCCTGTACTGGCCGCAAAACCGGACGCAAATAGCGAGTCCCATTATCACCTGCAGAGGGACCATCGACGACTTTACCGCCTCCGTGTCGGCCACGGCCATCGACTCACAGAACAATCAGCACGCCTACGGCGCGCTCATAGAGCGGGACGGCAATTTCTGGATCGAGAACATCGCGATCGCCCCGGGAGACACGGAGATTGTCCTGGCTTTCACAAATACGGCTGGAAAAGGTGACACACTCACCCTCACGGTCGCCAGAGCCAGTGATTCAATCTCCATAGACCCGCCAGACGAGAATCAACTGGGCCAATCCAAAGCAACGATTACGGGTTCGATCAGCACTCCAGCCTACAAGGTCTGGATAAACGGGACACCTGCCATCCAGCCAGGCGACGGCACATGGACAGCCGGGGACGTGCGCATGACGCCCGGTGGGACGGCAGTGCTTCAGGCTCGGGCCATTGCCCTCACCGATCACAACGGCAACGGTTCTGGCCAAACATCGAGTTCACCGGCGTACACCGATCTCGCAAATCCCACCTCGGCGCAAGCCATGGACACAGAGCTACAAGCCGACAAGCCTTCACGGATGTTCATCCAGAACTACTCCAGTACCGAAAACACGGACGGAAGCGACACCTGGAAGTACTACGACGCCAGGGGCAATATCCTTTGCGATGACCTATGGAGTGGGGGCACCGGATCGGGAAACAATCAGTACTGCATTAGCTGGCACGATGCAGGTGACGCAAACGGCTCGTGGAACAATCACTACTCGGGTTCCGGCTGTGTAGGGACGGGGACATCGGGGACATGCGTCGGCACCATAACGTGGCCGACTACCGACTGGCCCTCACTCGTACCCGGAACCCAGTCCGCAACTGGTGACTGCGACTGGGGAACCTTCGATCCGATTGCTCCACCGCCCGGCGTTGCATACGAGTACTGCGCAGTCAACGCGAACGACACATGGTCGTGGTCGCACCTCCCGCACGACGCTGGTGTGTGGGAAGAAGCCACCATCAAAGAAACTTACACTCGCACTGCTAACGCAAAAGTCAAATTCTTCACCGGCGGAAAGAGCGCGCCCGCACTGCACAGGGATCCCAAAATCCTGCAATTCGGAGCCGCACTTACGCGATTTGTACGTTCAAGCCACTCCGACCTGTGGATCCGGTACCTTCCGGACGGCGCCATTCCACCCTCCCAGGTTACAATGGATGGAAAGAAGCTCGGGTTCGATGGCATGGCATACCTGCTTACCTCCGACAACGTGACCGAGGACATCACGCCCAAGGCGGATGGGGAGGACTATTATACGTTCACCGTCGGCGCCTCGGTCCATACGCTAATACACCGAACGACGTGCGCTTCACCCGCCAATACTGACCGGACCAAGCTGGGGCTAGGTGAGAGCGTCGACTTCTACTTTGATCCTCCTCTTCTTATGACACCGCCAGAGTCCCCCATTTGGCTTGCGCTCGACGGAACGCTGCTCCCCACCGCGGGTTCGTCCACGCTCTACGTCGCTCCTCAGGACGACACAAGGACAACGGTCCGAGTGACCGTCCGGGACGTCTCCATTGCTACATACCTCACTGTCGTTCCACCATCCGGCATCTCAGTGGTGTTCCTGGAGGACCTCGGGTTTGGGGCCCCGGGCGACAGCCTAATCGGTGCGAAGAGCGATTTTTTGGTATTCCTCAACCCTCAAGACGTGAGCTTCGTAAACGCCCATCTGCGGGAAAACATCCCGGCTAGGCACACGCAATTTCCCGATGGTGAGTTCGTGAACAGCCCGGCCGAGACACCGGAATGGGGCATGGCGGGAATATGCGACATCAAATTCCGCGACACAATTGCCGACGGCCCCATCCCGATTCGGTTGTTGTTTAATGGGTACATGTACGTGGATTTCACGCACCAATTGGATTACAATATCGAGTACAACAAAAGGGACAGCGGAAACTGGATCCCCTGCATACCGGTACAGACAGCGACGGAGTATCACGGCTCCAGCCAACAGGCCCGTGAGCTGTATCAGGGCGTGCCCGGCGGATGGCAGGGACCGTGGGCTGAGCAGTGATGACCACTAACATGAGACTAAGGATCCAGTATATGAACCGCAGCGCAAAAGTTGGGACATTTATTTCCATACTCTCGATCACGGCGGCAGCCGTCCTTGCCGTAGTGGTCAGACCGTTCACGAACTGGGAAGATGTGGCTTCAGCCTCAAAGGAGATAATAGTCGCCAGATGTCTAAGCACGCCACAGCCTTTGCAACCCGACGAAAACGGGGACATTACAAGCCCGGTCTTTGGATTGCTCAATTCACCCATTGAGCCGATGTTCGTATTGAAGGGTACGGCAGGGCTTGGCTCCGCCACCCTCTCCTCCCAGTACTGGCCACGGCAGGGG
>DASYXT010000011.1:0-34260 GCA_035934555.1 Verrucomicrobiia bacterium | reverse complement strand
TTCGACTGTTGCTGCGGACTAAAGTCCGCGCGCCACTTCCATTTCCTATTGCGATGCGTGGGTGCTTGCGTTACAAGGAGAGCGCTCCACTCTGGGAGCGGTCGCTCGCCGGAGACAGTTTGGCTGCCCAATGAAAATCGGATCGTTGATTCAACGGATTGGCATCAACGCCCCCTTTTTTGGAGGAAATAAGGGGCAAATCACTTCTCCACCGCTGTTGGGCGACGCCGTTCGTTTTCCCTACGGCCCATTCCGTTTCCGCTCCCGCCTGGTCAAAGGCGCAAAATACACCGTCCTGGCCTCGACCGACCTGAAGACCTGGACCGTTACGGGTGAAGCAACCGCCAAGGACGATACGATCGAGTACGTCGATTCCGAAGCGTTCAAGTTTTCTTACCGCTTTTACCGATTGCGCGCCGGCAAGTTTTTATCGGCGAATGTTATCGGGTACGCCGCCGTGTCCCTGCCGCCCGGTTTTTCTTTAATTGCCAATCCGTTCGACACTCCGCAAACCACGGCGGAGATATTTCACAATTGGCCGGACGGCACCACGTTGAACAAATTCGACACACTCTTGTTCAAGCTTTCCGAGAACGGCGTCAAAGCCGGCCAGTGGACAAACACCGACGAGCGGCTGACTCACGCCGAGGGCGCCATTTTCTTCAATCCAACGTCCGATTATAAATCAGCCAGCTTCGTGGGCGATGTGCTCCAGGGGACCTTGTCGCTGCCTATCCCGTCGGGCTTTTCTGTGCGCAGTTCCTTGGTGCCGCAACCCGGCAACCTGCTCGACGACCTCAAATTCCCCATCGCCAACGGCGATGTGATACACCTGTTCGACCGCGAGCGTCAGAAGTACGTGCTGCATCCATTTGAGGACGACAAATGGACCGCCGGGGCGCCCGTTTTGAGTGTCGGCGAGGCTTTCTGGGTGGCCAAGACCGAACCCGGCAACTGGAGATACCAACTCGATATTCCAGACCCTGAACCGTAGCGAGCGCCAAAGCCGGGGTTGATAATCAAACGCGCAATGGCAATTGACCTCGCCGGTGAGGCTAGTTCGCCGGGATGTCTTGCTCCACCGGTTGCAGAACGCGAAAACGATGCGTCCAGGGATCAATGCGGCAAATCGACTTGTAACTACAGTGATCGCAAGCAGTCGCGCTGCCTTTGCGGAACGGGTCCACCCGCGTATCACCAGCATAAATGCGGTTGCCCATCAACCGCAGGTTGGTTTCGACCCATTCGAGCAATCGGAGGAACTGCTCGCGGCCCAGCGGCTCACGGCACTGCCTGTTGACATCGCCGTTCTTCGTCAGCCGGTAATTGAATTGGTCGCCCTCGCGGGCCTCGGCGCGCGCGTCCAATATCCGCAGCACCTCCTTGTCAAAACGGCCGGAATGCCGGTAGGCAAGGCGGCGTGCCGCGCCCGGTTCGGCCAACGCTTCTACCCGATTCGCTTCGGTCTGATACACTCCGCGCAAGTTGACATAGAACACACCTGCCGGCACCAGGCGCGCCACACCCAGCACCCCCTCCGGGGCAGGCCAGCGCAGCAGCACATTCAGGTAGCCAAGCAATTGCAATTGGAGTCCATTGACCATTAGCAACGGGTCGAGTTGCTTTTGGCTCGATTTATAATCCATCACGACGCACAGCGCCTCCCCGTTGTCCCTGCTCTTATAAAGGTCCACACGATCAATGCGCCCATGAAGCTGAAGCTCATGCCCTCCCTCCAGGTTGATGGCCCATGCCGGCGCGCCGTCTTGGCCAAACGGCAACTCCACCGCTACCGGGTCGAACTGGTACTGTGCGCGCATCCAGCTCACGGCGGTTTCGATAAAATCCTGCAATGAATCAGTGAGTGTGCGTGCCAAAAACCGCGTCTGCTCACTGGCTTGCAGCAGGCCGTCCCGATAGCTTGTGATCAGCGCCGCGGCGAGCCGGCCCACACGCTCCCGCGCTTCCAACGGCGTGACCTCCCGCCACCGTTTGCCTTCGGCCTGCAATTCCTGGTGAAACATCGCCAGGACGTCATGCTGGAAAGTGCCCTGCTCGCGGACATCCACTTCGAGTTTCTGGCGCTCCTCGGCCCGCAGACCTGAATGAACAAAAAACCGAAATGGACAAGCCGCGAATTGTTCCATCCTGCTAACCGAGCTATGCAATACCGGGCCGTACAACCGCCCCGC
This sequence comes from Verrucomicrobiia bacterium, assembly GCA_035934555.1. GTDB lineage: Bacteria > Verrucomicrobiota > Verrucomicrobiia > Limisphaerales > UBA8199 > DASYXT01. The sequence continues at coordinate 32,068 of DASYXT010000011.1, read as the reverse complement.
CAATTCGGTGTTCAGGCTTTCGCCGGCATCCGGCACGCGAAAATCCGGAAACTGCTCGAGAATCCGGATTACTCCCGGCACCTGCCGCAGCGGCATTGGCAAAACCAAGCCGGCAGAAGTGGTGCCGGTGGTTGCCTTTGGCCGCAACAATTGCGGCAGTAGCTCGCTGATATGCTCGCTGTGCTGCCAATCCTGGGCGCTGTCCGCCCGTTCCACGCCGACATCGGGAAAGATCCGCCGGACGCGCTCAAAGAATGGCGAGGGGTTTAGCGGCGACCCGCGGCTGTCTTGCTGAGCCGAGGTAAGCACGAGCCTCTCACGCGGGCGCGTGAATGCCAGGTAGGCGTAATAACGCTCGCGGGCCAGGTGGTCGCGCTGGGTTGCTCCCACGGCCATCTGCCGTTGCGCGAGTTCCAACCGGTCCTGTTCGGTGAGCAACACTTGCGCGGACGGGCGCGCCGGGAAAACCGTTTCGTTCAGCCCCAGCACCAGCGCCAGCTTCACATCGGGATTGCGCGAGCGGTCCACTTGCCCGACCAATACCTGGTCCAATCCCGGCGGAATGACCCCCACACTGAGGGTGTCCAGTCCGGCTTCCAATAGGGGCAACCACTCCCGGAGCGGCAACGCCTCGTCGGCAAACGCCAGGTCCACGTTCTCCAGCCAGACGTTCATTTGCTCCCAAACCGTCGCGTGGACCGACTGGGGCACAGGCAAGCGGGCGCTGTCGCGGGGTGCCGCAGCCCAAATGTCGAGGCGTTGCTCGATCTTGAGCGCCCGCCACAGCTCGCGCAACGCCGCAGTCAATTGCGGCCCCGTGGGTTTATGGCTGCAGCCGGCCATGGCTCGCGCCAGATTCTGGAACGGTGGTAATAGGCGCGAACTCAGCTCGCCCAGCCAGGTCGTGAGTGCGGCGTCGCCCTTCACCACCAAACCGTTGGTCCAGGTCTCCCCGCGCCACCCGCGGGCCAGCGCCTCATTCTCGAGCCTGTCAATTTCCGCTTCCGTTGCTGGCGCCAGGCCCGTCTTCAACGCCGCAAACCAATCTTCGCTTGCCCACTGGAAGGCCACCGTTCGCAGCGCGCTGCGCGTCAACTCCGCCAGCGGGTGATGCGCAACCGATTCCCGGCGGTCCAGGAAGAAAGGGATTTCGTAGCGCGTGAACACGCGCTGCAGCGGTTGGTAGCAGATTTCCAGACTGCGAACCAGCACCGCCACCTCCCGCCAGCGCCCTCCTTGTCGGACGTGGCGCAGGATTTCCCGCGCGGCGAGCGTCGCTTCGCCTTCGGGATTCGCGCACAGCGCCAGCCGCAACGCCGACTCGACCGGCTCGCCCGCTGGCTCTCCCTTTCCCCTTGGGGAGTCCGGTTCGCTCCACCTCCTTTCCAGCTCCTGCAAAATCGCACCGAACCGTGTGCGCCGCGGGTCGCGCGGCAAGGCCTCCCGCTCGATTTCCACGCCGGGAACCTCACCCAGCCGCCGGCTGCATTCTTCGAACGCGCGGCGCGCCATCGCCCAGCTTGATATCCACCCGCCGCGGTCCGCCGCCGCCGAGTCCAGGCAAAAAGTGATCGTTCCCGCCTGGCACAAAGGCAGAAAGTTGGCTAAAAAGTCCAGTTCCTGCTTTGAAAACTCAGCGAAGCCATCCACCCACAGGTGCTCTATAAATGCGCCAGCCCAATCGGGGACCCGGCCACGAGCCAAGGATGAATGGGCCGCTTGCAATGCGTCCCGCGCAACGGACAAAAGCGAATCAGCATCCTTTAGTTGGTGCCGCTCGAGCCAGTCCGAGTAGTCCTCCAGCAACGTTGCCAAATCCTGCAGTTTGAAAGCCAGCCCGCTGTCGGTCTGGTTCAAGCCGCCGGCCATCGCGCGCAGGGCGTCCGGCGTCAGCAGTTCGTGCTGCAGTTCCCGCAGCGCGACACTGAGTTGGCGCGCGAACCCAGACAGGCGCGCGCTGGCGCGAAATAGCTTGAGCTTGCCGCGATTCCGGGCGATCAGCCCGCGCAATACCATCACCCGGCCCTCTTCGTCCAGCATCTCCGGTTCAACCTTGCCGCACCAGTCAAACGCCAGGCTCGCCAGGCGCTCGAACGAGAGGATTTGCAGGCGGGTGTAGCCCGGCAGCTCCGGGTCGCTCAGAAGTTGCCGTTCCAGTTGGTAAGTCGTCTGCTTGGGCGCGAGCAACAGCAGCGGGTTGCCTTCTGGTGAGGCCCTCAGCCTCTGCCGAATTTCCTCCAGGCAGCGGAAGGTCTTGCCGCTGCCGGCCGGCCCCAGCAACATTTGGACGCGCACACCCGATTTTGCCCAACTAGCCCGGGCGGGTAAAACAGTTTCGAAAAATTCAACAGGAGCAAACAGAGGGAACGGAGAAGCAGAATCTCTGTTCTCTCTGTTTCCTCCTGTTAAATTCCGGGCGCAAACCTGTGAGGGTAGTCGGAAAATTCAACAGGAGCAAACAGAGGGAACGGAGAGGCAGAATCTCTGTTCTCTCTGTTTTCTCCTGTTCAATTCCGGGCGCAAACCTGTGAGGGTAGTCGGAAAATTCAACCGGAGCAAACAGAGGGAACGGAGAGGCAGAATCTCTGTTCTCTCTGTTTGCTCCTGTTAAATTCCGGGTGCGCTACGCGGCTAGGTCACCGTTCTGGATGCGGACCAGGGCCGGACGCAACAGCCGGCCTTGAAAGGTATAGCCACTGGCGACGGTTTCGGCGATGAGCGCACCGGCGGGCACTGCGCCGTTGGGCTCGGCCAACTGGTGCCGTTGGTTGTCGAATGGCTCAGCGGGCGCGGGCAGGAAAGGGGTCAAGCCTACACGTCGCGCGGCGTCCCGGCACGCATTCTGAAAATGTCCAAGCTGATCAATGAGCTGTGGCTGGCCGGAGCGCTGCCCGGCAGCATTCAGCGCATAGACATGGTCCAACATGCGCACCAAAACCTGCACCCAGTCCCCTTCGGCGCGCCGCAATTTCTCCACTTCGAGCCGCAACGCCGCCCGCTCAGCGTCATTGGCCTGCCTCATGAACTCGGTGAAGGCTTTCGCTTCGGCGCTCATTCGCTCGGCCAAACCTTTTGCCGTGGCGGCCGTCTTTCCGGCCTCTTCATGCACCATTTGCCACTGGCTGGTCGCGCCGCTGATCTGCCCCGCCAGCCCTTCCAATTTCTGTAACTGCTCCACGGCAGTCGCCAAACCTCGACCTTCGGCCAGTTTCGCCCCAACCCGGTACTCCAGCAGAAACGGCAGTATGCTCAAGACGGCGCCTCCCGCAGCGCATAAAACGACAAACCCAACCTGCCATAACCCCATAGGTCGCGTGCTCTCCTGCATGATTAACCAGGCCGCTCCCCCCAGCAGCGCGTCCCCAAAGAAGAAGGGCCACTTGCTTAGGGTCGGTGCGGTCGAATCGCGCATTCGCGGAGTGTATTAGAGGAAAAGTCAAGTTCACGCAAGCGGCCATTTCGCCCAGATTCGCACCAACTGCTTTGTTTCGAGACAAGTCTGTCCGCAATCCTACGGAGTGTTTCTCCGTAACGGCTGGCGCGGAAAATGCCTGCATTGGCCTGAAACCCGCTATTTCCAGCGCCTGAGAACTATGCAATTGGCACAATACCAGACGGCAGCCGAGGGCGTCGCGCCAGGCTCAACCCGAGTCCGGGGCCGCGCCCGCTCCGCTTACACGCTGGCCGAAGTGATGGTGTCGGTAATGGTTTTGGCCGTGGTTGCCTTGGCCTACTATAGCGCCTTGTCCTCAGGGTTTGGTGTGGTGCAATCGACCCGCGAAGACCTCCGGGCGACCCAGGTCATGGTGCAAAAGCTCGAAGCCATCCGGCTCTGCAGTTGGAGCCAGTTGACAAACTTCACCTTCCAGGAGGCCTACGACCCCCTCAGCACGAATAACCAAGGCAGCACATATTTTGGCTCCGTCACGATTGGCCCCGCCAACAGCCTCAGCAATAATCCCGCTTACAAGGCCAACATGGCCCAGGTCACGGTGACGCTCAATTGGACCAATTACAACGGGCGCAGGTTGCTTTCGCACACGCGGCAGATGCAGACCCAGGTAGCTCGGTACGGGCTGCAGAATTACGTCTGGGGTGAACAATGAAATGCACTAGTTTCAGGCCGCTTTTGCCGGTGTTGGGAGCTTTCGGCTGCTCCAACCCCTCGCACGTCGTTGCTCCGCGCGTCGGTCGCCGCACACTGGCTGGGCTGTCGATGATCGAGCTCATGATCGCTTTGGGCCTCGGTTCGCTCGTGCTGGCGGCAGTAGGGTCTTTAAGCCTGTTTGGGACGCGTAGTTCCCTCGCCATAGTTAACTATACGGATCTAGACTCCAAGAGCCGGTATGCGCTGGACGTCATCGGTCGCGAAGTCCGCCAGGCCACCGCTGTGCTCGCCATCCAGACCAATGCTGCCGCTACTGAGTACATTCGGCTTACCAACGCGGTCCAGGGTGTTACTGTCCAAATTACATACAGTCCCAACGCGCGAACCGTCACTCTGAGCAAGACTGGTCAGGCGGACCAGGTACTATTGGCGCAGTGCGATCAGTGGAATCTTGGCCTGTACCAACGCACTCCCTGGATCACGAGCACCAACATCCTGTTCTATCCTTCAACCAACGCCACGGGTGTCCTGGACCTGAGTGTCTGTAAATTAGTCAGCCTGTCCTGGAAATGTTCACGGCAGATCCTGGCCCAGAAGGTGAACACGGAAAGTGTCCAAGCCGCCCAACTGGTCTTGCGCAATAAACAATAAGCATGAATACTAGACGATTCCGAAAACAAACGCGCCGCGGCAGCGTTTTGGCTGTGACCCTTTTCCTGGCCTTCCTGTTCGGGCTGTTCCTTTTTTACTACTTATCGCTGGCGAAAGGGCAGCGGACTATGGTAGCACGTGCCCAGGCATGGAATGCGTCCTTGGGGCTGGCTGAAGCTGGCGCTGAAGAGGCTCTGGCGCAGCTCAATCCTGGCGCGCCCCAACCCGCTATTGATCGCACTGCAAACGGTTGGGGCGCCGCTTCGGCGGGTCTTTATGGCCCCATGTCCCGAACTCTCACGAATGGGAGTTACAGCGCTGTTTACACGACCGACACGTTTCCCGTCATTTACGCCACCGGTTATGTGGCAGTCGCCTCATTGTCAGCGAATCTGTCCCGGACCGTGCGGCTCACCACCAAGACCGTTCCGCTCTTTGGGGTCGGCATGGCCGCAGTGGGCAACATTAACCTGAACGGCAATAACATCAACACGGACAGCTTTGACTCAGGCCATACCAATGCCTGGACCAGCAGCACGCCACAGGGGACTAATGGCAGCATTGCCAGCTTGCAAGGCTTGGTCAATGTCGGCAACGGCAATGTGCACGGCACGGTTTACCTTGGCCCGGCCGCCGCCAACACCGTTGGCAGCAGCGGCTTCGTCACCGGCGGGGTCAGCAATGACTTCAATGCCAGTTTTCCCGATGTGATTCTACCTAGTACCACCCCGATACCGGCCGTGGCGCTCAATACCAACATCGCGGGCGTGACCTACCAGTATGCTTTTATCGGCAACAGCGGCTATTACTCGGTCCCGGCGCTCACGGGGAACCTGTATGTAGGCCCGAGCACGCAGATTACGCTGTTGATCAACGGCAATGCCAGTCCCGGAACAATTTATGTGGATGGCCCCGGCGTCACGGCCGGCAAGCTCATCATCTACATGAACGGCCCCAGTTTCACCCTCAGCGGCCAGAGCACCGTCATTGCCGGCATCGCGGCCGATCTGGCTTACTATGGCACTCCCAATAACACCAGTTTTACAATGAGCGGCAACGCCTCCTTCTGCGGAACCGTTTACGCTCCGGAGGCGGCGGTGAGCATGGGGGGAGGCGGCAGTAACCCTTACGATTTTGTGGGATCCCTCATCTGCAAAAGCGTAACGATGAACGGCCATTTCAATTTCCATTTCGATGAGGACCTGCTCCGGGACGGCCCGGCGCGGGGGTACGTCGCCACTGGCTGGACAGAGCTCTGATTTATGAAAATACGTATCAATCACCGAAATTCCGAGCGCGGCACCGTGCTGATGGTGACATTGTTTATCGCGGTGATGTTTGGGATTTTTCTCTTCTCTTACCTGAACATCGTCGGCCAGCAAAAATCCGTGGTCAGCCGGTCGCAGGCCTGGAATGCCGCATTGGCCATCGCTGAAGCAGGCGGTGAGGAAGCCCTGGCTCAATTAAATCCGGGCACGCCTCTCCCCGCCATCCTTGACCGCACGGCTAATGGCTGGGGCAATCCCAGCGGAGGTATCTATGGCCCTGTCTCGCGCAGCCTTAGCGGTGGGTCTTACTCGGTCTGTTTCACCACCAATATTTGGCCCGTCATTTACTGCACGGGCACCGTTTCGGTGGCATCGGCTCGCGGCACCTTGACTCGGGTTGTCCGCATCGGCACCACCAACGTGCCCTTGTTCTCGGTTGCGCTGGGTGCCAAGTACAACCTGAACTTCAACGGCAATAACGTGAACACGGACAGCTTCAATTCCTACGACACCAACGCGTGGACCTCGAGCACGCCCCAGGGCACCAATGGTTCGATTGCGAGCATCACCGGCGTGGTGAGTGTTGGCAACGCCAACGTTCACGGCTCGGTTTACCTCGGCCCTTCTGCCACCGACAGCATCAAAAACAACGGTTTTGTCACCGGCGGCACTTACAACGATTTTAATGCCGACTTTCCGGACGTCGTTTTACCGGCCAATACTGCCTCCTGGCTTGTCCCGCTGCCAGTCCCAACGATCGTGGATGGGGTGACTTACCTCTATGCCTTCTTCAGCAGCGGGGACTATCAGATTATGGGTGCGCTCAGCGGCAACATATACGTCGGCACCAATGCCACCGTTCGATTGCTCATCAATGGCAGCGCCAGCCCTGGCGCCATCCGCGTTGCGGGCCCCGGCCTGAATTCCGGCAAGCTGACACTTTACCTTAATGGCCCGAGCTTCTCGCTTTCCGGGTCAAGCAGTGTAGATGGGGGGGTGGCAAATAATCTGACCTATCTTGGCACGAGCAACAACACCTCCATCACCATGAGCGGCAACGCTGAGTTCATCGGCACCATCTACGCCCCGGATGCAAACTTGACTCTGAGCGGTGGCGGCAATAACAACGTCGATGTCGTCGGTTCGATGATTACCGCCAGCACCACCATCAACGGCCACTTCAACTTCCATTTCGATGAAGCCCTGCTGAGCAACGGGCCGGCTCGCGCTTATATCGCCAATAGCTGGGGAGAACTCTGACCGAGCGGGGGGCGCCGAAAGGAATACTGGAGAGATGGAATGATGGGGTCGTCCCCGAACTCCTGCTCGACGACTGGATTACTACCCCGGTCCGTTTTAACGGGGGATGGGAGGGGGTAAAGCCGCAGCTTGCGGCAGGGCGCTGAGGATCGCGCTGAGGAGTTCTTTATAAACCACCGGTTTTTCGAAAAATGCCACCGCCCCTTCCGCCAATGCCTTTTTCGTGTACTCTTTCGAATCACTCCCGCTGATCAAGATGACCGGAATGCGCGTCAACTCGGGAAACCGCCGCAGCCAGCGCAGGATAGTAAATCCGTTCCACTCCACCGTGCTGCTGTCGGATGGAAAATTGATATCCAGTATGATCAATTCGGCTTTCTCTTCTTCGGCGGTGCTGGCGACGACCGAGGCGCTCTGCAAAGAGACGACGGCAAAGCCGTCGGCCTTCAGCTTCATCTCGAACGCCTTCAGCACCACTGCGCTGTCGTCCACGACGATGATTTTCCGGTTTTTCCCGATGCTCGCCGAGTCTGGCGGTTGAACCACCTTTTCCGGCAAATCGGTGAAGGCGTTCTTCTCCTTGACCTTCTCGCGTTTGTGCCGCGGACTCTTTTCGGGAGGCGCAGCGATTTTGAGTGCAACGGGCATAGTTAGGTGGTGATCGATTCAGGCACGTGACGTCGCACCTCAGCCAGCAAGGTTCCCAGGCCTGCGGTTTTGCGCATGAAACCATCCGCGCGGTTGGCCAGGCAGCGCTTTACCAGGGTTTCATCCACATCCAGCCCGGTGAACACGATCACCGGCAGGAACGGAAAGCGCCCCTTCGCAAAGCGCAGCACCTCCAACCCGTCCTCTCCCGCAAGGTTCAAATCCAGCACTACCGCATCGAACGAAACCTGGTTCAATAATTCGATGGCATGCCATGGCCGCCCGGTGGTCGTCACTTTCATCCCGAAATGCTGGAAATAAAGCGAAAGCATTTCGCACAGCGAGGTGTCATCATCAACAAACAACACTCGCGGCTGGAGCCTGGCTGCCGGTTCGCTTTTCTGCTCTATTGTTCTACTATTGCTCATGGTGCTGAACTTGCCGCCATTGCCAAGCTGGCGTTGGCACTTCCCGGCCAAGAAGCATTCCGAGCACCAAGTTTCCCAGCTCTCCCGCACAAATCCAACCATGCGGTTAATAGTTGATTTGTGCGGTCGGTGGGTCGGCTGATGTCCCGGCCATTTCAGGTCCTGTCCACAAACTGGACATCCCCTGTCCGGTTATGGCTGCGGCTCGATCCTCCCCCAAGCCAGACTTGAGGGATTTGCTTGAATTCTGGTGGGTCCGGGGAAATACGGAGTTGGCAAGCTAGTTGCTAGGTAGGTCCCGACAGTAATTGGCGCACGCGGCCAACATTGTAAATGCAGTTTTGGGTTTGCAGTGAAGATGAAAATTGGACCAGCAGAGAGCCGGCAGCGCGCGGGAGGTAAATCCAGCCAGAGCTTGCTTGCGAAAATGCGCCGCCGTTTTGGGTTGGGCCAAAAGGGCGGCACGCTGGTCGAGGTCGTGATGGCGGTGGCGATCCTGGGGGTGATGGGGGGCGGGATCATCAGTTCAATCAATTACGGCATGTTCATGATGGGTTTGGCTCGTGAAAACGCGCGCGCCACCCAGATCATGCTCGAAAAGCTGGAAACCATCCGCCTTTATAACTGGTCCGAGGTGACCTCCAACGGCTTCGTGCCCACAACTTTCACTGACTATTACGACCCCCAGGGTGCAAGTAACCGGCAGGGCGCCATCTATTATGGCTCGATGACCGTCAGCAACGTCAATTTCTCTTCGACGTACTCCACCAATATGCGGGAGTTCACCGTCACTCTCCGGTGGACCACCGCCGGCCGCATCAGCCACAACCGTTCCATGAGTACCTACGTGGCGAAGGACGGCCTGCAGAATTATGTATATTAAACCCGCCAGTCAGCCCGCTCGCGCCTGGACGCTCCTCGAAATGATGCTGGCGGTGGGAGTGTTTGGCATCAGCAGCCTCGCCCTGGCCTCCATCTTTCTATTCAGTGTCCGCAGCTACGCTGCCCTGGCCAATTACGCGGTGCTCGATCAGTACAACCGCCAGGCCATGGACCAAGTCACCTACGAAATCCGGCAGGCGCAGCAAATCACCGGCTACAGCAGCAACTCTACCTCCAGCAGTCTCACCATGGTGAACGGCGCCGGCCTTACCGTCAGCTACACTTTTGACGCCGCCCACCAGCAGGTCCGCCGCACTGCCAGCGACGGGTCCTTCAAAGTGCTGCTGACCAACTGCAACCTTCTGAGCTTCGGGCTATACATGCGCCCACCGACCAACGGCACCTTCGACGTTTATCCCGTTGACATGGGCACCAACTGGCAGAGCACCGTCAAGGTGGTCCAGCTCACCTGGAAAACCGCCATGTCCATCTGCCCCACCGCTTTGGTCAATAGCGAAGATATTCAAACTGCAAGAATTGTAATTCGGAAACAACAAGGTAGTTAAGTTATGAAAATCGGCATCATCCGCAAACCTAAGGAACTGGCCAGCGCATTGCTGACGACCCTGGTCATCTGCTCCATCCTCAGCATGTTCGTCATGTACTATCTGTCGCTGATCGATCAGCAAAGCTATCTGAGCGCCAGGTCTCAGGTGTGGAACATGGCCATCAGCATCAGCGAAGCCGGTATCGAGGACGGCCTCGAGGAGATCAACTCCAATCCGAATTACCCGAATCTCTCCGGCGATGGTTGGGCTTATGACGGTTCCTGCTACTACCGCAGTAACACGTTCCCCGACGGCAACAGCTATCAGGCCAGCATCTATACTACCAATCTGATGAATCCGACGGTGGTTTGCCGCTCCTATGTCATCACCATCCCCAGATACGCCCGCAATTTTTCCTCCAGCTTCTTCGCCGCCGTCGGCGTTAACGGCACCACGGCCTCGACCCCGGTCTCCCGCGCCGTCCAGGTCACCTGTGCAAAAGCCAACCTGTTTACCGCCGCCCTGGCCGTCAAGACCTCTATTGACCTCAAAGGCAACGGCGTTTACACCGACAGCTTCGATTCCACCATGCCGGGGGTAAAAAGCGACAGCCACGGCAAATACAATTCCAGCATTTACTCCGGCAACCATGGTGATATCGGCACCAACGGCGGCATTACCAACGGAACGGTCAGCGTTGGCAACGCCAATATTTATGGCGTGGTCCACACCGGGCCGAATTGCCCGGTAACCATTGGCTCGCAAGGCGGGGTCGGTCCGCATGGCGCGCAGGCCACCACGGTCGCCAGCGCCATTAGCGCCGGTTACATCAAACCCGATGCGAACTTTACCTTCCCGGACACGACCTACCCTAACACCGCCAGCTACCTGCCTCCGCTCGGGCCGGGGTACGTCCTGATCGTTTCCAATTACAGCGTGTCCTATGCCACCAACTCCGTCGCCTACCCTAACCCGGCGCCGGCTGGCCCCGTCACCCCGGTTTGCGGCACCCCTATGAGCAGCTTCACGCCGCCCTTGGTTCCCTGCTGCAGCATCATCACCAACAATAATAACGGCTCGAAGTCTTATACTTACACGCCCATCACCGGCTATTCTTACACGTTCAACCAGACTTTTTCGTATTACTCAACCAACCGATACGACCACATTCTGTATGGCAACGGCTGCACATCCCCCGGCGGGAACGGCAGTCTGACCAATCCCTACACGTTGGGCACCGGCACCACCGGCGTTACCAATTGTTTCGTCTGCAGCAGCCTATCGGGCAGTAACATCGTGGTCGGAAACAATATCGTGCTGGCTCTGCCGAACGGACTGACGGGCAGCGAAAAAATCACCTGGGCACAGGGAGCGTCCCTGCTGATTTACGCCGGCAATTCCAGCGTGACCTCCGCTTCGATCAGCGGAAATGGTTACGTCAATCCCAACGGCGGCGCCGACAGCCTCATCGTATTCTGTCCGCCCAGTGTGACTTCATTCTCATTTAACGGCAACGGCCAATTCACCGGCGTTTTCATTGCCCCGAACGCGAACATAGCGATGAATGGCGGCGGCAGTAGCAACGACGACTTCTGCGGCTCGCTCATGGTCAACTCCTGCACCATGAACGGTCATTTCAGCTTCCACTATGATGAGTCGTTGCAGAACTACGCTCTGAACGGGCGGTTCCTGATCAGTTCCTGGAATGAAGTGAAGTAAGCTTTAAGGCGGAAGCGTTGTTGGTCTTTCATACCGCCTTTGGGGCGTTCCTCCGCTGGAACGCCCCTTCTCTTTTTTCTGGATACTGGCTGCTGCCCCACTTCCGTACTGCTGTCATTCTCATTTCCGTACTTGGCCCGAGGCGTGCTCTCACACTATTGGCACGCGGTTAGAATTAAGACAGCATGCAAAAGGGTTATGAGAATGAATTCCTCCTGCCTTCGTTATAGCACCCCGTTGATATTGAGCTGCTCCTGGCTGTGCGTGGCCGAGTTACCGGCCTGCGCCTGCTCCACCACCGGTTCGGTGGTTGTGACCAACCTGCCAGGCGAACTGGGCTCGGGCTTTCAGGTTACCGCCTTGAATGCCGCCGGACAGTTGACGGGTTATTTTTATCCTGTAGGCAATGCAAACCCACACGCCTTTCTCTACGGCGCTGGAGTCGTAGCCGACCTTGGTACGTTGGGCGGCCCTGTGAGCGAGGGTTTGGCGATCAACAGCAACGGGGCTGTTGCAGGTGCCTCCTACCTGAGCGACTACGAATTTCATTCCTTTCTATCAGACTCAAACGGCTTCGCAGACCTCGGAACGTTGGGCGGCACCTATAGCACTCCAACCGCGCTCAATGATGCCGGGCAAGTAGCAGGCGGTTCCTATACCGCGGGCGATGCGGCCCTGGGGGCGTTCCTGTATACCGGCGGCCAACTGCTTAGCCTGGGCTCCCTGGGCGGCCAGTACAGCTTCCCCTTCGACCTGAACGCTTCCGGCATGGTGGCGGGTGAATCCGCCCTCAGCAACGGCGACGTCCACGCTTTTCTCTATTCTGCCGGAACCATGACTGATCTTGGCACTCTGGGCGGCAATTATAGCTCCGCCTTCAGCGTCAACAGCTCTGGTGTGGTGGTTGGGCCCTCCACGCTGGCCAACGGACAAACGCACGGCTTCGTTTATTCGGCCGGCGCCACGACCGATATCGGGACTCTGGGCGGGACCTATTCCTGTGCGCTTAGCGTCAATGCCGCCGGGCAGGTGATTGGCAACTCGACGATCCCCAATGACGCAGAAACCCACCCATTTATTTATTCGAGTGGACAATTAACCGACCTTGGCACACTGGGGGGAACGGCCGGCTATGCGGCGGCCATCAACAGCAAGGGGCAGGTGGTAGGGTATGCGATCCTGACGGATGGGACTTCCCATGCGTTTATGTGGGCGGCTGGACAATTGGTGGACTTGAATTCGCTGTTGCCCAGCGCTTCCGGCTGGGAATTGAACACCGCTCAATTTATTAATGATGCAGGGCGCGTCGTCGGCATGGGTACGCTCAATGGTGTCGCAGAGCCATTCATTCTGGACATTGCGCCGGCCAACCAGGCGCCTGTCGCTGTCGCCGGACCCGACCAGGTAGTGCAATGTGCCACCCAGGTCTTACTCGATGGGTCCGCTTCGTTCGACCCCGATGGTGATGCACTTACTTACCAATGGAGCCTTGCCGGAACCGTCCTCGGTACCAATTCGACCCTGGTACTTTCCTTGCCCATGGGGACGAACCTGGTAACTCTCCAGGTCACCGATCCGTGCGGCGCTTCCTCGCAGGCCAATGTCAACGTTGCCGTCGTCGATACAGTCCCGCCGGTGGTTCAACGCGTCCGCGCCGAGCCAAGGGTGCTGACACCGCCCAACCACAGGCTCGTCCCCGTCACGGTTTCGGTTTCGGCTCGGGACAACTGCGACCCGGCGCCGAGCAGCCAGATTCTTTGTGTCAACTGTGATGAGACTGTGCCCGCGCGCGATATTCGCCTGACCGGACCGCTGACTGTCAGCCTGGCGGCCTCAAAGATCGAACACGGCCGAGCGCGCCACTACACCATCGTCGTTGGCACCACCGATGCCTCAGGTAATACCACGACGAACCGCGTGGTGGTGACTGTACCCGGCGACCATGACGGCAGGCGATGAGATGATTAGGCGCCGGCGGCCCGGGCCGCCGGCGGCTGCTGATTGACTCTCGCGATGATGAGAACCGCGCGGTGGCGGGACGTCCGCTTACAGCAGATCGAAGAAAGCTGTCCACCAGCGCCGGGGCGGACCGGCGCCGCGTTCGGTTTCCTTTTCGAAAACCGTCAGGAGTTCCTGATGATTGATGGGTTTGGGGAAAAACGCAACCGCTCCGGCCTTGCGTGCCTGTTGTCGCGCCGCATCCGAGTCGTCGCCGCTGATCACGATGTAACGGGCGTCACGGGTATTGGCCAGCCCCCGCAGCCACGACATCAGCCGGAAGCCGTCCCAGGAGGGCACGCCGCCGTTGGATATGTCCGGCGGGAAATTGATATCCACCAGGATGAATTGGGGCTTTTGCGAACTCACCGCGCTGATCGCCTCCGACCCATCGACAGCGGTTGCCACCTGGTATCCCGCGGCCTTCAGCCGATTGGCGGTCGTGGTGAGAATCACCGGGTCATCGTCAACGACCAGCACCTGCGGTGGGTTCTCCGGTTTGATGCATGGGGCCGGGTTAGCCAGGCGAAATTTTTTTGTTCGTGGTTCCCATGCAAGCAACGAACTCGCGCCGCCCCCGCCCCTTCCTCCGAAATTCAGCAACTTCATAATCATGCCCGGTTAGCTTCACTGCTGGGCTAGTATGCTTGTAGTGGCCCGACAGCGCTATTGGAGCAACCGCTGGTCCTGCCCCCGGCGGCCGGCTGGGAATAGCCCCCGGGAATCCCCGGTAAGCGCGTGAGCCAGGACCGGGTTTGGCCTGGAAGTGGCAGCGGGCTGCCGCACTCCCTGACCCTTCGCGAGACCTATCGCCGAAACGACTTGGCGAAATCGTCCATCGTTGTCTCGCGCACCTGCTTTTTTGCCTGCGAGCCCGCGACCAGTTCCGTCAGCTTTTGCTCGTAAGCCGCTCCGTCCATCGGCAACTCCAGCGTGTGGTCGAGCAACGATGAAAACAGAATCGCATTAGCCAACTCCACCGAATGCAGGCCTTGCTCTCCCGGCGCAATTAACGGCTTTCGGTCCAGGATCGCTTCGACGAAATTTTGCATCATCACTGCGTGCGGATTCTCTGCGTTTCCGAATGGCAGCTCGAGCACCGATACCTCAGGTTTTTCAAATCCCGAGGGGGCCGTCTTGCTGAACTCGAGCATATCCGTTCCATTGCGCAGGAATCGCAGTTGATCATTTTCGAGCGTCAACCGGCCGCGCGTGCCGGCCAGTTCGAATCGGTTTGTGCCGGGCGCTTCGCCCGTCGAGGCGGCAAATAGCCCCGTTGCCCCGTTACCAAACTCAAGGTAAGCCGAAACGCTGTCTTCGACCTCGATGTCATGAAACCGGCCCAGTTGGCAAAAGCCCCGCACTCGCGCCGGCATGCCCAAAAGCCATTGCAGCACATCCAGGTTGTGCAGGCATTGGTTGAGCAGTACGCCGCCGCCCTCTCCCTTCCACGTCGCCCGCCAGCCGCCGCTCGCGTAATAGGCTTCTGTCCGGAACCAATCGGTCATCACCCAGCTCATCCGCACGATGCGCCCCAATTCACCGCGCTGCAGCAGTTCCTGGATTTTGAGGTAGCGCGGCTCAACGCGCAGTTGAAACATGCCGGCAAACACCAGGTCCCGCCGCCGGCGCGCGGCACGGATAAGCCGCTCGGCATCCGCCTTGTGCGCCGAAATCGGCTTTTCCACCATCACGTGCAACCCCTGTTCCAGCGCCGCGATGCCCAAAGTGGTGTGCTGGTAATGCGGCGTCGCGATAATGACCGCATCGACCAGACCGGAACGGAGCAGTTCCTGCGGCTCGGTGAAAGTCCTTAGCCCGGCGAACTTCTCCAGCTTGGCCGGCACCGTATCCGACACCGCCACCAATTCGGCTCTAGCCACCTTGCCCTGGACAAAGTAAGAGGCATGATGCTTGCCGATATTGCCCAGCCCAATCAGGCCGAATCGAACGGTGCTCATGCCAGCGACTCTAAGCCGCCACTCGCCGCCAGGCCAGACCCAAGTGGCCCAGCGCCGGTCGGCCCGCGGGTCGGAGCTGCGGGCCGGAGCGCGGACTTTAGTCCGCAGCAACGTCCTAACCTTCAATCGCGCGGCGACATTCTCCTGGCCTTCTTGAGGTCGCAATGCTGCGGACTAAAGTCCCGCGCTCTGCTCCTGGTCTGCTCAGTTGTCCCCGCCCCGTTGGAAATGAGTGGTGAAGCCGCTGGACGCCCGATATCCTGTGCCGCGCGCATGAAAATTACTGAAGCTCTGCTGGCGGAACATGCGGTTTTCCATAGCATGTTCGATCACCTCGAACGCACGGTGCCCGAGTTGGGTTCCGTTGCCGAAATCAGATCCCTTGCCGCCTTAGTGGAGCGCATGCTCAAGGCCCATTCCGATACCGAGGACGAATTATTCCTTGGGCCACTCGAACATTGTTTCGAACAGATTGGCCAACGCGACTCGTTCCTCGAGGAACACCAGGAAATGGATGGTCAGCTACGGTTGGTTCAGCAGGCGACCCGCCTGAAGCACGCGCGCGAACTGCTCCTGGCTGCCATCAGCCATTCCCGCCGCCATTTCCATCGCGAGGAGCGCGTCGTCTTCCCGCTGGCCGAGCGTGTGCTCAAAGACAAAACCCTGCACGACCTGGGCCAGGCCTGGCTCGACGAGCGGAACAACCCGCTCCTCCTCGCCGAAGCTTAATCCCTTTGTCGTAAGCTTTGTCTCCAACTTTGTCGGATTGTGACCGTGCGCGTCCCTTAACGTCACCCCGCCATGCTCGCCAGCACCCGCGCGGCGGTTTCCACTGCCACCACCAGCGCCGCCACACGGCTTTGGATGGGGAAATCCGATGGTGCCTCCAATGTGTAGGAAAGCCGCGTCTTCCGGGTCAGGAGAAAGAAGGCCTCCGGCCATTGTGCCCTGCTGTGTGGATCGATATTGGGGCGAATGACGCCGTTTTGGGCCGGCCGGCCCTCGATTAGGGTCGAAAGGTCAATGGGACAGACCTCGGCTACTTGCGCCAGAATAGCTTCGGCCAACGACGCTCGCCCGTCCGGGTTCGCTTCATAAACATAAAATCCGTGTGACTCCCAGTCCTCGTGCAGGCATAAGCACAAATCGAATTGCGGCTGGTCCGCGAGCCAACGCATATGCGTTAAAACCTCCGCTGCCCGTGGTTCCCGGTACTGGCGATTCAAATCCAAGCCTTCAGCATTCTCGCGCCGGTTCAAACCAAAACCCTCCGGGTTCAGGCACGGACACATCCAAAGGTCGAGCTGCGCAGGCCATTGGTCCTGCTGCAGCAGATACCGCACTGCCAAGGGTCCGGCCGGTTCATCGCCATGGATACCTGAGGAGAGGTACAGCCGAGGCCGGCGTTTGGCCTCTGGCGTTCCCTTGCCATCGGCGGGACCCGCGACCGCTCCCGCCCCTCGCGAGCGCGTGAATGCCAGAAGGTTGAGCCTGGGCGTCGCACGCAGGTCTTCAACGGCCCACCCGTGTGCGCGCGCCGCTGCGATGCAATCGCGCAGCACCGCGGCTATGTCAATCGTTTCACCAAAATAGCCATTGATATTCTTGCCCAGCCGGCGCAGGTCTCGCGCTTTCGGCCAGACCATCGGTATCGAGTGTTCCGGCACGCGCCTAACTTACTCGGTTTTTCCCGTTTGCCAGCACGAACCTTTTCGGCTTCCCTCAATCATCGGTTTCAGTGTATCTGGGGCGGGTTCCAATGCGTCTGCTCTGTTAAGATTATGAGCTCAGCTCCTAAAGTCCTGCTGATTGAGGACGATGCCGGGATCACCGATACCCTCCAACGCGTGTTGCAGGAGGAAGGTTACCAGGTCGCGGCGGAGGTCCGCGGCGACGTCGGGTTGGCTCGAGCCTCCCATGAAGCGTTCAATGTGATCGTCACCGACCTGAAATTGCCCGGACTTAACGGCTTGGAACTGGTGCGTCAGCTCCATAGTTCCCAACCCCGTTTGCCTCTCATCCTCATCACCGCCTTCGGCACTACCGAAACCGCCATCGAAGCGACCAAATATGGCGCATATGACTACGTGCTCAAGCCGTTCGACGTCGCCGAGTTGCTCGATCTGGTCCGTAAAGCTGCCGATAGCAATCGGCTGATGTCCGAGCCGGTCGTCTTGGGCGAGACCGGCTCCGCCCGCGACGCGTTGGTTGGCCGCAGCGCCGCCATGCAAGCCATCTACAAAGAGATCGGCCGCATCGCCTCCAAGCCGGTTAACGTCCTGATCCGCGGCGAGACCGGCACCGGCAAGGAACTCATTGCCCGCGCCATCTACCAGCACAGCGATCGCGCCAAGGCTCCTTTCGTCGCGATCAACTGCGCCGCCATCCCGGAGACCCTGCTCGAAAGTGAATTGTTCGGCCACGAACGCGGCGCCTTCACCGGCGCCAGCGAGCGGCGCGTGGGCCGTTTCGAACAAGCCAATGGCGGCACCATTTTCCTCGATGAAATCGGCGACATGAGCTTTGGCACACAGGTCAAGCTGATGCGTGTTTTGCAGGAAAAATCACTCGAACGCCTGGGCGGCAAGGAAACCATCAAAGTCGATGTGCGTGTGTTGGCCGCCACCCATCGCGACCTCGAACTGGCCATCCAGCAAAAGCAGTTCCGCGAAGACCTCTTTTATCGTCTCAGCGTCGTGGTCATCACCCTCCCCCCGCTGCGCCAGCGCCGCGAGGATATCCCCGACCTGGTCCGTTTTTTCCTCCAAAAGCACGGCGCGGAACTCGGCAACGCCAAACCCTCGATCCATCCTGAGGCCATGGAGTTTCTGCAATCGCAACCTTGGCCGGGAAACGTGCGCGAACTGGAAAACGTCATGCGCAAGGCGTTGCTGCTGGCCCAGAGTTATACCATCAATCTCGACCACATCCGCACCGCTCTGAATCGCAGCGCCGAGCTCGCGTACTCTCCCAGCCGCGGCTTCGGCGAATACGTCGATGAAGTGCTCGCCGCCGCTCAACGCGGAGAGTTGGCGGACGCCTACAACCGCATCCTCCAGAATGCCGAGCGCGAGTTGTTCGCGCGCGCCATCAAGCTGGCTCATGGCAACCAGGCCCGCGCCGCCCGCTGGCTCGGCATCTCGCGCATTACCATGAAAGCCAAACTCGTTCAGTTTGGCCTTCACCCCGCCCAGGAACTCGAGGAGGTGCGGCCAGAATGACCATTCCGTCTTCAAGGCTGGCTGTTCGGAGTTGGACATGCGAGGTTCGGTTTCTTTGATTCCTCGAAAGTGTGTCTTCCCGTTTTGTAACTCCGCGCGTATGCTTGCCCCGTGAAGCGCGACAGAATTGCCGGCCTGCTTGAACCCTTCCATGGTCGGGACCTCGCTGCCCAGTACCTCGGCTTTTTTGAGTGCTTCAACCAGGGGCGGTTTTTTGAAGCGCATGAGGTCCTCGAGAGCCTGTGGCTAAACCAGCGCGGTCAACCGTTGGGCTTGTTTTATAAGGGGCTCATCCAAATGGCCGGCGCATTCGTTCATTGGCACCGGCAACGGCCACAGCCCGCTGTCTCCTTGTTCAAGCTGGCCAGGAGCAACCTTGTCCTTTACGCGCCGCTGTGCGAACGCCTCCCGCTGGACCGCCTCTTGCACTGCATTGATGAATGGATCGCCGCGGTCCAATCAGGGGCCTCATTTGCCTCAAACCCGCTCCCGAAGCTGGAGCTAAATCCGCCGCCATTGACCGGTTACCCGCAGCGCGAGTAATTGTTGCATTAGGGAAGGTACTATAGGATATTAGTAATGCTCGCTCCCCGCGTTTGTGTTCGAGCGTTGCGTCATGCTGGACCGCGTCCCCATACTGTTGGCCGAAGACGAAGAGAACGATGTGTTCCTGATGCGCCGGGCTTTCGAGCGCGCCGAAATTCCCAATCCGCTGGTGGTGGTGAGTAATGGCCGGGAAACGATTGATTATTTCTCCGGCGCCGGCGCTTTCAGTGACCGAAAGCAATTTCCCCTGCCGGGTTTAGTGCTTCTGGATTTGAAGATGCCCTGGATGGGTGGGTTCGACGTGCTGCAGTGGCTGCGCGCTCGTCCCGAGTTTGACCTTCTGCCGGTGGTCGTGTTGACCTCCTCGATGTTGCAGCTTGATGTCGAGAAATCCCGGCAAATTGGGGTCCACGACTATCGGGTCAAGCCGCATCAGTTTGAAGATTTGGTGCGAATGCTGAAGGATGTGCGCTCCTGCTGGCTCGATGAGCGGATCAACCGCTACTGCGCGACCTCCCAGCCGCCGCCGCAGCTTCCGCCGCGGCCGGAGCCGTAAGCCGGTACTGGCGCTGGTTGTGCCTGCGCCTCCCCAAGGCAGCCGGCGTCCCGGCATGGCCCAAAAGAGCCCGAACTCTCCAGCGGAGTTCTACAAGCGTGCCGCCACCCGCCGGAAATGATATCCGATCACCGCCAACTCAATGGCCTGCCGCATCTGCCCGGGCCGCCGCAACAACACGCTCCAGAAGAATCGCCAGTAATTGTGCCGGCCTCGTTCCCGAATCCCCAGCATCCAGAACGATTTCAGAAACGCCTGCAAATCGCCGGGGGAGAGCCGCAGCCGCGGCCCGCGCGGGTGGTGGGTCTCCAGAAACGTGCGGATGCGCTGGTAATAGACCTTCGGCTCGTAGAGCGTCTTCATCAGGTTGCGATAGCCGTTCTGGAGAAACTCCCGATCCAGCTTGGTCTTGAAATTCAGCACCGCCTCGGTGTTGTTGCCCGTCGCGGCTGATTCCAGCCGGCCCTCGCGCGCCAGCCGCTGGTACAGTTTGGTCTGCGGCAGCGCTTGCAACAAGCCGACCATGGCGGTCACCACGCCGGAGCGCTGGATAAAATCGAACTGCCGATTGAAGATGTCCTGCTGGTCGTTGTCGAACCCGACGATAAACCCGCCCATCACTTCCATCCCCGCCCGCTGCAGCGTTTTAACCGATTCGATCAAATCGCGGCCCTTATTCTGCAGCTTATGGCATTCCTGGAGACTTTCGGTCACCGGGGTCTCGATGCCGACGAATACCTTGGTGAACCCGGCTTTCACCATCAACTCACACAACTCGGCATCATCGGCCAGATTCACCGATGCCTCGGTGAAAAACCCCATGCTCGGCCGCACCCGCTCGCGCCACGCAATCATCTCACGCAGCAGGATCTTAGTCCGCTTCTTGTCGCCGATGAAATTGTCATCGACGATGAAGACCATGTCTTTCCAACCCTGGAGGCGCAGCGTCTCCAGTTCACCGATGAGTTGGTCGGGCGTTTTGGTGCGCGGCACCCGGCCATTCATGATAATGATGTCGCAAAACTCACAATCAAAAGGGCACCCGCGCGAGAATTGCACCGCCATCGTCACATAATGCCTGAAATTTACCAGGTCCCACCGCGGCACCGGCACCTGCATCACGTTCGGTCGGTTCGGCGCTTTGTAGTACTGCTTGACCGTGCCGGCCAGCATGTCGCTCACCAGCGACGGCATCAGCTCTTCCGCCTCGCCCAGCACAAAGTGCGGCACCGTCGGGAAATTCTCGTGCCCGGTCGTAAACAGCGGTCCGCCGGCGACTATGGGTTTATTGAGCGCGTTGCAACGCGCGACGATTTCCTTCACCGACGGCATATGCACGATCATCGCGCTGATGAATACGTAATCGGCCCATTGCAGGTCGGCATCGCGCAACCGCTCGACATTCAGGTCCACCAGCTTCAAGTCCCAATCCTGCGGCAGCATGGCGGCGATCGTCAGCAGGCCTAGCGGCGGAAAAGTTGACCGTTTCGAGACAAACCGAAGGACATGTTTAAAACTCCAAAACGTATCCGGATTTTGCGGATAAACCAATAAAACCCTCATAAAGAAAAACCCGTTTGAGAAACCGTTCTCCTGAACGGTCAAGCGGTAACGTACTCGCAAATCGGACCGAGTCCATCATTATCTAGGCCGCAACGGATGGGGTTTAGCGAGTAGGACTGCTGTTGGCTCGGTTGCCGGAACCCTCAGTGCGCTGGGACCAGGCGCACCAGCACGACCCCGTGGCGGGGAACCATCGCTTGAAACTTGTGTTCGAAAGTTCCCAAATCCTGCTGCCGCCACAGGTCGCGCAGCTTTTGTTTGCCAGCCAATCCCAGCGCCGCCCAATCAGCCGTGACGGTCACCGGCTCTTCGCCGCGATTGAACAGGCCCACAGCCAGGGCGTGACCTTCCAGTTCCCGTGCCCAGACCTCGCGAGTCTCGTCCTGGGCAACACGCCGTCCCGGGCGCCCCAGCGCATCTTGGTCCACAGCGATTACCTCGTCATTGCTGAGCAGGCTGAGGGTAAAATCGTCCAGGCGCGCGATATCCCCGCTGAGGATGAGCGGCGCGGCCACCAGGCTCCACAACGAAACCTGCGTGTACTGTTCGTTAGGAGTGAGCGGCGTAGGCGCGGTCTGGCCTCTCCAGTTGCTCAAAAAACCGAGCAGCAAATAATCCGGATCATTCCACCCGCCGGGGCCGCCGAACTGCTCGAGGTGCTCGCGCGAGTAAAGATCAAACCCGTCACGAAATAGCGCCAGGGGAATTCCTTCAAACGAGCCGCCCAGGTCCCCGGCTGTGCGCCAGCTATTGCCCCCGACCCCCTTGCCCCACTTCCACACCTGGCCCATGCCGTACTGGCAAAGATTGAGAACCAAGTCCCGATTTTGGCGGCGGAGGCACCCCGCCATCACTCGATAAGGCTTTTCCAAATCCGCCAACGACGGGTCTTTGGCGATGTCTCCATACGAGCACCAGTCATACTTTAGAAAGTCGAAACCCCATTCGGCGAACCGCCGCGCATCTTGCTCCTCATGCTGGTAGGCACCCACATGCCCGGCGCAGGTCAGCGGACCGGGTGAGGTGTAGATCCCCGCTTTGAGTCCCCGTGCGTGGATGTAATCCGTCAGCGCCTTCATGTCCGGGAAGCGTCGGTTCGCATTAACCTGGCCTTCCGCATCCCGCGGCGCGCCGCCCAACTCGGGGTCGGTTGCACCCGGTTTTACCGCCCAGCAATCGTCGATGTTGATATATTCATAGCCGTGGTCGCGCAGGCCGCTGCTGACCATCGCATCGGCCGCGGCGCGCATGATCCCATCGCTGACATGGTTCTCCCACACATACCAACTGTTCCAGCCCATATGCGGCGTCAGCGCCAAGGTCTCGCCGCACACAATCTTGAATCGCTGTTGCGCTTTGCCGGCTTTGTTCGCGGCTTGCAGCATGACCACATATGTCCCCGGCCGATCCAGTTCGCCTGTGATTTGGCCGGAAGCCGTATCCACTTTCAGGCCGCGCGGCAAATTCCGCACACCGAACCGCATCGGACGTTCCCCTGTCGCGGCAATGGTGAAAAGGAACGGGTGCCCTGGCCGGACGCCAAAGACTCGGGCGCCATTGATCCTCGGCGTAAGCGGAGGTTTGGGAGTCAGGATCACGGCGGGTTCTGGCGGCGGACCGATGATTTTCGGCGGGTTTCCGCTATAAACCACTTTGGCATCTGCCCAGTCGGCATGCGCATAGGAAATATTGCCTCCCTCAGCCACCGCCTCCAACAGCAGCGTGCGAATCCCGCGCACATCCAGTTGCACGGGCTGGGCCGGCTCACCCAACTGCGTTACGCCGCTCTTCCATAAAATCCGGCCATCACCCACGACCTTGAATACAATGCCGGCGGGCGACTGGCCCGCGCCGTCATCGACCCCCGCCCGCGCCGAGAACTGTTCGGCCGTGCCGCCGAGGTCCAACCGGATCAAGCTATCGGCGTGGGTCCCGATGCCGTGCGCGAAGGATTGTCCTTTGATGAGGAGCGGTTTGCCGGAAACCGCTTTATCGACCCCGGGCCGGCCCCAGCCCTGAATAACATGCGAAAGATCCAGCGAGGAAAGCCACACGGTTTCCGCGCCACAGGCTTGCGCCAGCGCGATGAAGCCCACAGCCGCAAAGCCACGCCAACCCAGTAGATTCAATTGCATAAGACGCTCGATACTGAACACCGAATAGCGGTCACTGAATACTGACCATTGAATACCGAATTCCGTCCCTTACTTCAACTATCCCTCCATTTTGGCTTTATGCGCTCCAGCTCAATTGGTACATACGGGCATGGCTGCGACGCTCACGCTCGGTTTTTTAGGCGCTGGCAAGATGGCGACGGCCCTGGCCAAAGGGTTCATCCGTGCCGGCCGGATTAGTGCCGAACAGGTGCTCGCCGGTGATCCGAGCCCCGCCGCCTGCGCCACCTTCGCTTGCGAAACCGGTGCCCGCACCACCTCCGGCAATACCGAGGTGGCGGCGTTTGCCTCGGTACTATTTCTGGCCGTCAAGCCCGACCAGGTTGCCAGTGTGCTCGCGGAGATCCGCCCGGGCTTCCGCGAGCATCATCTGCTGCTCTCGATCGCCGCGGGCGTGCCCCTCTCAAAATTGGAGTCCGTGCTGGGCTCCCATGCGCGCCTGATTCGGGTCATGCCCAACACCCCTGCGCTCATCGGTTGCTCGGCCTCAGCCTATGCGCTCGGCAAAGCCGCCCGACTGGAAGACGGCGAGCTGGCGGCCCAACTGCTCTCGGCGGTCGGCCTGGCTGTGCCGCTGAAGGAATCGTTGCTCGATGCGGTGACTGGCCTGAGTGGCAGCGGCCCGGCCTACGTGTATATGGTGATCGAAGCGCTGAGCGATGGCGGCGTTGCCGCGGGTTTGCCGCGGGATGTCGCCACCAAACTCGCCGCGCAAACGGTGCTCGGCAGCGCGCGCATGGTGCTGGATACCGGCTTACACCCCGGCGCGCTCAAGGACATGGTCACCAGCCCAGGCGGCACCACTATCGAAGGCCTGCATGAGCTCGAGAAGCACAAAACCCGCAGCGCTTTCATCAGTGCGGTACGTGCTGCCACCGAGAAATCCAGGAAACTCGGCCAATCCTGAGCCAGCTCCATCCGCCAATGCTTCGCGACAAAGTCATACCTTGGGACGCGTTGCGCGATTGGCGCGCCGCTTTCCGCGTCCGCGGCAAGCGCCTCGTCGTCACCAATGGCTGTTTCGACTTGCTCCATCTCGGACACGTCACCTATTTGGAAAACGCACGCGCTTTGGGCGATGCTTTGCTGGTGGGGCTCAACTCAGACGCGGCGGTGCGCGGTCTTAAAGGCTCGCAGCGCCCACTCAACCCGGAAGCCGACCGCGCCGCAGTCCTGGCCGCCTTGGAAAGTGTCACGGCAGTTTGTATTTTTGGCGAGCGGACGGCCACCCGTTTCCTCAGCGTCGCTCAGCCCGATATTTACGTCAAAGGCGGTGACTACACGCTGGAAACGATTAACCAGGAGGAACGCCGCACCGTCGAGCAAGCCGGCGGGCAGGTAATCATCCTTCCTGTCGTGCCGGGCAGGTCCACCACCGCGCTCTTGCAGAAGATCGCCAGCCTCTGATCCGGAACTCAACAGAATCGCACAACGGATTACTGCGGGCGAAGATTTTGGCTGGCACCGCCAGGTGCGGTCGAAGGGCTCTTAAACTGAGGCGCAACCACCGTTGGCACCCCCGCCTGTGGAGTGCCTGGTGAAGGCGCTGTTTGAGGCAGTGCGCCAGCCGAACGCGCCGCGGCTTCACGCTGGAATTCCTGGATAATAGCTTCTTCCTCAGGCGTTGTGCCCTGTGGCTGCAGTTGCATCTGCCCCGGCAGCGGCGGCAGCGACGCGGGCGGCACGGGCCCACGGCCAGTCGGCGATAGCGCCGATGGGAACGCAGCGTTAGGTGTCCCTGGAACGGCAATTCCGGGCCCGACTCGCGGGACGCGGCTGGGCAAGGCATTCGTGGGCGAAATATGTGGCGCCCCATTGGTGGCCCCAAAACCAGCCGGCGCATTCGCAGGCACACTGAAACCGGCCGACACGCCGGGTGGCGTACCCGCACCGGGCGCCGCGGGAGCACTTTTTGGCTCCTCCTTCTGGAAAGTCAGCGTCATAACCGTCCCCGAATTATTGACTTTCACCGTCTCCGCTTTCTCGTCAATTTGCAGGACCTCGATCTCCCCCTCGCGCTGGCCCTCGGTCAGAAAGAGCGACTCCTCCTTCCCCCCGGGCCCGGCCGCTGACGGTGGCGCCTTTTTCAGCAAAGCCCGCTTATTGCCCAAAATCGTCGTAATGCCGGTCAGGAGAATTTTCGGCAACGCTGCCGGCTGCGTCGCCGGTGCCGGCGGTTGCTCAGCCGGTACCAGCGAGAAAACGTTCCGTCGCGGGATCGCCTCAAATCGCTCTGCTGCGGCATCGGATATCTTCGCCTGCACCTGTGTGCCGCCAGCGCACAGCGCCACGAGAGAAAGCAATAGTGATTTCCTCATTATGTCATTATACACGCTCCTTAGGAGAACACCATAGGCGTTCGTAAGTTGCGGCTCGCTTGGCGCCGGGCCACCAGCCTGGCGCAAACGTTGTCGCAAGTCTTGTCATCTGCCCGCGTCGGGTAGCGTCACGCAGCCTTAACGGTGCGCCCGCTTTATTGCCGCGACGTAGGCTCCGTCCACACCCTCGACAAACGGCCGCAACTCCCGCTCGCGTTCCAATCCGAATTGGCCGTGGCCATGCAGGAATTCATCCACTACGCCACGGTTTTCCTCCGGTTCCAGGCTGCACGTGCTGTACACGACCGTGCCGCCCGGACGCACCAGCGAACCGGCCTGCCTCAGCAAATCCAACTGACCCTGGCGCAGACGCTCCATTTCCTTCGGCTCCAGCCGCCAGCGCAACTCGACCCGCCGCCGCATCACCCCTGTGTTGGAGCAGGGCGCATCCAGCAGAACCCGATCAAACCCGGTCCCCACGTGCGCGAACATCGTCGAGGGAAGCGCCGTGGTCGCGCAAGTCACACCCAACCGCGCGCAGTTTTCCGTGACAATTTTCAAACGCTCCGCCGAGATGTCGTGCGCAATCAGCCGGCCCGCGTTGCCCATCATTTGTGCCAGGCAGGTCAGCTTGCCGCCGGGCGCCGCGCACAAATCAAGCACATCTTCACCCGCCCTGGCACCCATTTCCCGCACCGCCAGCAACGTGCTCGGATCCTGCACATAGAACTTCCCTGCCTGGAAACTCGGCAGCCGCTCCAGCGGCGGCGCGGCTTTCAAACGGAACACCAGATTCTCCTCCAGCCAATCGTGCCGCACAAAATCGTAATCCACGTTTTCGGCGCGCCACTGTTCGAGCAATTTGCCCGCGTCGTTCTTGAGCGTGTTCACTCGCGCAAACAATTCCGGCGGCGTGTTATTCCATGCCAGCAAGCGGTTCGTGGGCTCGATTCCCCACCGCTTCTGCCAGCGCTCCACCAGCCATTCCGGATGCGAATGACCCAGCGCCGGTTGAGTTCGTTTCAAATCTTCCAAAGCGGCTTTCGTCGGCTGAAATTCGCGCAAATACCCCCGCAACAAAGCGTTGACAAACCCGGCCTGCGCCCCGAACCCCAGGCGCTTGGCCAACTCCACGGTCTCGTTGACTGCGGCATGGTTGGGAATCCGATCCAGGAAGAAAATCTGATACAGCCCGAGCCGGAGCAGGTTTTGTAAGCCGGTTTTCTGCACGCGGCCTTGCGTCTTGCGGCCAATGAGCCAATCCAAAGTGCGTTGCCAGCGAACCGTTCCATACACTAATTCCTGGCACAACCGCCGGTCGGGGTCCTTCAACCCCGCGTGCGCCAGCTCCCGTTCCAGCAGAGTTTCCACAAACATGAAGGGGGCGACGCTCCCCGCACGCCCGGTGTGCCCAAGCACCCGTGCCGCAATTTCTCTTGGATTTTGCCCGCTCACAGCCTTTAATAAAGCATTCCGCTCGGGGGACGCGAGCGTTAAGCTGCTTTATGAGAGAAGAATTCGAGAAAATGGCCTCCGCGGGCAAGCTGGAGCGCCAGCATATAGAAGCGTTGGTTCACTTGACCAACAGTGGCTTCTGCATGCACCGGAGCTGGGGTTTTGGGCGAATCAGGACCGTCGATACGGTGTTCGCCCGTTTTACGATCGACTTTCCCAACAAGCCCGGCCACACGATGGACCTCGCCTTCGCCGCCGAATCGCTCAGGCCCATCTCTAAAGATCACATTCTGGCCCGCAAAGCCGCCGACCTCGAAGGCCTGCGCCAACTCGCCGCCACCAATCACCTCGAATTGGTTAAGCTCGTCCTGAACAGCTATGGCGGCCGGGCCACCGCCGAACAGATTCAACAAGTCCTGGTGCCCGATGTCATTCGCGATGACTGGAAGAAATGGTGGGAAGCCGCTAAACGCGAGCTGCGAAAAGACGGGCACTTCCAGGTGCCGCTCAAGAAGAACGAACCCATCGTTTATCAAGCCAAAGAAGTTTCGCTGCAAGACCGCTTGTTGAGCGAGTTTCGCGCTTGCAAGGGCTTGAAAGCGCGGATCGCCGTCGGCGGCGAAGTGCTGCGCAATGTCCATGACCTGGCCGATAAAAACGCCGCCGCCGCCGAGATCATCCTGGCCCTCAACAGCGAAATTCCCAGCTACCAGCGCACCCAGCCCGCCGTGGCTTTGGAAGCAACCTTTCTCCGCGACGATTTCCGCGACATGGCCGGCTTGGCCCCTGTGCCAGGCGAGGTTGAAGCCCGGACGATCTGGGCGCAGGAGGTCAAGCTGGGCGCATTGATGGAACAGTTGCCTGCCGCCAAGCACCGGCGAGGGTTGGAATCGTTCAAAACCGCCAATCCCGAGCACTGGGTTGAGGCGTTGCGCAATAATCTCAATCAGGTTCCGGCCAAGCTTTGCCGTGAGTTTGCCAGCTTGTTAATCCATGACGGCAAAATCGAGCAGCTCAAGGAAACCCTCGCCCGGCTTATCAGCCAGCATACCGCCAGCACAGAATTGCTCCTCTGGCTCGCCAAGGATCGCAATGACTCCTTCGCTGATATCCTCGGCCCCGAGGTCTTCCGCGCC
The DNA here is from genome assembly GCA_035934555.1 of Verrucomicrobiia bacterium. Taxonomy (GTDB): domain Bacteria; phylum Verrucomicrobiota; class Verrucomicrobiia; order Limisphaerales; family UBA8199; genus DASYXT01. The sequence goes on along the minus strand of DASYXT010000011.1, from coordinate 3,628 downwards.
ATGCTCACCGCAATGGAGCGTGACCAATTCAATGAGAAACGCTCCAATCGCCTGCGCGATTTCATCCTCGACGACCAGGAACTGCTGGTGGAACTAATCGGTTCCGCAGATTTCGAGGTCATCAAAGACCTCACCCGGGCGTTGCAATACTCCCCTTCGTTCGATGACATGGACAAACGCTCGCTGCTGGCGCGCATCGTGAAGAGTTATCCCGCGATCCAATCCCTCATTTCCGGCGAGCAAACCAAACAGGAAAGCAATCTCATTGTCTCCTGGGAAAGCCTCGAACGGCGTAAAAACGATTATCACGAACTGGTCGAGAAAAAGATTCCCGCCAACTCGAAGGAAATCGCCATCGCCCGCAGCTATGGTGACCTGCGCGAAAACCACGAATACAAGGCCGCCAAGGAGATGCAGAAACTGTTAATGAAGCAGAAGTCTGAATTGGAAACCCAGCTCCTGCGCGCCCGCGGCACCGATTTCGCCAATCCCCGCACCGAGATCGTCGGCATTGGCACCGCCGTGCGCGCCATCGACCTCGAAACCAACCAAACCGAACAATTCACGATTCTGGGCGCCTGGGATTCTGAGCCCGAACGCGGTGTGGTCAGCTACCTCTCACCGGTGGCTCAAGCGCTGCTGAACCATAAAGTCGGTGACCAGGTCGAGTTCGAGATTCACGGGGTGCGCCATCATCATCGCATCGAGGCCATCGAGCCATTCAAACCGGTCGCCGCCAGCCCCGCCCTGGCTCAAAGCGCCGGCCCGGCCTAACCGCAGAGGGCAGAGAGCGAAGAGGCACGCAAGAGAAAATGCCCCCGGGACTGGAGTGAGGCCGGAAGCAGAACCTTCTGTTTCCTTTGCTCGCTCCTGTTTTTCCTTCGGCTTCGACTGCGCGGTTCTCTCAATTTCTCCGCTCACCTCCCAACCCTTCTGCGAGCCTATCGACCAGCGTTTCCTCCGGCACCTTTTGCTCCAGTACCGCCAGCAACGTCGGCGCCCAGGGTTCGACTCGTACCCGAACCTTCTGCGCAAACCCCAAGTACTTCTTGCTGCGCAAATTATACACATGGGACACCCGCGGCAGATTGACCTCGATTTCCACCGGCGTTTCCAGCGGTTCATTGCCTCCAGCCTGCTTTAGCTCTTCGCTCATTTGGTAGTCCACGTTGCGTTCCAACGCCAGCAACTGCGCATTTCCAATCCGGAACCGATGCACACGGACATGCGCTGCCAGCGGCACCGAAACCTCAGGCGTGATGGGCGACAATTCCTGCCGAATCCATTCAGCCCAACGGTTCGTCCCTCGAAGCCTATCTATACCGAAATCGCCCAGCTCGGCACTGGCGTGTGACCCCCCCTCCGCACCGGCGACCCGAGCCAGTGTGCCAGAATTTTGCGCTGGGAAAACATCGTCCAGGGAACTGCGCGCGCGCAGTCGGCCGTGTTCGTCGAACAAACCCGGCGTGCCATCGCAGAACACCCTCCGAACCGCCCCCCGCCCATCGCCTTTCACAAACGCGGCAATTTCGCTGCCTTCTTTCGCCGACAGCGCCAGCGCAGTGGGTAGCACGATTACACCGTTGCTCGCTCCGCGCAGCGCACCCGCTTCGAGTTGCGCGCCCGCGACGAACTGCGGGCTGTAGCCCAAATCCTGGAACGCTTTCAGCCAAGCATTGCGCACCCGGGCCATGCGGTTGTGCGCGGATTCAAAACTGGAAAATCGCCGCAACCAGGTCGAACCATCCACCGTCGATTCCAGCAGCCAATCCACCTGGATGCTCGTCTGCGAATAGAGCAGGTAAATCGGGTCGCGCTCACGTTGCGCCCGCAGGAACAGCCGCGCCAGTGGTGAGGTCATCTCCCGCAACACCGGCGCCAGGTTCTTCGCCTTTGCCGTCAGCGCATACTCCGGACTGTTCCAATCGATGCAATCTTCGCTCCACCAGATAATGCAGCCGCGATCACCCTCAAGCAGCAGGTGCCACAAACGGCGCCGCGCGTGGTTCGTATCATTCTCAAACACCGTCGTCACCACTGGTTTGCCCGGCATGAACGAACCAAATATCTCACGCGAACTGGCAATATCGTATGGCTCGACCCAATCCAACGCGCCCGCCAACCGGTACAAGTCGTACCCGCCAAATGCTGACGGCATCTGCGTGCCTTCGATGCCCACCGGCGTGTGTGGGTCAACTCGGTGCGCCGCCGCTCGCAACTCCGACAGCGCGGATGCCAGTGACACATCCATATACGTCCGGAAATCGGCCCAGGGCGAAAAGTTCCAACGCGTGAGTGCCTGGCGCGCGGCCTGGGGCTCAAATTGAAGTCTGGCCACCGCCTGCCAATCCGGTTTGCCTTGCGGCAGCGCCTCGCCGCTCGCCATCCGATTCTTTATCTGGTCCGTTGTAAACGGTTTGACCTCATCCCAACTGTTGAACTGCGTTTGCCATTCCGCATTCAGCGCCGCAACGTCTCCGTACTGCTCTCGCAACCACTTGCGGAACCCAGCCAGGCTCAGTGGACTGAAGTCATAGTCAAACGGGTTGGCCGAAAGCGTCGTCGAGAGCTCATCCCGGATGTCATAGGCCAGCGGTTCGTGCTCGCGATTCTTTCGCGCCGCCCGCTGCATCTCCCCTTGCGCCCAGCCACGCCATTGTGGGTCGTCGAAGCAATAATCCCGAACCAGCGCCGATTCAGGCCGCCCCTCTTTGGCCCACGTCGTCACGAACTTGTCCCAATCCGTCACGTGCGAGCTGAATTTCAAACAAAGGCCGCGGTTGACAATGTTCTCGACGTAATACGGAAACTGATTGTCCACCAGCGGTTTCAAATCCCCATCGCCATACAGCATCGCTGTGTTCACCCCCATTTCCCGGAGCCGTTGAAACATCAGGCCGATCTTCTCCGGCTTTTTATACGGACTCTCCCCCATCCACATGATGGTCCGATATTCCTGCCACGGCCGAACCTGGCTCGAATCTTCGGCGCGCAATGCTGTGCAAGTAACAAGGAGAAGGGCCAGAAGTAGCGTCCGCATTATTTCGCAGGTTAGGGGCGGCAGCCGCCGTCTGCAAGGCAGTGTTCAGCGGAGCCGCCGCAGGCGCCCGCAGGCGAATGCCTAGGGAAGTTTTTCGCAGCCTAAACGGGAAAAACAGCCCCAAATGTACTTGCCCAGGTGCAGTCTTTACGAGGTCTGCAATTCGGTGATGAGGGCCAGATCGATGATCCGATAGCCGCCATCTTCCTCGAAGATGATCATTGTCTTGCCTCGAGGATGGACCACTGCCCGGTGCTCCCGTTCGACAGGCACCAATTCCCCATCCGTCAGGCGCACAGAAAATTGCCGGAACGGCTTTTGCTGGATTGCCTTCTGAATAACCTTGCGAGTCATATACACACTACGTTAGGTGCGGAAGAAACCTTTGGCAAGCATTGTCAAGCGTGGAAACGGTACGTTTCCATTATTCTATCATTCTGCCGTTTCGTATGGCGGAGTCAAAACACAGGTAAGTCACTGAAAAGCAAATCCCTGTTTATTTGAGCTGGACATTGGCCCGCACTTTTTTTACCTGTGGGGCCAATGAAGACTAAACATCGACCGATTGTCACCGCCGAACAGCAGGCC
>DASYXT010000119.1:0-12903 GCA_035934555.1 Verrucomicrobiia bacterium | reverse complement strand
GCCGATGCGCATCAAGCAACGGTGCCAGGAGCAATCTGCACAAATTCATGAACAACACCCAGACCGGCAATCCGCAAATCCTCCTCGATATCTGGATGAATACGAACGGACCTTTCTGCGGTCTGACCCCCGGTCTATGATCAACTGCCGGTTCACAAAATGGTCGATCCTGTCCCTGGATGCGCCGCAATTTTATGCAGCCACGAACACCGGGCCCTTCAACTTCCAGGACTGCGAGTTCCACGGCGGCAAACTGCTGTCGGCGCGGCCGACTCTTAATTTTACCAATTGCCTGCTGGACCGGGTGTATGCGGATATTGAGCCCCGGGATGGCGTCTGGTCCTACGTGCGGAATTGCCTCGTTTACGGGGGAAACTTCAGCTTCGCGCCGACAAATTCCCTTGTACAGGACAACCTCTTTGACCAAACCACGATCACAAACCTGATCGGCGGCCATGGCAACACGTACAGTGGCGGATTCAACGTGTATGTGACCAATTACAATCGGCTTCAACCTACCCAAGCGAGCGACAAAATCCTCAGCGCTTCGCCCTCCTACCAAACCGGGCCGCTCAGCACCTTTTACCTGTTGAGCACCAGCGGCCTGATCAATGCCGACACTTCAACGACTGCCGACCAGGTGAGGCTTTACCACTATACGGTCATGACGAATTTGATTGCCGGCCTGGAAATCAAGGAAACCAACAGCCTGGTGGACCTTTCATATCACCTCGTTGCCACGGATAGCTCGGGAAATCCGATTAACACATCCGGGGATGGCACCCCGGATTACCTGCGTGACGTCAACGGGAACGGGGTGGTCGATTCGGGCGAGATTAGCTGGCTGAATTACACCTCGCCCAACGGGCTCACCAGCGCAGGCGGACTGCAAGTATTCACCCCTCTCAAATAGGCGATCATAACCTTTTCCCCCATTCCTCCCACGATGAACTCCGCAACCTCCCTCCGATTGGTGTCCACGACTCAGCTATTTGGTGAATTGAGGTTCAGATACGGACAACTTATTGTACTCGGAGTGCTCGGTTTGGCTCCGACAGCATTGGCGCAGGATTGTCCGCCCGGCGGCACCGACTCGTCAACATGCTGGATCGAGTACCGAGTAGAGTCATACAGCGGTACCAAGTGCGGGGAGCCTGAGTGGCTGCAGAGCGCCCCTCCACGCATCCGCGACTACACCCTGTGGAACGAATCATTTTCACAGACGGCGTACGAGTACGCGTCGGGAAGTAACACCTACTCGGGGCCCGATTGCTTCACTGCGGAGGAGGGTTACTGGTGGCAGACAAACGCGCAGGAAACCGTCGTGGTTTTTGAGCAGCAGGAGGACAAGCTAACGTGCACCTCAACCAACTGGTTGGCTTCGGGTCACCAGCTCTATTACGGCAATGGGCAGGACTTCCGCCTAAGAACGTCGGGGTGTTCGTGCTCAATTTCTACGGCTTACCTGGGTGGCTATGGGATTACCTACCTCACGCCTACCAACTACGGCCCTAGCGAATGGGGTTTCGGAGGTACCACCAACAACTACAGCGTGGAGGATGTAACGGCGGACTCATGCGGCGGCCCGTTAGGATGGGAAACCAACGCCGACGAAAGCATCGTTGCCCCAACAACGTTCAGTATCGGAGGTTGCGGTGGCGGCACAACTGTCACGAACGGTTATACTGAAACCGTGAACACCCTTTCCGGATCGGACGGCCCGTGGACCACAAGCTGCAGCGATACCATCGACCTCCAAAATGAGTTCACAGATGAGGATTTGTACAACGTGATTCTTACCAACATGACACTGTACGGTGAGTACGGAGGATGGTACGTCCCGCCACCAGACGAGCCGGCGGTGGCATATTCCTGGATGATCCAGGACGCCTACGGGGGAGGGGGATCCACGTACACCTCCGGCCAGCTTGGCAAGATGCAATACCACTTTGGCATTCCTAACTCGGTGGGAGGCACGACGTACCTGATCACCTGGGTGGTGATCACCTGGGATCTCACAGATGGTACGGTAGGCGCCCGGTCTATGCAAACATACGTGATGGGAACGGGCGACCCTAATAACCCTGCTTACAGCGCCACATTTGAGCAACTCCCTCCATTCTGGCACGAGGACACCTATGGCGGCTTAGTTATAAGTTGGGTGGACGATGTCCACATAACAACCATTCCAAACTGTGCGAGCCCAGCAGGAGCGGGTCAGGTCGGCATTGGCGGCACCTCAGGCGGTTGCGCGTCTTGCGGCGGCGGAGGTGCGGGTCCGGGGGTGTTTAGCCCACCCGCAGTTTCGGCCACCTTCGGTCTTGGGCACGCGACTGGTGGCTTCTGCGCCGGGTCGCTGGCAATTTCTGCCGCTCAACCGTCTTGGATGCTGGCTACCCCGGAAAGCCTCGTTTACACGGCGAGTAACAACGATGCGGTTGTCATCTCAACTAATGGCTCGATTCGCCAGCTCAGGGCCCCTGAGACCCTTGTCGATGTTGTGCCTCTTGATGCTTACACATACGAAGCGCGGTTCTACCTCCCATCCGACTTCAGTTCCTCGACGAACTCTGCTGGCTTGTACTACCCAGTTGGCAGCCCAACCCCTTTTGTCACATGGAACATTGCCAACCCTGACCGGTCATCAATAGTTTACAACCGGCTGAATATTACAGAAACCCGGGCGGCCTCAACCAACGTTTACAGCTACTCCTTCAATGCGACCATAAACGCGTGGACTTTGGATTACCCTGGGGGTCTTCGAGAGGATACCGGCACTACAACGGCAACTACGAACTCTGATGGCGGATATTTCCGGCAGGTGGTCTCAACCGTGGGGGTTCCCGGCGGTGCCCTGCAGGCCAAGGTGACGCGCCTCTACCAGTTCTTTGGCAATAACACTGGAGAGCAACTCGGCGTCGTTGGATTTGAGGCGTTGATCCAGGAAACCCTCAGCCCCGATACCAACCCACTCACCACGACTTACACGTACTACACCGATTTGACCTCGACCAATATCAACTTCCATCCCGTTCAGCTTGTGGTGCATCCGGATGGGAGCTGGCAATATTACCAATACACAAATGACTCCTCGGGCCGTATCTCGGCAATCTACTCGGGCGTCGGCGACGAGCCGGCCCCGTTTTCCGGCCCGCCCGACACCAACCAGTGTCGTTACACCGTTTACGAGTACGAGCCGGTGGATTCGACCCACGACGACGGCACGCTTCGACCGACTATCCCGCGCACCGTGACCAGCTATTTCCAATCGCAAATTATTTCAAAGACGTATCATGTTGTTCTCTCAACAGCCGTGGAGGAATTCCGCTGCCAATCGCCAACCGCGGCCTGGGATGACCCAGGCAACCTCGAAACCATTACCAGCTACACGTCCGATAATCGGGTCGCCAGCGTGAAAAACCCCGACGGCACGATGGCCATTTACACGTATGCACTGGCCTCCGATGGCAGCCAAACCAATACTATTTCTACAGGGCAGCCGAACACCGGCGGTTCGGCGATTATCGACGGGACGACCGACGTGACCATCCTCGGACCGGTTAGCCAAATGATCTCCCACACCGTCTCCGATATCGCTTCCGGCATCACGATGTCGCAGGACATTTACGGCAGCTACGACACGTTAAACCGGCCACAGGAAGTCACCCATTTGGATGGCACAACCGAGATCACCCATTACGCCTGCTGCGGCCCGGATTACACGGTGGACCGTGATAACACGACCAATTTCTTTGGTTACGATGCAATGAAGCGGCAGATCACCAGCACACGCCTGGGTATTACCACCTCGTCTGTCCTGGACGCGCCGGGGCGGACGGTGGCGACCGTGCGCACAGGCACAGACAATTCGCAGATCACCAAGAGCCAATCGCAATACGATCTCGCGAACCGTTTGGCGGGCCAGACAAATGCGCTCGGCGGCATCACCACTTACGCGGATTCGTACGACCCAACCACGCACGGCCTCATCCGAACCACCACAAATCCAGATGGCGGCACCCGCATCGAAGCGTACTTTCTTGACGGCTCGCTCAAATCCGTGACCGGCAGTGCCGTTCACCCGGTTCAATACCTCTACGGTGCAGACGGCGACGGACCTTATTCCACTGAAATCAAGCTCACCAACACGGGTGGTACCAATGAGTGTGCCAAGACCTCAAGCGATTTGCTGGGCCGCACCTGGAAGACTCTGTATCCCAACGCGACCAACCTTGCCTCGTACAACCCCCAGGGCCAGCTCTCAGAGGAAATCGATCCCGACGGCGTTCGCACCCTCTACCAATACAACGCCAGGGGCGAGCTCGCCTATACCGCCCTCGACACTAATCAGGACAACACCATCTCCTGGGCAGGCAACGACCGAATTACGGCAACAGTTTCCGACGTGACCACTGATAATGGGGCTAATGTCCGCCGCAGTCGCACCTGGGTTTGGGCCACACTTGGCTCGAATACTTCCAACCTGATCTCCGTTGCTGAAACTTCGGTGGACGGGCTGCGCTCCTGGCAAACCGTTTACCGTGACGCCAGCACGCCGGTCACAAACTTCAGCCAGACTGTGTTCGCCGGCAGCGGATACCGGTACGCTACCAATATCGCGCCGGACACCTCATACTCGGTGACCGTGTATCTGAATGGCCAACTGGTGTCCGTGACGCGCAAGGATTCGGCTAATAATCAAATCGCCTCGACGAGCTACGGTTATGATGCTCATGGGCGGCGGAACACCGTAACGGATGCGCGCAATGGGACCACCACATCCACCTTCAATAATGCTGATCTGGTCGCGTCGGTGACCACGCCCGTTCCGGGAAGCTTGGGATCTGCGCCTCAAACCACCCTCACCTATTACAACAACGTGCTTCAGGCCACCAATGTTGTGAACCCGGACGGCACGAGCACCACGACCGAATACTGGCTCACGGGCGAGGTGAAGCGCAATTACGGCGCTCGTACTTACCCGGTGGGCTACGGGTATGATTATGCCGGCCGGCTGAGCACCATGACCAACTGGTCGAGTTTCAGCGGTGGCACCGGCGCCCGGATCACCACCTGGAATTACGACCAGTATCGGGGTTGGCTCAACAGCAAGACCTACGCGGACGGCCACGGGCCGTCGTACGGCTACACCGCGGCGGGACGGCTCCAGACTCGCACTTGGGCTCGGAGCGTCACAACCACCTACGGTTACGATACTTGTGGCATGCTTTCGACCATCAGTTACTCCGATTCCACCCCGGGGGTCACTTACGCTTACGACCGGCTGGGCCGCCAATCGAGCATCGTGATGAACGGCACCACCACAACGTTCGCGTATAACCTCGCCGGGCAGGTGCTCTCGGAATCGTATTCCGGCGGCACGCTCGCCGGCCTGTCCGTCACCAATGGCTACGATTCCGACATGCGCCGCACCACGCTGGCTGCGCTCAACGCCGGGTCGCCATTTGTCCAAGACGCCTATGATTACGACAGCGCTTCCCGCCTGCAAACCGCCACGGACAACACGACCGCCACGCCTTACTCGGGCACATACAGTTACCTTGCCAATTCGCCGCTGGTGCAGCAGATTACTTTCAAGCAGAATACAACGGTGCGGATGACGACGAGCAAGCAGTACGATTTCCTCAATCGGCTGACGCAGATTTCCTCAGCGCCCTCGGCCGCATCCCCGGTGACCTTCAATTACGAGTATAATTCCGCCAACCAGCGCACGCGGCGCATCGAGGGGGACGGCTCCTACTGGCGGTATCAGTATGATTCGCTCGGGCAGGTGACTTCGGGGAAGAAATACTGGTCGGACCAGACGCCGGTGGCCGGCCAGCAGTTTGGCTACGCGTTTGATGACATTGGCAACAGGACGCAGACGCTCGCGGGCGGCGACCAAACCGGGGCCAACGAGCGCTCGGCGAGTTACTACGCCAACACGCTGAACCAGTACACCAACCGGACGGTGCCGGGATATGTGGACGTGATGGGCCTGGCCTACGCGACCAACCCGGTGACGGTGAACGGCACGACGGCTTACCGGCACGGGGAATATTTCCGGCAGGAATTGAGCGTGGTTAACAGCAGCACGTCGGTTTGGGAGACGGTCACGGTGGCGGCAGCGGGACAGACCACCATCACCGGCGGCAAGTTCGTGCCCAAGACGCCGGAGCTGTTCACTTATGATTTGGACGGGAACCTGACCAGCGACGGGCATTGGAATTACACGTGGGACGGGGAAAATCGGCTCATCAGCCTTGCAGTGAATACCACCAACGGACCCCAGCAATCTCTGAAATTCGAGTATGACTCCAGGTCTCGTCGGGTGCGCAAGGAGGTCTGGGGTAATACAAACTGGTCCGGTACGGCCACCAATGACCTGAAGTTTGTGTATGACGGCTGGAATCTGCTGGCCGAGTTGAACGCGGCCAATTCTCCGGCTCGAACCTATTTGTGGGGTCTGGATTTGAGCGGCTCGGTTCAGGGTGCCGGAGGCGTGGGCGGGCTACTGGAAATGGTTTATTACGGCGCTTCCAGCACGAACTGCTTCGCCGCGTTTGATGGCAACGGCAATTTGGCCGGCCTGGCAAATGCAATTGATGGGACGGTATTAGCCCAGTATGATTATGGCCCCTTTGGAGAGGTCATCCGTGGAACTGGCCCCATGGCCAAGGCCAATGCGTGCCGGTTCTCCACCAAGTATCAGGATGACGAAACGGATCTGCTCTACTACGGTAACCGATACCTCGCGCCCTATACCGGGCACTGGTTGTCGCGCGATCCAAAAGGAGAGGATGGCGGGCCTAACTTATATGAGTTCGCTGAGAATGCACCTCTCCATTGTTACGACTCGCTTGGCTGTCTGAGTTTTCGTTTCGAAACCGTAGTGGGGGAAAGCCATGTAATCGGCGGGCTTGGACCTTGGGCGCAGCCTTGGTGGGCGGGCACAGGTACCGCAAGCATTAGTGGGAACGCTGCAACCACGAGTGTGACTGTGAATAACGCCCCTTGGCACGGCATCGCGAGGCCTGATTACTGCAACACTGTGGACTACCGAGGAACAATTGACCACGCAGGCGGCATAAAACTGTTCCTGCGCGACCATTGCGGAGGGGACTTCCTAGTAAGCTTCAACTTCTCTGTAGCGCTGTCGGGCAGTGGACCTTACAAAACAAAGGCGCAAGCTTGGCTTAGGAGCGGGCGCGTGGACCTTTGGAAAGGTTTTGCGGGAGTTTGGAATGGCAACTTCTTCAGTGTGAATTTACCTTTCCTCCTATACGTCCACCTGGTAAATGATCAGGAGAAGGAGGTGGTAACGTATATTCCGTACGTCAATTTCCCTCAAGGCTCGCCTGTGACATCTGGAACAGCTAACGCACAACTCACCTACAGAGGAGCTCAGAACCTCTAATGCACTGGACCAATCTCGCCCGCGTGACCGCACTTGCCACCTGTTCCTTCTTGGCTTGCGCTTGTTGCCGTCATAACGGGCGTACCGCAGGGCCGTATAATCCCTTGACCGACGCTGCCCTCCATGCTGGACAAGCGAAGCGAGCCAACAAACCGGAGCTACTATTAAAAGCCTCCGCAAGCGGCGACCTCAGGCAGGTCGAAGATTTGGTTGGCGCGGGTGTGAACGTGAATTTTCAGGCGAGTGAGGGTTCCAGATTCACTCCGCTGCTGTGGGCCGTGTTCGAGAAGAATTACGACGTCGCGCTGTTCCTTCTGAAACATGGCGCTGATCCCGACATCCCCGACGCAAGTGGGATGAAGGCAGTTGACTTCGTTTCTCCCCAAGACAACTCTCCCGAGGCTAGGCAAGTCATACGCCTCTTGGAGAGGGACCCAACCTCAGGGCCGTGAATGGCCGTAAAAAGGGGTCATCGAAAGGGTCCAGCCTTAGATCAGAGCCAATCCGGTTATGACCTTGCGAACCGCCTGCAGGGAGGGTCAGACCGGAATGGCGCTTAGTTTAGCTCCCTGATTTTCGCGGGTTGTTTTTCCAGTAGCGGTTGCGATGGGGAATTTCCTTAAATTGTTTCCGAGGGCGGTTTAGCAGCGGGTAAGGCTTGGGCCGGCGTTTGACTGCGCGCGGTTCGTGTCGTGCGGAGCGCTGCGGCAACCGATCGCGCGCGATGACCTGGAGTAATTTATCCCAGAGTTGCTTGCGTTTTTTACGCGAGCGGGCCTGGGCGATGGCGCCCGCAAATTGGCGGACTGAATCCACCGTGCCTTTGAAGCTCAGCCAGCCCATGCCCACGTCGTAGCGCAAGCTCGCCGCGGCCATCAGGCAGCGGATGAGGTTGTAGGCAATGAAGAACATTTCCAGCTCCTTGTGAACCAGCTTGGGGCTTTTGCAGCGCAGGACCTCCACAGGCGCGGGGTCAGACCGTAGAAATGCCCCTGGATTCCCGTGCCCAGCAATACCAAACCTTATGCTGTTTCACAAATTCCATAACCCGGGCATTTCTCAGACCATGCCGCGGCCGATGCGCATCAAGCAACGGTGCCAGGAGCAATCTGCACAAATTCATGAACAACACCCAGACCGGCAATCCGCAAATCCTCCTCGATATCTGGATGAATACGAACGGACCTTTCTGCGGTCTGACCCCCGGTCTAAACGGCCAGGTCTGGAAGCAGATCGATCCGGACGGCGTAACAACCCTCTTCTGCTATAACGCCAAAGCGCAGCTCGAGTACCAGGTGCTCGCCGTCATGAACACCACCTTGGCATTCAGCTCATATGACACCTTCTCCAACGCCCTTGGCAGCGGCAGCCTGCAATCCCAGAACGACCGCATTACCCAAATCGAGCACTCCGTTGCGGCGGCGACGCAATCACTGCCGGACCTCACGCAGGACAGTACATATATCTTCGATGCTGGCCAAAGCACGGGCACACTGGTCTCCACCGTTCAAACCGCAACGACTGGCCTCACGAACTGGAGCACAGTGTACCGCGATGCAAACACGCCGGTCACTCGTCGCACGGTGATCGTGCCCGGCACGACCCGCACGCAAACTACTTACGCGCCCGACGGCACAGCGAACATTCAGGAATACCAATATGGCCGCCTGGTGGCCTCAACCATGTCCAATCAGACGCTGGGCGTGATCACCTCCAGCACGTACGGGTATGACCCGCACGGACGCCAGAATTCCGTCACCGATGGGCGCAACGGCACGACAACTTACACGCTGAACAACGCGGACCAAACCTCCTCGGTCACCACGCCCCCAGCCGGGCTGGCCCAGCCGCCCCAAACCACCACGACGACCTTTGACGTTTCCCTGCGCGCGGTTCAAATCACGCAGCCCGACGGCGGCATCGTCGCCAACGCCTATGCGGCCACGGGGCTCCTCACAAACCAGTCCGGCAGCCGCGTTTATCCCGTGGCTTACACGTATGACGCTCAGGGCCGGAAAAAGACCATGACCACCTGGACCAGTTATGGCACCCGCGGCGGCGCGGCCACAACCACCTGGAATTACAACTCTTACCGCGGATTCCTGGACAACAAGCGTTATGCCGACAGTACCGGCCCCGATTACACCTACACGGCCGGCGGGCGCCTCCTGACGCGGCTGTGGGCGCGCAGCAACAGCCAAAGCCAGCGTCTCCTCACCACGTACACTTACGGCTTCAATAGCGGCATTCAGAACGAAGGCTACGGCGACCTGGTTGGCGTGGCGTACTCCAACGATCCACAAAACACCCCAGCCCTGGCCTACAGTTACGACCGCCGGGGCCGCCAGACCACCAACACCGTCGGCTCCGCCCAAGTTATTCTTGGCTATGACAACGCCAACAACCTCCTCAGCGAAACCAACGTCAGCGGCACGCTGGCCGGCCTTTCGGTCACCAACGGCTATGACGCGTATCTCCGCCGGACCCAATTGGCCGTTCTCAACGGCCCCTCCCCGCTCGTTCAGGAGGCCTACGGTTACGATTCGGCTTCCCGGCTCCAAACCGCCACCGACAACACGACCGCCACCCCGTATTCTGCCGCGTACAGTTATCTTGCAAATTCCCCTCTGGTCAGCCAAATTACCTTCGCGAAAAACGGCTCGACCCGGATGACCACGACCAAGCAGTACGATTACCTCAACCGGCTCACGCAGATTTCTTCGGCGCCCTCGGCTGCCACGCCCGTGACCTTCAATTACGAGTATAATTCGGCGAATCAACGCACGCGCCGGATTGATGCGGATGGCTCATACTGGCGCTACGGCTACGATTCGCTCGGCCAAGTCGTTAGCGGGCACAAGTTCTTCGCCGATGAAACGCCGGTCCCAGGACAGTTCTTTGATTACACCTTCGACACCATCGGAAATCGGACTCAAACCCTGGCTGGCGGTGACCAGAACGGCGCCAACCAGCGCATCGCGAACTATCACGCCAACACCTTGAACCAGTACACCAACCGCGATGTGCCGGGTGACGTGGACATCATGGGCATTGCGTATGCGACCAACGCCGTGACGGTCAACAGCCAATCGCCGTTCCGAAAAGGCGAGTACTTCCGGGAGCAGTTGAGTGTTAACAATGCTTCTTCGCCTGTCTGGCAGAGCATTTCCGTGGCGGCCAATTGGCAGACCACCGTTACGGGCGATCTGTTCGTCGCCCAAACCCCCGAGCCATTCACATATGATCTGGACGGCAATCTGACCAGCGACGGGCGCTGGTATTACGGCTGGGACGCCGAAAACCGCCTGATCGCGATGACCAACAAGACAAGCGTTGGCCCGCAGCAGGTTCTTCTCTTTTCCTATGACGCGAAAGGCCGGCGCATCCATAAACGGGTGTTGGGCGCGTCTGCAAACGACCTCAGGTTCATGTATGACGGATGGAATCTGCTGGACGAAGTGAACACGGCTAACAGCCTAGTCCGCACTTACATGTGGGGCCTGGATGTGAGCGGCTCCATGCAAGGCGCTGGGGGTATTGGCGGGTTGCTCGAAATGGTTTACTACGGGTCCAGCACGACCAACTGCCTTGCAGCGTTTGATGGCAACGGCAACGTAGCAGCGCTTGGGAATGCCGCCGACGGGACCTGTGTAGCTCAATACGAGTATAGCCCCTTCGGTGAGGTGCTCCGGGCCACTGGCCCCATGGCGAAGGCCAACCCCTTCCGGTTCTCCACCAAATACCAGGACGATGAGAGCGAGTTGCTTTATTACGGGTTCAGGTTTTACAGCTCCTCCCACGGTACCTGGGTTTCCAGGGATCCTCTGCAGGAGCAGGGCGGGATCAATTTATACGGATTCGTCGCTAATGATGGTCTAGATAAGTGCGACTCCAACGGCCGCGAGCTTATCGAGGGACTGGTAGGTCTTGTAGTCGATGTCGGCATACAGGTTGCTGTCAATGTTGCCACTGGCAAGGACTGGTACGACATCGACGCCAAATCAGCGCTGATAGCAACGCTGTGGGGGTTTGCGGGAGCACCCGATGTTGCAGACGTGAAACGACTGGAAGAGCTTTGGAGTAGTCTATCCAAAGCCGGTAACATCAATGCTAGGATGGTGCTAAAGGCGAGCAGACTCCCCCTCAAAAGTACGCCGCGTGAGATAGCTAGGCTGGAACAGCGGCTGAGTAGCCTGGCTGCGGAACGCGCGAATGCTATAGCCGACGCTGCAAGAGCGGGTGCTATCGTTGCCGCCGGTGAGTTAACTAAGCAAGCTGTGGTTCACATCGCGAGTGCGGCCCAGAACGGCGTAATCAATATGCCAGGGTGTCCTAACCCCGGCTATGGCATTGACATCAATGTCAATATCGTTGAGAGGGTCACAATACCACTGTCCTCTAGCACTATTCCAATATTACCGATTCCTCCCCCGGAGGATTGAGGGTACCGGTATGAGCGGCTCAACGCCTGGCGTCCCTATCTGGTTTGTGGTTCTCGCGCTAGCTCTGGTTGTTGTAGCCAAGGTGGGCGGAAGGTCGGCTTTCCAGTCCACGATTTTACTAGCTGTCCTGCTGCTGCTTGAGTATTTCCTCTCTCATTGGCTGGGGACCGGAGCCGGCTACGGGTTTGTTGGCCTGGTTGCGATTGGGGCTGTAGCGGTCTGGAAGATTAGACGCAAGAATCGGAAGACCTGAAGAGACACCTTATGCCCCGGATGAGGACGACCAAGCAGTACGATTATCTCAACCGGTTGACCCAGATTTCAGCTTTGCCCTCAGCCGGCTCGAACCTCAGCTTTGCGTACACGTACAATTCCGCAAACCAGCGTGTCCGCACAACCCTGGCCGACGGCAGTTACTGGTCGTATCAGTATGATTCGCTGGGCCAGGTGGTCAGCGGACACAAGTTCTTCTCTGACGAAACGCCAGTGCCGGGGCAATTTGTTCATTAGGCTTTCAAAACTGGCATCTGACCGTTTAAGTGCTTAAAGTCCTCGCTTACACATGAGCTTTCAGTTTGCGGGATCCGGCTGCGACCACGCTCTTGCTGACATAAAGCACGAATTCCCGGTCCGCATAGACGAGCTCATAATCTGGGTTCAGAAAGTCGCGCCAGTCGGCGCTGATCCGGCCATTCGGCAATAGCACCTGTTCGGGTTTATATTTCCAGCACACCTTCACGATTTGCGCAGCGGAAATCTGCCCGGACCAGAATCGTTTAGCCATAACCACCGCGAGCTCCGGCGGCACGGATAGCTGCGCCTGGAACGCATACATCGCGTCCGAAGCGCAAACCCAATGGGTTCCTCCTGCATACCGGCGCATCTTGGCCAAGAGCGCGCTCATATTAAGGAGTTCATAAGTATGTTGACATTTGGTTGGGTTTATGGGTAATCTTCGGGCATGACCAAAGCTGACCGGCGTGATGCGCGAAAACTGGACCATCAGACTCTGGAAGCTATTAGAACGCGGGCGGTGGAACAAGT
>DASYXT010000098.1:0-82780 GCA_035934555.1 Verrucomicrobiia bacterium | reverse complement strand
CGATCCCGTTGACAATCTAATCTCCGCTGTCCGGCATACTTTGCACGGCTGCCTCTCGCGCTCGTTTCACGCAGGTTTTACCTCCACTTCTCCAGCCCGCAGCGCTCGCCCTTTCGAGGAGGGGCTTATTCGGAACCGCCGGCAGGTGCAGTTACTGCTGGCCGGAAAATCGGATGTGATGGTATCATTGCTGGCGGCGCAGAGTCTTTATCGGCGGCTGCTAAAAAGCGGGCTGGAGGTTTATGAATATCAACCGCAAGTCCTGCATGCGAAGTTGTTTGTGCTGGATAATGCGGTGTATGTCGGCTCAGCCAACCTGGATCAGCGCAGTCTCAACCTGAATTATGAGCTGATGGTTCGGTTCGAGCAGGCCGAATTGGCCGACCGCGCGCGCGAGGTGTTTAACGGGGCGCTGGCGCACTCCACGCGGATTACCATGGAATCGTGGCGAAGGTCGCGCACGCTTTGGACACGGTTGAAGCAGCGGTGGGCTTATTGGCTATTGGCGAGGCTGGACCCTTACATCGCTGAGCGGCAATGGCGGCGGTTGCCCGATTGACACAACAGATCGAAACCACCGCGCAGAGGAGATTTAGAACAGTCTGTGCGGCTTAGCGGCTACCTTTTCTCTGAGCCAGGACCGCCACCACAATAATGGCGCCCGTGAGCATTAAGCGGCTGGCTTCGGGCACCGCGTTGATGCTGAGGATTTTCTCGAGGTAACCGATGGTCAACGTGCCCAACAGCGTCAGGCCGATGCCGCCACGGCCGCCGGTCAAGGTTGTGCCGCCGATGACGACAATCGCGATGGCGGTCAGTTCGTAGCCGATGCCGGCCTCGGGGTCTCCTTGTTGCTCCTGGGCTGCCTGGCAAATCCCGGCCACGGCCGCCATGAGCCCGCTGGCGGCATAGGCCAGGATTTTGGCCTTCCTCACCGCGACGCCGGACAATCGGGCGGCCTCTTCATTGCCGCCAATCGCATAAAGGTGCCTGCCCCAGACATGCTGCGACAAGGCCAGCCAGCACACTGCAGCGCAGATGAGGAAAATGACGGTCACCACCGCCAGGTTGCCTCGGACATGCCCGGCGGCATCGGCGGTCTTGAGAATGCTGCTGTTGATGAAGTCGAAAATGGCGGGCACGGGCGCTTGATGAAACGAACCGCCGGCATCCTGGATGATCGTCGAAACTTTCATTCCGCCGGAGACGGTTTTGGCGAGACCGCGCGCGAACACCATCATCGCGAGGGTCGCGATAAACGGCTGAATGCCAAACCAGGCGGTCACGGTGCCCGACAGCGCGCCGCAAGCCGCGCCGAGCAGGAGACTCGCTGGAATCGCCAGCCACGCACTCCAGCCCCAATGAATGCTCATCAGCGAAAAACTCACCGCGACCAATGCCAGAACGCTGCCGACGGCCAAATCGATGCCGCCGCTGATGATTACCAAGGTGAGGCCACAGGCCAGAATGCCGAAGACTGAGGCTTGGCGCAGCGCATCGCGATGCGTGCCCAGTTTGAAGAAGGCACCTTGCGCGTTAAACACACACCCAATCAGCAGCACAAATAGAAGAGCCACCAGCGCGCGCGTGGCGGGTATGGCCCAAAGCCGCCTGAGAGTCTGGGCAGTGCCAGCGCCGACGTTGAGGGGGCGGTTGGGTTTAGGTTCGAGTAATGAGGTCAAAGCTTGGGGAACCGGCACAGGGTCATGCTGAGGCGGACGGTTGGCCATGGATAATTCCCCGGAGGCGTTTGCGCGTGCTCATTTCCACCGCTCAATACCAGATTTATTCGAACCCGGCAAGAAGCGGGTCCACAAAGAAATCTCGCCTCCCGCGCATGACTCCGGCGCGCGAGCAACCATTTTAATGGTTTCCCGGACCGACTCGCGTCCAGTCGCTGGCCCGCGGCGGCCCGAAGTAAACCCTTAAAAGGGTTGTTTGTCCCCCAGCGTCGGCCACAGCCCGATAAATCGGGGTGTTAATGAGAGCCAAGATTGCGCCTCTGGAGGAATACATGATGCATCACCTCGCGACTGAGCCCGTGAGGCGTTAAGCGGGCATTTGTCTATCCAATAGGTGATCGCGAGAATATCGATTTACGTTAAACAGATTTCGCGTGGGCGGGCGTCCTGTGGATGAAGACGATGTCGATGGATCTTGAGCGGCTCTACGATCAGCACGCTCAAGCCCTGTTTGCTTTCCTGCTGAACCTTACGCGGGACGAACAGGACACGCGCGATTTATTGCAGGAGGTTTTCGTCAAGTTGGCCCGGAACCCTGGGTTGTTGGGCCCGGCACGGGACGTCCGGGCATTTCTGCTTCGCCTGGCCCATAACGCCGCGATTGACCTGATGCGCCGGCGCGGCACGCAGCACAAGTACCATGATGAGTTCCAGCTTCAGCGAATCTCTCCTTTCGCCACTACCCTGGATCCCGACGAGACATCCTTTCGCCAGGCGCTGGCAGCGGCTCTGGGCGAGCTTCCTGCCGAGCAACGCGCGGTTGTTCACCTCAAATTGTGGGAGGGCCTGACGTTTGCCCAAATCGCCGCCGCCCTGGACATTCCGCCCGACACCGCCGCCAGCCGCTATCGGTACGGCCTAGACAAATTGCGAGACCGGTTGCGTCCTCTCTATGACGAGCTGAATGAACATTGACGACCCATTTGAACGGCGAATTCAGGCCCAGCCGTTCCGTCCGGTTCCGCCCGGGTGGCGCGCCGAAATCCTCGGTGCGGCCGCGGGCATTGCCTCGATGCGGAATTCAAAATCGGTTAGCGAAGGCAAGGAAGACGTTACTGTAGGACAAAGGAATGTGTGGTGGGTCTGCGTTAAGGAGCGGCTGGCGGCCCTGTTTTGGCCCTACGGCAAAGCCTGGGCATCGTTGGCAGCAGTTTGGTTGCTGATTCTGGGGCTGGACATGTCTGTGCGGGATTCCGCGCCACCGGTGGCCGCGCACGCCTCGGCCATGCGGTCACCGGAACTGCGCCAAATGCTGCAACAGCAGGCGAAGCTCATGGCTGAGTTGCTCGGGCAGACAGAAGACTCAGCCTCGCTGCCATCTCATCCACCAATACGGCCGCGGCCACGCACTGAGCACCAATCGCCTTTCATTCACGTCTAACCAAGGTTTCTATGCCCCCAAATCCTCCAAATATCTGGCGCCGACCGTTGCGCGGTCCTGCAGGAATAATCGCTGGTTGCGTACTGTTGGTGATCGCTGCGTTTGTTGTCTTCGCGATTGGCTTCTTCGTTCTAATGGATGTGAAAGGGTCCGAACTGATCCGCTTGTCGGCAATCTATTCGCTGCTCCTGGTGCTAGTCGTCGTCGGCGGATTCATTCTTGTTCGCTGGATTCGCAACCCCGGTAATCTGCGACGCTTCATACTCGCGATGGGCTGTGTGATAACATTGATTGCCCTGGCCTACGCGGAAGAAAACTGGCGCGGATGGCATGCCTGGGAAGGTTATCGCCGGCAATTGGCCGCCAAAGGAGAGAATCTCGATTTTTCTGCCGTGGTGCCTCCATCGGTGCCGGATGCGCGTAATCTTGCTTGTACGCCTCTGTTCCAGCGTATCTTTGATTTCACGCAAGGCCAAGAGGGCACCATTTGGCACGACACGAACGCCCAGGCACGGGCCGCAGCCATCTCCGCAACGCTTAGGTCGCCAAGCAGCACCAATATTTGGGACTCGGCGGGCGACTTGATGGAAGCCGGGGAACTGGGCAACCTGCCCGCCTGGGCGGCATTTTATCAGGGTAACACCAATTACCCACAGGCGCCGCCGGGCGCCCCGCCTGCGCAGGTCATTATAACGGCACTGGCCAAATTCGCTCCCGAAATGGACGAACTGCGCCAGGCGGCTGCAACGCGCCCCGAAACCCGGTTCCCGATTCAGTATGATTACCAGCCCCCTTGGGCCATCCTGCTGCCTCATCTATCATTAGTTCGCTCGCTGACCATCATTTTGCAAATTCAAGCCACTGCCCAATTGGAGGAGCGCCACGCGGAAACCGCGTTTGAGGACCTGAAACTGGGCTTGCGGCTTTCCGATGGGATTCGGGAGGAACCATTCCTAATTGATCATCTTGTCCGGTTGGCAACCCTGCGAACAGACCTGCAAATCGTGCGCGAGGCCCTCGCGCGACATGCGTGGACGGATGAACAACTCGCGATGATCGAGACGCGCCTGGGCCCGATGAACCTCTTGGCCGAATATGAGCATGCGATGCGTGGGGAGCGCGATTTTCATCTATCCGGTGTCAACTTTTTCCGCAGACAAGGGTTTCACGCCCGTCCTTCTGAGGTGTTCGATATGAGTTCTGGCGGTTCGGCCCCTGATTTTTTATGGGATCTGATGCCTGGTGGCTGGTACTACCAGAACATGGTCAGCATAGCGCGCTTGCACGAAGAATTCACGTTGCCGGCCGCCGACCCTGCGCAACACCGCGTTTTCCCGGATATCATCCGAAAAGGGGAGCACGTCTTTGAAATGCTGCCCGTTGCACCCTACACGGCCTTAGCGCGGCGGCTAATGCCGGCGTTCGACAAGGCCATCGCGAAATCCGCTCGCATGCAGACTTATGTGGATGCCGCCCGGCTCGCCTGTGCCCTGGAACGGTACCGCCTGACAACTGGCGCATTGCCGCAAAATTTGGACGCCCTTGTGCCGCGGTTCATCCTCTCGGTACCCAATGACGTCATCGATGGCAAACCCTTGCGGTACCGACTGAACCCCGACGGCAGCTATGTGCTCTACTCGATTGGCTGGAATCAAAAGGACGATGGCGGCCAACTCGCCTGGACAAGCGAACGCAAAAAGCAAGTGAACCTCACCGGGGGCGATTGGGTCTGGTTCAGCGGCAAGGAGCTATTGAGTGCGCCAATGCGATAGCAAGCGCGTACTCGGACTCTTTCCAGGACCCAGCTCTGTGCCAAGCCGCGAGGTTTTGGACTGCGCCAGCCCTCTGGCGCTTTTCGATGTGGTAGCTTTGACCGAAAGCGCCAGGGGGCTGGCGCAGTCCAAGACGCTGGCGCGCAGCTCTGAGGCCCTTTCTGCGGCGGTGCGTTGGTACCGAGGCTGGTCGCGGGTTGCGGGCCTTGAGGAGCGGATTTGGAAAGCGCCAGGGGGCTGGCGCAGTCCAAGACGCTGGCGCGCCGCCTCCAGGCCCTTACTGCGCAGGTGCGTTGGTACCGAGGGTGATCGGGTTGACGATCTTGGTCACATCCGTGGATGCTTCGGGACCGGGGGGTGTAGTCGCCGACGCGGTGGGCTCCTTGGTTTCCTTCTTCTCGACGAGGAGTTGGGCGCGGTCTTTGAGCAGCGGATCTAAAGTCCAGCTCGACATCAGGTACACCCAATTTCCGTAAGTCTTATCCTTGTCCAGCTTGGCCTCGAGCACGGATTGATTGTCTTTGAACACCTTGTCCAGTTTGGCTTTATCGTCCGGCTTTTCGTCTTTGCCAGGAGTCCGTTCCTTCGGCAAGTCCGCCGTCACAGATATCAGCACCGGGTAATCATCATTGGTCTTCTGCCCGACTTTCACGGTATAAGTGAAATTATCGAACGTTTGAACCGTAAGCACATTCGGCTTGGCCAGACCGAGTTGGTCGGCTTTCGAAGCAGGCGCGACATCAGTAAAGGTCGGACTTGTCAGCGCGTTATTGAATGCAGATGCTTTCGAAGTATCGAGTTGTTCGCCCGTTTTGGCGTCGGCCAGCTTCCATTCACCGGTCTCCGTCTCCCGACTGACCTGCCAGGAGTTGGTTGCAGCCGGACCGGAGAGGGAAATTGAGCGCAGCTTCTCCACTTTGAAGAAGTCCTTGTTGAGCCATTGCTCGGGCCTGGGCTCGAGCTGGGTCAGCCCGTCACCAACCAAATCGACTTTATCTGAAGTGGCGCCGACTTTCACGTAACGTCCGTCGGGATAGCCTTCGCCCATATCGCCGTAGGGAGAGGGCCGGTTGGATTTTTGCATGTGCTTCTTACCCAGCAACAGCGTGCGCAGGGATTTGTCCTGGGCGTCCTTAAAATCGACCACCAACGCCGCGTTGCTGCCCTGTCCGGCGACCAGGTCCAGGCGCGGCAACTGTGACGCGCCGACGGTCTCGCTCTGGACAACCTTCAGATCGCTGAGCTTGAGCAGCGCTTCGCTGATCTGCTGGTAATTGGCAGGGTAATCGTCCCGCTCGCGCACGCGCCAAAGGTTGTCCTTCTTGACGAGGTTCAACTCATTGGTGCCTTGTTGGAAGGCGATATGCGCGACGTCGTTGACGGGGAAATTGCCGAGAAGTTTTTTGCCAAGGGCGGGGTCGCCCGCGCCGGACAGATCATTCTGGCGGTTATAGACCATCAGTCCTCCGATGCCGAGGACGACTAACAGGAACAGGAGCAGGGCGAATTGTTTGCGATTCATTTTGCGGAAGTTTTCTTACGTTTAACAAAGGCCAGGACCATGCCCGAAGCAGTGACGGCGAAGGGGATGGCGAGGATATTGAGCCACTTGACGCGAGTCTGCAACGCGACGACTTCCTTGCGAAACTCCTTCTGCACCACCTTCAGGCGTTTGCGGCTCTCAGTTTCTTTCTGACGCAACTTGTTCAGCTCGGCCGTCTGCTCGGGCGACAGAATGAAGCGCTGGTCGGAGTCTTTTTTCTGGGCCTGGAGTTCGTTAATGCGGTGCTCGGCCTCGTCCCGATCCGTTTCCAGGCTCTTAATCTCGCTTTGGAACTTCTCATTGGCGGCCGTTTCCATGTCGCGAATGCGCTTAAACGGATGGCTTAACGTCGCGCGGCTGCGGACTTCAATCAGGTTCTCGTCGCCGGCCATTTGCTCGACCATGCTCTGGGCGAAGCTCAGGTTGCCATTGGAGGGGCGGGCGATGACGCCGAAGGGCGTTTGCCAGCGGTCCACCATGAAGTAGTCGTAAAGCATGTCGGCGTCGCCCACCAGAATCACGCTGTTCTCAGACTTGGTTTCTTTGAGGGAATCGTCCGGCGTTTTGGCCTCAGGCTTCTTATCATCTTTCTTGTCGGTATCGGTTTTTTCCTCCGGTTTACCGTTGGGGAATGCGGTTTTGAACTGGCCGGTGAGGCGCACCGCCAAGGCATACTGTATGCCGGAGGGCTTGAAGTCTTTGACGATATTATCGGCCGATAATTGAGCCATGAACCCTTCTACCAATTGAGATTCCTTGGTGCTCTTGAGCAGCACGGTTTCTTTCAGGCCAGAGACAGGGGTGCCGGTGAAGGCGCCGGCATACGGCAGCCATAAGCTGTCGATCTGGCTGGTGACGACGTCCTGGCCGTTAATCCCATCGGAGGTTAATTGCAGCGAGGCGGGGCCTTCAGGCCGGCGTCCCTGGCATTTGAAATTCATGTCTGCGACCACTTTCGTCGTGTCGAAGGACAGGCCCCAGGCCTTGATCAACTTGTCCAGCGTCGAGCCGCTGTTGGGGATGTTGCCCAGCATTTGGTTCTGCTCTTTTGAGTCGAGCAACGGCAGCGGGTCGAGAAAGGCGATAAGCTTGCCGCCGCGCATGACAAATTGGTCCAGCGCATATTGGGCTTTGTCGGTGATGCCGCGCGGGTGAATGACCAGAAGTACTTTGATGTCCTTGTCGATCGCGTCACTTTCCAGTGGTACGTTACGAACGTCGAAATCTTTCTTCAGTTCGTTGACGATTACCCATGGGTCCTGGCCTTGCTGGCCCATGCGTTGCATCATCGGATTGGACTGCATGCCAAAGACCGGCATGGCGCTCATGATGCCGATGACTGGCCGCTCGGGATTGACCACGCGCGAGATCGCGCGGGAAATGTCATACTCCAATAGTTTTTCACGATTCGGCGCCAGGAACGAAATGACTTCCTTTTGGTCGAGCATACTTACCGCCAGGCCAAGGTAAAATTTCTCGCCATTGGGCAGCGCGCCGCCCTCTACTCCATCCAAGCGCGCGGAATCCTCAGCGTCGGAATCCGGCTGCGGGTCGTACTTTTCAATCACCAGTTTGCCGTGCGCGGCCTGCTTGTATTCGCCCAGCAGGTCCTCGACACGTTTGGCGTAATCGGTGAGAAACACCGTCTCAGGGGAGGTGCTCTCCGGTTTGGTGCAGTAGAAGCGGATTTTGATCGGCGTATCCAGCTTCGCAAGGATTCGCCGGGTCCCATCGGAAAGCGTGTAGGCCTTTTCCTGGGTCAAATCGATCCGCGTTTTGAACAGGCCGGTGATCAGGTTGAAACAAACCAGAATGGCCGCCATGGCGACAATACCGGCCGCCGAATAGAGAATGGTTTCGAGAGTCTTTTTCTTCATCGCGAATTCTTGGAAATGGGTTTAGCCGGCCCGGTGACCGCGCAGGATGACGCTAGTGGAAAAGAGGGAGAAGCCGATCAGCGACAGGAAGAAGATAATGTCACGCGAATCCAGCACGCCCTTTTGGAAATCGTCGAAGTGAGTGACCACGCTGAAGGAGGTGACCAGGTTCACCAGCCAGGGAACGGAGTGTTCCAACAGGTTGACGACCGGCGCAAAGCCGCAGAGGATCAGGAACAGGCACAGCACCACCGAGATGATGAAGCTGACGACCTGGTTGCGCGTCATCGCCGAAGTGATGCAGCTAATCGCCAAATACGCTCCCGCCATCAGCCAGCTCCCGATGTATCCGCATAGGATCACGCCGTTATCGGGACTGCCGAGGTAATTGACGGTAATGACTATCGGGAACGTCAGCACCAGCGCGACACCCAGGAAAAGCCAACTGGCCAGGAACTTGCCTACAATCGCTTGCCAGGCCGTGATGGGCATCGTCAGCAGCAGCTCAATCGTGCCGACGCGCCGTTCCTCCGCCCACAGCCGCATTCCCACTGCCGGCACCAGGAATAGATAAAACCACGGGTGCCACATGAAGAAGTTGGCGCCCAGCGAGGCCTCGCCGCGGTCCAGCAACGTCGGCGGGACCGAGAAGGCAAAAAACCCGCACAAGAGCAGGAAAATGACGATAAAGATGTAGGCCAGCGGCGAGGAGAAATAGGCCGCCAGCTCACGCTTGGTGATGGTCTTGATGTTGGCAAACGCGTTCATGGGAGATCGGTGCAGTAATCTATTGCTTCTCGGCGGCTGCCGCAGTATCGGGCATGGTGATGTTGCGGAAGACTTCGTCCAACCGGCCTTCCTCAGTGTGCAGTTCCTCGATATGCCAGCCCTGGGCAGCATCGGCGATGCTGGCCGCCAGCGTGCCATTGACGCCGGGCTTCGGGAAGACACGGGCGGTTACACGCGTGGCTTCTTCCCTGAGGATGCTCAAACGCTTGACGGTCGAGAGTTGGCCGAGCTTTTGGTTCAGCGCCTGGCTATTGATGCCACTGACGCGCAGGGTCACGGCGCCGGCCCAGTCCGATTTCTGCCGCAACTGCTCCGGCGTGCCGTTGGCGACGATTCGGCCACGGTCAATGATGATCGCCCGAGAACAAACCGCATCCACTTCTTCGAGAATGTGGGTGGAGAAAATGATCGCCTTTTTTTGGCCCATTTTGCGAATGAGCTGCCGGACTTCGTGTTTCTGGTTGGGGTCGAGGCCATCGGTCGGCTCGTCCAACACCAGTACGTCCGGATCATGAATAATGCTCTGCGCAAAACAGGTGCGATGGCGATAGCCTTTGGACAAAGTCTCGACGCTTTGGTGCAACACCGCTTCGAGAAAACAGGTCTCCACCACGCGCTCAACCGCCTCCTTTTTGGCGGCGCCGCGCAGACCGCGAATCTCCGCGGCGAAATTCAAAAACCCATAGACCGTCATGTCGGTATAGGCGGGCGCATTTTCGGGCAGGTAACCAATGAGGCGTCGGGCCGGAATCGGTTGTTCCACCACATCAAACCCGCCGACCGTCACTGTGCCTTCCGACGGTGGAATGAACCCGGTAATCATGCGCATGGTGGTGGACTTTCCCGCGCCGTTGGGCCCCAGGAACCCGAGCACTTCTCCGCGTTCGATTGAGAAAGACACGCCATCCACTGCGCGTTTTGAGCCAAAGTCCTTTGCCAAATTTTGAACTTTTATCATAGCCAATGCTTGCGTTACGTCCTACGACGAATAGGCGAAATACCCACTTTTTTTTCAGTTGTAAACTGGATTTTTGGGCTGATTGTGTTTGTCAACGCAATCTTCTAAACTTCGCAACGCAGTTTCGGTAGTTTTGGATTAATTTAGGGCGATGATGTTCAAAATTTTTTGGGGTGGGAGGCCGGCGCAGCGCGCCGGTTCGGGGTCCGGGGTAGATTTGAACCACCGGTTTTGGAGTGACATTGGGTTCCGTTTCAGCGTTCCGGTTCTTCTTTCAGCGGTGCTGTGCAGCGGTTGCATGACGATATCCCATCCGCTCTCTTCAGTGAATCTGAAAGAGCCTGGCTGGACGGTGCGGCAAGGCCAGGCAGTGTGGCATTTGGCCAAGGCTCAGGGCGGGCGCGAGTTCGCCGGGGAGGTGTTGGTCGCCACGCGACCCGATGGCCGCGCGTTTGTCCAATTCAGCAAGTCGCCTTTCCCCCTGGTGATCGGACAGGAGAATCCGCGCCAATGGCAGATCGAGTTCCCACCGCAGAATAAGCATTATGCGGGGCGCGGCAAACCACCGAAGCGTATTATCTGGCTGTACTTGCCCGAAGTGCTGGCGGGCAAATCACCGCCGGAAGACTGGACCTGGCACGAGGACAGCAGCGGCTGGAAATTGGAAGACCACCGCAACGGGGAATCGATTGAAGGCTTTTTCGAGTCGAGCGCTGCCCTGAAGCGGCTGGATTGGCCAGCATTTGTCAGGTTCTCCTCCAGCCCAAGCCCCAAACCAGTCCCAGTTCTCGAGTAGGGCATGGTCGAGGGGGCACATAGGCCGGGGCACGTGCCGTTGCCGGGATTGAAACACCCGGGCAGATGGTTATGGCTTTTCCTGATCGTGCCGGTGGCCCTTGGGCTGGCGCGCCTTCATTTCGACGTCGAGGTGTTCGATCTGCTGCCCACAAATCTCGAGGCGGTCGAGGGCCTGAAGCTTTACCAGCAGTACTTCGCCAACGCGCGCGAACTCATCGTCACGATCACGGGTCGCGATGCCGAACAAACGGAGGCCGTGGCACGAAAGCTCGCGGATGAGTTGCGCGCAAACTCGCAAGTGGCGTCGGTCCTTTGGGAGCCGCCCTGGCTCGAACACCCGGAGCAAGCCGCCGAGCTGATGGCTTACTTGTGGTTCAACCAGCCGCCCGCGGTTTTTGGCGAGCTGACCAACCGCCTGGCGCCCGATAAACTTACCGACACCCTCGCCGCCACGCGCGACGAACTGGCTACCTCGATGTCGCCCCAACAAATCGCCTTGCTTAGCTACGACCCATACGGATTAGCGCGCCTGCCCGAGAGCGTTGCCGGCGCCGCTCCCGCTTTTGGCCAGGGGCAGGAAGGGTTCAGTTCGGCCGATGGCAAGTTCCGGCTCGTTTTTGTTCAAGCGCGCCACGAACTGCGCACCTATCGCGAATGCCAGGAATTCCTGACCCTCGTTAAAGGCGCCGGCGCTCGAGCGGTGGCGGCCCCCGCGCTGCCCGGGGTAAGGCTCGGCTTCACCGGGCGCCCCGCGTTCGTGGCGGAGGTTTCGGCAGGAATGGAACACGACATCACCACCTCGGTGGGTGGAACGGCCGGAATCATCGCGATATTATTTTGGCTGGCGCACCGGCGAGTCAAACCGATGCTCTGGCTGTTGACGTTGCTGGCCTGCATTCTGTTCTGCACGTTATCGCTGGGTGGCCTCATTTACGGCAAAATCAATGTTGTGAGCATGGGGTTCGCCGCGATCCTGCTCGGTTTGGCTGTCGATTATGCCGTGGTGCATTATCAGGAGGCGCTGGCGCATCCACACCTGACCATCCCGCAAATCCGGCACGTGATCGCGCCAAGCATTTTTTGGGCGGCCGTGACTACCATCAGCGCGTTCCTGGTGTTGAACTTCGGCGGGCTACCCGGCTTAGGCCAACTGGGCACTCTGGTGGGGCTGGGGGTTGCGCTGGCGGCCACCATCATGATTTTTGAATTCCTGCCACCACTGTTCCCCGGCCGTAACCAACCGCCCTCCAGCGGTCCCGCCGCATCGCTAGAAACCGGTGGTGAACCCACCCCGCTCGCGCTGGTCGCTCAAGCGCCTGCGCGAGCGCCTCGGGTGCGCACCGTCGCCGCGTTTGCCGTCACTACGGTCGTTATCCTTACAACCGCAGGAATCCTGGCGTTGGGCTTCCCACGCATCGATACCACCGCCAACGCGCTCCGCCCGCGCAATAGTCCGGCCTACGCGGCGATGGACCGGATTCAAGCCGAGCTGAGCCAGCAACATGAACCGCTTTGGCTGCTTATTGGCGGCGCGAACGTTGAGCAGGTCGGCCAACGCCTGAATCAGATTGCCTCCGTATTATCGACTGCCAAATCCAACCACTGGATTGAAGGGTTTACTCTGCCCACCCCATTGTGGCCGGACCCGCAATTCCAGGCCGAGAACCGCTCGATAGCGCTGCGCCTGGCAAATGAAGGGCCGCTGCTCCGCCAGGTTGCATTGACGAACGGTTTTGCGCCAAGTGCGCTGGCCCTTACCGAGCGGGTGCTGGAGAGCTGGCGGGCAGCGGCTCAAACCACTGGCGTCTTTTGGCCGACCAACCCGATGAGCCAGTGGATTTTCAGTAAGTTCGCCGCACGCACGCCCACAAACGATCTCGGGTTCGGTGTGGTCACTCCAGTCTCAACTAATACCGCCGCCGTCAGCCACACCCGGCTGGCGGCCTTGCAAGCCGAACTGCCGCGGAACGATGTCTGGCTCTCGGGTTGGGAACTGCTCGGCAGCGCAATCTTCTCTCGGGTCGAGTCCAATTTCTGGAAGGTGCTGGCGCCAATGGTTTTTCTCGTAATGCTATCGCTATACCTTGCCTTCCGGCGGGCGCCGGAAATCCTGCTGAGCCTGGCGGTGCTGCTGTTGAGCGGGGCGTGCCTTTTGACGACCATGCGCCTGGTCGGGTGGTCCTGGAACCTATTGGATTTAATGGCCATTCCTTTGGTCCTGGGGACCGGGGTCGATTACAGTATTTTTATGCAACTGGCCTTGCGCCGGCATCATGGAGATTTGGACCTCGCCTACCAATCCGTCGGGCGCGCGCTGTTGTTGTGCGGCGGGACCGCCATCGCTGGGTTCGGCTCACTGGCCTGGTCCAGCAACGCCGGTATGGCCAGCCTCGGCCAGGTCTGCGCCGTCGGGATTGGCAGCAACATGTTGATTGCCATCTTCCTGTTGCCTGTCTGGTGGCGTGCGGTGCTGGTTCGTGCGGCTTCCCACCACTCCAGCCCCGGCGGCAACGCCGGACCTCCCACCGGCCCGGGCAATCTTCCCAACGGCTTCGCGTTAACCGAAGCGCCGCCCACCACACCCTCGTCGCTGTACCGCTCCGAATTTTGGCGAATGGGTTTGTGCGTGGTCCGAACACTCCCGGCGTGGCTTTGCGGCGCGCTGAGCCGGGCAGCCGCTCGGGTGTATTGGGCGCTGGCTCCGCACCGCCGCACGGTGGTGATCAATAACCTGTTGCCGCCTCTTTCGGATGATGCCGCCGCCGCGCATAAAAAAGCACGAAGCCTGTTCCAACAGTTCGCGCTCAAGCTCGTGGACCTGTGGCGCTATGAGGCGGGACTGAACATTGATGACTTGTTCGGGCCGACGAGCGGCTGGGAATACTTCCTCGCCGCCCAGGCACAAAAGCGGGGCATCCTGCTGGTAACCCCGCATCTCGGGAACTGGGAGTTTGGAGGGCCGCTGCTCCGCCAGCGCGGCGTGCGCCTGCAGGTGCTGACTTTGGCTGAACCCGGGGCCGATTTCACCCGGCTGCGGCAGGGTTCCAGAGCGCGGTGGGATATTGAAACACTCGTGATTGGGGATGATCCCTTCGCGTTTCTCGATGTGATTCGGCGCCTGGAGGACGGCGCGACCGTCGCGTTATTGCTGGACCGCCCGCCCGCACCCAGCGCCGTTACGGTCCAATTATTCGGCCGTCGGTTTGCCGCATCGGTGGCGGTGGCGGAGTTGGCGCGCGCGTCCGGTTGCATTCTCTTGCCGGTGTACCTGCCGCGTGTGAACGGAAGGTACGAAGCGCATATTCTGCCTCCCGTTCCGTATGAGCGCGCGACCCTGCGCGACCGCGCCGCGCGAAAACAGCTAACGCAAACGCTTATTTCGGCTTTTGAACCGCTCATCCGCCAATACGCTGACCAGTGGTACCACTTCATCCCCGTTTGGCCACCGGACAGCGGCACACCAGGAACCACGAATGGGGGTCAACTAGAGGAGGCACTGTCATGAAAGAATATTTATGGAGCACCGCAATTGGCGCGCTCGGGTTGTGCGTCACCGCACAGGCGCAGGAATTAAAACCACAAGTCGCTGCGTGGCTGGCGGCGCAGACCAATATCCAAAGCTGGTCGGCCGATTTTACTCAGACCCGCAGTCTGAAGTCGCTGTCCCAGCCGCTCACCGCTACCGGCCATGTCTGGTTTCAGGCGCCCAATCGTTTCCGATGGGAATTGGGACACCCGGCACAGACCATCGCGCTGCGTGCCGGTGATGCGCTCGAAATTGTTTATCCGCGCCTCAAGCGGGTCGAGAAGTACCCTTTGACCGGCCAGCAGGCCGGGCCATGGCGGGATGCCCTGGCGTTGCTCGAAGCCGGCTTTCCCCGCAGCGCCGCCGAACTGGAGGCCCAATACGACATCCTGTCGCAAACCGTCCAGGACGACTCCGGCCAACTTGTTTTACAGCCGAAATCCGCCGCCGCCCGCCGCATGATGCCCCAGATCATGATCGACTTCGACACGCGCAATGACGCGTTGCGCGCGACCGAATTGCAGTTCGCCGATGGCTCGCGCATGCGTAACGATTTCAAAAACCCGGTGTTGAATCCACCGATCCCGCCAGACTTGTTTGCACCTCCAGTCCCCGGTGATTACAAGGTGGTCGAACCAATGAAAAAGCAATAATCCGAGCGGCCTAGCCGCAGGTCGTACTCTGCGCGCACCGCGACATTTTTTCTCTCACCTATGACAGACCCCCTGGCGCGCGCATTGGACCTGCTGCCCCACGGCCCCGAGTTTCGCTTTCTGGACCGGCTGCTCTCACTCGAACCGGGCCGCAGCGGCATCGGCCAGTACACGCTGCGCGGCGATGAGCCTTTCTTGCGCGGCCATTTCCCGGGACAACCGCTCATGCCGGGCGTGCTGTTGGTTGAAGCCGCGGCACAATTGGCGGGCGTCGTGGCTCAGTCGGATCCCAATATCCCCCCCTTGGCCGGTTTGAAGCTCACGGCTCTGCGTTCGGTGAAAATACTCGGTACCGTTGCACCCGGAGAAACAATCCAGTTTGAAGCTCACATTACCGGTCGATTGGGGAACCTTGTCCAGGCCGAAGCCTCGGCAACTGTTGGGGAGCGATTGCTCATGCAAGCGGCTTTGACCCTCAGCGGGTCAGAGCGCGGACGGAGCGCGGACTTTTAGTCCGCAGCAAAGCCTCGACCGTGAAGGCGGCCTCGAGAATGTTCAGCACGCTCGGCTTTTCGGGCGTTGCTGCGGACTAAAAGTCCGCGCTCCGTTCACAGTTTCTTAGCTTGTGACCCCGATTCCTCAACGCCCCGGGATGGCGGCGCGGGGACTGGGCCGGGAGCCGTTTCCAGCGAGCGCACCACCGCGGCGCCGTTCTGAAGCACCAGCGCACCCGAGCGCAAATGCAGGTCGCGCTGCGGGAATGGAATTTCGATGTGATGTTCCTCAAGTGTGCGGTGCATCGCATAGTACAGCTCGCTGCGAAAACGCGACGGCCGCGCCAGCATTGTGATGGACCACACCGCCAATTCAAAATTAATCGAACTGTCACCGTAACCGACAAAGAGCACTTCGGGCGGCGGCTCTTGCAGGATATCCGGATTAACCCGGGCGACTTCCAACAGCAGCTTCCGCAGCTTCTCGACATCGGTGCCGTAGGCCACCCCAACCGGCAGGCGGGTCCGGACTTTAGGATCGCCATGACTCCAGTTAACGACGTTGGCCGTGATGAGACTCGAGTTGGGCACGATGATGCAAATATTGTCGTTGGTGACAACGGTGGTGCTGCGCAGGTTGATCTCGGTCACTTGCCCGGTAACCCCACCGACATCGATTCGGTCGCCGAGCGCGATGGGTTGTTCTGCCAGAATGATCAAGCCGCTGATGAAATTGCTGACGATATTCTGCAACCCAAAACCGACTCCCACGCCGAGTGCCCCGGCCAGGAACGCCAGCGAACTGAGATTCACGCCGACCGCCTGCAAGGAAAGATAAATGCCCAACGCCAGGAACGTGTAGCGGATTACCTGGCGCACGGCGAACCGGACGGAAGGCCGCAGGCGGGTCCGCTCCAGGAAGCGCGTCACGAATACCCTGCGCATGAGGACTTCGCCGATGAACACCAGAGCCAGCAGGAACACCAACTCCAGCACGTGCCCCACGGTGAATTGCGTGCCCCCGGCTTTCAGCAGCGGGAAGTCCAGGATCTGTTTCCAGCCGGCGATCAAATCTTTCACGGTGCCATGAATACCGGTTTCGGTGGGGCAAGTATAGTGACAAATCCGGCATTTGGCCCTGCTCAGCCATCATGCTATGTTTCGGGAAGCATTCTGCTATGTCCTACGACCGCGCAGATTTGGATTACAGCACCGAGGAGCAGCCACTGCCCAAAGGCCACGCCGCGACGCATATCGGCATGTTTTTGGCCTGGGCGGCCACTCACGGGCTGCTCAATGAATTCCATGAAAAGCAATCTCCGGAACTCGTCGCCCATTTGCGGGCGCGGCAACTCACCGGCCGCCAATTCTTTGAAGCTGCCTGCAAGGAGCAATTCGCAGAGAAGGATTTGACGGTCGAAGGCAATGCCTTTGCCGAACATTATTACCGCGATTTGAGCGGCAAACGAGGCCCGTACTTCGAGGACTACAAAAAAACGCTCGCCCGCGGCTTGCCGAGCTTTTACCACGTCGCGGATACCTGGCAGAATTATGCAAAGCTCGAGCCGGTGATTACGGCGCGGTATGAATCCTGGAAAAATCCGCCGAAGAAGCGCTGGTGGCAGTTTTGGAAACGAGCTGGGTAGCGCGGCGGGCCGTTGGGGCTTTCGTTCATACGGTGCGCTACCGAAGGCCGCGGAGCTTTCGTTGAAATTCCAGCGCCGCCGGGTTATTCGGCTCCAGCTTTAGGGCTTCATCCAATTGCTGTAGCGCCTCCGTTTGTCGTCCGAGACCCAGCAGGACGGCCCCGAGGCCGAGTTTAATTTTCACATTGGCCGGGTTAAGGCGAAGCGCTTCCTGATATTCGCTGGCCGCCTCCGAAAGACTACCCTGCTGGGCGAGATCGCTGGCCAAACGGTAATGAGGCTGCCATTCGGCCGGCGCAAGCCGCATTACTGCACGCAAGCAGTCCACCGCTTCGCGGCGCCGATCAAGTCTCCATAATACTTCCCCCAGGTACAACCCGGCCTGTGGGTCTTCGGGGGCAAGCCGGCGCGCCTCTTCGAGATACTGCCGTGCGAGATCCCATGCGCCTTGCCGGGCACAGATGATGCCCAATTCGAGCCGAACTTGCGGCTGCTCGGGCCGCAAAGTCTGCGCCTTTTGCAATGCGTCGCGTGCTTCTGCCAGCGCCCCAGCCTCCTTCAAATCGACGCCCAACGCATAGTACGGAAAATAATAATCAGGGATAAGCTCACAGACCTTTTTTCGCTCGGTGGTCGCCGGATTCCACTCATGCATTGCTTCCAGAAACTCAGCATAGTTTTCATGCAACCGAAAATTCTCCGGCGCACGCCGCAAGGCCCGCAAATAGGTTTCTCGCGCTCGTGCCGCCGCTTCGGGCGTGAGCTTCTGGCGTAATTCGGCGATCTTGTTGCGCATGACAGCGAGGCGCTGCGCATGGCCCGATTGTCCTATGAACGGTGGTTGTTGAACGCGACGGAGCACCTCTTCGAGGATCGATACCCGGTTCCATTCGGTCAGACCCAGCAACTGCTCGCACTCGTCCTGCCCCAACCATGATAGCTGGGCGCCCCTTCTGAGCGCCGGACTAAATAACTTCTCGACGTGGCCCGCCCACGCAAGCGCCAGCGCATAGTTACCCTCCGGATTCAGGTGAACATGTTCATAAAAGAATTCGTCGCCGGATACTCCATTGGAGCTGGATGCGCTTAAGGCCTTGGCCGCGTCGCACAGGACCAGGGATTCGCCAGCCAATTGACGCCCCGCCTCCCGGATAATCCCGTTGATGTGCGAATCGGCCCGGAAGGGCAACGTATCGGTATCGACGGCTTGCAGGAAATGCAGGCCGGCCATGGTCGCGTTGGTCAGGCGCAACTGGCACGTGGCCAGGCGATACTGTGCCTCGGCCGCCTCTGGACAAATCTCGGTCGCCTGTTGGAAATCGGACCGGGCATCAGCGAAGTTCCCTTGCGTCTCGGCCGCGTCGCCAGCGCGACAGAGTTTCTCAAAGCTAGCGCGGCTGGCTGCCGTCAGCTCATCCCCGGATGACGTTCCGAACGGTGGACAATCTTTGAGGTTCACCGCCACAGTCGAGAGGATTACCTTCGCGCCAGAGGCCAGCCCGGTTTTTAAAATCTCCTCCAGGTTACGCTGGAAATTCCGATAGACCCGTTGCCGCCGCGGGTCGGCGGGTGAGACCTGGCTTTGCGCGAACATCTCCATCCCGTGCCAACTCTCGGAGGTGGGATTTGACTTATGCAGTTTCTGGCTGAGGGCGAGCAACCATTGGCCCAGGCGCAGCCGCTGCAATAGCAACTGGGCACGGATCAGCCAAAGGGGTGGAGCGCGCGCGCCGAACACGGTCGCCGCGCCAAAGGGGCCCACCATCTCATTATTGCCCATGTAGATGAGCCAAAGGTCGCCCTGATGCGTCGCACACTCCTGCGCGATGGGCAGGATGGCATGTGAGTTAATCGCGGTGATCCCGGTGTTGATAACCTCGAACTTCGTTTGCGGGAAGCGTTCGGCTAACAATGCTTCGAGATAGCAACCGGCGCCATAGTTCGGGCGCGGATCGCCCAGCGCCGCCGATTCTCCAAAAATAAAAATGCGGCAAGCGCCCGGCGCCTTCTTGGCGGGCACCACCACCGGGGCCGGAATCCGGGCCAGATTGTGAGGGAAAAATCGCAAGCCGAAGTCGTCGTTGGCCACATAGCAATCCTGGCCGCCGATTTTAGCCGTTTTGAAAAAATGCGGATCGAATCCAAATCCGATCAAACGCAGAAACAGCTCCAGCGCGCCCAAAAGGAGCAGCGGCGGTACAAACACCGCCAGCAGACGAAGCAGCCATTTGCGTCCGGGCGAAAGCACGGTACTTGGCAGTGCCGATGGACCAGAGGGATGCCGGACGGGCGACGGAGACTGTCCTCGCTTGCGGCTCCTTGCTCGTTTCATTGGCTCTGCATTCTATAGCAGGTAGTGGGCTAGGACGCAACGCGGGTCCCACGACTCGTAAACCGGCCGTAGCGCCTGGCTGTCCGGTTTGGGCACACAGACCCCGCTGGAGCGGGTTGTGTTAATAAGAGGGCCGCGAGGTTGCCCTCGCGGCCTTGATAAATGCAGGTTGAATGAATCCGCTGTTACGGGTTGACAACCCGGAAGTAGCGGGGCCCTGGTCCGAGCGGCAGGGTCGTGGGGTTGGCATTAGGCAAAACCGGCTGCCAACTCACACCGGCACCGCTGACCGCCGGGCTAGACTCCAAGTGACCACCGGCCGGTGCCCACGAGATGGTTATGTTGCCGCCGGCCACAACGCCCGACAGCCGCGCACCCGCCACGTAGCTCGAGCTGTAATTGGCATACTCAGCCGTGTTGTAATACAGGAAGGGCGGGGGAGGTGTTACGCCCAACGCATCGTTGTTGTGCGCGGTGGTGCAGATGCCGAGATACACGACCGATGGCAGCGGGGTCATATCCCCGTTGGTGGATGGATCGGTGCTCGCGGCGTGGATCCAGTTCTTCCCGTCGGTTCCCAGGTAGGCATCCAGAATGTTTCCGGTCCGCTTGAGCCGCACCCAGGCATTCGGATAAGCCGGGACATGGGCGCCGGTGAGGTTCTCCCAGCTAGCAGAGGCTCCAGCGGTAGCGACGCGCGCGTTGCATTCCACGTTGTTGGCCCCGTAGCCGCTGCCATCCGGCGCCATGATGCCATCAGCAGAGTCCGGGTCATTGACAATGTTCCAGTTACGGCTGGCGGCATCGAGGGTTTCGCGCACCATCAACCCACCCTTAGCCCAATTGGAAGTATGCGTGGTGCTCTTCTGGCGCACGACCACGTCGAAGTCGTTGGTCTTGGACTCCCAGAGGAAGTTAAAACCATCCGCATTGCCATAGATGTCGCTGCCCTCAGCCGACACGATGAAACCGCCAACCCCATCAGCCCAGAGGAAGCTCGGATAAGCCGGATCGAAGCCGAGGGTGCCAACATCGGTGGACGTAAGGTTGACCGGATTAAGTGCGGCGCTGGAGTTCGGCGCAATGGTGTTACCGCTCAGATCCTTGGCGCCACTAACCGTGACGTTCAAAGGCAGAGTCGGCATCCTGTCCACCAGCAATTGCACCGTCTGATGATTGGCGGCGATGCTGATATTGGTGATATTCACGCCGGCAACCGAGTAAGTCGCATTACTCAGCGAGGCGGCGTCCATCCATTTGCTGAACGTGATGTCCACGATGAACAGCGCCGGCTGGTTGGTATTCTGGAAGGCCGCTGCATAGCTGATGGTCGGCGGCACCGTATCGGTAATCACGGTAAGCACCGCTGGGGTGCTGTTGCTCCAAGTCGCATTCAGTGAATTATCGGCGTAACCGAGCGTGCGAATAGCAACCACGAAAGACGAGCCATTGTCCGAGGGCAATGTCGGCACCTGGGTGTAAGAGCTGGTCGTTGCCCCGGCGATGGGTGTGCTGTTCTTGTACCACTGGTAAAGGACGTTAGTGGCAGGCAGGCCGAACAGCGGCCGTGGATCGCCTGTCGTGCCGGGCGCCAGCGCGGGTGCGCTGAAGCCATTGGCCGTAAAGGTGACCGCATTGCCACCACTCGTCACGGTCTGACTTTGCGGCTGTTGCGAGAACGCCACCCACGGTACGCGCGGGGCATACATGCCGATCAAATTGCCCGCCATTATGCTGTCGCTGCCAGTGGTTGGATCGGGATCGTTAAGCGTGACGTTCTTGAAAGTGACCGCCGTGTAGTCGTTGCCGCCGCCTTCGTGATGCACGTCTTCAATATAGTACATCTGGCCGCCAATCAACGGGATACCGTTCACGTAAGGCTGCAACCCGGTGTTCGGGTCGGTGAACGAGTCCGAACGCCGGTTGCCGGGGATGTCGCCGTTGACAGTTGTGTCCGTCCACTGGAACAAGCCGGTGGCCCAGCCGGTTTCCTGTGCGATCAAGCGCTTGTTGGCCGGCGTGCTGTCCGTGCTTAGGAACAGGTCGGAGTCGTCGTCTGAATTCAAAAAGAAGGTATAATTACCGCTAGTGGCCGGGATAAAGTAGCCGCTGATGCGGTTAGCGTAGTTGTCACCAGCTTCCTGGTTGACGGAAGTTTCGAATTTTGGCGTAGCATAGACGTAGGAAGGCACGCCGACTGAATAGGTCTCGACGCCCACGCGGCTGGGGCTGTTGGTGGGCCACCATTCGACAAACGCCCAGCCGGGCTCGAAGACGGCCTGGGGGGACAGGGTAAGGGTAGCGGTGACACTGTTGCTCCAGATAGGAGTCAGCGTATTATCGGCGTAACCCAAGGCGCGGATCTGGCAACTGATCAGCGCCCCGTTATCGGCCGCCTGCACTGGGGCAATGACGAGCGTACTGGAGTTGGCGCCGGGGATAGCGGTGCCATTCTTGTACCACTGGTACAAGACGAAGTTGTTGGTATAACTTGCTTCGCCGCCGGTTACCTGACCGACGGCCAGTTGGGAGTCGGTGATTCCTACGGCGTTGAAGACAGCATAACCCGAAGGGGGAACGGTGACATTGGCGGGTTGTGTGGTGAATGCGACATAGGAGCAGCGCACGGCGTTAATGCCGATGGTATTGCCAACCAACCTCGACGCCGCGCCATTGCCTGGGTCATTATCGGTTGTGAGCTTGAAGGTGGCTTCGAGGTTTGCGCCGCCGCCGCCCTGGGAATAATCTTGTTCCATGTAATAACGCTGGCCGGCGCTCAACTGGATGCCGCTGGCGTAGGGCTGCGTGCCGCTGACGGGATCGACGAACGTGTCGGAACGTTTCTGGGCGACCTGGGCAGCGACGCCGGCGCCGCCGGTATCGCCGAGCCACTGGAATGCATTGGACCAGGGAATTTCCTGCGCGATCAAACGCTTATGGGCGGGCGAATTGTCGGTGCTCAAGTAGAGGTCGGAATCATCGTCCGAGTTGGCAAAGAACACATAACGCCCGGTCGTTGGGGGGACGAAGAAACCGCTGACGCGGCGGCCGAAATTGTTGCCATAACCGGCGCCGTCAATGGCGACTTCCCAGGCGGGAACCGCCATGGTGTAACCGGGATCTCCGGCATTGCCGCTTTCGATCAGCGACCGGTTTGAGCCGTCCCAGCGTTCATCTTTGGCGAAGCCAGGTTCCCAAACCGCTTGTTGTACCGCCAGCGTCACGACCGAGCTGGTAATGGAAAGCCCGCCTTCGGCTGAGTTGGCCACCACATACACCTGGGCTACGTTGAGTGCGAGGGTGACGGAAGGCAGCGTCAGTTCCGGGCCAGTGGCTCCCGGGTATGGCGCATTATTGAGGTACCATTGATAGGTGGGAGCCAACTCACTGTCGGTGCTGACTTTGGAGAAGAAGTTAGCATTGGCGCCTTCAAATACGGTGAGATTGGTCGGTTGCACCGCCCAGGTGAAATTCGTGAAGGGCGAGGTGATAAGGGCAATATTATTGTTGGTGTCGGCCAGGCGGGGCAGCACGCCGTTAGTGAACACAAGGCTCCAACTGGGGTCGGCCATTTCATTGGTCGTTTGGTAAGTAACCGCGAGATCGGCGCCGCCGCCGCCCTGGTGCTCGACAGCCTCAATGTAATAAAGGTTGCCTGCCGTGAGGTAAAAACCATTGGGGTTGACGGGGCCGAGGGTCGTGGGATCGGGTGACCACATGTCAGAACGCTTTTGCGTCGCGTCGTAAGGGCCCGTGGAGCCCGCGCTTAACCAGCTGTACGGGTTGCTCCAGTTGTTTTCCTGCGCCACGAGCTGCTTTTGGCTCGGATCGCTACTGGAGCTCAGAAACAGGTCCGAGTCATCGTCCCCACAGATAAAGAAGACATAGGCCGTAGTGGTGGGGGGAATGAAAAAGCCGCTGAGCCGAATGGTGTAGTTGTTGCCGTAGCTGCCGATGTCCGCGGCAGAGACCTTGCTGGCTGTGCCGTGGAGCATGCTTCCATCGTCTACGTCCTGGCGAAGCGCGCCGGCGAAGAACTCCTGCTTCAGGCCATTGGTATAAATGACGCTCTGGGGGATTGTGGTGACGGTGGCCACTGCGCTTGTGATGGAAACGCTGCTATAGGGAGCGGGCGGGTTAACGCTGGCCACGGCGTAAACCGTCACGCCATTGTCGGCGGGGGTGGTCAGGAAAGTGTAATCGGGGCCCATCGGGTTGGTGCTGACGAGCTGGTTGTTTTTATACCAGGCATACTGCACCGGCACGAGATCGATGGGACTGGCGTTATTGGTCGCCGCAAACCGGAACGATGCCTCGGTATATTGATAGACGGTGACCGAGCTCTGGATTTGCGTCACCACACCCATAGCCGTTGCAGCATTAAACGGAACGAACGCCAGGTTCGAAATGACAGCAGTCGCGCCATTGACGTCCCCGTCATTGTGGGCGGTCACGCCCGCGCCCACCAGGATCGGGTTTTCCCAGGGAGTGCCATCGAAACCATCAGCCGTCGTCGAGGTATCATGGGTGCGAAGCAGGGTCCAATTTGTTCCATTACTGCCGGTATAAAAATTGAAGGTGTTATTCACCCGCGTAACGCGGAGCCAGCGATTCGGGTAGCCTGGAGCAATGCCGTCGCCGCCGTTATCGCTGCTGGCCCCGGCGCGGGTACCACGCCATGTTGGCCGGATTTCGTTCTGTTGGCTGGTCTGTGTCCCGCCCACGCACATCTCCGGGTCAGCGCCCGCGGGTGCGGTCCCTATACTGCTCGGCCGGCGCACCATCAGCTCAATCTTGCTCCAATAGTCGGGTCCAGTGAAGGAGACTACCCGCATACGAGCGTCCCAAATCAATCCCGACGCCGAGGTATAGTAATAATAGAAGTTGTCCCCGTTGTTCCAAATATCGTCTCCGCCGCCATTGACGGAAATGGTGCCATCGACGTTGTTGGTAAATCCGCCATGATGAGTTGGTGTGCCAACATCCTGACCCGTAAAGGTTTGTGCGTGGAGTGATGTGCTGGCTGCAGCAAGTAGCAATAAACTACCGGCGACTGCTTTGTACAGGGAGGTCTTCATAACTCTTGGGTTGTGGGAGTCTTCGAGCGATGGATGGTTCGTTCGCATAACCTTTTCAGATCCCATTACGCACTCGAATCAAGGCGATGTTCGCATGAGCGCCGCCACGCCAAGTTGCGTGACCTGATTAAGATTAGAGGAGCGGAGCATAGGGTAAGGTTTAAAATGATGCAAGAACAAAATAAAGATTTTTTGCGTTAGGGTAGCGCATTGTAGCGCATAGGCTGGTGCCGGATAGGCTTGCCCACGGCCCATGAATCTGAGACTCCTTGTGTCGCCTATCACAATCGCTCGAAATGGCTGCCGCGAAACGCAAACGGAGTAAGCAAAATTCGCACGCCAGGAACGAGCGAGCCCCGGAGGCCAGCCCCGTTCCAGGTTCGCACCGCCGCTGGTTTCGCCTGGTCGCCCTCATCAGCCCCTTGCTTTTGCTGGCACTCCTGGAGTTTGGTCTGCGCCTGGCCGGGTATGGGTTTCCGACCTCATTTTTCCTCACCACAAATGACCACGGCCGGGCCACACTCAGCGATAATCCGAAGTACGGCTGGCGGTTCTTTCCTCCCGCGGTCGCCCGCGCTCCGCGGCCATTGTACTTGTCGGCGCGCAAGCCGCCAGGGACTGTGCGGATTTTTGTCTTTGGCGAATCGGCGGCCATGGGCGATCCGGAACCCGCTTACGGTTTCGCGCGCCAGTTGGAACGCCTGCTTGAGGCTCGGCACCCCGAACAAAAAATCGAGGTGATCAATGCCGCCATGACCGCCATCAACTCGCATGTGATGCGGCAGATTGCCCGCGATTGCGCGCCGCATGAGGGAGATTTTTGGCTCGTGCTCGCCGGCAATAATGAAGTGATCGGACCCTTTGGCGCCGGCACGATTTTTGGCCGCCAGGCACCCAATCTGGCCACCGTCCAACTTATGTTGGCGCTTAAGACCACGCGCGTGGGCCAACTCCTCGCCTCAATTGGCCGCAGTCAGAATGAGCCGGCCAATTGGGAAGGCCTGGAATTTTTCCTCAAATGGCCACTGGCGCAGGACAGTCCGCGCCTGCGGCGAGTGTATTCGAGCTTTGGCGCCAACCTGGGCGAGGTCGCCGCACTCGGGCGTCGGTCAGGCGCAACCGTGTTGCTGGCCACGGTACCTGTCAACCTGCGGGATTGTCCGCCCTTCGCCTCGCTGCATCGACCGGGGTTGAGCTCCGGGCAGTTGATCGAGTTCGGGAAGTTGCTTTCGGCCGGGAGGCAGGCGCGCACAGCGGGAAATCTTACCCAGGCATTGTCCGACTTTGGCAAGGCCGCCGAAATTGATGACGGCTTCGCGCAACTGGCCTTCGAGCGCGCCACCTGCGAAAGCCAACTCGGCCAATCTGCGCCGGCGGACACGGACTTCCGGCGGGCGCGCGATTTGGATGCGCTCCGGTTTCGCGCCGACACGCGCATGAACCAACTCATCCGCCAAACCGCGCAGGCAAAAGCAACGCGATTGGTTGATGCGGCAGAGGCATTCGCCCGCGAGGGCAAAGACGATTTATTTTACGATCACGTGCATTTCAATTTCACCGGCAACTACCGCCTGGCGTTGCTTTTTGGAATGGCGCTCGAAAAGGATTGGCCCGGGGCACAAACAAACACTTTACCCTGGCTCACCGAGGCCGAGGTCGGGCGGCGGCTTGCCTACACCGGGTTTGACGCACGGCGGGTGGGCGAGGAGATGCGTGCGCGATTGCAGCAGCCACCGTTCAACAGTCAGAGCAACTATCGCGCGCGCGACGAGCACTGGAGGGTCGCCTTGGCCGCCTTGTCCGCCCCGCCGGCCAACTACATTTCAAACTACCAGGCGGCTATTGCTCTCGGTCCTGAGGATTGGCTGTTGCGCGCCAATTTTGCCCGGCTCCTGCAAGAGGCCGGCAAGAATTCCCAGGCCGTCGCGCAGTGGGCTGAGGTCTCCCGGTTGTTACCCCACTCGCCGGAAGGGTGGGCCAATTTGGGCCGTCTGGCCGAGCTCGCCGGAGACACCCAGCGTGCCACAGGTTTTCTCCAGGAAGCATTGAAACAACAGCCGGATTCGGTCGAAGCTCGCACCGAGTTCGGTATTCTTGAGGCAAGTCTTGGCCACAACCAAAGCGCGCAGCGTCAGTTCCACCGGGCATTGCATCTGCGGCCCGGAGACACCGCGGCCCGGGTGAATCTCGGTTTGCTGCTGGCGCATGCGGGAGATTTTGCCGGGGCCAAAGCCGAATACCTCGAAGCGCTTCGCTGGCAAACCAACAGTGTCGGGGCGCGAATCAACCTGGCAAACCTCCTGGCTGCGCACGGGCAAACCAATGAGGCTTTGCAGTTATACCAGCAAGCCGTCGCGCTCGAACCGGAAGACCCCGTCGTCCGCTATAACTTCGGCCGGGTGTTGGCGGCGCAAGATGATCCCGCCGGCGCCATCACCAATTTGCAGGTCGCACTGCAGCAACGCCCCGACATGGGGGAAATTCATTATGAGTACGCCCAGGCCTTGGCCCGGCTCCGGCGGGAGGCGGAAGCGCTCGATGAATTTGCCCAGGCTGTACGCCTCAAACCCGAGCTGCCTGACGCTCATTTGAACTATGGCGTGGCTTTAGCCAGGAGCCGGCGGTATTCGGAAGCGGCGGCCGAGTTCCAGGAAACGCTGCGATTGCGTCCAGGAGACGAAGGGGCGCAGCACATGCTGGCTCAAGCCGCGCGGTTGGCGCGCCAAGGCGGCATAAACCATTAATCTTACTGAATGTCCTGGTAGGGACCTGTCACTTTTGCGGATTAGAGAGTCGAGTTAGGCTCCCACGTCAGGCGTGGGGCATCGGGGGGGGCCGCCTCGGTTCCGGCCAGTCCAGGCACCATCTCGTCGAAGCCGCGTGCAGTGGAAGCTACACTCAGCGGATCTGCGCATCATTCCATTGCGCTACGGCGAACTATGAATTCTGGCAGAAGCCGCCGCAGAAGCGCTGGGCGCAGCGTTGGAGGCGAGCTGAGCAGCGGGCCGGGCAGTCAACCACCTGCTTTGGACCAACTCCGCTATGTGATGGAATTCCAGGCTGGAGCCCGGTTTCTCGATGTAGTCGTCGGCGCCAAGTTCTTTCGCCAACAAGAGGTCCTCGATGCGGGCCGAGGATGAGAAAATGAGCACTGGCAAGTGACGAAGCGCGGGTTGGCTTCGAATCCATTTCAGAACCTGGAAGCCGGAAACCATCGGCAGGTTCAGGTCGAGCAGCACCAA
Organism: Verrucomicrobiia bacterium; assembly: GCA_035934555.1. Lineage (GTDB taxonomy): Bacteria > Verrucomicrobiota > Verrucomicrobiia > Limisphaerales > UBA8199 > DASYXT01. The sequence continues at coordinate 54,949 of DASYXT010000098.1, read as the reverse complement.
TTCGGGCAGAGGGAATTCGAGGCGGTTGCCAAAGCGCCCCTGGCCGGCGAGGTAATCAATCGCCGCCTGGCCATCGCCCACGGCTTTGAGAGTCTGGGGCAAGCCGGCGCGGCCAAACGCTCGGCGCATGAAGAAGACATCATCTTCCTCATCTTCCACGTATAAGACGGTTCCAGTGTTCATATCCCTCCTTGCAACGGCATCCCGTGATTCATCTGTTCGCAGCCAAGCAGTGTCAAGTGCTGCGCCGACGTCCTTCCACCGAGACCCAGGCGCCGGTCCGCAGGGGACTTAGCATCTGGGCGCTGGCCGTTCCTCGCCCGCGCGGCTGATGCGAGCTGCAACTCGACCCAGAAATGGCTGCCGTGTCCAGGCATTGAGCGTACGCCGACCCGGCCGCCCATTTTTTCGGCGACTTTCCTGACGAGCGCCAGACCCACCCCTGTGCCATCGTAACTCTTGCTCGCTCGCTGGAACATTTGGAACAAACGCGGTTGAAACGTTTCGGGAATGCCAATCCCGTTGTCCTCGAACCATAGCCGCAATACATTTTGTCCGCTTTCGGTCCAAATACGAATTTCGGGAACCGCGCCGGGCTTAACGAATTTGACGGCGTTATCGAGGAAGTTGGAAAAACACTGGGTAACGCCGGCCTCGTTGGCCAACACCATTGGGATTTCGCCTTCGATCTGAATGCGCGCATGCGGCGGCTGAAACTGCGGATAGGAATCAATAATGCTCCGCAGCACCGCCGCGGCATCAACCTGGCTTAGAGTCAGTTCGCTGCGCACTGACCGGCTGTAGCTGAGGGCGTCGGTGATTAAGCGGTCCATCCGCTGGGCCGAGCGGTCGATCCGCTCGAGGCACTCGAGCACTTCGCCCGGGAGTGTGCTATCGAGCAGTTCGCGCAGCGTGCCGGCAAAGGCGCGCATCGAACGCAAGGGAGCGCGCATGTCGTGGGTGATCGTGTAGGAAAAGTGCTCCAGTTCATTAATCATTTCCTGCAAACTTGAGGTGCGCTCCTGGACCTGTTGTTCGAGGTGTGCGTTGGCATTGTGGAGTTCGTCCTGCAAGCGCATGCTGCCTAACGCCAACGAGCATTGCGCCGCCACCCATTCGATGAGGCGGAATTGCTCGGCAGTCCACCGTTGCGGCTCGACGGAATACACTTTGACGACGCCGATTGGTTTGCCATATCGCCGCAGCGGCGTCGCCAACACAGAACGAAACGATCCGACGTCGGGCTGTGGCACCCTTAAATCAGGGCGCGCGGCCAGGTCATCCACAAATGCCGTACGGTCATGCGCCATCACGATCTCTGCAAACGAACCGGCATACGGCTGTTTCTCGTCCCGCAGACGGCTACGGCCAAATTGAGTCCGCATAATCAACTCGCCGTCGGAACGTTCGAGCACGGTTGCGACGGCCGCGGGCGCGCCGATAATATCCGCTAACGCTCGGCAGACCTGGTCCATCATTTGGCGTTCGCTCTGCGTGCCGCTGAGGCACTGCAATACGGTTTGCAGCATACCCTCGCGCTTGTTCAGCTCGTGGATGGCTGTTTGCAACTGCTGCGCCTGCCCTTGCAGTTCCTCAGCCTGACGGTCGAGTTCATCGGCTTGCTGGTGCAGTTCCTCATTTTGCCGTCCCAACTCCTCACCTTGCTGCTGAAGTTCTTCATTTTGCTGCACCAACTCCTCCGCCTGTGCCTGCAACTCCGCGTTCTGTTGGGTTATGCGTTCCTCCTTGGCAACCAATTCCTGAATTGCGGCTCGGAGTTCTCGGTTTCGCTTTCTCAAACTGTCGGTGAGATTAAGAATCGCGTGCACCGTTCCGCCGACCACCACCAGACCCACCACTTGCATCAGGCATTGAAACAGTTCGAACGGTTCCTCCTTAACCCCGCCGGGCAGCTCGAAGAAGTTCTTGAACGCGCTCATGAGAGCAAAGGCGACCACCATCGACCAGAGCAGGCGGCGGTCCCGATGCCACAGGCAAAGCAACAAGGGCAGGGGGTACCCTAAAGCGACGTAGCGCTCAGGGAACAGTTGCAGTTTCAGTAGCGCCATCCCGCCGAACGCCCCCACAAAAATCAGCAAAGAGACCTGCCACGATGGCCGATGCTGTTCCGATACGGTCTTTGGATTTGTCATATTTACATCAACCTTTTGCGATAAATGCACGGTGCCTCGCGAATCAGCTCCAGTTCCGCCGGCGGCCGTTCCGCCTTGCCTGTCACCAGCACCCCGCCTGGTTTGAGATGGGCGGCCAAGTCGCTCCACAGAGCGCCCGCTCGCGCTCGTTTGAGGTAAATCGCGACATTGCGAAATAGGATTAAGTCGAACGGCGCCCCCTGCGGCAGTGTCCAGGAGTTGCTTGCTTCCCAGCAAATGGCCTGCTTGAGGCGCGGCTGGATCAGCGCTCGCGCTCCCTCGACGCTGAAATAGCGTTTTGCGCGCTCGGGCGCAACACCGTTCAGCTCGGCTGTATCGAACCAGCCGGCGCTGGCCTGTTCGAGAGCGGCGCAACGGCAATCCATTCCATACAAACGGCTGCTCTCCAGCCCACCCATTTCATCCAGCAACATCGCCACCGAATACAATTCCTGCCCCGCCGAGCACCCAACACTCAACACCCGCAGTTCGCCGCCTCGCACTGCGTTAGGCAACAGCATTTCTTTGAGGTAATCAAACACCGCCTTGTCTCGGAAGAACCCGCTGACCCCAATCAAAACTGCGTTTAGCGCCGTCGGCAACAATTCGGGGTTTCGCCTCAAGGTCATCAAGGCCGCTTCTTCGGATGGCGCGCGCAGCGCGCGCAGGCAAGCGGCCAGGCGCCGCCGCAACGGCCTTGGCTGATAGGACTCCGCCTCCAAGCCGCTTGCCTCCAGCACGAACCTCACGAGGGCGTGGACCGGTTCCTCAGAAGGCAGGGGAGCGGCCGGCGCGCTCGCCGGGAGGCGGCTCCATCGGACTCGAGGCACCGTGCCGTTCGCAGCCGGTGGCGTTGCGCCTGGTACCTGAGGCGCTTCCTCACCGGCAAAATAGACATGGCCTAATCCAATCACACTGATGAAAGTGCCAAACATGAAGAAACACGTTCGCACTGTATTTTGTCGGGCAACCCCACCGCTGCTTTGGACGAATTCTGTGGGTAATCTTCTCAACTTTCTTAGGGAATTAAACGTGGGGTAAACACCCCATACGATGCTGTGTGCAGCGAGGAGCGTACACGGGATTGTTTGACACGTTTTACCAAATCCTCTGGCGCGAAGCACCTACTCATCGAGAGCCACCGTCAGTCGCTCAGCAAGAACTTTCGTGAAGCGCTGTTGGCCGTTCTCGTTCAGGTGAGCCTTACTTGAGAACAGAACATCCGGCAACGTGATGGGCAGATTCGTCAATAGCAAATCCGCACCAAGCCAGCGGTTCCATTGGTGGAGGGCTTCCAGCGCGCGTTGCGGGTCCTGGGCTTGCGAGTAAGCACGGGCGACTGGCGTAAACCCGGCGATGAGCTTTACGCCGGGCGGGACCTGTGCTCTTAGGGCTTCCGACTGCCTTCGGAGATCCGGCGCGAATTGCCAGGCTCGCTTCGAGATGACTTTGGGTCGTACCAGCTCGCCGAGATCCAAGGACGTCCCGTGGTGCAGGCTCATGTAAGCGTCCACTTCGGAGGAAAAACCAAAATACACGGCCCCGGGTCCGGACCCATGTAGCGGGGTCGCCAGCAGATAACCCAGCAGGTTCTGGCGTAGCGTTCTTAATCCAAAGCGGTCGGGGGCCGCAGTGTTGTTCTGGCCAGGACCTTGGCGTTGCGTTTTTTGACGGATTTCCTGCCAGAACTGCTCCTGCCCTTCGTTTCTGCTCATCCCGAGTTTTTCAGGCGTCACCAGCAAAACGATGGCCCGCACCTGGCCCGGGTTGTTCTTCACGAACTGCGCGGCCAGTTCTCCATAATCGCTGAGATCAAACCAGCTCAGCAACGCGAGGTTTAGAACGACGGTGTTGTCCGGCAACTCACGGCTTAATGCGGCGGCATCCACACCGACCAGGCAGGTGGAATCTCCGATCAAAAGCACCTGCGCCGGGTGCTTCGAGCAGGCCGCCCGCGCCTGGTGCGCCAGCACCGTCGAATTGGGGTCCAACGCTGCGGCAGCCGGTGGAAGCAGCCGCAAATTTGCGCCAAGCTTCAGGACGCCCACCAGCCCGCAACACACCAAAAGTGTCGGTAAAACGACCCGGAACAGATCGGTTAAGGCAAACTTGTATTCGTGACTCCGCATCGTGCTTAGAATTGGAAATAAATAAAGGGAGAGGCTTCGGGTTGCCAAAACGCGGCCGTGCCCAGGACCAGGGAGGCTTGCAACAGGGCCCTTGGCCAAAGCGGCAGCCGGACGGGAGCCTTGAGGTCCTTGGAACGCCATTGCCAAAGCTGGATCGCCAACAGCGGCACCGTCAGAACCAGCAGATTCAGCAGGTAAGGGCGCCACCAATGAGGCAGCCGCCAGTGCCCGAGAGCTGTGGTAAACTGGAGTACCTGGTCCAATGAAGTCGCGCGGAAAAGTAACCAGCCGTACAGAACGAATGCCTGCGTAAGAGCCCAGCAAATCCAGTTAGGCAGGAACCGCGCGCCTCTCCCGTGCTGCTCCCATAGTCGGTGCGCGATGAGCCCGAGCCCATGCCAGGCGCCCCAAAGCACGAACGTCAACGATGCGCCGTGCCATAATCCACCTAGCAGCATCGTGACGCCGAGGTTGAGATAAGTTCGGCCCACGCCGCGGCGGCTCCCGCCCAGAGAGAAGTACAAATAATCCCGCAACCAGGACGAGAGACTGATGTGCCATCGACGCCAGAAATCCCGGAGGTCGGTGGCAAAGTAGGGGAGGTTAAAGTTGAGCGTCAGGCGATATCCCAACAGGCGCGAGACGCCGATGGCAATATCCGAGTAACCGGAGAAATCGCAGTAAATTTGAACTCCGAAGGCGGCGGTGCCCATTAGCACCATGGGCCCGCTCGGCGCTTGGTTTTGGTAAACCAGTTCCACCAGCGGCGCCAGGTTGTCCGCGAGCACCACCTTCTTGAACATCCCCCAAATCGTCAGCCATAAGCCCAGTTCGAGGTCCTCGCGCGTAATGGCCAGCACCCGGGAGAACTGCGGCAACAGCGTTGTGCCGCGCTGGATCGGCCCGGCGACCAAGTGTGGGAAAAAGGAGACGTAACCCAGAAACGCGAGCAGATTGCGCTCGGCAGGAATCTGGCGCCGATAAACGTCCATGACGTAGCTCATCGACTGGAACGTGTAGAAGGAAATGCCCACCGGCAGCACGATGTTCCAGCCTGTCCAGTGAAGATTACCGCCAAAACTCGACAGCAGCGTTTCCAGGCTCTCGCGGAAAAAATTGAAATACTTGAACAACGCCAGCACGCCCAGGTTCAAGGTGACGCTGAGGACGAGCCACGCGCGACGGGCCGTTTGCGTTTCGCTACGATCAATCAGCCGGCCGACGCTGTAATCCAGCACGCTGGTAAAGAGCAGCAGTGCGCTGAAGCGCGGGTCCCACCAGCTATAAAAGACGTAGCTGGCGACCACCATGAGGATATTCCGCAACGTCAGGCTGCGGGCGGCCAAGGCGTAGCCGAGGCAAAAAAGAGCGAAAAAGAGGAGGAAATCGTTCGAGTTAAAAAGCACGGCCTTTGATGGTCTGTCGCACTTGCCTCAGACCATTTCAACCGCTGAGAAGAGCGACTTCCGAAACCCCTGCCTACATCTCCCGCACGACTCGGTAGAACCGCCGTGTGGCCGTCCCCGCCAGCGGATCATCCACGAAACTCTGCGACCCTGTGGCGCTCAGGCACCCCACGGTCACCGCCGAGGACCAAGGCACCGTCAGGTCTGCTTTCGCCTGCACACAATAGTTAACCCCAGGCACTGAGTTCCAGGAAATCCGAACCGAGTTGCCGACCTCAGCGACTTGCGCCACAATCGGCAGCTCGGCCCGCACGAAGTAAATATCCTCTTCGTTATTGAAGGTGGCCGCGTAGGCGATGCAGGCGCCTTCGTTCAACGACACGATCTGGATATAATCGCCAATTTTGGTCTGCTGCGGATAGCCCACCGACGGATTGAACAAAGGACTTAAGCGCCGGTTGGCGGCCCAGGTCACCCCTCCATCATCGGACCAGGTATAATACAACTCGGATTGGCTATTGTCGGGGCTGTGGCGGGTGTCATACCAACAGGCATCGACGCGGCCATTCGGAGCGACAGCCAGCGTGCCGAACCAGTGGCACGCGTTTTGGTTGGTCGAATCATCGTTGAGCCGCACCGGCGTGCTGAAGGTTTGGGCGCGGTCGGTGCTGCGGCTGAACATCACGTTGGCCAGGTTCCCGGGTGCGTTGCTGACGGTGCACAGCACATACACGTTCCCCCGTGTCGAACCACTCGAACGGTCCACGGCGATCCATGCCTGTCCCAGCAAGCCGTCAGGGTTGATATTGGGCAGACCAAACATCAGCGGCCCGCCCAGATCGACGATGGTCGTGAGGTCAAAAGTGGGTGTCACCAATCGGTTTTGCGCATTGGTGGAGCGGTTGACCACAAAGGGCACGATGTCAATCGCTGTGCCGAAGGTATAAACCTCTCCGCCCGGGCCGATGTCCATCGTGCCGAAATACGGCGAGTGCGGCAGCCCGATCGCATCCAGCCAGGTCTGGCCACCGTCGGTTGATCGCGTGAAGATTTTGTTCGGGTTGTTATTGGCGTAGTTGTAGAACGGGCTCCAGACCTCGTAAATATTCCCGCGCCCAGGGCCGGTGGTGGTGTCGATCGCCATCCATTCCTTGTCGCCGCCCAACGCCCAGCCAAGCGATTGCCATGTCGCACCCCCGTTGGTGGACCGCAACAAGTCGGTCTCGAAGGTGTTGACGTTGGTGATCCCAAGGTAATAGAACCAGCCATTGCCGTCGGCTGCCAGCACCGGGTCGCTGCGGAAAATGCCGGGGTCGAGATTGCCTGGGAAGGTCCAATTGAGGCCGCCATTGGTGGAGTAACCGACGCCAGCCTGGCGAAAGTTGCTCGTCACCGTATCGAATTGCCGCCAGCCGATCGCGATGTTATTCGGGTTTAGCGGGTCGATGCACATCGAGGCCTCATTGGCTGCATCCCCGACGATGTTCTTGCCGGTGCTATCGACGTTGACTTGATAGCTGATGCCGTAGGAGGTGGAAAGCGTCGTGGCGTTTGTCGTGCCAAAACTGCCCGGCAAAAGAAGCAAGCAGGGCACCGGAAGAACAAGAAAAGCGGTTTTCACAAGTGCAAGTGACTGGATTTGCCTGAATATGCCATGACCAGCCTATAGGTCAAGAATTCTGTCCTAGGCGCCGGCAGATAATTGCTTTCGCCCCCGCATTGGGTAAGCTGAGCCTATATGAGGCTGAGTGCGACCGCGCGGCGCCGTTGGCTGGGCATCCTGGTGCTCGTCGCTGCCCTTGGCATGCTCGTAGCCGGCGAGACGGTCCTGCAAGGGCGCTTGGGTGATGTCGCTTTTCTGGGTTACTGGCTGGTTTGTCTGGTGCTTACAAGTTGTGCCATCCTGATTGCGCTGGCCGATGCCCGCGCGCTGCGTCAGCAAACACGCAATGAGGCCCGTGATCTGCTCCAGGATGCGCTGAAAGATATCGAGTCGGAAGCGCGGAATCGACGCAGCCAAGGCCCGCGCAGCCAACGCGAGTGATCATCTGAGGAGGCGAGCCTCCAGCCTGCCAGTGGAGCGGGACATCTGACAAGGTAGTGTGTGAAACCACCGAGCTAGTCAAAATCCACTGCGCGGCAAAATGCCTCGCACACGGGCAGCCCGGACGGCGGTCGCTACTCCCACATCACCGCCTATACTGGCCCTTGTTAGCGTGCCGGGGGAACAGCCCGCGCAGGCGGCACCCATTGGATGAACTTGTCTGCCCAGGCGATGAAATACTTCATGTTGGAACGGTCTTCATGGCCGCCATCGTGCTGACGCCACGCCAATTGCCCCTCAAGCAAGCCCGTGTTCACCGGCGGCATCTGGACGGTGCGATAATCTGCCGTCACACCGAGATCTTTGGCGCCTAACAGACGGAAGACAGGTCCGGCGGCGACGGTGGCCATGTAGCTGCCTTGCTGGTCCAGCCATAGGGCGTCGCCGCGCTCCGGAACGCCATAGCTGATGAAGGTCAGCCGCGGCGCGCACAACGCAACCAACATGTGTGCATCGACCGGGAGATCTCCCGCGTTGCGGCTGCCGAAAGAAGCTTCCGCCGCGCCGTACTTCAGGAAGTTGCCGGCCATCCAATGATATTCACCCGTGCCGGTGAGGCTTTCGACCGCTTCGCCAAAATTGCGGCGGTACAGTTTTGCCCCGCCCTCGCCTGAAGAGCCGACCAGCACCATCGCGAAGCGCGGGTCAAAAGCCATCGTCACCAGCGCGGCCTTGCCAAAGCGCGAGACCCCCTCAATGCCCACTTTTTGCGCGTCCACGGCCGGGTCGGTTTCGAGATAGTCCAAACCGCGGGAGGCGCCCCAGGCCCACGCGCGCAGGACACCCCAATCGTCGGGCTTGCGCGGCCGGCCTTTATTGACCAAACCGATGATGCCTTTGGTTAAACCCGCGCCATTGTCCGCTTGAATGCTGGCGGGGCTGATGATGGCGTAGCCCCAGCCGTTGGCGAGGAGTTGCTCGGTCGAAGGGGGGTCGTTGAAGGGGCCGCCGAACTCGCGAAAGCGATTCGTGGGCGGCGGAGTGCCAGCGGGCCGCGGCAGGCCATCCCCGCCGAAACCACCAAACATCATCAGCAGCGGCACCGGGGCTGTGGCGTGTGCCGGAGTCACGACGGTCATGCGGATATCGACGGTGATCGACGGGCAGGCTGAGTTATCGACGTGGCCGATGAGGCGTTTGCCATTCGCCGGCAAGTTGCCGACCAAGCCGTCCACCACGTTTGACGCCATGTTCCAGGTCCAGGTCACTTCAGGCACGTTGCCGGGGACGCGCCCGAGGACCTCACGTTCGAAATCCTCGACGATTTCCGGCCGCCGCTGCTTCCACCACATCTCGGGTGTGGTCACCTTTTGCCCGTTTTTCAGTGTGAGGATATCGGGCAGATCGGGAAATGGATCGGCCTTGGCGGGATCGTAATTGGCGGAATTGGTTAAGCCGGGTCTTCCATTGGGACCAGGGCGGAGGCGGATGATGCCTAACTGTTCCATCATGTTCTGGTGGTCTTGAGAGGCGGTCCAGTTCAAAGAGCCTGCAAGATCGGTGATTCGAAACAGCCCCGCGCCGTGGGATTTGATGAGTGGCGCGAACTGGTTTGTAAATGTGCCGAGGTCCTTTTGTGCCCAGAGGTCCCGCACCCGGCACTCGGTTCCCAACCCGACTTCGCTGAATTTGATGAGAATCGGCACGTCCGAGCCAACGGCAGCGCGTCCGCGGGTATTAAAAAGAGCCGCATATTTATCGGCTGACCCTTGCGGCGTGGCGGTCCAGACAATAAGCCCGTCGTGGTCGAAAAGTTCGTGGTTGCCGGTGCTGTGTTGATCAACGGCGATAATTTCGGCGTTGGTAAGCAGAGACAATATGAAGGGATCCATTCGAGTCATATCGCCGCCAAAAATCAGTGGCGACCGCGCAATCGCCCATAAGCTCATTAAGGTGTACTGCTCGTCGGGGGTGAAGTGAGTCCGCCGGCCCATGCCGGTGACACCCAGCGGCAGCATGTCGGCATCGGGAAAATGGCCGGGGCCGGAGTAAGGCGCCCAATCGCGAAGTCGCGCGAATTGCGCGAACAGCAACGGCCATTGGTCCCAGAAATCATCGCTGATGCGCCACATGTTGGCGTGGGCGCTGACGTGCTCGGCCTGGGCGAGCGGCGTCGCGCCGGGAGAAAGGCTCAACACCATGGGCCGACCGGTTTGGTCGATCGCGCGGCGAATTGCCTCGATCTCGCCTGTATGATAGGGACGCGCGATATCGTCCACCTTGACGAAATCCACGCCCCACGCGGCGAACAGGTCAAACACCGAATTGTAGTACTGTTGCGCCCCGGGCCGGTTGACCGCCACACCGTACATATCGGTGTTCCATTCGCAGATGCTATTCGTATCGGCAATATCGGCTGCGTAATAGCGGGTGCCTTTGACGGCGGTGTTGAGCGCGACGGCTTGCCGCGGAATGCCACGCAACAAGTGAACCCCGAACTTGAGGCCCTTGCGATGGACATAATCGCTCAACGCGGCGAAACCCACACCACCAGCCGACGAGGGAAACCGGTTCGTTGCGGGCCAAAGACGGCCAAACTCGTCCATGGTAAGGCGGGCTCCTTTGCGATATTCGAAACTCTTGGCTTCGGGTTCATACCATTGGATATCGACCACCAGGTATTGCCAGCCGTAAGGGGCGAGGTGTTGGGCCATGAAATCCGCCTGAGCTTTGGCCTGTGCTTCGGTGATGGTCGTCGCGAAACAATCCCAACTGTTCCAGCCCATCGGCGGCGTTTCGGCCCACTCATGGAAATCGGCGGCGCGGCTCCAGCTAGCCGTGGAACCGGCGAGAATGATGATCATGAGGGAGGTGAGAAGGTCGAACGGGCGAAGCGATGTTTTCATGACCGCGGGCAGCTTCTATAATTAGTGCGGATTGTGCAATCTCGACTATTGCGGGCTTGAGGCAGGCTTGAGCAGAGCTTACGGTGGAAGCAGAGATGACACCGGAAGCAGCGTTGGACAAGCAAATCGAGCGTTACCGGGCGATGACCCCGGAAGAACGCGTCGGGATTGCTTTGCGGCTCCACGAACTGGCGTGCGAAATGGCGCGGCTTGGTATCCGGCGCCAGAATCCCTCGGCCTCTCCCGAACAAGTCGAAGCGCTGTTGCGACAACGGCTTGAACTTGCCCGAAACTTGTGAACGAGCAGGAGCTGTTGCTGGACTGCGTGCGCCGGCTCAACCGAGTCAACGTCACCTACATGCTGACCGGTTCCATGGCCAGCAATGCGTGGGGCATCCCTCGCAGCACCCACGACCTCGTTTTTGTCATCCAACTGCCGCCAGCTCAGATTTCACCGTTCACTTCTGCGTTTGCGCACCCTGATTATTTTCTGGACGAGGCGTCGGTTCGAGCAGCCTATAACCCGCCCAACCAGTTCAACCTCATTCATATTCCCTCCGCGCTGAAGGCGGATTTTTGGCTGCTCCGGCCAGTGCCGTTCGAGAGGGAAATGTTCGGCCGGCGCGTTCGCGACGCCTGGTTTGGCGAAACCATCTGGTTGGCAACAGCGGAAGATGTCATTCTGCATAAGCTGTATTGGAACCGTGTCACGCCCTCTGACCGCCAGTTGGGCGATGTCGCGGGTGTCGTCCAGGTCCAGCGCGGTAAATTGGATGAAAGCTATCTTCGGCGCTGGGCGGCCGAGTTGGAGGTGTCGCCGGAGCTTGAGGCCGTGTTAGCGGGGGCCATTCGGCTCAAGCACACTTGAGCACCCCGGTTAACGGTTGGCGCCGCGATGGTTACTCTCCGGTGGACCGAGGTAACTCGACCGCACCCCACCTGTGTTGACGACTACCCTTTGCAGGACCACGCCGGGGTTCACCATCCAAACCTTGAGTCTGTGCTGACCGGGTGCGGCGACGGTTTGCTCGCACTCTACGACGCGGATACTGTCCTTAACCGATTGCTCCCAATCCCGGTTGCCATCGCCGGCAACGTAGCCTTTCGGCACCACAGTCAATAATTGCGGCGGCGAGTCGTCCATCGAAACCGCGATGCGCACGCCGCGGTCGGGTGCGTAATTCAGCGACGGCGACAGCTCTAGCGCCACCTCCACCCGGCCGGTGCTGAACAGATACATGTCATATTCCAAGCTGGGTGAGGCGAGCCGAGGAGTCGCGCTGGGGGCCGTGACCGGCAACACGGTCATAGCCGAACCCGTGCGACCATCGTCCGGCAGCAGCTCCCAACGGGCTGTGACCGTGTCGTGGCGCGCCGTGTAATGGCTCGCGTCCATCGCGACATAGCCGTCGGCCTCAACAAATCCGTGCAGATGTTCGCAAATGTCCGCCGCTGGTTTGAAGGTCTTCACTTGCACCACCACGGGCTCGGGCTCGGGGCGGGAAATGGTTACCGTCCCCGAGGCAGTTCCGGTCGGCGCGCGGTTCCAATCGACGCTCACCCAGAGCCGCTGTTCCTTTTCAACGTGACCGCGCGTGGTGCTGAGCAAGAGCCACGGCGTGCTGGCGGTCACCCCGAAATCAAAGGCACCGGTGCCGCGGTTAAAGACGTCAATGTGCCGGCGCGGCGTGCCGAACATGTCTAATCGCGGCAGAGCGGCCGGTTCGGTCGAGCCGGGCCAGGCATTCGTCGAGCCCTCGACCGCGACACCAAGGGCAGGTTTGGAGGGTAAGTCGAGGTCACGAATGGCGGGCATGATATTGACGGGCGGTTCCTGCCAACCAGTATAACCAATGTGGGTTTGGGACATCATCTTATCCCATTTGCCGCCGGCAAGCTGGTGATGAAAATAATCCGTGAGCCGCGCATCGGCCTGGAAAAGCGCGCGCGTTTTGCTGGCGTAATCATTGGCACTGGCGCGACCTTGCCGCGCGTAGAGACGGTTCTTGGCCGCTGTGATATAAAGCTCGTTGACGATATCGCAAGCGGTGATCGGGTGTAGAACCAGTTCGAAGAAAGCATCGCGCGTTGCTGGAGGGAGCTGGCCCGAAATCCGTTCGGCGCGCTGCCGCAGTTCCTGCCATTCGGCGAGCACCCGGTCCGCTTCGTCATAGTTCACCAGGCTGAAGGTGTCGGGCTCGAGCAACTCCGGTTTGCGGCGGCCGTTATACTTGGTGTACTTCGCGACCAAGTCCGCGATCTCCGTTGCGTGCTCCGGCCCGAACTCGCGCGTCGCCCAAAGGCGCAGGTAATCGTTCAATGAGTTTTGAGGCCAGCGCTCCGGGTCTCTGGCGAACGTGAGGAAGAACTCGATTGGAATTTCCATCGGCTTAAGGTCGCCGACATTCACAATCCAGATGCGCACCGCGTCATGGCGATACGCCAGGTTCATCTGCTCCCGGATTTTCGGCAGCGGAATCGTGTTCAGCCATTTGTAGTTGCGCGGGCCGCCGACGTAATCGAAGTGATAATAAATGCCGGCACCGCCGGCGCGGTGTTCTTCCGCGGGCGTCGGCAGGCGGCGCAGGTTGCCCCAGTTATCATCGCACCAGAGCAACGTCACATCGTCGGGCACGCGCATCCCGCGCTCGTAATACCCCTGAACCTCTTTGTAGAGCGCCCAGCTTTGCGGCACCCGGGCAACATCAGGCTCGATGATTTCGCCAATCAGCTTTCGCTGGTCCGCCACGATGCGCTCCAACAGCCCGATACTGTCGGTCTCGCTCATGGGTTCGTCGCCGTCCCCGCGCATGCCGAGCGTGATGATCTTTTCGTAGGGGCGCGTGCGCCGCAGGCCCTCCGTCCAGAATGCGCGCAATTTCGCATCATTTTTCCCGTAATCCCACGTCTGCGGCCCGTTGCCGGCACGGCTCCATTCCTTCCAGGCGCGCATCATCGGCTCGTGATGGGATGTGCCCATGACAATACCGTATTCGTCGGCCAGTTGGGCGTTGAGGGGGTCGTCGGTCGCGAACGAGTTGTCCCACATCGCCGGCCAGAGATAATTGGCTTTGAGCCGCAGCAGCAGCTCGAAGACATTGGTATAAAACGAATGGTTCAAACCGCCGAATTTTTCCCTCGCCCAACCCGCCAGGGCAGGGGCTTCGTCATTGAGGAAAATGCCACGGTACTTCACTACCGGCGGGCGCTGGACATATCTGCGGGGAGTGACGAACAGCGCTTTCCGATGTCGAACAGGCACATCCGCCCACCAATACCACGGTGAAATGCCTATCTGTTCCGATAAAGTATAGATGGCGTAAATGGTGCCGCGTTTGTCGCTGCCCGCGATCACCAACGCGTTTTCAATACCCGGCAGCGGTTGTTTGATGACTTGAATCACGGCCGCCTCCCATTGATTAGAGATGGCAGCGGTGTCGAGCCGCTGGTCGCGAATGAGTTGCTCGATTAGTCGGCTCTTGCCCAACGTGCCAATGATGATGGTCGAGGCGCCTGCAGTCGTCGCGCTCTTGCCCGATGACGGGGTGATGCCCGTCACCCTCCCGATGTCGGTCCGCAGATCATTGACCGCGCGAATCACACCTGGCCAATCGTGCTCGTCCACCTGGACCACGGCAGCCAAGCCGGTGTTGACGAGCGCGAAACTGCTGTCGGTGGGGCCGAATTGAACGAGCGGCGGTTCGCCGATCGCAAACGCGGGGCAAACCCATAGGCAGGCAGAGGTAACCGCGAAAACGCGCAAGAGGCGCAGGGGGCACAGCGTGGGTTTCAATCGGAACAGAAACGACCGCAGAGATGCCGAGGCCGCAGAGACACGCAGACAATGAGGAATGGCACCTTTCCTGCCGAACGACCCTGTCAATCGCAACCGCACCAGCGCAGCTTCTGAAATTAGTGTGGACTGTGCAATCTCCGCGTGCAACGCTGGCCAAAATGAGTGCACGAAAAATCCCTTCCGCTCGCACTTTGGCTCTCACCCCGGTAGTGGCGCGACTCTGGGGGACCACCCTTGTTTTCCTGACGCTTTCCCTGGCCGCCAGCTTCGCTGCCGAGCCTGCGTTCACCATCGATGCCGCCCATCCCGCCGGCAAAGTCAGCCCCATGCTCTACGGGTTGATGACCGAGGAGATAAATCATTCCTATGACGGAGGGCTCTACGCCGAATTAGTCCGCAACCGCGCCTTCCTGGACAACTCAACGACCCCGGTCCACTGGTCCGTGGTGAATGGCGAGAGTGGCGGTGCGACCATCGCGCTCGATTCGGCTAATCCGCTCAATGACGCCATCGCCGCGAGTCTGCAGTTGAAGGTGACCCAGGCCACGCCGGCCCACCCGGCAGGCGTTGCCAACGAGGGCTATTGGGGAATCCCCGTCCAGCCCAGCACCCGTTACCGTGCGGTCGTGTTCGCCAGGGCCGAACCCGGCTTCACCGGTCCGCTCAACATCTCCATTGTCGGCGACGATGGCGGCACCGTCTATGCCGCGGGCAAGGTGTCCGGCGTCACACCGCAGTGGAAACGGTTCGCGCTTGTTCTCAAGACCGGCAAAGTGGCCCCGACGACTCATGCGCGCCTGCAGCTCACGCTCGAGCGGCCCGGCACCATTTGGTTCGGGTTCGTCTCGCTCTTTCCTCCAACCTGGAACAATCGGCCCAATGGCCTGCGCAAGGACCTCATGCAGATGCTGGTGGACCTGCACCCGAAATTCCTGCGCTTCCCCGGCGGCAATTATGTCGAAGGCGACACCATCGAGTCGCGCTTTGATTGGAAGAAGACCCTCGGCCCGGTCGAGCGGCGCCACGGTCATCCCTGCCCGTGGGGCTATCGCTCGACCGATGGGCTGGGGCTATTGGAGTTCCTCGAGTGGTCTGAGGACATGGACGCGGAGCCCGTGCTGGCGGTTTATGCCGGCTATTCGCTTCGCGGTATGCACGTCAATCCCGGGTCCGAGTTGGAACCTTACGTCCAGGAAGCGCTTGAAGAGATCGAATACGTCACCGGCAACCGCAACACGGTGTGGGGCGCGCGGCGCGCGCAGGACGGCCACCCGGCTCCGTTCAAACTGACTTACGTCGAAATCGGCAACGAAGATTGGTTCGACAGGTCCCACAGTTATGACGCCCGGTTCGCGCAGTTTTATGACGCCATTAAGGCCCGCTACCCGCAGCTCAAGCTGATTTCGACCATCGGCAACGACCAGCCGGAGCATTCGCGCGTTCATAGCCGCAAGCCCGAT
Source organism: Verrucomicrobiia bacterium (assembly GCA_035934555.1). Taxonomy (GTDB): domain Bacteria; phylum Verrucomicrobiota; class Verrucomicrobiia; order Limisphaerales; family UBA8199; genus DASYXT01. The sequence goes on along the minus strand of DASYXT010000098.1, from coordinate 39,055 downwards.
GTGACCGACGAGCATTACTACCGCTCCGCCGATGAATTCCTGCGCATGTCCCCCGAGTATGCCCGGAACTATGACCGCAACGGACCAGAAATTTTTGTCGGTGAATGGGCTGCGCACGAAGACGCGCGGATTAAGCCCTGGGATGCCGCCGCCCGGCAGCAACCGCCGACGCCTTCGCTGAAGGCCGCGCTGGGCGATGCCGTCTTTATGGCCGCCATGGAGCGCAACTCGGATTTAATTAAGATGCAGTGTTATGCGCCGCTGTTCGTCAACGTGAACCGCGGCGCACGGCAATGGCGGCCGGACCTGCTTGGTTACGACGCCCTCTCGTCTTACGGTTCGCCCAGCTATTATGCTTTTGAAATGTTCAGCCGGAACCTTGGCGATGAGATTCTTTCTGTGAGCGCCGCTGATACTACGATCCAGGGCGCCGCGACGAAGGATAGCAAAACCGGCGAGCTTTTCATTAAACTGGTCAATCCGGAGGCGACGGCGCAGCCGCTTAAGATCGAGATCAAAGGGGTGGCCCGGCTCGCTGATAAAGGTAGTGTGCTCACGCTGAGTGGCGCACCGGAAGACACAAATTCCATCAACGAGCCGCGGAAAATCATTCCCGTAATGACCCGCTTGACCCCGGTTGCTGCTGAGTTTTCATATAACGTGCCAGCTCAGGGGATTGTTATCCTGAGACTTGAGATTCGTTAGGACCTCAAGAGGAGCCAAAGACGGATCTAGAATTCGACAGAAGCTGAGGAAGGCGCCCACTTGGGCCGCAACTGCGCCACATGCCTGGTGTTGATTAAGAGAATGAAAGTGAAGGTCCGTCTGATAATCCTCTTGGTGGCCGGTTTATCGCTGGTCTGCGTGGTCTGCTGGCCGAACTTTGTCAGAAGTGGCACTAACAAGACCACTGGCATTATCAACAATCTCAGGCAACTCGACGGAGCAAAACAAGCATGGGCATTCGAGCATGGTCATACAGGTACGGTAGTGGTCACACGGGAAGACATCACTCCGTACCTTAAGCCCGCGTCTGGCCCCGATGTTTTGGTCCAGCCTTGGGCAGGAGAGTTCTACAGATTGGGAAACCTCGCCGAGTTCCCCGAGGCATAACTTACCCGGCCGCTGGATGGCCGCCCCAAAGGAACCGTGATTCGCCTGGGAAGCAACACTGTCGAGATCATCACGCCAACTAACGGACCGGGCCGATAGAAAAGCATTGCATCTGGCGACGATTTTTTTAGGCCCGCCCGGCGAAGGCCTCTCGGAATCTAACAGGAGGAAACAGAGGGAACAGAGATTCTGCTTCTCCTTTTCCTCTGTTTGCTCCTGTTGAATCTTCGCATGTGTCCTCGGACGAACTCTATCGCAGCTCTACTGGTTGCAAACCTGCGGTACAGCAGGTTCAAAACCTGCGCTACAGCGCCGCCCGCACCAGCTTGAGCCGGCCGTAATCATAGCGACCCCCGAGCGCCTCGAACACAGAGCTAAGACTCCCCGTGCCCATGCGCTGGAAGGCTGCTCGAATCTCCTTCTGTTCAGTGGCAGTTAAAAATCGATTCAGATCGAGCCGCTCGCCTGCGGCCAATGCGTCTGCCAGGTGGCCGTAAATCGTGCCGGCCGCCAGGCCCCGATGAGCGGCAATCTGCTCCGGGGTTTCGCCGGACAGGAACCGGCGCAAGGTTTCCCGCGCCGTCTCCCCCAACCGCGTCTGTGGGGACAGTTCGTCCGTAAAAGAATCGTCGGCAAAAATTTGGCGCGAACAGCTCCGCAAATGAGCCGCGATTTCCGAGAGGAACACTTCCCCGAATTCGCGCAGTTTCTTCTCTCCTACACCGTTAATCCGCTTGAATTCCTGCTCGTTCGACGGGTACTGGCGGGCCATCAGCCGCAGAGACACATCCGAGAACACAATATAAGGCGGCACGGCGCGCTGGTCGGCCAATTGTTTGCGCAGCCGGCGCAGGCGCTCGAACAGCACCTCGTCGCAGGCGATATCCCCAACCCGATTTGCCTGTGGCTCGGGAGCGACCACCGGCTTGGTGAGCGTGACGGTTCTGCGCTCCTTGAGCAACGCCAACCCGTCGGGCGCCAGCGACACCAGGCTGAATTTGTCCGAGGTCTGCTTCACCAGGCCCAGTCGGACCAACTGCCGCCCAATTGCCTTCCATTCCGCCCGGGTATGTTCCCGACCGATGCCGTAGGTCGATACCCGCTGATGATTCCATTTGCGGACCCCTTCGGTATCGGCCCCACACAGCACCTCGACCACCTGGTTGAGCCCAAAATCAAATCCGCTCTGCTGGCGAATGCGATAAAGGCACGAAAGAAACTTTTGCGCCGCCACCGTGCCATCGTAGGTCTCGCGCGGGCTGAGGCAATTGTCGCAGGCGGCGCAGTTGTCGCCGGGATAATTCTCGCTGAAGTACTCGAGCAATTCTCGGCGGCGGCACACTGCGCTCTCGGCGTAATGGACCATCTGTTCGAGTTGCTCGCGGGCGATCCGCTGTTCGTGCGGCGGCTTTTCCTGGATAAACGTGCGCTGCTTCACCACATCCCCGGCGCTGAAGAGCAGGACGCATTCACTGGGCAGCCCGTCGCGGCCGGCGCGGCCGGTTTCCTGGTAGTAGCCTTCGATGTTTTTGGGCAGATCATAGTGCACCACAAACCGCACATTGGGTTTGTTGATGCCCATGCCAAAGGCAATCGTCGCACAGATCACCCGCGCTTCGTCCCGCAGGAACAATTCCTGGTTTTCCGTGCGCTCGGCGGGCGTTAATCCCGCATGGTATGGCCGGGCGCGCACGCCGTCTTCGTTCAACCGTTGCGCCAGGGACTCGGCAGTTTTGCGGGCCTGACAATAGACGATGCCGCTCTCGCGCGGGCGCCGCCGCACCAATTCGAGCAATTGCGCGTAAGGCTTGAGCTTGGCAAAGACGCGGTAAGTCAGGTTTGGCCGATTGAAACTGGCGACGTAACATTGCGGTTGCCGCAGCCTAAGCTGGCCAACGATGTCCGCGCGCACGCGGTCGGTGGCCGTGGCGGTCAAGGCCATCATCGGCGTTTCGGGCAGCAGTTCACGCAAGGCGGCCAATTGGCGATACTCGGGCCTGAAATCGTGACCCCATTCGCTGATGCAATGGGCCTCGTCGATCGCCAGCAGACGGATTTGCAGCCGTGGCAATTCAGATAAAAACCCCGAAAGCATCAGCCGCTCCGGCGCGACATAAAGCAGCCGGTAGCGCCCCTGGCGCAAGGCATGCAGGCGCTCACGCGCCTCGTGGGCCGCCAATGACGAATTGAGAAAAGTCGCCGGCACGCCGCTGGCCTGGAGCCCATCCACCTGGTCCTTCATCAAAGCGATCAGCGGCGAAACGACCACGGTCAGGCCCGCTCGCGCCATCGCCGGTAACTGGAAACACAGCGACTTGCCCCCGCCGGTCGGCAGCAACGCAAAAACATCTTTGCCCGCGAGCGCATCGCGAATGATCTCCTCTTGAAACGGACGAAACGAAGCAAACCCAAAGAATTGCTTCAACAACGGCAGCAGCTCCGGCATGGCACCTTGCACCGCGGCAATCTATGCGGGCACCCCGTCAATTGAAAGAAGTTCAAGTGGGCCCCAGTCTCATGAATCCCGCCTAATCCAACCTCTTTTCCAAAATTACTTGAAAATCGCGCAACGTTTTGCCACAAGTGGTGTCTAATGGTGCGGTAAATCTCTTCTGATTGGGTCGTGTTGGATTGGCTCCCCTGAACCGGGAGCGCAGCACTGTATGGAATTGCGTGGCCTGGCAACGGAAGCACAAACTCGGCTGGCGGCTGGAACAAATCCGGCGGTCACCGCCGCGGAGCCTCTAAATGGACCCACGCTGAAGGAGCCGGCCAAAGGCGTTTCCACACCGCTCGAACCCTCGACCGAAGCTGTCCGGGCGCTGCCGGCAGATTTTGTCCAACGCCACCGCGTGTTACCCCTGGGCATCAGCAATGGGGTGATTCGTGTCGCCAGCGCGGCTCCGGCCGATGCGCAGGTGCTCGACGATATCCGGCTGTTGACCGGCTTGGAAGTCGAGGAAATCCAAGCATCGGCGGAGCAAATCCAGGAGCGCATCGCTGCGTCCTACCAGGTGACCGTCGAGAAGATGATCGAGGAGCTCGGGCCGGAGCGCAGCCCCAATGGCGAGGGCAAGAACCTGCACGACATCGAGGTGATGGCCAACGAACCGACCGTGGTCAACCTGGTCAACCTGATCATCTCGACCGCGCTCGGGGAGGGGGCGAGCGACATCCATTTTGTGCCGTTCGAGGATTCGTTGCAATTGCGCTACCGCATCGATGGGTTGCTGCAGGAACAACCACCACCGCCGAAGCAACTGCACGCCGCTCTTGTGTCGCGCATCAAGATCATGGCCGACATGAATATCGCCGAGCGCTTTGCCCCACAGGATGGGCATATTCAAATCCACCATCGCGGCATGCGGGTAGATATCCGCGTGGGAACGATGCCGACGATTTACGGTGAGAGCCTGGTGATGCGGTTGCTGGAGAAGAACTCGAAGGCGCTCACGTATGACGAGCTGGGGCTGGATCCGCAGCGAGCGGCGGTGATGGCGCTGTTGGTCGAGAAACCGCACGGGCTGTTCCTGGCCACCGGCCCGACCGGCAGCGGCAAAACCACCACGCTCTATTCCGTTCTGCGCAGCATTTATACCCCGGAACTGAAAATTCTGACTATTGAAGATCCGGTCGAGTACGAGTTGCCGGGCGTGGCGCAAATCCCCGTGCGGCCGAGCCGCAATTTCAACTTTGCCGATGGGCTGCGGTCGATTCTGCGGCAAGACCCGGACGTGATCATGGTCGGGGAAATCCGGGACTTTGAGACCGCGGAGATAGCGATCCGCGCCGCGCTGACCGGCCATCAAGTCTTCAGCACACTGCATACGAACGATTCGACCGGCGCCGTGACGCGGCTGGTCGATATGGGCGTGGAAGCGTTTCTGATTTCGTCGGCGCTCGAAGGAGTGCTGGCGCAACGGTTGGTCCGGCGGATTTGCGCCGCGTGCCGCGCCGAAAGCACGCCCAGCGGGGCGATTCGTGAGCAAATCGCGACCTTGAGTGGCCGCGCGGTCGAGGGTGTTTTCTATCACGGCCGCGGTTGCGAGGAATGCCGTGGAACGGGGTACCGCGGGCGCGTGGGCATTTTCGAACTGTTGCCAATTACTCAGGAGCTGCGGGAATTGATCGTGCAGCGGCGTTCCAACACGGAACTGAAGACCGCCGCGCGCAAGAGCATGACGACAATGCACGAGGATGCGCTGAAAAAGGCGGCCGCGGGCGTCACCTCGCTGGAAGAAATCCTGCGCGTCTCCTCAGGCGATTCTGTCGAATGAGCGTTTTCCGCTACGAGGCAGTTGAGAGCACCGGCGCCGCCGTCGAGGGCGCGATCGAGGCGCAGGACCGCAAAAGTGCGCTGCAACTACTGGGGGGCCGGGGTCTTTTCGCGTCGAAACTGGAGCTGGATTCGGCAGGAAGCGCGGGCGACGGCCCGGTCTCAATTGAAACGGCCGAGGAGGGCACAGGCGCGAGGGCGGTTTCGAGCGCGGTGTTTGGCCGAAGCGTGCGCCGAAAGGAGGTCACGGCATTCACCCGTGAGATGAGCGCGCTGTTGGGCGCCGGGATTGCGATCCCGCAGGCGTTGGAAAGCTTGCAGGCGGAGGAGGAGAACCCGGCGTTGCGGGAGGTGCTGAAGCAGGTGGCGCAATCGGTGTGGAAAGGCGCGGCATTTTCAACCGCATTGGACGAGCACCCGCGGTTGTTTGGCAATTTATATGTCAGCATGGTGCGCGTCGGCGAAGAAGCCGGCGTGCTGCCCAAAGTGATGACCGACCTCGCCGATCTGCTCGAACACGAAGAGGAGGTGCGCGGCGAAGTGGTCGCGGCGGTTTCCTACCCGCTGTTCGTCCTGAGCTTCGGACTGATCACGGTGACGGTGCTGCTGACGGTGGTCTTGCCGCGGCTCTTCACGATGTTGCAGGAGATGCTCAAGGTGCTCCCCTGGCCGACGCTGGTTTTGCTGAAAGTCAGTGGCGTTTTGCACGCCTACTGGCCGTGGTTGCTGGCCGCGGTCATCGCTGGAATCGCGGGTGCGCGCTGGTACGTGCGTTCGCCTGCGGGCGCCGCCGCGTGGGATAAAGCGAGGCTGCGGCTGTTCATTTTGGGCCCCATTTTCCGCACTGCCGCCTTAAGTCGTTTTGCGCGCACGCTCGGCACGTTAATTAAAAGCGGCGTGTCGCTTTTGCCGGCGTTGAAAATTGTCGAGCAAACGATTGGGAACCGCGCGATGGCCGCGCAACTGGCGCAGGTCGCGGAGGAGACGCGCGGGGGCGATTCGCTTGCCGGCCCGCTGCGGAAGCTGCGGCTGTTCCCGGGGACGGTGGTGCAGATGATCGATGTGGGCGAGGCATCCGGGACACTGGACGACATGCTGCTGAAGGTAGCTGAGATTGAAGAGCGCCATATGCGGGCGCGGATCAAGACCCTGATCTCGCTGCTGGCACCGGTGCTGATTCTGGTTGTGGGCGCAATCGTCGGGTTCATGGTCATTGCGCTGCTGTTGCCAATTTTCAGGATGAGCAGAGCTATTCATTAACACAGCGAAATCACTTCAGAGGACACGCTATGAAAAACGAAAGGTCGCGGCGCGGAGCCGGATTTACTCTCATCGAGCTGATGGTCGTGGTGGTCATCCTCGGCATACTTGCCGTGACGATTATTCCGCAGTTTATCGGCACAACGCACGACGCCAAAGTCAGCGCTGCAAAAAGCAACATCGCCGAGCTGCAGTCGGCCGTCGAGCGGTTCTACATCCACATGGACCGGTATCCGACCACCGAGGAAGGGTTGCGCGTGCTGACCGAAGCGCCCGGCGACGGCGCCAACAAATGGCGCGGCCCCTATATCCAGCAAATCCGCCTCGACCCCTGGGGGAATGCGTTTCAATACCGCTACCCCGGGACCCATCACGCCGCCAGTTACGACATTTGGTCACGCGGCTCCGACGGCGTCGATGGTGGCGAAGGCGAGGCAGCAGACATCGGCAATTGGTAACGATGCGCACAAGAGCGACACGCGAGGCGGAGGGGTGGAGCGCGGACTTTAGTCCGCAGCAAGGTCCTAGGGCGCGAGATTCTAGAACATCGCTGCGGACTGTAGTCCGCGCTCCGGGGTTCACGCTCATCGAGTTGATGGTCGTGTGCGTGCTGGTGGGGATTTTGACCGCCATCATGCTGCCCGAGATGACGGGCAGCTACCAGGATGCGGTGTTGCGCTCGACCAGCCGCAGCCTGCTCGATGCGTTCGAGCTCGCCTCTAGCGAAGCCGTCAGCCACAACCAGGAACATCGGGTTCGGCTGGATGTCAGCGCAGGCCGCTATGCGGTGGAAAGGCGCGTCCGCGAAACCGGTCCGCAACAGTTCGAGCCGCTCCGGGATGTACCCGGCAGCACCGGAGAGTTGGATAAGCGGATTTCGATCCGAATCGAGATTCCTGACACCGAGGAAACAACGGCCGCCGCCGGTTCCTCCGACGCCGATACGCGCAAGCACAGCGCCGCGGACGTGCAGTCTGCCAACGCGCTCGCCTTTTATCCCGACGGGACGGCGGACCAGCGCGAGCTCATCTTGCGGGACCGGCAAGGATTTGGCTTAACACTAAAGCTCAACCCGGTAACAGCGCGGGTGCGGGTTGGCGAACTGGCACGCCAATGACAGCTCGCTCCTATAACGCAGGGTTCTCTCTTGTAGAAGTCATTGTGGCAATTTTGATTCTGGGCATTGCCGTGGCGGGGTTAACAGAGGGGATTACCAATGCACTGAGTTCGAGCAAGGAATCCGAACTGCAAACGACGGCGGCGCTGCTGGCCCAGGGGCGCATCGAGACGCTTAGGGCCGAAGGCGACTACACCGATGGGGATACCGGCGGCGATTTTGGGAGCGAGTTCTCGTTGTACAAATGGAAGCAGACCATCAAGGGCACCGAGTTCGAGGGCTTGCATGATGTGACGGTGACAATCGAGCAAGCAGCTAATGGGCAGACTCTCTTCGAATTGCGCACGTTGTTATTCGAGACACCGCAAGAGTCGCTGCAGAACGAGCCGACCCAGCGTCATGACCGCCGTTCCGGCTCCAACTCCAACAGGAGAAGACGATGAGCGCCCTTTTGCCATTGCCCATTAAACGGGACCATGGACGGCAATTGGGGTGTGTCAGCGCGCCAGCGTCTTGGACTGCGCCAGCCCTCTGGCGCTTTCGAAACACTGGCCTCGGCCAAAAGCGCCAGAAGGCTGGCGCAGTCCAAAACCTCGCGGCCTTGACCGGCGGCTTTACGCTGATTGAAGTAGTGATCGGTGCGGCCTTAGCTTCGTTGATTCTCGTTAGCGCGTACCTTTGCCTGAGCGCTGCATTTTCCAGCCAGAAGATTATCGAGCCGCGCGTGGACACGATTCAGAACGCGCGAGTGGCGGCGGAATTATTGGCGGCCGACCTGCGCAATGCGTGCCGGTTGTCGCCGGATGCGGCGTTGCTGGGCATGCACCGCACCCTCGGGCAAATGGTTGCGGACAATCTGGACTTCGCGACGCATAACTACACCCCGCGCCACCCGCAGGAAGGTGATTTTTGCGAGATCAGCTATTACATGGACAAGGATCCCGAGACCGGCCAGTTCGGTTTGTGGCGACGAAGAAATCCGCGGATGGCGTTGAACCCGTTGTCGGGAGGCAACCAGGAGGAGATCGCCACCGGCCTGGTGGGGGTGCGGTTCGAGTATTTCGACGGGCTTGATTGGTACGATAGCTGGGGCAGCGCGGATGGATTGGGCCGGTTGGGCCGGCAAAAGGCTCCGTCGAGCCAGCAATCAGATCAGAACATGCTGCCCGAGGCGGTTCGGCTGACGCTGCTCTTTAATTCCGATTCGGCGTCCAAACCCATCAACCCTGACGTGCCGTTGCGCAGGCCGCCACTGGTGTTCCAGACGGTCGCCCGCCTGGTGCTAACACAGCGGCCCGATGCAAACGGACCTGGGCAGGGATCCGGCATGGAAATGCCCGGGCCAAGTTCGTTGCCATCGCCAACCCAATGATGCATGAAGTGGAACCATGAGCCGCAATTGGAGTGCGTCAGCGCGCCAGCGTTTTGGACTGCGCCAGCCCTCTGGCGCTTTCGAAACACTGGCCTCGGCCAAAAGCGCCAGAGGACTGGCGCAGTCCAAAACCTCGCGGCCGACTTTTGCACCTACTGCGTGGATAGGGCTGCACTCCGCAGCGATATTCGAATGGCAGGTCTCCCACAATTCCCGCGCTTGCCCACCCATTGCACATTGCTGCGGACTAAAGTCCGCGCTCCGGTTCGCGCTCCGGTCCGCGGTTCGGTGCTCATCGGCGTGCTGTGGTGCGTGGCGCTCTTGGCGGTGGTCGTCATCGGGGTGCTCCACACCGCGCGGATGGACTTGCTGGTGGTGAAGAATTACGGCGATCGGATACAGGCGCGTTATTTAGCGGTGGCGGGAATCGAACGCGCCAAGGCGCTGCTCTATCAGGATGCCCGCACTCGAACTCGCAGCGCGCAAAACCACAGCGGACGGCTGTTCAACGCGTCGGGCGAGTTTCGCGATGTTTCGTTGGGCCGCGGGGCGTTTCGGGTGTTCCGCAGCGGGCGTCAGGACGAAGGGGGCGGCATCATTTACGGGGTGAGCGATGAAGAGAGCCGGTTGAATGTGAATTACGCTTCGAGTAACGAACTCGCCCAGGTCGATGGCATGACGCCCGATATTATCACCGCGATCCTCGGCTGGCGCGGGGCGCTTGATACCACTAATGCTGTTGCGGGCGAAGCCGAGTACTACGCGTCACTGCGGCCGCCGGCGCAACCGCGTGCCGGGGCACTCGAAACGGTGCGGGAGTTGTTGCTGGTGCGCGGCGTCACCAGCCAGATGCTGTTTGGAGATGACGAACATCAGAATGGGTTTTTGCCCAATGCCTCGAGCGCAGGCGACGGCGCTTTAGACAGTGCTTCTCAGGCCAGCGATGTCGGCGGCGGTTGGGCTGGCATGTTCACCGTCGATTCATCCGTGAACAATGTCAGCGCTTCCGGGCAAGCGCGCGTCAATATTCAGACGGCTGATGAAAGTACATTGAAGGGCGTGCCGGGAATCAGCGCCGACATCGCCCGGGCCATTGTCGCGTATCGAGGCCAACACCAGTATCAGAGTATCGCGGATTTGCTCGACGTTACCGCGGCCGGCCAAGACCAGGGCAATGACCTTAATGCTGCCAATCTCGCGCAGAGGCGCCAAGGCGCGCGCGCTCAGCAACAAGGACAGCCGGGCCAGCCTGCGGGCCCGCGCGTCATCAGTCCGGAATTGCTGATGGACATTGCCGATGATGTGACCACGGTCTCAGGTCAGCAGGTTGGCGGGCCAATTAATCTCAATACCGCCAGTCTGGATGTGCTATCGTGCCTGCCGGGTCTGGATCGACAATTGGCTCAGGCGATCATTTCTTACCGGCAATCCAGCGGCTTTTTTCCCAACATTGCCTGGCTGCTGAAAGTTCCCGGGCTGACTGAGGATATTTTCAAGCAGGTGGCTCTGCTGGTCAGTGCCCGTTCCGAGACTTATCGAATCTTAAGCGAGGGCAGAGTGAATTCGACCGGGGTCCGCCAGCGAGTTCAAGCCATTGTCCATGTCGGCCTCAACGAGGTCACGACGTTGTCGTATCGGGAGGATGATCTATGACCGGCGCCGTGTTTCGTCCACACCCGGTGTTGATTGAGATTGGCGTCAGCTCGCTTCATGCACTGCGTGGCGACGACGGTTTGGAAGTGCCTTTAACGCGTCAACACAATGGCCGGCTGACTGGTCCGTGCAAAGAACAAGTCACCGCCGCGTTACGAGAGTTGCTGGCGAGGAAAACCTGGCCATTTCGGCTGCGCGCCTATTGCGCGATTGCCGCGAACGGCGTTTCCATCAGACGGATCGGGGTGCCGCCTGCAGCGGCCGATCAGCTCGATGGGGTATTGCGGCTACAAATCGAGAGCCAATTCCCCCTCGCGCCTGATGAGCTGGCGTGGGGCAGCCGCCGGCTCAACGAGAAGGGCGTGCACAGCGCGACCGCACACCAGCAGGTCCTGGTCGTCGCGGTGAAGAAAGACGTCATTGACGAATACGCGAAGCTTCTGGGCGATTGCGGGCTGGAGCCCGTTTTTACCGTCGCGGCGCTGGCGCGTGGTCTGCTTTGCTCCGAACAATCAGGTTCGTGCGCGATGCTGAATGTGGGGCGAACCCAATCGGAGTGGGTGAGTTTTGAAAATGATGTGCCCACTGGAGTCCGGGTTTTTCCCTGGAGCGCGGAGGCGCTGAGCGCGTCCGACGGCGCATGGGACGCGGTATCGTCCGCGCTGCGGGGTAAGTGGAGCGGGAAAATCGTGTATTTGACCGGCGCCGGGGAAGCGAAGGACAACGTGGCGTTGCAAGTGCCGCGGCATCTGGGCGCTGGAATCCAGTGTCGGCCCATACAAGTCGCTGCCGCTCCTGGCCGCACTGCAGCGGTGTTAGGGCTGAAGAAATGTATCGAACAAATCGGGGTGCAACTGCCGCCGGTGCTGAAGACCAGAACGCATACCGAGCAAGCGAAACTCGACTGGTCCGCCCCAGCTCTCCGCAAATGGGCGATAGCCGTCGCGTTTCTATTGGTATTGGTCCTGACGTTGCCCTATGCGGAAGCGTTGTTGCTGAAACCGTTCCTGGCGCGAAGAATGACGGTGCTCAAGGCGGGGCTCGGGCGGTTGGCCACCATTGATCAGGAATTAGGATTCCTGCAGTTCATGAAACAGAATCAGCCGCCGTATCTCGACGCGCTGTATCTGATGGCACAATCCGCGCCGCCTGGAGCGCGCCTGGAATCGCTCACCATGAGCCGGCGCGGGGAGGTTGCCCTGCGTGGTTCAATGCGGAACTCACAGGAGGTCGGCGAGTTTCGCGCCAAACTCATCAAGTCGGGCTTTTTCTCCGAGGTATCCGTGGACGAGCAAGTCCCCACGCAGCAGCAGAAAGTCAATGTGCGAATGACGGCGCAATGGAAACCGGCGGAAGCTCGAGAATTGCTGTCAATCGGCCCCACCGCGGAGGAACTCGCGAAGGCGAAAAACGAACCCAAGAAATGAGCTAGCCGTATGCGCCCCCTTACTCCACAGGAAAAACGCACGCTCAGGCTGGGGGCCATCGGGGTCGGCGTGTACTTGTTGCTTTTTGGCGGTGTTCAGCTCTGGCGCATGCTCGAACGGAGGCGCTCCGATTACCAGACGCTCGTGACCCAGGCGCAGGCACTGAAAGCCGACCTCGGGCTCTATGAGACCAAAACTTTGGTGGTAGGCAAGCTGATGAAGGATTATCACCTGGACCCGGGCAAGTTGGCGCGCGCGACGGTCGTCGCGCAGGCCAGCGCCGCGATCCAGGAAGCTGCGATGGCGGGCGGGATCCCCATCACCGCGGTACGGGAATCTCCGACGCGCTCATCCGGCAAAGAATTGGCTTCGATGCAAATCGAGGCGGCTGGACCCGTGCCGGCCGCGATGGGCTTGCTGGCGCGCCTGCAAACTTTGGGCTATCCGGTGCTGATCGATTCAGTCCAGCTCACGCCACAGCCGAACCCGCCCGGCATGGTGAAATTGAACATGACGCTGGTCGTGCTCGATTTCGAGCAATGGAAAAAGAAAGAGGCCGCGCATGAGTGAACGACCTCTGCAAATCCTGAAAGCGGTTTGTCTGCTGCTGGGCGTTTTGCTAGTGGTCCGGCTCGCGCCGATGGCTAAGCGGGCGAACCCGCTGGCGCGCGCAACCATTCCGGCCGTTCCGGTTCTCGAGGAGGAGTCCCCTCCCGCGAGCCACACCAGCACGAACCACTCGGCTGCCCATACGACCAACAAGGAGTCGGCTTCACTCTTGCGCACCAATTCGCCTCTGGCTGGCACGAATCTGACCACGACCAACAACGCGCTTGAGCAGACCAATGGTGCCCTGGTCCAGCACGCTAAGACTGCTGCCGGAACCAACTTCATCGCGGAAGCAGAAGCGCCCACGGGGAAGACCAATGCCGCCTTAGCACAATCGGGAGACCAGACCAACCAGCCTGAGAAAACCGCGAGCGGCTCAGCGCAAACAAATGCCAATCATTCGGAACTGATTGTCGCGGCAAATGAAACGGCTGTGACTGGCACGAATAAAGCAGGGCAAGGGAAGGGGACCAACTCTCACCCTGCCAGGAACGCTACGAACACCAATGTAGCAGCAACGGGGTTTCCTCCCGGTATTCCTCCTGGCGCACGACCGCCCGGCGGGTTCCCGCCGGGAATGGGCGCAAAGAGCGCCGCACCCCTTTCTGTTCCGCTTCAGGCGCGCATCGATCGGATTATTGAGAGTGAACTTCTGGGACAGGTTGTCCACCCGCTGCCGATGGCGCTGATGGGGATTGCCGGCGATGTCGCATTTTTGCGCGCTCCGAACGGTCAAACGGGCCTGGTCAAGCCGGGTGACAGCCTCGGTGATTTGAAGCTGATACGGATCGGCACTAACCGCGTGCTGGTCCAGGCAGATGGCACGGAACAGGAACTGATGATTTTCTCCGGTCTGGGCGGCGAGAGCCTGATACCGAAACCACAAGGAAGTACCAATGAACACACCGCAAAGTAATCCTACGCAGCCGCACGGCCAAACCTCTGGTTGTCGCTGGACCGCACCGGGGAGCGCGCCTGAGTGGATAGGAATGTCCGTGCTCCGGTTGCTGCTGCTGCTGTTGCTTGGGGCGCCGTGGCCTGGGCGGGCTCAGCCGATGCCCATGCCTGGTCGGATAATAATGCCGAGCGGCGGGCCGCCTTCTCCGGCCAGTCCTCCTGGGCCGGGGCAGGGGGAGTCGGGGGCCAAGGGCAATGGACCGTGGCTTCCATCGGAGCCGCCGGTCGGTCTCATCGATACGAATGAGCCGATTCAATTAAGTTTCCAAGGCGCGAACATCGACATGATCGTTCAGTGGTTGGCGCAAACGACTGGCAAGACCGTGATTAAGAGCCCGCGCGCGCAGTGCCAACTGACCATTGCCAGTCCGAAAAAGGTCAGCCCGCGCGAAGCCATCGCGCTGGTATATCGTGCACTCGCGTTGGAAGGCTACAGCATAGTCGAGTCCGGTCAGTCGATTCTGATTGTGCCCAAGGATGAGCAGCCGCGCATGAGCCCGTTATTGATCAGCGGTTCGGAAAAGGAGATTCCGAGCGGCCGTGAACGGTTGATGAAGATTTTTTCCCTGAAGCACGCACAGGCGTCGCAGCTTCAGGCCAGGATGCAAGGCGCGCTCTCCGATCAAGGGACGATCCAGGTCGATCCGAGCGCCAACCAACTCATCATCGCCGATTTCAATGAGAACTTGCGTGTGGCAGGCGACCTGATCGAGGCGCTCGATAAGGATATACCGGAGGACGTGGCGATTCGCGTCATCGCCCTCAAGAACATGAGCGCGCAGGACCTGGCCAAGGAGCTCACGCCGCTCTACCAAAAGCTCACCAGTAAAACGCCCGAGGACATGGCCGATGTCGTCGCTGATGACCGCTCCAATTCGCTGATTATTTTGTCCAGCCAAAGCACGTTCAGTTCCCTGGCGAAGATGATTGCCGCACTGGACATAGAGGGGGCGCAGGAGAAAGCGACACAGGTTTTCGAACTTAAGAACGCTGACGCGCAGGACGTGGCCAAGCAGTTGCAGGACCTCAGCGAGGGCTCCAGCAGCAGCAGCAGCGCGCGGATGCCGTTTTTTATCTTCGGCGGCTCTCCCGGCCAGGACAATTCCAAGCGCATGAGCATCGTGGCCGACCGGCGTCGCAACGCGGTGATCGTCCAGGCCCCGCCCGCCAAAATGGAAAGCATCGGCAAGATGATCACTGATTTGGATGCGCCGGTGCCCGGCGAGAGCCTGGCGCCCAAGATTTACCACCTTAAGTACGCCAGCGCGACGGATGTCGAAGACGTGCTCAACGCGCTGTTTACCAAACGGCAGCAGGCGCGCAGTTATTGGGACTATTATTTTGGCGACGACTCGGGCCAAAGCAGCAGCAGCTCCAGCGAGGCCGGCCGGCTCTATGGCAAAGTCCGGATTACCAGCGAACCTTACTCGAACACGATCATTGTGACCTCGAACTCGAAGGAGAATCTGGGCGTGGTTGAGGAGGTCCTGAGAGAATTGGACAGGCCATCGGAAAGCGGCGAGAGCACCTTCCAGGTGAAACTGAAGTTCGCCAAGGCCGCGACGGTGGCCAACACGCTCAACATTCTCTTTGCCAAGAACGGCTCGCCGCCGCTGCGCCAGGACCAGCCCCAGAATCAGCAACAGAACAATCAGCAACAACAGCCGCCGCAAACAATGACCGGTTATACGCAAACCGGTTTCAACCTGGAAGACGAAGCCAAGGAACAAGGATATTATCCGTGGCTGGGCGGCCAGCCGGACACCTATCGCGGCAACGACCGCACCAGTTCACAGCAGATTAGCGATTTGGTCGGCCGCGTCCGCGCCGTCGCCGACGAACGCGGCAACTCCGTCCTGGTCTCGGCCAGCGTCCACTTCTTTCCGCAAATTATAAAGATTCTAGACCAGATGGACGCCCCGACGGACCAGGTTTCGATTGAGGCGCGTATCGTCGAGGTGCAGAGCGATTTCCTGGACCAACTCGGCGTGCGCTGGTCGCCCAATGGCAATCAGGTTTTTACGGCGGACGACTACGACAATTCCATCATGGCCCATTTCAATACTGAGTACCAGAAGGGTTATGGGGCCAATACTTTAGTCAACTCGCCCCCTGCCAGCTCAAGCACCTTGCCGCAGGTGCTGACGCAATTGCGCTCCGGCGTCCTGGATAGCACGATTAATGTCGACTATTTGATTCAGTTCCTGCACCGGACGACGGACATGACCGTGCTGGGCAACCCGCAAATCACGATCAGCGACAACGAAATGGGCAAGCTGTTTGTCGGACAGGACGTGCCGATACCCGGTAACACTTTGGTTTCGTCGGTGGGGTCGCAGAACACCAGCATCACCTACATGGGTGTGGGGGTGGTGCTGGAGGTGACGCCGCACATCAGCAACAGCGGGGATGTGCAACTCAAAATCCACGCTGAATCTTCCGCGGTAGTTCCGGGCCAAACTATTCTCGGGGGTGTGGTGATTTCCAGCCGCAATTTCCGGACGGAACTCACGGCGCGCAACGGGCAGACGCTGGTCTTGGGCGGGATTATCCAGAAGCAGATTTCAAAGACGGTGCGCAAGACGCCGATTCTGGGGGACATCCCGGGCCTGGGTTGGGCTTTTAAGAAAAAGGACAGCAGTAGCCAGCAGGTTGAGCTGATGGTCTTTTTACGCCCGCATGTCGCGCGTAGCCAGGAAGACATGCAGGACATTCTGCGTCGGCTGGATGAGCAAGCGCCGCAATTGAAAAAATTGCAGGAGCCGGAGCCGGCAATGAAGGGGACCGGAAGCTGAAGCGGGCGGAAACAAGGCCGGGGCGAGCCGGCCCGGTTAGCTTGCTTGAGTAGCCATTGAGAGGGTAGGGCGCGACTCCGCTGAGCACGCCACCGAAGGCGATGTCTGGGCTCGGGCTTTCTTCCACACGATGCCAATGGCTGTCAGCAGGTCGCAAAGCGGAAAAGGTTTCCAAAGCATAAAGGCGCGGACGCGCCGAATGAACCCGTCGGAACGCGGATCGGCCTGATGACCGGTCATGAAAATGAACCGGCGGCAAAGGTGGGGTTTCACTTTTTCGACCGCTTGATAAAACTGATCGCCGCTCATGTTGGGCATGACCATATCGGACAAGATGATGTGAAAATCACTACTGGCGACTTCGCATAGGCCCTCGGCTCCATTACTCACGCGGCGGACCCGAAACCCCTCCGATTGCAGATAAAACTCCAAAGTTTCGCCCAGGCATTTGTCATCTTCGACCAGGAGGATCGACTCTGGACGGTCAGGCTCGGATGCCAGTGCGGCGGGTGATTTATCAGGTGGTAACGCAACCGGGGCCTGTTCCTCTGGAGCTTGGCCAAGGGTTTGGCGCAGGGTGGCCAGGAGAAGATCGTGATCTAACGGTTTCAAGAAGAACGCGACAGCGCCGGCCTCCCGGCAGCGCTCTTCGTACTTATCCGAATCGCTCCCGCTGATGACGATGATTGGCACATTCCGGGTGTCATCCATTCTGCGAAACCAGGCCATCAAACCGAATCCATCCCAGGAGTCAGTGGGAAAGTTCACATCCAGAATGACCAGGTCAGGTTTGTTGGCGTGCATCAGGTTGATCGCGGAGGCGGAATTAGCGGCCGTGAGCACCTCGTAACCGCGTGAGGCCAGCTTCATGGATAAGGCCTTGAGCAGAACGACGCTGTCGTCGATCACCAAAATCAATTTCGATTTCGAAGCGGCAGTTGAGGAGACGGCCCGCCCGCGATCGCTTGGAGCATCTTCGCGCATATGCAACAGCGTTTGTTGAGCAGGATCGGGGCCAAGAATCGTCTCATTAATGCCGAAAACCCGCACCCGGTGAATTATCGATAACAAGCACCAGCACTGTCTCAAAACTGGAACGGGCACAGCGCCTACCCGTTCTCCCGCTGAACTGTAATGCACGCCGCCGCCGCTAGCTGCCAGCACTGGGGCTTACGACGACGATCATAAACGAGCCCGGTTTGGGTGTGGGCCGCGAGCCTCCCGATTGCGGTTCAAACTCCGCCGTGGGCAAGTACACGGTATGCGTTTCCGGATCCACCCCCATAGTGCGCGCGCCTCGCGGCGTTCGCACCGTCTGGACCACCTGAAAAGTTCCCGGTGAGGTCTCGCGCACAACGGTCAGCGTGCCGTCGCCGCAACTGGCGAAGGCATCGCCATCGAACTTGGTAGCATCGACCCCGGCGCCAATCGGCAGGGCCGCCAGCACCTTGCCGCTATCCGCATCCATCACCACCAACTGCTGTGGCCGGCGACAACCGACGAAAAGCCGGCGGTGGGCAGTGTCCATCGCCATGCCGACGGGCGAGCCGCCCGGAGCGGTAGGCCACTTGCTCAGCACCTTCATCGATTTGGTGTCCACGACCGCCACCTGATCTTTATCTACCAGATTTATATAGGCTTTTCCCATGCCATCGGCGGCGAGGAACTCCGGTTTGCCGCCGAGGTCCACGGGCGGGTCGGCCTTGCCGCTCGATGGATCAACACCTGGTGCGATGGGGATCATTACGCCGGCATCGCCGCAAACAACTAGGACTTTGCCGCTGCCTGGGTCATAAATCACGCCGTCCGCGTCGTCAGCCGCTTTGACCTTGCCGAGCACGGCGTAGCTCTTGAGATCGAACACGGTAACGGAACCGTCTTCGCCATCGGTAATGAACCCGCGGCCGGCGCTCGGAACGATCGCCACGCCGTGATTGCGTTTCTGTCCGGGAATATCGGCGACGGTCTTGCCCGTGCGCGCGTCGAGCACCATCGTGTGCGTGGTGCGGGGCACAAACAGCAGCTTGTGCTCGGAATCGACGGTGAGGTAATCCCAGCGGCCTTCACCCCTAACATGAAACAGTTGGGAGACATGGTACGAAGGCCCGCCATTCGCGGCGGGTTGCGCATGGGCAGATGAAAGAATCGCAAGAGCGGCGGAAATCCCAAGCAGAAGGATTTTGAGGTTATGCGTGTTCATAGCGATTGGAGCCTGCACCGACCCAGGGCTGTCGGCAACGCATTTTTGACACGCATTTCTGTTCAATTGCGCAATTGGAAGAAGCGATTGCCCGCGCTGCTGGGCAGAATAACTGTGTTGGTTCCGTTCAGGACTGCAGGAGGGTTGGTGACGAGAGACCAGGCGATAGGCGGCGCCAGGTTTGTGGTTACGTACAGACTGCAATTGGAACCCCATTCAGGCCAGCTCAGGCCGATTTGGCCGGCGGTGACCTGGGAGAATCCAAGCACCAGCGGCAACGCAGTCACACTTGTACTGGCGGTGGCGGTGGCCGCGCCATCATACACCTGCAACGTGACGGAGTAAGTCCCGTTGGCCAGGTAAGTATGCCGGGGATTCTGGGCCGTCGAGACAGTGCCGTCGCCGAAGGACCAGAGATAGCTATAAGCGGGGTTGCCGATGAAGGCCAGTTCTGAGAGTTGGACCGAATTGGCTAGCGCCGGGTTGGCGACGCTATCGATCTGAAAGCGGTAAAGGTTGTAAGCGTTAGTGTTGGAAATGGAATACGCCAGTGTCTCAAAGCGGTTGCTGAAGAGCTGGTTGCTCCGGACATCAAGGGTCGTCCAGGTGGTGCCACCATCGTTCGAACCAAGCAAGTGCCAGTTGCCCGGATCGCGCTCGGGTGAATCATTGGCCGAGGAAACGGAGTATTGGGAGACAAAGCATCTCAGCCCGGCCGCATACTGGTATTGAATCCAACTGGAACGTGTGCTGGGGAAGGCGCTGGCGAAATCGAGCCACTTGCTGGCGGTGGTGTCGTCGAAAGCGTTCACGCAGGTTTCGTTGGGAGGGTTGTTGCCTTGAGCGGTGACGGTCCCGCGCTGGTCATCGGTGGTATCATAGGGTGCGCGCGCGCCATTGCCACCGGCACCCTGGCCGGTAAATTGCACGGTCAAAGGGGTCGCGCCCAGGGCTGGAGTGGCGCTCAACGAAGCCGTTAATGCCGGGCCGATGGTGATGAGTGCCGTGTTGGTTCCGCTGTAGGCCCCGCAGGTCACCCCGAGAATGACGAGATACTCGCCGGGCGCCGTATAGGTATGTTGCGGGTTCTGAGTGGTAGCAGTGGCGCCATCTCCGAATGACCACCAGTACGAGTAGAGTGCCGGGCCGATGAGTTGGATTTCGTCCAGTTGGACCGAGTTGGCCGCTGGCGGGTTGGCGACACTATCAATCTGCAAGCGATAGATGTTATACGTGCCCGGGTTGCTCACGTTCCAGGCGAGCGTTTGTTGCGAGGCGGTGAAAACCTGGTTGGTTTCGATATCCAGTGTCGTCCAGGTTGTGCCGCCGTCGTTCGATCCCAACAAATGCCAATTGGCGGGATTGCGGGCGGGATAACCCGAGGAGTCGTTTCCCGAGGTGATGGTATAATTGGTGACCAACCGCCCGATGCCGTTGGCATATTGGTATTGAATCCAACTGGATCGCGTGCTGGGGTAGGCATTGGCAAAATCCAGCCATTTCGAGGAAAGGTTATCGTCAAAGGCGTTGGTGGCGGCTTCGTTCGGGGTGTTCTCGCCCTGGGCCGAGATGGTCCCTTGGTGATCATCAGTGGTGTCTTGCGGTCCCGACAGGCCCCCGCTGGCTTGCGCGCTGAACTGCACCGTGAGCGGAGCCGCGGTGGCATTAGTCGGGCTCGCCGTCAGCGTCACTGGAAGCGGTGGCAGGACCGTTAGCGTGACGATATCCTGGCCGATGCCGCCCTGGTTATCAGTCACTGTGAGGAGAATATTATTGGTGCCGATGGGAAGCGTAACGGTCGGATTGACGCTCGAGGCAAACACCGTGCCGTTTTGTGACCAGACATAGGATACGATCGTCCCATCCGGGTCAGCCGACCCGCTCGCGTCCAAGGTCACGGTGGCGGTGCCGTTCTGGCCTGCATTAATAATGCGACTGGCACCCGCGTTCGCCCAAGGCAGCAGGTTCTGACCTAATGTGCCGCCGGCGATTGTCGTATCGGCAGGAGCATTCGTAACTAAGGTGATCGCGAAGATGCGCAAATTGGGGCTGGTGGGCAGCGTCAAACTGCTCGTGCCGGGTGGGAGGTCGAGATGGTACTTGAACAGGTAACAGAAGTTATAGGCCTCATTGAGACCGGCCCCGTTGTGACGATGCGTGCAAATCCAGCCGACCTCATCCTTCTTGAGGAAAGGCGGGTACCATTGTCCCATGAACCCCGAGAAGTACCGGACAGTGACATTGGTGGTAATGGTGTTGAGGGTAAAGGCGGCTGTGACATCATTGGAAGCCGCCGCAGCTAGAAAGTACAGATCATTATAGCCCGCGGGCAATGCGAGCGTTTGGCCCTGACATGAGAGCGCATTGTTGGCGCCGTCGTTGGTGGGGCCAAGCTGGAACGTGAGGCCGTCGCGCGCGATGTTCGAGGGCATCAACTCTGCGGGGTAGGTGTAACCGCTATCGAAGTTGCCGTCGGTTCGGTTTGCGTCGGTGGAAATGGCATCGAGGTTAAAGGGCAAAGCAAGCGGGAGGCATTGCGGCTTCGGGAGCAACGTCGTGGGTGGCGAGAGCGTCAGAGCGAGGGTCATCGGCTGATATGCACTTAACGAAATGGTGAGCACACCACCGCTGGGATTGAGAGTGGTCACCGGGTCTTCTGCTCCGGTCACCTGGCGCGCAGTCAGAATCGGTGCGGCGAGGCTCAATTGGGCTGACTGAGGTTGGCCCGTTAGTTCCTGAAGCCGGACGATGATTTCGCTGCTGTTCTCGGCTTTCTTGATGGCTTTGACCATGACATTGGAGTTATTGCAGGAGAGAAAGCCGAAACTCTTACCCAGGGAGCCGGTGTGCGGCAGCGTTTGAAACGCTTGCAATGGCTGGTTCAGCCGCGCCGCAACCCAGGCTGACCCGCTGGCCCGCCAATCGTTGCGATGGCCCATGACACCTATCAACATGTGATGTGAGCCGATGCTGTTGGTGGCCTCATAGACGAAGCTGCCACCGACGGCCGGCGTGTGGAAAATGCTCAAGCGCAGCTCATTATTGGCGGGCTTATCCCAGCCATATTTCGAATCGCTCATAAGGGTGACGCCGTACGAGCCGCTCGAGCTGGTTAAATCAGCCCATTGCTGGGCTGGGACCTCGTAAAGATTGGGGGTTTCGTTGGGCCGTTGGATGGTGCCCAGGCCGAGATCGAATGTGGCATACGGGTTGGATACCGTGAGCGGGAAATCCAATTTCAGGAGCGTCTGCAAGGTTGCCCAATGGACCGAGACGTCCCACTCGACGCGATCCCCGGCATTGCCGGCCCCCAGACGTATCCGTTCGACAAACGTCGAGCCCGCGTTATGGCGCAGCACGGCTAACGTCACACGCGCGGGGCCGTTCTCCAGCACTTGAACGGTGGCCGGCGCGCTCAAATAGGACACCGGCGCGGCAATGAGATTGTTGTACTGGACTTCCCAGCAAGGCCAACTGGTACTCAGGTCATAGAGAAACTCCCAGCGAATCGGCGCGCTCAACAACTGCTGGTTGTTGACCTTGTCCAGAATGGAAGTGACGTCGCCATTGGCGTTGAGGAGGACTCGATAGCGAGTGCTCTCGATTTGACCGTTCGAGACCGACAAACCGGTGCTTAAGGTGCATGGCGTGGGTGACGGGCGCACGTCGTACACCGCCGCTCCCATCGAGGGAACATCAGCCAGGAAAGTCACGGGCACGCTCGCGCCGCTCGGCGTGCCCATTTGCGATGGGACTTCATTGCCATTCGGAGCGAAAACTCGCACGGCGTCAGGCACGCCCTCCGCAAACGTGACGGTAGCCTCGACCAGGTCTTCCCGCGCAACCGACAATGGGTTGAAGACCACCAGCGGCACGCCGGCGGCCGTGGTGTCCAGGCTGCTGCCGACGACGGAGATGCGCGCCGCGGTCTCGGCCGTCAGTTCATTCAACGCCAGCAGGTAATCGTTCCAGGAAAAAGAATAGGCGCTGGGAATGCTGGTCCCGGTGAGGTCGTCATGAAACTCGTGCCAAAGGAACCGGGACCAGACCTTATTGAGCCGTTCCTGGGGATACGTGCCGCCGCCTTGCAGCCAATCGGCAAGGACGGATGCGCACTCGGCTTCCGCGGCGGCCTGTTCGCACTGGCGATGGTACTTCTTATTTTCGGCATGAGCCGTGTAGGTACCGGTCCCGTGAGTTTGCATGAGCAATTCTCCCTGGTACGTCGGGAGCATCGAGACCTGGGCAGGAGTCAGATCGCTAAATAGCTGGTCGGACCCGGTGTTCAGGACGTGAACCGCGCCCGTGGTTTGAACACTCAAGCAGACGTTGGACACCGAAACAGCGTCTGGCGCGCCGCCCTGATCGCCGGTGCCGAAATAGCGGTAATCCAAATACAAACCGGTTTGCCGGAAATTGTTCGTCAGGCGGTTTAGTTCACCGGAATCATTGGCGAGGTTACCGCCGATCGTGCTTGTATAGCTGCCCGGCTGGAGAGCTGCGACGATAGATGAACCGTCCGGCCCAACCCAGCGACCGATGTTCTGGAACGGGATGTTGGTCCAACAACCCCATGAAAGTTTCTGGCTCGAAAAACCTTTTAACCCGCAGTGGGCTGCAACGGAAGGCAGCGCGTAGCCGAAGCCGAAACAATCGGGCAGAAAAATATCCAGACTGGCTTTGCCGAATTGCTGCCGCCAATAGTTATTCGCGTAGAGGGTGTGGCGGATGAGCGACTCGGGCGCCGGCGTATTGACGTCTCCCGCGACCATCACCGACCCGGCTAAGCGCCAACGGCCTTGGGCGATGTAGTTGGAGAGCGTGAGGAAGTCGGCGGGGTAATATTCGTTAATCAACTGGTACCGCCAGGCCTCCTCGAAGCTGAACGTATAATTGGTAAGACTGGGATTGCTGAAATACGTAAAGTTTTGGTGCAGCGTATTTGGGATGAACGAATTGATTGTGTCCTGAATGGTCCAGTTCCACTGGTCGTCGAGATGAGCGGTGGCGACCATGTAAAGGATTTTGTCGCGAGTAGGGTCGAGCGCGGCGCGAAGGGATGGGCAGAAGCCGAGGCCTAGAGCCAGAGCGCCGGCGGCCCAACCAATAGACATTCGAGTAGGCATAGGGTGTTTCAAGTTTTTCGTTACGGCAGAACGCGGCCGACCAAGCGGGCAAATTGGCGGCGGGCTGAGGGGTCTTGCAGGCGCCCCGGGCTGTGGCCGTGCTGGAGCAAACAAAGGCGTCTGCCCGGTGCAGGGTAGTTCACGCCCGCCGAAGGTCTCCACCATTAGCTGGATTTTGGAGAGATGCGCCAAGGTCGCTATCCACCGTTTGGCAAAGGTTTAGCATTTATTGACCGGGAGCGGGGGGGAAGACGACCGGAAGTGCAAACGGGACAAACGGAAACTACCGAACTACCAGGAGATATTGTGGGCTCTCCGAGATAAACAGGATTTCAGGAGTGCTAAATCTGGGCGCGATACGGTTCAATGGGGATCTCTGACGCGCCTGCGCCATCGCCTACCCAGGCGGACAAATCAACGGAATCATCTCCCGCTTGTTCTTGCGGTAAATTCGGAAGTCCTCCCGGTCCACCGTGATCACTCTGTGCCGGGGGTATAGTTCGCTCATACGGATCAGACAAAGATCAGCCAGATCCGGTTGGCGGTCCGCATAGCGTTCGGCCAATTGCTCCAACTGTGGCCAATGCTCGCGGCAATCGAAAGCCACCGCCGCCAGCCCCTCGCGAACCAGCGCCAACACAAGCGATACGCTGCCGAGATGGAAGGCAGCCTCGGACAGCACTGACTCGCAGGTGAGCAGGGGTTCGTTCACTCGAGCCGCCAAGCTCACTGCCCATTCGTGGTAGTTGTCTCCACGATTGATAAAGGCGACCAGAAAGCCTGTGTCAGCAATGCCTTTCATTTGGCAGAGTAGCCCTTGCGCCGCGAAAGATCTTTAGGACCTCGCAGTGCCCCAGCGAGCCGCAGGAACGACTGCGCAGAGGCGGCGGACTTGGCCTTTTCCAGTTGGTCGCGAACCAACTGACCTTGAGAGATCCCCGTGCTGGCGGCGGCCTGTTCCAACCACGTCGCCAGCTCCTTATTAAGACGAATTGTTATTGTATGACTCATACGCAATAAGCGTATTCGCACCGGCTGAATTGCGCAAGATCTCCTTTGTCACGCCGGCGCCAATCTCACCAGCCCCGTCAGAGTCGTAACAAAAACCCAGGTTTGCGGAAATGCCGCATTGAGCAAAAAGCGCGAGCCAATGCCAATCCCCTCAACTCCATTGGCGACTTACCGCTTACCATCGCAAGACGCGATAATACCTCTGCGCCCCGAAAGGCGTTGGGTCAACAAAAGTTTGGAGTTGTCCATTCCCAGGCACCAGCGGAAGGCTGCTCCAGTTGGAGTCGTCGAGGGTATCTTTAAATTGCAGTTGGTAAACCCTTCCGCTGGCCGTTGGCAGAGAAACGTTGAAAGTTCCTTGGGCCATTGAGGGCTGGATGAGCGTTATTCTTTGCGGCCGGGAACTGACGAGCCCCAGGCTGATGTTCCCTGCGGCCGCGATACTCACCACATTGCTGGCCGCGGGCCAAAGGACACTGGGCTCAAACTGCCAATCGACTGTCGTCAGGTTGCCCCAGGCAACTACGGTGCCGTCGCTCTTTAGTGCCAGGCTAACATCACCACTTCCAGCGATACCCACAACATCCCTCAAACCCGCCGGAACCGTGACGGGAGTCGAGGTGCTGCTTGTCTTGCCCCAGGCCGCAATTGTGCCGTCACTCTTTAGCGCCAGAAAATATTGTACGCCGGCAGCAATCGCTACCACGTTGCTCAGGCCCGCGGGAGGATTTGTTTGGCCGGAATTATTGTTTCCCCAGGCCACCACCGTGCCGTCGGTTCTCAAGGCAGCAGCGGCAAACGACCCGGCGGCTATAGAAACGACGTTGCTCAAATCGGGAGGGGGGGTGGTTTGGCCGAAACGACTATCGCCCCAGCCCACCACCCTGCCGTCGGTTTTCAGGGCCAGGCTAAAGTAGCCACCGGCGGCAATGGAGACTACGTTGCTCAATCCCGCCGGAACGCTCGACTGACCATAATCGGGTGGGTAATCGGCATTATGAGTCCCGGCGCCCCAGGCCAACACGGTGCCGTCGGCTTTCAAAACCAGGGTATGATAGAACCCTCCCGCCACGGCAATGGCATTAGTGATAGCGGGGAGATACACATCGTTTGAGCGGACGGTAGGGACGGTGGTTTGACCGTACGTATTGTCTCCCCAGGCAACGACGGTGCCATCTGCCTTAACGGCGAGCCCAAAAGCTCCTCCTGCGGCTAGTGAAACAATGTTGGTCACGCCAGCAGGCGGCAAAAGGGAGCCGCTTTGCCATTCCAGCGCAAAGCCCGGTGTGACAGTCAGGACCGCGCCGGTGCTAGTGACCGAACCAAAGGCATTGGTGAGGGCGACAGAATAAACTCCGCCTTGCGCGAACTGCACATTGGTCAGCGCAAGAGCCGAAGCCGTCGCGCCGGGGATAGCGGTTCCATTCAGTCGCCATTGATAACTGGCGGGCAAGGAACCGGAAGTCCCAAGCGACAAACCGGCGTTCCAGCCTGGCAGGACAGTCTGCGAGGCGGGCTGCCGGGTGATGATGGGACCAGAATTCACAACCGTGAGGGTGACATTAGAACTAGTGAGCGCACCCGACGCGTTGCTGACTACCACATCATAAACACCGGCGTTGACGGGTTGGACATTGGCAAGGCTCGGTGGCGAATCGATGGATTGGGCGACCTCAGCGCCATTGAATTGCAAGTAATAGGTTAACGGAGAGGCGCCGGCAGCACGGAAATCAAAGACGGCGGTTCTGCCGCTGTAAACGGTCACGTTGGTGGGCTGTGTAATTATAGCCGGAGTCCCATCGTTCAGCGCCAGGCTTTGGTACTGTCCTCCGGCGGCGATCGCAGTGACGTGGGTGAGGCCAACCGGAACTTCCGTATCGCCAAAAGTATCAGTTCCCCAAGCGACCACTGTGCCGTCAGCCTTTAGCGCGAGAGCGGAGTAAGCTCCTACGGCAATCGCTTGAACATTCGACAGCCCGGGCGGAACGTTGGTCGGAGTGAACTCCCCGCTGCCCCAGGCCACCACCGTCCCATCGGCTTTGAGCGCGAGGCAATCGGCAATAGCAACGACATTGGCCAGCCCGGAGGGCAGGTCGAGCTGCCCGGCATAATTGGCGCCCCAGCCGACAATGGTGCCGTTGCTTCTCAAGGCGAAGGCGTGGTCCCCACCCGAGCAGACGGCGATGACGTTGTTCAGCGTGGCCGGTACATCGAGTTCTCCCCAGCCGTTGTCGCTTCCCCACGCCACGACGGTTCCGTCACCCTTGAGGGCAAGGATAAGAAAATCGGCGGCAGAGATGGCCCGCACGTTAGTCAGCCCTGGGGGAACGTTGGTTTCGGCGGTGAGGTTATCGCCCCAGGCGACAACGGTGCCGTTGCTGGTGAGCACCACGTTAAAATCGGTCGCGGCGGAAATAGCGGCAATGTTGGTCAATCCGGGAGGGATATTGGTTTGCCCGTAGTAATTGTTACCCCAGGCCAGGAGTGACCCGTCGCTCTTCAGCGCAAGGCCGGGTGCAATCGCGACGACATTGGTGAGGCGCGGCAGCATGGCCGATTGGCCGCCGACATTCTGACCCCACGCAACCACATTTGCGCGGGCGGCCGCGGCGTTAGTCAACGCGAGCGTGAGCTGAATTAGGAGGGAACACGCGAAGGTGGTATAAACGTGTTTCATGATAAAGTCTCGGGTTCGACAGCGTTATGGAAGCGACCAAGCGTCACAATTCCCGGGGTGGTTGCAAAAGGCATGTCAAAACCTACAACCACACCTTTCCACATTCAATTGGTACTCAACCCACAAAGGTGTGCTTTTGGAGGCACACAGGGCATTTTCCCGTTCCCTGGCAAAATCTCGCCACCCGGCTCCGATAATTGGGAGAATTAACAAGAGGAACAGGATTTCAAGAAAGTAACGAGAACGCGTTCTGACAGGACAGGCTCAATGAGGAAGCTGATTCTCATTTTGGCGACCCACGCAACAGAGATTGGCTATAGACGCAGAGGGTTATGGAGGGAGTGAGTGGAGGCCGAACTCTATGGCGCGACACACCCAGGTCGCAACTCGCCTTCCGGCACACATGGAGGAGTATCGTTCATTGTGGCCGGAGCGCCATTCGCCAAGCTCCTGCGCGTTTGGTGCCTTCTCGCGGCTGGAACGAACCTTCAGGTTTACGTCCCGCTTTTCTCAGCCAATGCGGCTTCAACGGCTTGGGTCAATTCGGGCGATTGCGGCGTGATGCGGGAATCAAAGCGTTTGAGGATCTTGCCGTCGCGGCCGATCAGGAATTTATTGAAGTTCCAGGTAATGTTGCCGGGGTAAGGGGAGTCCTTGCCGGCGAGGGCGACATAAAGCGGGTGGCGGTTTGCGCCGTTGACGTCGATTTTGTCGAACATCGGAAAGGTGACGTTGTAGGTCTGGGAGCAGAACTGTTTGATCTGTTCGTCGGAGCCGGGTTCCTGGTGCCCGAATTGGTTGCAGGGGAAGCCCAGCACGACCAGGCCCTGGTCTTTGTATTTTTCGTAAAGCGCCTGGAGCCCCTTGTATTGGGGCGTGTAGCCACATTTCGAAGCGACGTTGACGATGAGAAGGACTTTGCCCGCGTAAGCGTTTAACGAAGTTGCGTGGCCATCGATGTCCTTAATGGGGATATCACGCAGACCAGCGGCAGAGGCAGCGAGGGTTGACATAAGCACAAGGGCGGCGAGCCGGGGAAGTAGTTGCATAATGCTAAGTGTTAGCATAGCTACTTGGGTTGTCAACGGGCCACGGACTGCCACGACTGGCGGTGAACCCGAATTGACAGGATTCCCGCGACGCAACGGGAATATTCCATGCCCAATCAGGATTGATGGTGTCATCGGCCCGGCATGAGGATTGGGGCTTGCGGCTATTTTCATCCTTCGAATAGACTCATTCATCCCGCTTGGGGGTTGATTAATCACAATCGAGAATCCACCAGAGCGGGCGAACAGTCGAAGCCATCTGATGAAGCAGAGAAGAATCGTATTCACATTCGCGGCGGGGTTTTTGTTGCTAGCGCTGGGCGCGCAACCCGTTGCCTGCCGCGCCCAAACCGCGTCCCCCAACCTGCCTCCCGGAGTGCAGGATGTCGTGCGATTGGTTAAAGCCGGACTGAATGAAGAAGTTGTGAAGGCTCAGATCAAACATGTCGGCGCCACCTATCCGCTTACGGCAGACCAGATCATTTACTTGCACGACCAGGGCGTGTCGCAGACCGAAATCGCGGCATTGATGGGCTCAGGTACTTCTGCGACACCGACTGTGCCTGCGCCGATGACCGCAACCCCGAACCCACCGCCCGCAACGGCCGCAGCTCCATCCCCCCAGCTTGCTCCTCCGCCCGATGCGAGTTCGGCTCCGCCGACGCTGGGTACCGTCCCTGGTCTGGATTCATTTCAGGCGCAATTAGCCCCCTATGGCGCATGGATGGAGGTGCCCGGCTATGGGTTGTGCTGGCGGCCGAGCGTCGAAGCGGTTGACCCGGATTGGCGGCCGTATTTTGACGGTGGCTATTGGGCCTATACCGCCGATGGTTGGAGCTGGGTGTCGGACTACCCGTGGGGTGACGTCGCATTTCATTATGGACGTTGGTACCGGGACAACCTGGGGTGGATGTGGGTGCCCGGATATGATTGGGCGCCGGCGTGGGTCTGCTGGCGGCAGGCTGATGGTTACTGCGGTTGGGCGCCGTTGCCGCCCGGCGCGGTGTTTCGCCGAGGGGTAGGCCTTTGGTACGGCGGGCGATTGGCGGTGGATGTGGACTTCGGGTTAGGGCCGGACGCGTTTGTCTTTGTTGGGTATGATCACTTTTGGGACCACCATTTGCACGGATACCTGCTGCCTCGGGCGCGTTTGGCGTTTGAGTTCCGCCGCAGCGTGATCATGAATGGGTACCGGGTTGACCACGGCAGGTTTGTGGTCGAGGGCCTGGGCCGCGAGCATATGGCTGCCATGACGCATCGCGACATTGTCGTCGAGCGCCGCCCCGGGCGGGATTTTGGTTCTCGCGGGCGGGTGGAGAACTCGCATCGTGGATATTCCGATGACCGCAAAGGCCGGTCGGATCATTAAGCGCGAGACGCTGGCTCCGTAAATACCCTGAAGGGGAGTTCCGTATTCAGCGGATTTGCTGCAAGTGGCCGCTCAGCAGAACCTGTATTTCAATGCGGTGGCTGCCGACAAGCCAACGTGCGTTCCTGGCTGGGGCGCTCCGGCGTGGCGCGAGATTAAAGGTGCCTCATAATGCGCTTGCTCCATTCGTTTAATTGATGATGATATGTGTCCTGTGAAAGACTGTTCTGTTGGGCGAAACTGGTTCCTGGTTAGCCTGGTTGGCTTGGTGATGCTTCTGACGCTGACGGGCTGCCAGACCAACGACCCCTCGAAATTTAGCGATCTGACGCGAATGACGGCGCCGCCGGCCTCTCCAGACTTGCTGCTGCGCGAGGGTGATACCGTGAGGATCTCGTTCCCGGGGTCCGCCAACCTCGACACCGTCCAGCAGATTCGGCGGGATGGCAAAATCTCGCTGCCGCTGGTGGGCGAGTTCAAAGCCGCGGGCCTGAGTGTCAGTGGGCTGCAGAAGGAGTTGGTGAAATTGTATGCGCCGCAGCTCGTGACCAAGGAAGTAAACGTGTCGTTGGAGTCTTCGGCGTTTTTTGTATTTGTCACCGGCGCGGTGGCACGCCCGGGTCGTATGACTTACGACCGTCCGATTACAGCCTTGGAGGCGGTCATTGATGCGGGAGTGGATTATGCCAAAGCGAATTTAAAGCAAGTGACCGTGATTCGGCGAGAGAACGGACGGGAGGAGCGGCACCAACTGAATCTAAAACAGGAACTGCAAGGGCAGGGGGGGGACGCATTCTACCTGAAACCGTCGGACATCATTTTTGTTAAGGAACGGTTTACGTGGTTTTGAAGCCCGGGTAAGGCTTAGTTGTTGGGATTTATGAGGAGGCTGGCGGCGGGGAACATTCCGGTACGCTAAGCAGCGCTAGCCGAAACGCTCGTCAAGCTGGAAGTTGGAGGAGCATAAAGGCTGCGTTGCCAACCCCAAGCGGGGCTGGTAATGCTGCGGCGTGAATTTCCTGCCGATTGCCGCCCGTGAGTTGCGGGTGGCGGCGCGCAAACGCAGCACGTATCGGGTGCGCGTTGGCGGTGCGATAACCGCCGTCGTGCTCGGTATTGGCTGCATGGTCCTCGGCAGCCTGGGCGGCGGGGGCGCTACGACCATGGGTCGTGTTCTGTTCGGCATTCTAAGCTGGCTCTGCCTGGCGGCTGGACTCTCCGCCGGTTTGTTCTTCACGTCCGACGCGCTAAGCGAAGAGAAACGCGAAGGCACACTCGGCCTGCTGTTTCTGACCGATTTGCGGGGTTATGACGTCGCGGCAGGGAAGCTGATGGCGACTTCCTTGCGCGGATTCTACGCGTTGCTGGCGGTTCTGCCGATTATCGCGGTCACCCTGCTGATGGGCGGGATTACCGGTGCGCAGTATGGGAAAAGTTGCCTGGCACTGGTCAACGCCCTGGTTCTGTCGCTTGCGGCAGGGATGTTGATCTCGGCCTTCAGCCGCGATTCTCAAAAGGCACTGGCTGCGACCCTTCTGGTCATGTTATTGCTCGGGTTTGGAGGGCCAATCACGGATGCGACCACTGCCGGGCTAAAGCACGCGAGGTTTGTGCCGGTATGGAGCCTTGCCAGTCCCGCATATGTGCTGGCTTCGGCGAGCGCGTGGGGCCGCACTCCGTACTGGCAAGCCTTGGTGATCAACCAAGTCGTCGCGTGGAGCATGCTGCTGGCGGCTTGCATCGCCGTCCCACACACCTGGCAAGAGCGGGGGCGAGGGAGCATCGGAATAAGCCCCCGTACGGCCTACTGGTTGAAATATGGCGGGCGCCGACGCCGGGAACGGCAGCGAACCGTGCTCGAGCGCGACCCGATGGCGTGGCTCGCTGCACGTGAACGCTGGCAATCGCTCGGGTTGTGGGTGATTGCGCTGATTGTGACCGGCGGTTTTGTGTTCGGCTTGCTGAGGCACATTCCGATCGAAGCTTGGATGACTTGGACCTACATCGGTGGCTTCTTCACACTATTGTTATATTTGGCTACCGCGTCGCTGGCGTGCCGGTTTTTCGTCGAAGCGCGTCGCAGCGGGCTGCTGGAGTTGCTGCTGGTTTCGCCGCTAAACGAAAGCCAAATCGTGCGCGGACAATGGCGGGCGCTGCTGCGCATGTTCGGTTTGCCGGTGCTGCTGCTGCTGGCGGTTCAAGTCACCGGCGCAACCTTGTCGCAAGTGGCTTGGCTGGGTATGACGGCGCAAACGGGGGCGGCCATTGGCGCCGCGGCGACCAACGCGAGTCCCGCCGGCGTGGTCACAACCACCAACATAAGCGGCACGTCGAACACGACATTAACCTATAGTGTCACCGTGGGGACGAGCGTGCCGGCGGCCACAATGGCGACAATGAGGCGCCGGCCTCACCAGGTGCTGGTCGCGGTGGTCGCCGCCGGGTCGGCTGCGTTGCGAACCGGAGCGAATCTGGTTGCCCTAATTTGGTTTGGGCTCTGGATGGGGCTGACCTCGCGGAGCGCGAACCTGGCAACGCTACGAACGATTCTGTTTGTGCAAGTGATTCCGTGGTTCGTGATTACTTTCGCCAGCTCGATCGTGTTTGCGTTTATTCTGGGCACGGCATTCCGAGGACCTGGGCCGCCGGTGTGGGCGGTTAGCTGGTGGCCCCTGGTCAATGCGCTTATCGGGACGGTGCTGGCCACCGCCAAGGACATTGGATTTGTAGCTTGGTCGCGGAAGCGTTTTTGCTGCGCGTTACGGGTACAGGCGACGCGAACGCCGGGGGAAGGCAAAACGCCGTCTTCGAAGAGTTGGTGACCTCGTTATCTGGGGCACGGGAGGAGACTCGACCAGTGCTCCGCGGTTAATGGACAGGTGTCAGGCCGAGTGTGATATCGAACCGGGCGGCCAATTCGCCGACGGTTGAGCCTGGCAGCGGCACGAAGGGGATCGTTACGGCAGCGCGCGCGTCGTCGTCACCGATGCGGCGCCAGATACCATCGCGCGGGTTGCCTGGGTGCCCTTTGACGAAGAGCTGCGTGGTCCAGGGCTCGCGGCCTTTCATTTTGACTTTGAAATGAACGTGCGGTGCGGGACGGCCGGAATAGGGCGTCGGCTTGATCGTGCGGAAATAATACTCCCCGGTCGAACCGGTGAGGAAGCGGCCGAACCCCTGGAAATGCGTGTCGAACTTGTCCTGGTGCCCGCGATCGGCCAGATAGACGCCTGAATTATCCGCTTCCCACAGCTCGATGGTGGCATTGCGGATCGGGTCGCCTCGTTGGTCCAGCAAACGTCCACCGATATGCGTCACCTGCCCGACGGCCGGGGTGAGCGAATCGTTCACAACCAGCAGGTCGTTGTCGGTATCGAGCGGCAGTTGCGGCGGGTAGAATGGGCCTTCCTCGACCGACGGCGTGGTGCGAGTGAGCTGCTCCGCAAACAGGCCGGGAACGGTGAAAAACGCCGCCGCCAGACCAGCCTGGCGGAAAAAGCCGCGTCGGGAAGGAAGCGACCATTTATCAGTAGAGCTTTGTAAGTTCATGAGCTTTTCCATTGGTTGTGAGCCCGGACAGCATCCGCGCTCAGTTTGTTAATCTGTCGAACATAAGCAGGCATTCACGCGTAATGAGGAGACTCTAATCCAAGTCACCTTAAGCGCACGTGAAGAAATGCGCCTGGGGAGAAGCCTTAGGCAGCTTTGAGCAGGCCGAGGACTTCCTCGTCGGTGGTTTGGTCGAAGACCTGGTAATAGCGGCCAACGGCGTCAAAGTTGGGATCGACCCAAAGAGCAACGACCTCATCAGCAATGCGCCGTAGCCTGGCGACCGCATGGGTGGAAGCGACCGGGGCGGCGACGATGATGCGTAAGGCGCCTTGTTTGCGGGCCGCCAGCACGGCGGCTTCCGTCGTAGCACCGGTGGCCAGGCCATCATCCACCAGCAAAACGTGTTTGCCTGCCAAACCAGCCAAATCGGTCCGGTGAAAAAGGGAACGATAGGCCTCCAGGCGCTGTGTCTCTTCTGCGATGATTTGGTGCAGGTCGCGCTGGACGGACGGATTGGAGCCGGCGGCGGCCGAATCGAGCACGACAACACCGCCCTCAGCCATCGCGCCCACGGCGAATTCGCGGTGTAACGGGTGGCCGATTTTGCGGACGATGAGGACGTCGAGCGCCGCCTTCAATTCACGCGCAACAGCCGCCGCAACCACCACGCCGCCGCGAGGCAGGCCGAGGACCCAATCGGGCTGGATGCCAAGTTCCTTGAGCCGCTGGCCCAGGTGTTGGCCGGCTTCCGCTCGCGATGCGAATACCATATGACCCGTGCAGTACTCTTGTTTGCTAGCAGCGAAAAAGCAATGAGAAGATTCGTGCAGCGGAGGAGCCTAAGGCGCGGAGCTGGGGAGCGGGGAGCGTAAGTGGCTCACTCGACCAGCGTGCCGACCTTTTCGCCCATGATCACGCGCTTGAGATTATGGGGGCGGAACAAGTCAAAAACAATAATGGGCATCTTATTGTCCATGCAGAGGGAGAAAGCCGTGGAATCCATCACTTTCAACTGACCCTGCAATGCATCCAGATACCGGATGCGGGAATAGCGGCGGGCTTTGGCATTAGTGAGCGGGTCGCAATCGTAGATACCGTCCACTTTGGTAGCTTTGAGAATGACCTCCGCGCCGATTTCGTTCGCACGGAGCGCGGCGGCGGTGTCGGTGGAAAAATAGGGGTTGCCGGTGCCCCCGCCGAAGATGACCACCCTGCCTTTTTCGAGGTGGCGGACGGCGCGGCGGCGGATAAAGGGTTCCGCGACCTGGGCCATGCTGATGGCGCTTTGAACCCTGGTCGCCACTCCGATCTTTTCCAGCCCATCCTGTAGAGCCAGTGCGTTGATGATGGTGGCCAGCATGCCCATGTAATCGCCCGTGGCGCGTTCGATCCCGCGCTCACTACCGCTAATGCCGCGGTAAATGTTGCCGCCGCCCACCACGACGACCACTTGCACACCTAGCTCGCGAACTTCGCGGATTTGGGTGGCCATGTCGTGGACGGCCTCGGGCGAAATGCCGACCCGGGCTTGGCCGCCGAGGGCTTCGCCGCTGAGTTTGAGCAGGATTCGGCCGTACTTAGGGTGTTTGGACGCCGTCATGGTTTTCACAGGGTCTTGCGCAGGGCCATTGTTCCCGGCGAGCCGCCGAAGTCAAGCCCGGCTCGAGCCGCACTAACCGCAGAAACGGAAGCGGTCCATGCCGATCCACAAGGAAGGTTAGGTGAGGGCGTGCATGCTACAGGCTCGACCAGGCTTGTGGGCACGATCTCCCACTCCAACCTCAATCGAGGGTCTTGACTTTAGGGTAGGCTGGTGTATTAATCTTAATGGAGTCGGTTCATAAGTGATGGAGAACTAATTTGTGAAACCTTGCGAGTTGAAACCGAGCAAGAGGCAAAAAGGGTTATGCTGCCGGCAAGGAGGCCCTACCCGAATCATGCGGCTCCCAAGGATCGCCTTACTGGGATTGGCAGTGCTGCCATTCTTTGCTCAGGCCCAGTTCCAGTACGTGATTACCAACGGGGCGATCAGCATCACCGGTTATACTGGCCCTGGCGGAATGGTGGTCATCCCCGAACACATCGAGTGTTTGCCGGTCCGCAGCATCGGGGCAGGTGCGTTCGGCAACTGCTTCAGCCTGACCAACTTGATCCTGCCCGACTCTATTAAAGCCATCGGAGAATCAGCCTTTGCGGGCTGCTACAGCCTAGCGAGTGTCTCGCTGCCGGAGAACCTTTCGACGATCGGAGCCGGGGCGTTCGGAATGGATTATAATCTCCTCAGCATCATTATTCCCGAAAGTGTAACGAGCATTGGCGACGGCGCATTCGCAGGCGCATTCGGAATTGGACTCACCAGCATCTATTTCGAAGGCTCTCCGCCTGCGGCGGGGGAGAATGTTTTTCTGTTTGCGCCCACGACGGTTAATTACCTGCTGGGGATTCCAGGCTGGGGAGACAATTTCGGCGGGGCACCCACCGCGCCATGGTATCCGGGCTTGCAAGCATCCGGCGGGGGAGGGCACGGCTTTCATCTTACGACCATGTGGGCACGGCACCACCCCGTAGTTGTTGAGATGAGCACCAATTTCGCCAACCCGGGCTGGATACCGGTGCAGACCAACATACTAATCGAGGAAAACTCTGCCTTTTTCGACGTGCCGGATTGGTTCGCGCACCAGGCGGCTTTCTATCGCGTCCGAGGTGGCCCGCATGTCCCAGCAGAGCCTGCTTCTTTTCAGAATCTCGGATTTGAATCGGCGACATTAGTAACGGTTCCGAGCGGGTTCTGCTGTGCCGTTGATCCAGTGGCAGCCTTACCAGGCTGGACGGTCTGGTGGGATACAAACCTCGCTCCCTTCGTTCTGTACGATGCGGCCGCTTTGGATAGCTCATGCGTTTCCATTTTCGACAACCAGTGTACAAACTTCGCGCCGCTGTTTCGGGGCGCAGCCTTTGAGGGCAAATTTATGGTGCTTCTGCAGAGCAGCCTATCCCTGCGCCAGGATCAGCTTCAGCCCGTGGCCATTTCGAAAACCCAACGGGTTCCAGACTCCGCAACGACCCTGACCTTCGATGCCCTGCTCGCATACCCCGCCGACCCCGGTCAGGCTTTCGCGGTCACACTCGCGGGGGAGAACTTGCCTTTGTCTGTGGTCTCTTCCAACCCCTGCTATGTCGTCTACGGCGCGGATATTTCCAGTTTTCGTGGTCAAACTTTGGAGCTACGGTTCACTGCCTATCCAGGTAACATCCCAGCCAACCTTCCCCACAATGACGTCCTGCTCGACGATATTCGTTTTTTGAGCATTCCCCTGGAAGCCCTGAAGGCCAAGCGATAAAGCATTGGCCTTCAACACGCCTTCCCCCGCGTTTTAAGCCACCACAGACGGCTGGGCGGCAGCGGGCGCTTCGCCAACCTGGAAGCGGACGAAGCGGCGGACGGTAATCTCGTCGCCAAGCTGTTTGCCGACTGCGCCGATATGTTCCTTCACGGAGATGTCGGGGGTTTTGACAAAGCCCTGATCCACCAGGCAGTAGGTCTGGTAAAACTTCTCGAGCATGCCTTGGATGATCTTCTCCAGAGCCTGCGCGGGTTTGCCCTTCAACCGGTCGGATTGAGCGGCGATCTCGCGTTCCTTGGCTACGACGGCCGGCGGCACTTCGGCGCGAGAGACGGCTTGGGGATGGCCGGCGGCAATCTGCAGGGTGATATCTTTGACCAGTTGCTTGAACTCGTCACGGGTCACGGTGCTCTCTTTAGCAGCGCCAACTTCAGCCAGCACACCGACTTTGCCGCCGGTATGAATATAGGCGGCGACCATGCCGTTGCCGCTGACCTGCATGCGGGCGTGGCGCGGGATTTGGATGTTCTCGCGGATTTTTGCCACCAGCTCGACTCGCTGCGCTTCGAAATCGGGGTTCGACTCGGTGGCGAAGCGGCGGGCGACTTCCTCGGCGAAGGCGCGGAACATATCGTTGCGGGCGACGAAGTCGGTTTGGGAATTGACCTCGACGAGGACGCCGAGGCGGCCATCCGGAGCGATGTATTGGGCGATCACCCCTTCCCGGGCTTCGCGCGCCCCTTTATTGGTGGCGGTGGCAGCGCCTTTCTTGCGGAGGATATCGACAGCGGCTTCGAGGTTGCCTTGGGCTTCCGTGAGCGCTTTCTTGCAATCCATCAGGCCGGCGCCGGTCATTTCCCGCAGTTTCCCTACCGCGGCAGCAGTAATTTCCATAATCAAAGAATAAATTCAGGTTTTTGGGACTGAGGCAAGCCGCCGGCCCGACAGGCACGGCGGCTTGAGATAGATCACGCTGCGGGAGCAGCGGGCACCGGAGACTGGGCGGCGGCGGCTTCGGCGACCGCCGGCGTCGGTTCGGCCGCGGCGGCGGGCCCAGCCGAGGCCGGTTCCTCGACCGCTTTGCGCCGGCCGTACTTGGCTTCATACTCGGCCTGGGCTTGAGTGATGACCTGGGCAATGGTGGCCAGGATCATGCGAACCGAGCGAATGGCGTCGTCATTGCCGGGAATGGGAAAGTCCACCAGGTCAGGATCGCAGTTGGTATCGACGATGGCGACCACCGGGATTTTGAGCCGGCGCGCTTCGGCGACCGCATTATGCTCGCGCTTCACATCAACGACGAACATCGCGCCCGGGATTTTGTCCATGGTGCGGATACCGTCGAAGAACTTGACCAGGCGAGCGGCCTCGCGGCGGATGACGGATTGCTCCTGCTTGACGTAATTGTTGATCGTGCCGTCCGTCTCCATTTTCTCGATTTGCTTCAGGCGCGCGATGGAGCGCTTGATCGTGGCGAAGTTGGTCAGGGTGCCGCCCAACCAGCGTTCGGTGACGTAATATTGACCGGACTCGCGAGCGGTTTCCTTGACGGCCTGCTGGGCTTGTTTCTTGGTGCCGACGAAGAGCACCTTTCCGCCTTTGCGCAGGGTGTCGGCCATGAAATTGCAAGCCGCGTCCAACTGGTTGAGTGTTTTGCTGAGATCGATGATGTGAATGCCGTTGCGCGCATCAAAAATGAACGGCTTCATCTTGGGGTTCCACCGCCGGGTCTGGTGGCCGAAATGAACCCCGGCATCCAACAATTCTTTTACGCCAATACTAATCACAAGGTTTCCTTTGGTTGAAAGCCCGCCATCGGGACGGACCATCCCGCGGAACACGGGATTGAATAATATGTTGTTGTGGCCGCCTGCGCACACCGGCGCAGGTCATTTAAGGCCGTTTTAATCCTCAAACCGTTCGCGTAAACGCGCCCGGTTTGGAGGGCGCCAGAAAGTAGCAGAGGGCGGGCCAGAGGCAATGGTTATTTTAAGGCACGGGGACTTAGGGCATGGTTAAAAGTGGGTGCATCAATTCCATAGGCTCAGCCATTGGCGGTTTGCCCGTAGGACGCGGAGATTGGCGAGAATTTCCGCATTGGTGGTCAGCCAGGCACCCCCTTTTTTCAGCCGAGCTTGCAGCACGTGC